>JAYQAI010000006.1:0-47815 GCA_038136715.1 Gammaproteobacteria bacterium | reverse complement strand
GAGCTGATCGAACAGTGGCCCGTCGAAGGTGTCCAACTCGTCAACGATATGCCTGATGACGCGGTGAAGGCCTACGGCAGTGACCCGGCCACCGCAATCGTTGCCCTGACGCACGACCCACGGATAGATGACATGGGGCTGATGGAAGCCCTGAAGACCGAGGCCTACTTTGTTGGTGCCATGGGCTCGACGCGCACTTCGGCCAAGCGGCGCGAACGCCTGAAGGTGCTTGACCTGACTGATGCCGAGATCGATCGCCTGCATGGCCCGGTCGGGCTTTCTATTGGCAGTAAGACGCCCGCAGAAATCGCCATAGCGATCCTCGCCCAACTGACGTCGCTGCGGGCCCCAATACCGGTCGACCAGGCCGTCGTGAACGGCACTTGAGCTTTTGTTTAGTAGTTATCGGGGACCCAGTTGCCGTGAAAGCCAGCCGGGACCCGGACGGGCAGATGGATTCTTGCAACAGGTTCCTTGTCGAAGGCTCTTGAGTCAACGATGCGGACTTCGCTCTGGTTAATCTCAGGCTGGTAGACATAACTCAGCACCCAGCCGTCATCCTCGTGCTTGCCGTTGGGGTCCTTAACGAAAACGGGCTCGCTGCCCTGGCCGCCCTGCAGATCATGGAACGAACTTGAATCCGTCTCCATGTCGTACTTCATGTAACCCTCGGCGCAGGGCATGCCGCCCATGAAGGCCGCTGCATAACCGTAACGGTTTTTCAGGCCAACCCTGGTATCACAGACGCGCGGGAACTCAACCGAACGCTCGTCCATCTGGGTTTCGCTGACCGTGCCGGCCTCGAGATCAATCTTCCAGCGATAAAGCAGAGGCGGTGAACTCACCCCCGGCTTCATGTGAGTTTCCATGCGGCAGACGTCAATAAAGATGTTGCTGCCTTCTTCCCAGGCATTCATGGGGTGATAAACGTAGCAGGGATTAATGTCGAACCAGCGTACGTCGGCGTCACTGCCGTCACGCGGCATAACACCAAGGCGGGCGCCATAGTCGTCACTCCAGGCAATGGGGATGCCGTTCTCCAGCTTCGCGAAGTCAAAGATAACCGGCAGGTCCATGAAGATGACGTGATTCCGCGTGATGTTGAAATCATGCACCATTGTCGCGCCTTTCACAGTGATAGGCTCAACCTGCAGCATCTCACCATCGGCTGAGGTGCGGTGGTAAGTGACATAGGGCTCTGCCATCCCGTAAGAAAACGAGAGCAGTTCACCAGTTTCACCGCAGGTCTTCGGGTGTGCGGTCATCGGACCCTGCAGTTTGCCGCCATAGTTGTAGGGGCCAACCGTCTCAAGCTCCTCCGAAACTTCGAAAGGCCAGTGGCCTTCCTCCAGTGCCAGGATCTTGCCGGCATGGTGAATAATGTGAGTGTTTGCTGCCGAGTAAGACATGTCACCCAGCGTCTGCATGGGATCCATATCCTTGTTTTCATATAAAGGGGTCTTGACGTAGCGGTTGCGATACCAGTTGGCTTTGCCGTCGTGAATGTCGACGCCGTGCAGCATACCGTTGCCGAGGAACCAGTGGGCCGACCAGCCGGTCTGTGGATTGGCACCGTTGCGAAGCAGGCGACCGTTCAGTTCGCGTGGAATTTCGCCGGTGACCTCGAGGTCTGTGTAGGTGACCTCCTCGAAAACCGGTGCAAAGTTGTCCTTGAGCCAGAACGGCTTCTCTTCAGTTTGAGCGCTCATTTTTTACTCCCCTCGACTAGTTGAGGCAGCTATCATGGCACGTTTGCAGCGAAATGGGGATGTTGTTCAACCCCGGTCACTGGCCCAGATAAACATCGGGCGTAATTCGGGAGTCATAAAGATGAGCAATCAGGAACAGGCAGACCTCTGGAACGGCCGCATGGGCACCGCCTGGGTTTCAGTAGAGGATTATATTGACCGGATGCTGGCGCCGATCTCGCAGGTTGGCATTGAACGCGCGGGGCCTGGTGCCGGCGATAAAGTTATCGATATTGGCTGTGGATGCGGTACGACCAGCCTGGAACTTGCTGCTGATGGCGCTTCTGTCTGGGGTGTCGATATTTCTCAGCGCATGATTGAGCGCGCCAATGCCAAGGACCATGGCGGGGCCAGCGTCCGGTTCTCGGTCGCGGATGCCGCGATCGAAGCCTACGACGCCGAACACGACGTGGTTTTCAGTCGTTTCGGCGTCATGTTTTTCTCAGATCCTATAGCCGCCTTTCAGAACATCAGGGCCGCCCTCAGACCAGGTGGTCGGCTTGTTTACCTCTGCTGGCAGGCGCCGCAGGACAATCCCTGGCTGGCGGTCGCCGGCGCAGCAGTTGCCCCGTTTATGCCCGCGGACACACCCGCGCCGGATCCGGCCGCCCCGGGGCCATTCTCCATGGCTGACCCGGTGCGTACTCGGAACGTGCTGGAAGAAGCGGGCCTGGTCGACATCAACATCGAGTCTGTCGAGAGAGATCTGCACCTCGGCAATCACCTTGATGAACTCATGGCGTTCCAGAAAAAGATTGGTCCGCTATCTGCCCTGCTTGAATCTGGTGACGAGGAAACCGGGCTGAAAGCGACCGCAGCGGTTCGAGAGGCCTTTGCTGCCCATCTCGGCGACAGTGGTGTGACGATGCGAGCTGCAGCCTGGCTGGTAACTGGCCGCGCGCCCTAGTGCGTCAGTTCAAGTCCGCCCAGGTCATCTGAGCTGCGCCAATCCCGCAGCACCTTGCGGTAAGCGCCGAGCCCTTTGCCATAGGATTCAAGCCGCACATTACGATAACGCTGGCTCGCGCCTTCCTGGTTGTAGTAGCCCGGCGTGCAGCTGCCTGGTGATCCACCCAGGACCAACTGCGCCTGGGCAGCGCCGCTGCTCAGCTGGTCATCGATCCAGGCCTGCTCGGCTTCAGCAGTAACGTTAGCGACTTTGACATCGCGTTTCTCTAGTTCACGAATGGTATAGGCGACATGCTCCGCCTGGACATCAACACCGTAGGCATAGTTGGCACCGAGTTGGAACACAAAGAGGCCGCCACACATAAAGAGGTTAGGAAAACCCCGTGACATCAGGCCGTGCATCGTGCGCATGCCTTCCTGCCAGTGGTCATAAATAGACTCACCGTCAATACCGTAAACCGGGATGCCTACCCTCCGCTCGTAGCTGCTGGTGATTTCAAAACCGCTGGCATACACGATGCAGTCCACCTCGTATTCGATACCGTTGGCAACAAAGCCCTTCTCAGTAATGCGATCAATGCCTTTCGAATCGCTGACGTCGATCAGCTCCACATTGGGCCGGTTAAACGTATCGAGGTAATTCTCGTTAAACGTTGGGCGCTTGCAGTACTGGTTGTAGTAGGCCTTGAGCTTATCTGCGAGCGCCGGATCTTTCACTGTCTCATCGACTCGCCGGCGAATCTCTTCCATGGTCTTGAAGTCCGCCAGCTGGGTCAGTCCGTGAATGGTCTCGCCAGGCTCGGCGCCGGCCTGCTCAGCCAGTTCGCGAAGGTTACGGGTAAGCCGGGTCCAGCCGTCATCAGCGAATTCCGGGTAGTCGGCGAGACCAAGGATGGCTTCACCAAAGCGCTTCTGGCGCGTGGCCTGCCAGCCCGGCTCAAGGCTCGCTGCCCAGTCAGGATCCGTAGGCGTGTTGTTTCTTTCGTCGACCGAGGAGGGGGTGCGCTGAATGACATAGAGGTGCTGCGCACTTTCACCCAGTGCCGGAACACACTGCACCGCGGTGGCGCCTGTGCCGATGATGGCGACTTTCTTGTCCTTGAGCTTATCAAGATTGCCTTCGGGGCCGCCGCCGGTGTAATCGTAGTCCCAGCGGCAGGTATGAAATGAATGGCCGGCGTAATCTTCGACGCCGGGAATACCTGGCAGACGCGGTCGGTTCGCGGGTCCGGTGCCCATGCAGACGTAGCGTGCCCGCATCTCATCACCGCGATTGGTGGAGATGATCCACTTTGATTCGTCTTCTGACCAGCGCAGTTCAGTAACCCAGGTCTGGAACACCGCGTTCCGATACAGGTCAAAATGGTGGCCGATGCGCTGGGCGTGTTCATAAATTTCCGGGGCGTAAGAAAAGCGCAGTTTCGGGATGTAGCCGGTTTCCTCGAGCAGCGGTAAGTAGCTGTAAGATTCGATATCACACTGCGCGCCGGGATAACGATTCCAATACCAGGTGCCGCCGAAATCCGCGCCACTTTCGATGATACGTACGTCGGTCACGCCCGCCTGGTTAAGCCTGGCTGCCGTCATCATGCCGACCCAGCCGCCACCGATGATGATGACCTCGGTTTCATCCCTGATCGGATCGCGTTCCAGCGGCTCAGCGTAGGGGTCGTCGATCAGGTACTTGTCGGCGAACGGGGATTCATTGGTGATCTCGACAAACTGAGCCTCGGCGTCCTCGCGAATTCTCTTGGATCTCTCTTCTTCATAGCGACTCGCGAGTTTTTCCGGGTCAAAGTCGAGCGCTTCAGGTGGAATCAGGTCGGTTAATGTTCTCATGAGTTCACTTTTGCTGAGAGGTTTTCACTGGACCAAACGATCTTTCATAGTTGCTGTGGTGTCAAGCTTGTGGCGATCGGCTCGACAGCGTGAAGCAGGGTCGCGTGATCAGGTTTTTTGCAAGTTGTGACCAGTTTCGTTGAAATAGGGTCTTTATCAGTAAACGTGAGGTACCAATCCGTGCGACGACTTCGACAAGTAGTTTTCACGATCCTGTTTTTCCAGTGCGCCGTGTTCCATGCCAGCGCCGAGCAACCCGGACAAAATCCGGGGGGCGTGTCGCCCCACCCCTATGTCTTTCACCTGGTGCAGGCCACGCTCTGGGATGCAGCAGTCGCATCCGGGACCGTCTATTATCCGCCCACCTACCAGGTTGACGGTTTCACACACGGTACATCGAACCCCGACAAGCTGCTGAATGTTGCAAACCATTTCTACCCGGAAGTTGAGGGCCAGTGGTACTGCCTGCGAATGACGGTCGACAGCCTGGCGCAGACCGGTGTGACGACCATATTCGAGGGCACCGCACCCGTTGGTGATATACAGCCCGATTTCGAGGGTGCGGACGACGAACTGTTTCCGCACATCATGGGCGGGATCAGTCCGGCCGCGGTGCTTGAAACCCATGAGGTTGTCCGCGACGCGGATGGTGCCTACGTCAGTATTGTCGGTGTTACGCAACCCTGAACACGTGACAGCTTTACTGGTCGGCGGGTTTAAGCAGGTAGTGACCGACGAACCACTCGTTGCCTTCGTTCCAGGCGAAAAGCTCCTCGCAGGCCATGACAAACATGCGCCAGCGGTGGTACTGACGGGTGACGTTTTCCGGGTTGTCGCCCTCGCTCAACGCAGCTAATGCCTCTGCCTGGTGATTGTCGAGATTGTTGAGCCAGTCTCGACAGGACTGTGCGTAGTGGCGGCCGTTAACCTGCCAGCGATGCTCCAGTTGCAGGTGTTGATCGAACATCAGAGGCAGATCCCAGGAGGGCATGGTGCCGCCGGTAAAGAAGTGGCGGGCCATCCAGTCAGCGTCTGTGTCATTGCTGAAAAAATAGGGTGAATGGCGATGGCAGAATATATGGAAAAACAGTCTGCCCTCGGGTTTCAGCCATGATGCGACGCGTTCGAACAAGAGGTGATAGTTGCGCAGATGTTCGAACATCTCTATTGAGACCACGCGGTCAAAGCTCGATGCCGTCCGAAAGTCATTCACGTCGGAGGTTATGACTGAGACATTAGAAAAGCCCTGGTCCTGCGCTCTGGCCTCGATGAAGGCGCGCTGACTGCTCGAGTTGCTCACGGCAGTAATTCGACTATTGGGATAGGTCTTTGCCATTGCCAGTGTCAGGGACCCCCAACCGCAGCCGAGCTCGAGGATATCCATGCCGTCATCAAGTGCAGCGCGGTCCATGCTCAGTCTCAACATCGCCTCTTCGGCTTGATTGAGTGAGCTGTCCTCGTCATCGTAATAACTGCAGCTGTATTTCAACTGGTTTCCCAGCATGATTTCGAAGAATCGCGCTGGGACTTCGTAGTGCTGTTGATTCGCCGACGCAGTGTGCAGTGCCAGGGGTCCCTGGCTCATCTGGTTTACCACCTCGTTCAGGTCAGTCAGTTTTTGTTTCTTCAATCGATCTCTTAACAGCAGCTGGATACCCTTGCGGGTCAGGTAATCCGGTGCATAACCTGATTCAGCAATGTTGATAGCGGTCTTCATGACAGGCTCCTGCTGAATGCTGGTTTGTGAAACTGCACGTGGACACAGCCAATGGCGCGTTCAAGGAATCCGCCTTCGCAGTAAGCGAGGTAGTAATCCCACATCCGGATGAAGTGTGTGTCGAAATTCATTTGCCTGACCTGCGGCAGGGCAGACAGGAAAGCCTGACGCCAGCGATGCAGTGTCTCTGCGTAGTGCTCGGTAATGTCCTCCAGCGCATAACCGCGCAGGTCGCTCGATCGACTCGCGGTGCTGAGCAGCACCGAGGCAGAGGGAAGAGCCCCGCCGGGGAAGATGTAGCGTTGGATGAAGTCGACAGATCGACTTGCAGCCTCATAGCGCTGATCGGCAATCGTGATCGATTGCAAGAGCATCATGCCGTCATCCGTGAGCAATCTGGCGCACGTCTCGAAAAAGGTTGGCAGGTTTTCAAGGCCGACGGCCTCAATCATTTCGACGGAAACCAGCTTGTTGTAGCGACCTGTCAGGTTACGGTAGTCCTGCTTGAGCACGGTCACTCGATCACTGAGGCCAGCCGCCTCAATCTTGTCGAGCGCGTGGCGATGCTGTTCTTCGGAGATGGTTGTTGTCGTTACCTGGCAGCCGAAGTGCTGTGCGGCGTGCTTGGCCAGTTCGCCCCATCCGGTCCCGATTTCAAGCAGATGGTCCCCGGGTTGGAGTCCGAGTTTTCTGCAGATAATGTCGAGCTTGTGCAGTGAGGCCTGTTCCATGGAATCAGTTTTTTGTTTGAAAATGCCCGATGAATACATCATGGTCGGGTCAAGAAAAAGCCTGAAGAAGTCGTTGCCGAGGTCGTAGTGCTCGGCAATGTTGCGTCGGCTGCCCTGGATCGTGTCTCGTCTTGAATAGTGGTGGAGCCGATGGCCCAGGCGGCTTAGCCAGGACATTTTCGACTGCATTTTCTCGAGCACTGCTCGGTTTTTGAGTAGCAGGCGGATCAAGCCCGTCAGGTTGTCGGTGGTCCAGTCGCCGTCCATATAGGCCTCTGCGCCGCCGATTGCGCCGGCTGAGAGGATCTTGCCGTAAACTGCCGGGGATTTAACCTCGACGCGGCAGTGTGGTGCGTCACCGTCGCCAAAGGTGCGCTGCTGGCCGTGTTCGACCACAGTGAGTGTGCCGAACCTGATGCCTTGCAACAGCCGGTGCACGACCATGGTCGTAAAGTCCCGCCTTCGCGGTAGCGTCGGTGCTCGAAAGCCAGCGCTGCTTATTGAACTTGTCTTCATATTGTTGTTTCCCTCAGATCTTGCTTGTTATTGGCCTGGCGCTTGGGGTGAGCGAAGAACCTGGCGTTCTTCAGCTTGAGAACAAGTGCCTGGTAATAGATTCGTAAAGTCGTTTTCGCCGAGTGCCATTGGTGCTGCCACAGCAGACGATGCAGATTACCGCGGGTCATGCTGAGCGCTTTCAGGTTGAGGCTGGCATCGAACAGGTGCTTGTCAGATTGCTTAACACGTATGCCCACGGTCAGTTGATCGCCAGGCGCAGGCAGTGTGAATTCGTACTGCGTGTCCATCGGCATAAACGGTGAAACGTGGAAGTTTTTCGGTATGAGCGAATCGCCAGCCTGGTCAGGCTCAAGCACATAGGTGTAACGCTCATCCCAGGGTGTGTTGTTAACTTCGGCGAGTACCCAGGTTGGCTTGGCTGCGTCTCTCTCGAAGCAGTAAAACAGACTGATCGGATTGACGGTGTAGCCAATCTGGCGCAACGTCGTCAAAAGAAAGATGTCGCCGCTGAAGGTTGCGCCGGTCCGCTCTTTGATGAGATTTATCACCGAATCCTGCAGCGACGCCTTGCCGGGCAGGTAGTCCTCGCGGTGGAAACTGAGGCAGTTAAGACGACCCTGAGATAACCAGGGGCTGATGCCGCAGACCTGTTCGATTTCGTCCAGCTTAAGCCATGCATACCATACGGGGTAAGAGAACCCATGTGCGGGTTCATTTCTGTGGTGGCTTACCTGGCCTTCATAAAGTCGGCTCAGCATACCGGCACACCTAACTGGCGGCAGACGCGCAGGGCGCTGACGACGCCGTCTTCGTGAAACCCGTTGCGCCAGTACGCACCAGCGTAGTAGGTCCGGTTGGCGCTGGAGATCTGGCTCCAGCGAGACTGGGCAGCAAGCATCGACTGGTCATAGAAAGGGTGCTCGTATTCAACCCGCCTAAGGACTTTTGTCTCGTCGATGTTGCCCGGGTCGTTCAGGGTGACCAGTACGGGTGTCGAGACCGGCAGATGTTGCAGCCTGTTCATGTAGTAAGTAAGAGCGGCCTGGTCGCTCGCTCGCTCCAGGTGATAATTCCAGCTGGCCCACGCGCGTCGCCGCCGCGGCATGATGGTGGCGTCAGTATGCAACTTCACCTCATTGCGCGTGTACTTCATGCTGCCAAGTACGGCAGTCTCGGCATGCGATGGGTCGGCCAGCAGCTTGAGCGCCTGGTCACTATGAACAGCCAGCACCACGTGGTCGAAGTTTTCTGGCCCGGCCGGGGTTTTGACGATGACCTTATCTGGGGTTCGCTCGACCTGCTGCACAGCACAGCCAACCCGAAGGTCTTGCAGCACTCCAGTCAGTTTTCTGACATAGCTGGCGGAGCCGTTATCGACGACCCGCCACTGTGGTCTGTTCTTCAAATCCATCAGCCCATGGTGTTCAAAAAAGCTGACCAGTGCAGCGATGGGAAACTTCTTGATGGGTTCGCTGCCGGTAGACCAGATTGCTGCTGCCATCGGTAGCAGGTACTGGTCACTGAAGGCGTCACTGTAGCCCTGGCGGGCCAGGTATGTGCCTGTATCCATCTGGGCTTCCTGCTCGCTCAGCTGCCTCGCCTCGCTGTTGAAGCGCAAAATGTCTTTGACCATACGGAGAAAGCTCGGGCGGAACAGATTGCGCCTTTGGGCGAAGAGTGTGTTCAGGTTGTGACCGTTGTACTCAAGGCCATTGCCGCTCACGCTGAAACTCATTTCGGTCGCTTCGGCAGAGACGCCAAGTTCGTCCAGCAGTTTGATGAAATTCGGGTAGGTTCGATCGTTGAAGACGATGAAGCCGGTGTCGACATTAATGCGCTGGTGGTCGATTTCGATGGTATGCGTGTGCGTGTGTCCGCCGGGTCTGTGGTCAGCTTCCAGGACGGTGACATCGTGTTTGCGCTGCAGGTAATAGGCGGCTGTCAGGCCTGAGATGCCGCTGCCCACCACCGCTACCCTGGCCATCGTTACCTTGCCCCGGCCGTCAGCTGATGTTGTTGCCGCTGCGTGGCTCCGGCCCACTGACCGTAATTGGCCGTGCTGTCACTTTGTCTGAAATAGAGCATGGTATCTTTACGCCGCTGTTCAGAAATCGGTTCAACCGAATATTACATGGCTGGATATCTCGGATTTCCGTTGTATGCTGCTTTGACGCTGAGACAAGAATATAAAAAATCAGGTCAGTTGTCGTTGGCGGTGAACGCTCTGATTGTTTGATTGGATGTGGCTGGTTCAAACATCTGGCACACTATTGCCGGCTGCATCTAACCATCGCATTGACTTTAAAGGAGAATCTTTGATGCACAAGTATTTGATTATTTCCGCAGGATTGCTCTTCGCGCTCTCAGCGGCAGCTGAAAGCGAAAAGGTCGCTCAGCAACGTATTGTCATTGCCGGTGACGGCGAGCGTGATGAGCGCATCGAAGAAATCATTGAAAAGGTTGAGGCCATCAGCGGCGACGAAGGCAACGTGCATGTCGTTGTCAAAAGAATCCATGATGGCGAGGTTGATGTCGAAACGTATGTGGCAGCGCCGAACGAATTCCATGCCAGGGCACCCGGCATGCCGCATCCACCGCATGCGATGCGCAAGGGAATGCATCGTTCGATGCCAGAAATGAGCCCCGATGCAGCGAACTGCGTCCTCAAGAACATTCGCAATGCGGCCTCCGACGCCGCAGCCGTGGCGATCGTGCGTGCCTGCAGTACGCTGAGCCCGGTTGCCGAGAACTAGTCCGCTATTTGAAAACCATGCCGAGGATCTGGCTCGCGGCGCTGAAAGGCGTTAGTTCACCGGCCGCCACCTGGGCTTCCAGCTCGGGGTAAGACTGCTTCACTTCCTCGCTGGCGAGAATGCGGGCCTCCAGCTCTGTGCTGATAAGCTTCTTCAGCCAGACGATGTTCTGTTTGGCGCGGCGCTGTGTAAGGCTGCCGGATTCTCTGGCCTGGGCTTCGAACTGGCAGATCATCTCCCAGACAGCATCGAGATTTTCTCGCTTCAGGGCTGAGCACGTCATGATCTGCGGTTTCCAGGCATCCTGGGTACGAAAAATGCTGAATGCAGACTGGTAGAACTGCTTGGTCTGCATGGCCAGTCCCAGGGATTCGCCATCGGCTTTGTTGATGACAACCCCGTCCACCAGTTCGGTAATCCCGCGCTTGATTCCCTGCAGGTCATCGCCCGCATTCGGCACCATGAGCAGCATGAAGAAGTCGACCATGCCGTGGACTTCGACCTCACTCTGGCCTACTCCGACTGTCTCTATCAGGATGACATCGTATCCGGCTGCCTCGCAGAGCAGGATGGCTTCCCGTGTTCGCTGCGCGATGCCACCCATGACACCTGCGGACGGGGAAGGGCGAATGAAAGCTGCCTCAGCGCGGGATAACTCAGCCATGCGGGTCTTGTCGCCGAGGATACTGCCGCCGGCAACCGGTGAGCTGGGATCAACGGCAAGCACCGCGACGCGCTTGCCCGCTGATATCAGGTGCAGACCGAAGGATTCAATAAAAGTTGATTTGCCGACGCCGGGTACCCCTGAGATACCGATTCGCAGGCTTCTACCGGTATGCGGCAGCGCAGACTCAATCAGCGTGGTGGCGGCTTGCCTGTCCTGCGGACGTTTGCTCTCAACCAGCGTAATGGACTTGGCCAGGGCACGCCGGTTGCCGCTGGTCAGCGTTTCCAGTGAGGGCCCGGTCGGGGCCATCAGGCCGAGGCTTCGATAACACCAAGCACCTCATCAGCAGCCTGGGGAATCGGTGTGCCTGGGCCGAAGACACCTTTAACACCTGCCTGTTGCAGGAAGTCATAGTCCTGCTTCGGAATGACGCCACCTATGATGACCGCAATATCACTGGCTTCCGCTTTCTGCAGCTCGTTGATGAGTGTTGGCACCATGGTTTTATGACCGGCGGCCTGACTCGAAACGCCAATCACGTGCACGTCGTTTTCAATCGCCTGGCGGACGACCTCTGCAGGCGTCGAGAACATGGGCGACAGGTCAATGTCGAATCCCGCATCAGCAAATGCCGTGGCGATTACCTTGGCACCGCGGTCGTGGCCGTCCTGGCCCATCTTGCAGACGAGCATGCGTGGACGTCGGCCATGATCAGATTCAAACTGCTCGACGCGCTGCTTGATGCTCTGCCAGCCATCGTCTTCCTGGTAGAAGCTGCCATAAACCCCCTGGGTGGTTTTCGCTTCGGCCTCATAGCGGCCAAAGATGGACTCCATCGCAGACGAGACTTCGCCGACGGTGGCCCTGGCCCGAATGGCTTCGATAGACAGTGCCAGCAGGTTGCCGTTGCCGGATTCAGCGGCCGCCTTGATATCCGCCAGTGCCGTATCGACGGCAGACTGATCACGATCACCTTTGATCTGGGCGAGGCGAGCCAGCTGTGCTTTGCGTACAGCCGTGTTATCGATCTCAAGGATATCGACCTCGTCCTGGTTCTCCTGCTGGTACTTATTAACACCAACGATGACGTTCTCACCGCGATCGATCAATGCCTGCTTGCGGGCAGCGGCTTCTTCAATGCGGAGCTTTGGCAGGCCGGTCTCGATCGCCTTGGCCATGCCGCCGTGCTCCTCGATTTCCTCGATCAGCTCCCAGGCCCGGTCAGCGATGCTTTGAGTCAGCGACTCCATCATGTAACTGCCGCCCCACGGGTCGATGACATCGGTGATACCGGTTTCTTCCTGAATCACCAGCTGCGTGTTGCGCGCGATACGGGCGGCAAACTCGCTGGGCAGGGCTATGGCTTCATCCAGCGCATTGGTGTGCAGTGACTGGGTACCGCCGAAAACCGCTGCCATGGCTTCGATAGTCGTGCGAACCACGTTGTTGTAAGGATCCTGCTCGGTCAACGACCAGCCGGACGTCTGTGAGTGTGTGCGCAGCATTTTCGAGCGTGGATTCTGCGGCGCGAACTCGTCGACGATTTTTGCCCAGAGCATGCGCGCGGCGCGCAACTTGGCAATCTCCATGTAGAAGTTCATGCCTATGCACCAGAAGAACGACAGGCGTGGGGCAAAGTCATCGATCTTGAGACCGGCCGCCAGCGCAGTGCGGATGTACTCCTTACCATCTGCCAGCGTATAGGCCATCTCGAGTGCTGAGTCAGCGCCCGCTTCCTGCATGTGGTAGCCGGAAATTGAGATCGTATTAAAGCGCGGCATGTTCTCGGTGCAGTGCGCGATAATGTCACCGATGATCCGCATCGACGGTTCCGGCGGGTAGATGTAAGTGTTGCGTACCAGGAACTCCTTCAGGATATCGTTCTGGATCGTGCCGGAGAGCTGAGACTGCGCAACGCCCTGTTCCTCGGCGGCAACGATGTAACCCGCCAGAATTGGCAGTACAGCACCATTCATGGTCATCGAGACAGAGATCTGGTCGAGGGGAATGCCGTCGAACAGGATCTTCATATCCTCGACAGAATCGATGGCAACACCGGCCTTGCCGACGTCGTGCTCAACACGCTCATGATCAGAGTCGTAGCCACGGTGCGTGGCAAGGTCGAAAGCGACAGAAATACCCTGGCCACCTTCCGCCAGCAACTGACGATAGAAGGCATTGGATTCTTCGGCAGTCGAGAAGCCGGCATACTGCCGGATCGTCCAGGGACGACCGGCATACATCGTGGTCTGCGGGCCGCGGATGAATGGCTCGAGGCCGGGCAGGGTGTCGGCATAGAGCAGGTCGGCGGTATCCGCGCTGGTGTACAGCGCCTTCATTTCGATGCCTTCTGGCGTCACCTTGTTGAGAGACTCAACCGGCTTGCCTTTCATCTGCTTGGTCGCAGCCTCTTCCCACTCCGGCAGGGTCGATTTCGGTGCCTTGTAGTCAGCCATTAGTGGTGCCCCTCTGGGTACTCGTTGATCTCGATCAGCACGCCGTCGCAGCTCTTCGGGTGAATGAAGATGACGCGGGTGTTGTGAGCGCCAAGGGAAGGCTCTTCCGAGAGGAACTGGTAACCTTTCTCTTTCAGTCGGACGATGTCCTCATCAAGGTTGTCTGAGCGAAAGCAGATGTGGTGAATGCCGGGGCCGCGCTTCTCGAGATGCTGGACCAGCGGACCTTCGCCGTTGAGCGGGTGCACGAGTTCAATGGAGGTGCCATCAATCGGGAAGAAGGCAGTCGTTGTCTTTGCAGCCAGAACATCTTCGGTGCCTTCAAACGTGATGCCGAAGTCTTCCATGAAGCGGTTAATGGCTCGCTCCAGGTCGGGTACAGCGATTGCGATGTGATCGAGTGCGGTAATCATGTTCGAGCCTCTTATTGGTAGCCTGTGAACGACAGGAATTGGTCTGTCTGTGCTTTGATCGCTGCCCGAATCTCAGCTTCGGATTCGACCACAATCTCTTCGTCCGGTGTCACCTTGAACACCGCCTCACCCTTCTTAACGATAGTTGCGTCTTCCTGGATCAGGATTTCATCAATCGTGCCGGCAAACGGTGCATAGACCTTGTTGAACATTTTCATTACCTCAATGATGAACAGCGGTTCACCGGCGTCGAAGTGCTGGCCGACCTCAACGAATGCCGGCTGGTCGGGTGCCTCGCGGGCATAAAACATGCCGCCTGTGGGCGCGGTGATCTCGTCCCCGGAAATCGCCGGTGGTGGTGAAAGTTGCTTAAAGGCAGCTTCCTGGGCTGCTCGGTCACGGAGACCGGCTGGAATGTCGATCGCCAGTGTCTCTGTGACCTTAAGATCAAAGAAGCCCGCCTGTTTACCGACATACGGCAGGATCGACAGAATCTCGAGGCCGAGCTGATAGCCGGCGTGGGCTGCCTGAACTTCCTCAAGCCGTTTGCCGAGCAAGTCTTTACCTTTCTTGCCCTTGAGAGCGCGGTTCAGTGCCTGCCAGTCAGACGTGCCGAGTTCCGCTTCCAGTGTATCGTAGAAGGCGACCGCTTCGGTCAGCAGTTCATCGTCGTGATCCCAGATGGCGTAAAGCGCCGGCAGATCGTCGCGCGCATCCATGTTGAGATAGTGGTAGAGGTCGGCAAGAACGCGCACTGGGTTCGAAACCCATTCGATACCGTCTTTCGAAATCTCGAAGTGCTTCTGGTTCAGCGCCAGCCAGCCGGACAGGTAGTGCGGCTCAGCAAACAGTCGGGTAATGGCGCGATCGAGCAGGCTCGCTTTGCGGGCGAAGATGGCTGATACCGCTGCCTGGTAGCCCTTGCTGCTGTCCTGGGTGAGATGCATTTTCTCAATCGCGTTATAGGCGTAGACGATATCGATATTGTTCGACACGGCTTTCAGCTGACCGACTGCAGTGAGATAAGGCAGTACGAAGTTGGTGGCGGGTCTTGCCTCAACATCGTTGCCGATCAACCAGTTGAGCAGGCCGTAGAGAAATTCGATGTTGGTGCTGAGATTCTCGCCGCTGAGGCGGGTCTGGCGCAGGATCTCGGCCATCTGGCCGTATGACTCAGCCCGATTGGCGCCGGTACTGAGCAGCAGTGCAATGTTCGAGTCATAGGCGCCGGCGAGGTGGTATTTCATGAAGACATCGGTGTCTGGGTTGTGCAGACAAATGCCCTGGTCGTCACGGATTTCACCTTCGATCGTGTCTGACCACTGAGTGATGATGCCGCCGGCGTGGGGCTTAAGAGCCCGGTCTGTGGCGTTCATTCGAGCTTCCAGCGAAGCCGGTTCGCGGCGCTCCCGGGTTGGTTTTGGCAGCCGTGAACCGTGCCGTGCCAGCAGAACCATCAGCTCGACAATCGAGTCGACAGTAAAGGTGTCGTTTTCGTCCTCTGGGTTGGTGAACCGCAGGGTGTAGCAAAGCTCACTGACACGGTGCTCGACCTGGACCCGGGTGTTCATTTCCATGAAGTAGTGACGGTCGCGATCAATGATGCATTCGAAGGTTGAGACTGAATCAAGGCCGACCGCGGCACCGAAACGAGAACCCTCGTCCTCCATTTCCCGCAGCATGCGCAGATCGGTCTCAAGCGATTTCTTTGCGGCGGGTGTGTTTGCGGCAGCGATCGCCTCGGTCAGCTCCTCTTCGGTGACAGAGACTTCGAGCAGCTTCTGCTCGTTCATCTGTACACTGCAGTCACGACCTCCCATGGTGATACACCAGTCGCCGTTGCCAACCACCTGAATCTCAAGGTGGCGTACCGTTTCAACGTTGAGTTCGGCCAGCACGTTCTTATTGTCACCGACACCGGTGGCTTTCACTTCTGAGAGAACCTCACGCAGCAGCGGAGCGACGGGTTCCTTGGCGAGTTCCAGCTTCTTCGCGGCGCTGCCTTTATATTGATTCGGCGCGTCGAGGATACGCTGACCCTTACCGCCACCGCCGCCGATGGCCTTGAGGCGAATGCGGTTATCGGGATTCTTTTTGAAGATCTTGCCGATTTCATCGGCCAGGGTTTCGGCCAGCTGATCAATGCTGAAAAGATCGATGCCCTTCGAGTAGGAGGCATCCAGGACCAGCTCGGCTTTCTCGTTGATCGTCTCGCTGGCATCCATGGCGGACTTGCTGACTTTCAGGCCGTGTTTCTTGATGGCGCCCTGCAGGGCATTCTCGTCCGGGTAAAGTCGCAGCAGCGTCAGGGTCGTGGCGTTGTCGATGCCGGGTGTGACTGACACATCGACTTCCAGCGCCGTTCTCTTGGCCAGGTCCTTGCGGCCGGCGGACTCGACGGTACGGGAACACGGGCCGAGGAAGTTCAGGCCCGCTTTCTCCATCGCGGAGACCATCTCTTCGTCTTCCGCCATGAAGCCGTAGCCGGCGAAGATGCTGTCGTAGCCGTTGTCTTTCGCGATCTTGACTATCTGGGCGATGCGCGCGTTGCGCTCTTCCTTGGTGGCGCCGGTGTAATCCTGGACGCGGTGCACCCGTGACGGGTTGATGTGCTTGCGCAGCTCAGGTGAGAGCGCGTTGGCATACGTGATCGAGTCTTTTTCCGAGAGGAGCATGCCATACTCAGTGATGCCCATTTCCTCAAAGACTGTCATGGCCTCCATGCGGATCGGGCCGCGACAGATAATCAGCGGCCGCATGTCCGTGCAGTCAAATGTCCTGACCCAGTCAGAACCCGCGGAACGACGCCGGTTCTTATGGACGAGGGGGTTACGCAGATACCATTGATTCGACATGTTGGCCCCCTAATGGAATTCGCGCTGGGTGCCAGCGAACGGAGTAGGTTGATAATGTCGCAGGTGGAACGCCATATGTTCCGCCAGCACCTGGCGCAGATCGGACGGCATCACGATTTGTGAAACCGAACCCAGACTCAGGGCCTCTTTCGGGTTCATCAGTTCCTTCTCATAGCGCTTGCCGAGCTTGGCTTCCTCAGCGGCAAGCCAGCTCGCTGCTTTGGCCTGTGCTTCGGATTCCAGTTTCTTACCCTTGACACCAGCTTGCGCCAGCGCCTTCGTTTCCTGCTCAACACGCTGCTTGAGACTGCCGCGCAGTTTGCGCAGTTCATCTTTGTAGACGAATTCCACACCAGGCGGTCCCATCACGGCAACGCGGGTTGTTGGCAGAGCGATAACGAGGTCGGCACCCGTCGGGTAATTGTTGTAAGACGCATAGGCGCCGCCGATAGCATTCCGGATCAGTACCAGGAAGCGGGGCGTGCGCAGGTCGATGATTGCGTCGAGCATGGCGCGACCGGCCTGGACGATACCACCGGATTCCTGTTCGCGGCCCGGTAGGAAGCCAGTGGTGTCTTCCATAAAGATGACCGGGATATTGTAAAGGTTGCAGAAACGGATGAAGCGGGCGTTCTTGTAGGCCGCGTCTATGTCGATCTGGCCTGAGCCGACGGCTGAGTTGTTCGCGACGAAGCCAACCACGTGACCACCCAGGCGACCGAAACAGGTGATCGTGTTACGGGCGCGTTCTGGCTGGATTTCAAAATAGTCACCGTGGTCGCAGATCTGCTGAATAACGATGCTGACGTCGAACGGCGTATTGAAACCGGTGGGTGAGTTGAAAGCCTTCTTAAACAGCAGGTCAATATCCCAGGTCTTGCGGTCGATGGGATCAGACGTGTGCTGGAACGGCGACATCTCTGAGTTGTTGCTCGGCAGGTAGCGCATCAATTCGCGCGCGGTCTGCAGGGCAGTGACTTCGTCTTCAACAGTGATGTCGGTGACGCCGGTCTGGCTGTGAACCTTCGGCCCACCCAGGTCGTCGGCACTGATGTCTTCACCCAGAACGGATTTCACGACACCCGGGCCGGTCAGGCCGAAGAAGGTCTCTTTTGGCTGGATCAGGAAGCTGCCCTGGCGGGGCAGATAGCTGCCGCCACCGGCATTAAAGCCGAACATGCACATAATAGAAGGAACGACACCGCTGATCTTGCGCAGTGCAGTGAACGCTTCAGCATAACCATCGAGACCACCAACCCCGGCAGGGACGAACGCACCGGAAGAATCGTTCATGCCGATGAGCGGGATCTTGCGATCACCGGCGAGTTCGTACAGGCGCGCCAGTTTCTTACCGTTAGTGGCATCCATGGAACCAGCGCGGACCGTGAAGTCATGACCATACAGCGCGACATCACGGCCCTCAATCTCGAGGATGGCGGTGACCAGCGATGCGCCATCGAGGTTCGGCCCCCAGTTCTGAAACAACACCTTTGGCGCTTTCTGCGTCAGCACTTTGATGCGTTCCCAGACCGTCATGCGATTTTTCAGGTGCTGGCGCTGAATGTTGCGAAGCCCGGCGGATACGAACGGCTTCTGGGTGATTTCATAGGCTTCCTCGAGCGTATCCTCGTAGGGGCCTGGCTGGTAATCAATCTGGTCAGGGACCGAGAATTCCATCGCCTTTTCAGTGGCGAAGGGGTTCCTGACGACCGGTGTCATCTTCTTTTTAGGCATGATGATTAGCGCTGTTAATCCGAGCGGCGATTATATAGCTTTCACCTAATACCAGCTATCAAGGCAGCTAATCTCAACATTAGCCCCCACTGAACGTTAGTGACCACCCAACCACTAACTTTTTGTGTATGATTCGGCGCAAATTTTCTTAGGACAGGAGGAATTCAGATGGATATCAACGGGAAGACGGCGATTATCACGGGTGGCGCGTCTGGCCTCGGCTGGGCGACGACTGAGTTGCTGCACAGCATGGGTGCCAAAGTGGCGATCTTTGACATGAATGACGAACTGGGCAAGGAGCGCGCGGAGTCTCTGGCAGACGGCTGTGTCTACTTCAACGTCAACGTAGCGGACGAAGCGTCTGTTGCAGCGGGCATCGCAGGCGTTAAGGAGGCCTTTGGTGGTGTCCACATCGTCTGTAACTACGCGGGTATCGGTACGCCTGCCCGTACTGTTGGTAAGGATGGCCCGATGCCGCTCGACTGGTTCAAGCGTGTGATTGACGTCAATCTGGTCGGCACATTCAACGTGATTCGTCTGGCTGCCGTTGAAATGCAGGAAAACGAGCCGGTGACGGACTGCGGCTGCCGCGGCGTCATTATCAATACGGCCTCTGTCGCCGCGTTCGAGGGTCAGATCGGTCAGGCGGCTTACAGTGCATCGAAGGGTGGTGTCGTTGGCATGACCCTGCCAATCGCTCGAGACCTTTCCAGCATGGGCGTGCGCGTCAACACGATTGCGCCCGGTCTGATCAACACGCCAATGCTGCAGGGCCTGCCGGAGCCGGCCAAGCAGTCGCTGGCCAACACGGTCCTGTTCCCGCGCCGCCTGGGTGAGCCTCAGGAGATCGCGCGTGTAGCACAGATGCTGATCGAAAATGACTACATGAACGGGGAAACTGTCCGAATGGATGGTGGTATCCGCATGCAGCCGAAGTAAGGACTGGGCGAGGCGGGTGCCAGGATGACTGGCACCCCCCAGACTGCTAGAATTTCGGGCTTTTTCAGGGACATGCGGCAGTTCACAAAGGTGATACTGCTGATGACGGGTATGCGATGAGACCACTGAAGCGAATCAAGACAAAAGACGGACAAATACGCCTCGAGGTGCCGCTGCGTGGCGGCGATCTCATTCGTCATCCGCAGCTCAACAAAGGTACGGCATTTACGCCACAGGAGCGTGATGATTTTCACCTGCACGGTCTGCTGCCGCACGCTACCAACACGCTGGAACAACAGGTCCAGCGCGTCAGCGCCAATATCAAGCGTCTCAGCGATCCACTCGACCGCTACGCTGGTCTCGTGACGCTGCAGAATCGCAATGAACATTTGTTCTTCTCCGTCCTGCTCGAAAACCTGCAGGATTTCATGCCTGTCATCTACACCCCCACGGTCGGTGCTGCCACCCAGCGCTTCAGCCATGAGTTCCGTGGTGGTCGAGGTCTATGGATCACACCGGAAGACAAGGGCCGCATGAAAGACATGCTGAGACGGGGTCCTTTCTTTGACGACATCCGCCTCATTGTCATTACTGACAGCGAATCGATTCTTGGTATCGGTGACCAGGGCGCGGGCGGCATGGCTATCTCGGTTGGCAAGCTGGCACTCTATACCGCGGGCGCGGGTATTCACCCGTCACAGACGCTGCCGATCTGCCTGGATGTTGGCACCAATAACGAAGAACTGCTCAACGACGACCTCTATCTTGGCTGGCGCCATCCCCGGGTCACCGGTGATGAGTATTTTGAGCTGTGTGAAGAATTTGTCGAAGCTGTCGCGGAAGTTTTCCCGCAGTGCCTGATTCAATGGGAAGATTTCAGGAACAACAACGCGCTTATCCTGCTCGAGAAATACCGCAACCGTTTCCTGTCGTTTAATGACGACATTCAGGGCACAGGTGCGGTAACTGTTGCCGGTGTGCTCTCCGGCCTGCGTGCCAAGGGTGAGAAACTTGCCGGGCAGCGCATCGTGATTCATGGCGCCGGCGCCGCCGGTTACGGGATTGCCCTGCAGATCATGGACGAGCTGTCCCAGTTCGGGCTGTCAGAGGATGAAATCACGCGATCCATTGCGGTACTCGACAGCAAGGGCCTCGTGATCGGTGATCGTATCCCCGAGGATCACTATAAGCAGCAGATTGCATGGTCACGCGAGATGGCGCGGGAGTACGACCTCGACGTCAATGACCCGAACCTGGAAATGGTGGTCGACAACTACAAACCCACTATTCTCATCGGTTCGAGCGGTTCCCCCGGTGCGTTCCACCAGGATATTGTTGAATCAATGCTGAGCCACACCGAACGGCCTATTATCCTGCCGTTTTCTAACCCGACCAGCCTGTCAGAAGCCTCGCCTGCGGATTTGCTGAAATGGTCGAACGGCCAGGCGTTGGTGGCGACGGGTTCCCCCTATGACCCGGTTGAGCTTGACGGCAAAACCTACACCATTGGCCAGGGTAACAATGTTTTCATCTTCCCGGGGCTGGGTCTCGGCGCCCTTGTCGCGGAATCCAAGGCCGTGACAGATGGCATGGTGAATGCGGCGGCAGCGGCGCTCGCCAGGTCAGTTTCAGAAGAGGAACTGGACACCGGCTCGCTCTATCCTTCAGTCACTCGCCTGCGGGAAGTTTCTCGCGAGGTCGCCCTTGCGGTGGCGTTGCGCGCGGTTGAAGAGGGCTGCGCTCCGATGAAAACGCCAGCCGAACTCAACAGGGCCCTGGACGACATGATCTGGGATCCGGTTTACCCTGACTACATCCCCGTTTAATCCGGCGTAATCGAGACCACCGCCACTTGTCGCGTTCTCGTCTAGTTCGCTGTCTGCTCGTAAAGCGGCGATGATGCCTTCATTGCCCGTGACTGCATGCGCAGCGTGGCGACGAGCTGATTGTCATTGTCGAAGGCCGCCATGTCATACCAGAGGTACTCGGTTTGGGGACTCTGGCCGACACAGACAACTTCAGTTTCGATCCGGTAGTCCCGGTTCATCAGCATTGGGCCATGGTGAAACCCGACTTCAATCGCACCGAACAGACCAACGGAATCGCCCACCAGTGGGCCCAGGCCCTGCATGGCGGGTGCCCAGAGGAACTCAAGTACCGTTGAGGGCGCAGCGATGACGTCACCCCAGGGTGAGGTATCGCGGTACCAGGACAGGGGATCGCTGATGACATGGGTGTCGTAACGCTCAAATTGCTTGTCGGTGCCGGCGTGAACCTCGTAGGTGCCGAGCGACATGCCCGGCTGAACCTTGTTTAAAATCCTGAGCTCAGACGGATCACACGGCCGGTAGTCCTTAGCGCGCAGCGCCGACTGCGCATGGTCACCGATGGCAGCAGTACCTTCACTCACCAGCAGGCCGTCTTCGCGCTCCATCCAGACCCGGGTCTGCGTCTGTCCCGGCGCTGGCTTTTCGGCGAAGACCTGGACTTTTTCCTGGTCGACGGTGGCGTTGCGGAAGTTCAGTGAAAGGTTGCCCGTCTCGCACCATTCATTGCCAAAGATGTTAACCAGTACAGGCACAAACTGGTTCATATGGACGTCACCGGCGACGGTACCACCGCGAAACCCGAGCTCCTCGGCTGTGTCGTCATCGTGAATGCTGCCGGCACCAGCATCGGCCGACCAGTTGCGTGCGGCCCAGAGTGGCCCGGTAATAATTTCTGTCATGGTTCTCCCCTTGATGTGCCGGCTTGCGTCTTCAGTCCGGCAGGCCGAGCACTCGCTTGGCAATGATGTTCAGTTGTATCTCATTTGAGCCACCAGCGATAGAAATCGCTTTTGATTCCAGCCAGAGCTGGCCCTTGCTGATTTCTTCATCGGTGAAGGGGGCTCCCTCCCACCCAAGACCGCTTGTGCCACGAATCTTTACCTGCAGCTCGAGCTGCGCCTTGACGTATTCAGCCTCGACATACTTGAAAATAGAAGTCGCAGCCCCGGGTGTTTTTGACTCTGATTCCTCGACAGTGCGGCGCTGGGTCAGCAGGAATGCACGGCGCAGCATCTCGTTGTCGAGGATTTCCGCTCTAAGTGAAGGTGTCATGCTGTCATAGGTTTCGGCCAGGTCAGGCAAAGGCTTGAGCGGCCGGATGCGTTCCATGACGCCCGCTGTCTCGGCGCTGGCGAGTGCAGCGAGCCCAGAGCGCTCATGCTGGAGCAGTCGCTTACCGACGGTCCAGCCCTCGCCGGGTCGGTGCACCAGGTCTTCTTTTGGGACCATGACGTTGTCAAAAAAGGTCTGGCAGAAAGGTGATTCGCCGTTGATCAGCCTGATCGGTATGGTGCTGACACCGGGGCTGTCCATGCTGAACAGCAGGAAGCTGATGCCCTGATGTTTTGGTGCTGTCGGATCAGTCCGCACGAGACAGAACATCCAGTCTGCGTAATTAGCACCCGACGTCCAGATTTTTGAACCATTGACCTGGTAGAAGTCGCCGACGTCGTCTGCCCGGGTTCGCAGGCTGGCCAGATCAGAGCCGGCGCCAGGTTCGCTGTACCCCTGGCACCAGGCCACCTCGCCGCGGGCGATCAGTGGCAGGTGACGCAGCTTCTGCGCTTCGGTGCCGTATTCGAGCAGGGTTGGGCCAATCATGGTGATACCCATGCCGCCGAGTGGCGGGCGGGCATTGATGTTCTGCAGCTCTTCGAGCAGCACGAGGAATTCATCCATCGACAGGCCACCACCGCCGTATTCCCTGGGCCAGGTGGGCGCTGTCCAGCCGCGCGCTGCCATGTTTTCCAGCCAGAGGTAGGCATCTGGGTTACTGCTGCGCTTTTTCGTACTGCCGGTCACTTCTTCACCGGGTACCATCCGGGTCCGCATCGAGGGCGGGCAATGGGTTTCGAGCCACTCGCGGGTCTCTTTGCGGAAGGTATTGAGTTCGGTCATAGCTTAAGAATAACAGGTTCGGCTGAATTTGATTTTAGCGTCATTGCTTGTGATCATGCCCGACGATCTTTGATTCCACTTGATACAGCAGGAGAAACTCACATGGCAGATTGCTACATTATTGACGCCGCCCGCACGCCGCGTGGTGTCGGCAAGCCAGGCAAGGGCGCGCTTTCACACTTCCATTCAGGCCGTTTGCTGGCCAAGGTGTTTGAGGCGATTGGCGAGCGTAACAACCTCAAGTCCGAAGATATCGACGATATCGTCATTGGTTGCAGTACCCAGGTCGGCAACCAGAGTAATGACGTTGGCCGCATGGCGGCGTTGGATGCAGGTTGGAGTGAGCACGCCAGTGGTGTCACGCTTGATCGCTTCTGCGGATCGGGCATCACTTCTGCCAATATTGCTGCAGCTAACATCATGGCCGGTATGGACGATCTCTGTGTCGCGGGCGGGGTCGAGATGATGTCCTACACCGCAACCCTGTCAGGCAAAGACCGCAACAACAATCGCACCGTTGATGGCGGCAATCTGCATTTGCGCGACCAGCATCCGCAGCCACACCAGGGCATCTGTGCCGACATGATTGCAACGCTGGAAGGCTTCAGTCGCGAAGACGTTGATGCGTTGGCCGTAGAAAGCCAGAAGCGGGCCCAACATGCTATCGAGAACGGACATTTCGACAAGAGCGTGATCACTGTCATGAACGATGACGGTTCAGTTGCGCTCGACCGGGAGGAGTTTCCGCGCCCCGGCACAACGATGGAATCACTGGCAGAGCTGAAAACGGTGTTCGATCAGTTCATGGGAGTACCCATTGATAACGACGGTGAGACCTTCGACCAGCTGGTGAAACGGGCCTATCCGGATCTTAAGATCAATCATGTGCATCACGCTGGCAACAGTTCCGGTGTCGTCGATGGCGCAGCAGCCATCATCATGTCCTCGAAGGAATATGCCGACAGAGTCGGCTGGAAGCCGCGAGCCCGGGTTCGGGCGATTGCGACTGCCGGCGGCAGTCCGACACTGATGCTCAATGAACCGGTCCCCGCGGCCAAAAAAGTGCTCGCACGTGCCGGCATGACGACTGACGATATTGATCTGTTCGAGGTGAATGAAGCGTTTTCAGTGGTCGCGGCCAAGTTTATGCGTGATCTTGAGCTGGACCCTGAGAAGGTTAACGTCAATGGTGGCGCTATGGCCCTTGGTCATCCTATCGGCGCCACCGGCTCTATTCTGATTGGTACCGTGCTGGATGAACTGGAACGTCGTGACCTTAACACCGGTCTGATTACCATGTGCACGGGTGGCGGCATGGCGCCAGCCATCATTATCGAGCGTGTCTAGCCGGCCTCCTCGATCTTTGTGAAGTTAAAGGGGCCGCTTGCGGCCCCTGCAGCTGAAACCCCGTTGATGGGCGATGCCCCCGCCGGGGCCTGTGTCGAGCAGAAGGGCTAGCCGGCATCAGCTGCCGCAGGTAAGACGGCAGAATCATGCCGAAACCAGTTTTGTACCAGCTGGTCATGGATATCAGCCAGGTCCTCCTGAATCTCATCGATGTATTGGTGCAGGCCACCCTCGTTCAACAGTGAGATGACATCGCTGCCCGCAATCATGCGCTGCGTGTGTGCGAGGGTGCGAAGTGGATGATCTCGATTCGGCAGCGTCTCGAAGCAGCTCTGAACCTCTTTCAGGCAGTGCGTCACGGAGCGCGGGAAGGCGGGATCGTTGATCATGAAGTCACAAACGTCCTCGCCATTGACCCGGTCTTTCACATGCTGGCGATACATCTGGTAGGCGGTCGACGAACGCAGCACGTTGTTCCAGAGTATATTTTCGTATTCTTTGATCTCTGAGTTTTCATCGATGGTGAGATTCAGTACACCGACATCGATGATGCGGGTGGTCATGTCGGCCCGTTCCAGATTGCGACCGATCTTGATGAAGTTATAGGCCTCGTTGGCACTCATAGAACCGGCAAGATAGCCCGTGATCTCCTGGCAGCTGCGCATCACGTCTTTCAGAAACTGATGGCGGCCGGTACGTCTCAGTCCGCTTGCTATGTTCTCCGGTATGTACATGTAGAGCTCGTTGACCTTCTCCCAGGTCTCGTTTGGCATGATCTCGCGCGTTGTCCGAACGTTCTCGCGCGCCATCTCGATGCTGTGCTTGATGGAGCCGGACGGATCGTCGAGCAGAAACTTGACGACATTGCGCTCGTCCTCGACCTGGAAACGAGCGGCGAAGGCCTGCTGGGAACCGGTGATATCGATCAGGCTGTTCCAGATAAATTTCACCTTAGGCAGATCGAGCATGAGGTTGGTATTAACGTTGAGCAGGCGTGCCGTGTTTTCTGCTCGCTCGATATAGCGACCGAACCAGTACATGCGCTCTGCTACCCGTGAAAGCATCATGGGTTTTTCTCCTCGATGATCCAGGTGTCCTTGCTGCCGCCCCCCTGTGATGAGTTCACGACCAGAGAACCTTTCACCAGGGCGACGCGGGTCAAGCCGCCCGCGGTGACGAAAGAACGATCGCTCTGCAGGATAAAGGGTCGCAGGTCGACATGCCGCGGTTCGATGGCGTTGTCACACAGGGTCGGCACCGTCGAGAGATTGATGATGGGCTGGGCAATGTAGTTTCTTGGGTTGGCCTTGATGCGCCGCTTCATTTCTGCAGTAGTGCGTTTGTTTTCACGCGGGCCGATATACATACCATAGCCGCCGGATTCGTTTGCCGGTTTGACGACGAGGTTCTCGAGGTTCTGCAGTACATGCTGGCGCTGGGTCTTGTCTTCACACTTGTAGGAGGGCACGTTCGGCAGAATCGGGTCTTCACCCAGGTAGTACTTAATCATCTCGGGCACGTAGGTGTAGACAACCTTGTCATCGGCAACGCCGGCACCCGGTGCGTTGGCCAGACCGACTTTTCCCTTCGACCAGGCTCGCATCAGGCCTTTCACGCCCAGGGCGGAATCCTTTAAGAACACTTCAGGGTCAAGGAACAGGTCATCGATGCGCCGGTAGATCACGTCAACGCGGGAAAGTCCGCCGACAGTCTTCATGTACACGCAGTCATCGTCGCCGACCACGAGGTCAGAGCCCTCAACTAACTCTGCACCCATACGCTGTGCGAGGAACGAGTGTTCGAAGTAGGCAGAATTGAATATCCCGGGTGTCAGCACCGCGACCTCAGGGAAGTCGGCGGGGTAGGGCGATATAGAACTCAACGTATCGAACAGCTGGGTTGGGTAGTTATCCATCGGCTGGATGTTGTAACGCTCGAACAGCTCGGGCAGTACCCGCTTCGAGATGTTGCGGTTCTCCAGCATGTAGGAGACCCCCGAAGGTACCCGCAGGTTGTCCTCCAGCACATACATGGTGCCGTCAGCATCGCGGATCAGGTCGGAGCCGCAGATATGCGCCCAAACGCCGAATTGAGGTGTAATGCCGACGCATTCCTCGCGAAAGTTCGTTGACGAATCCAGCAGCGCCGCAGGGACGACCTTATCCTTGATGATTTTGCGGTCGTTGTAGACATCGTTGATAAAGCAGTTGAGAGCGGTCAGTCGCTGCACCAGGCCTTCCTGGACGCGTTCCCACTCTTTTTTCAGGATCGTTCTGGGAATAATGTCGAAGGGCCATTCGCGATCAATGTTCTCGCCCTGGGAATAGACGGTGAAGGTGATGCCCATGGTCCTGATCATCATTTCAGCGGCACTCTGGCGCTGGTTCAGGCTCATCAGGCTTTCCTTCTTCAGGAAATTGCTGAGCTCTGACAGGCCCGGACGGGCGCGACCTGCCTGGGTAAAGAGCTCGTCGAACGTGTTGGCGGTGTTCTTGTAGTTGAGTTTCATATGGCGATTATAGCTTGCACTTCCAGCTCGCAGGTCGTTAATTTGAACTGACGGTAGTTGGTTCGACCCCAAACTTGCTCCGTTGAAAGATTTCGAGGGGCAGCCGCGCAAAATAGATTTCAGTAATTCCCAGGGATTCGCCCAGCTGCCGGAGTTTGATAAGTGATCATGGCTCCTCCATCATTTTCACCGTTCCAGTTTGACGATCAGGCAGCCGGAGGAAACATGTCAGAAGCCGCGAACCACGAACCGGTTAAGTTCGATAAAGAAGCACTGCGCCAGAAGTATCGCGAGGAGCGTAACAAGCGACTGCGCGAAGACGGCAACGATCAGTACATCGAAATCAAGGATCAGTTGTCGCACTATCTGGAAGACCCTTATGTGCCCCGCACAGAGCGCGAACCGAAAAAAGACCATGTGACCTTCACTTTCATTGGCGGAGGTTTCTCTGGGCTGGTTACTGGCGCGCGTTGCGTCGAAAACGGCATCAAGGACGTCCGCATTATCGAAAAGGGCGGAGACTTCGGCGGCACCTGGTATTGGAACCGCTACCCAGGGGCCATGTGCGATACCGCGGCGCTCATTTATATGCCGCTGCTGGAAGAAACCGGCCACATGCCGTCGCGCAAATATGCGTTCGCGCCTGAGATTCTTGAACAGTGCCAGCGTATAGGGCGCAAGTATGATCTCTATGACAACGCGCTGTTCCATACCCAGGTCAGAGAACTGCGCTGGGATGAAGCAGAGAAGGTCTGGCATATCACCACAGACCGGGGTGACGACTTCACTGCACAGTTTGTCGGCATGGGAACCGGTCCGCTGCATGTGCCAAAATTGCCAGGCATCCCGGGCATCGAATCCTTCAAGGGACATTCATTTCACACCAGTCGCTGGGACTACGAGTACACCGGCGGCGATCCTGACGGCGCGCCGCTCTCGAAGCTGGCCGACAAGCGCGTCGCGATTATTGGGACGGGAGCCACTTCTGTGCAGTGCATTCCACACCTGGCAAAGAGTGCAAAAGCACTCTACGTCTGCCAGCGCACACCGTCTTCAGTTGATGAGCGGAACAATCAGGAGATTGATCCTGAGTGGTTCAAGGCGATAGCAACGCCAGGCTGGCAGATGCGCTGGATTGAAAATTTCACGGCGAACCAGACCGGTCAGCCCGCAGAAGAAGACCTGGTGCAGGACGGCTGGACCGATATCTCGAAGCGGGTTCGAGACAAGATCAGCAAGCTTGACAGGGACGAGTTGACCGTCGAAAACATGATGGCAGCCTACGAGGACGCCGACTTTGAGAAGATGGAAGAGATCCGTGCCCGCTGTAACGCGATCGTCGAAGACCAGGAGACGGCCGAGGACCTGAAGGCCTGGTACCAGCAGCTCTGCAAGCGCCCCTGTTTTCATGATGAATACCTGCCGGCCTTCAATGAGCCCGGCTGTCAGCTGGTTGATACGGATGGCCAGGGTGTCGAACGCATTACTGAGACGGGCGTTGTCGTCGCGGGTGTTGAGTACGAAGTCGACTGCATCATCTATGCGTCGGGCTTTGAAGTGGGCACGCCCTACGAGCGTCGGGCTGGTTATGACACCGTCGGCAGGGAAGGCCTCAGGCTGTCAGACTACTGGGCAGAGGGTATGCGAACCCTGCATGGTGTGCACGTTCACGGCTTCCCGAATCTCTTTATCGTCCAGGCCAGCCAGGGTGCCAACCTGATCTCCAACTATCCGCACAACCTGACGGAGTGTGGTAACACGATCGGTATGATGGTGAAGCATGCGCGAGATCATGGTTTCAGGGAAATCGAAGTCACCCGGGAAGCCGAAGACGCCTGGCTTGAACTGTTGCTGCAGGCGCCCCCGATGATGATCGGGACAACGGAATGCACGCCCGGTTATTACAACAATGAAGGTAAGGGCTGGGATGAGGGCACGACACGGGCGGTCAGCTATCCTTTCGGGCCTGTGGCCTATTTCAACTACCTGCACCAGTGGCGCGATTCAGGCAAGTTCGAGGGGGTCGAATTCAGCTAGCGGGAAGTGGCACGACCAGGTTGATGACCTGTTCAATCAGCGTCTCCTGATCAACCCCATCAGCCCGCATCTCGCCTTCCAGAAGCGGGTCAACGAGAAGAAGCGCGGCACCCGTTGGCACCGAATTCGTATACAGGGTGAGCAACGGCAGCGGCACATCAGGATGCCGGCCAGCAACCTGGGTCGCCGCCACGGCTTCCTGCACCGAATCAGCGAAATCACTCATCACGCTGCGCAGCTCTGATGTCGCAAAGCGCATCACATCCGGATGAAACAAGGTACGGAAGAGAGGTCGATGATTCAGGGCCCAGCGCATATAGCCGCGTCCCATGGCATTCAACCTGATGCGGGGGTCATCACTGCCTGATTCGATGGCCGCATGCAGCGTCGCGCGCTTAACTTCGGTCCAGCCTTCTGCAGCGATCTCGGAAAGGAGTGCCTGCTTGTTCCTGAAGTGCCGGTTGGGTGCGCCGTGCGAAACCCCGAGGTCGCGAGCGACCCCGCGCAGTGTGAGTGCTTCAATCCCCTCAGAATCAATCACTTCGACGGCCCGTTGCACTATTTCAGCCCGAAGATTACCGTGGTGGTAGGGTTTCGCTGTCGTTGAGCTCATAAATTCATGTTGACGCCATCTGCATGATGGGCTTAAATGAAGTAGACAATGTCTACATTACGAGGAAAGGAGGGAGCGTTGCAACTGCTAATCAAGATTTTTTTGTCACCGATGGCCTTTGCTGTCGGTTTTCTCTGGCCGCTCGTGACGCAGGTGCTGATTGCGGTTGAAGTCATGGCCCCGGGTATGCAGACGTGGCTTGTGAGTGCTTTGATCGTTCTGCCTTTTGCTCTGATGGCGCAATTCAGAGGGAGCTGGATATGGATCAAGTGACGATTCCTGAAAACCTTGATGAGTTGACGGAGGATCAGCTCGGCCTGCTCGAACGGGAGCTTGCCAAGAAATACATGAACATCGTGCCCTGGGGTGCGGTTGCCTGGGGTCTCGGCAACTGCGTGATCTTCATCTCGCTGTTCCCGCTGGTGCTGCTTGATATCGTGCCGCTATGGATTGCCTTTCCGATTGCGACGCTCAATGTTGCCCTGTCGTATCTGCCGTCGCACGAAGCCCAGCACAACATTATTGCAGGGCGGGGCAAGCCGCTGCGCTGGCTGAACGAGCTGTTGGGTCACGTCTCCACGATTCCGTTGGTCTACCCGTACCGAATTTTGCGGGCGACACATATGGAACACCATGCGCACTGTAATGATCCGGAACTTGATCCGGATTATGACGTGCATGCCAGGAATACGCCGGATTTCTTCGTTACTTGGCTGAAAAATCGACAACCGGAAGGGGATCGAAATGGCGCCTATGGCAAATGCCTTGATCGAATCGGGAAACCAGATCTCATGCTAGATATGCTGGTATTTCAGGGCGTTTATCTCGTCATCATGTTCACGATGGCGTGGTCCGGCCATGCGATTGAGGCTGCGCTGCTGTGGTGGCTGCCAAAGATAATCGCGGAGGCTCATCTGCTTTATTACCTCTCGTGGGCGCCTCACTACCCGGGGGTAGGGCAGGGCAGGTATCGTGATACCCGGGGCTGGAAAAGCAAGCTGGGTAATGTTTTCTCGGCGGGCATGCAGTACCACATCATTCATCACCTGTTTCCGCGGATTCCACTGTCGCTGACGCCTGCGGCCTACCGGGAGCTGAAGCCGATTCTTGAACGCAGGGGCTGTGACCTCGGCACGCTTTAATTGGCAAACGCTCAGCCTGAGGTTATCTTGCGACTTTTCTGCTGAAGGATTAAAACAATGGAAGTCAAAGGCAGCGTCTCTATTGTGACGGGATCATCCTCAGGTGTCGGCGCAGCGACTGCTCGATTGTTGGCAGGAAAGGGTGGCAACGTCGTGATTAACTACTCGCGCAGTGCCGACGCAGCAAAGCAGGTTGCAGAAGCGTGTGAAGCCCTCGGGGCAGAGACCCTGCTGTGCCAGGCAGATGTCAGCAGCGATGCAGATTGCCGTCGCATGGTTGCCGCAACGCTCGAAAAGTGGGGCAGGCTTGATTGCCTGGTGAACAATGCCGGCACCACAAAGTTCGTCGCCCACGGTGATCTGGAAGGCTTAGACGCCGCAGACTTTCAACATATCTACGGCGTCAATGTGGTTGGTCCGTTCCAGATGGTCCGAGCGGCCCGCAAGGCGCTCACTGCCTCCGGTGATGCGTCGGTGGTCAATGTGGCATCAATCGCCGGTGTGAAAGGTGTGGGCAGCTCCATCGCTTACGCTGCTTCAAAAGGCGCGCTTGTCACCATGACGCAATCGCTCGCACGCGCGCTTGGACCGGAGATTCGCGTCAATGCGGTCTGCCCCGGTTTTATTACTGGTGACTGGCTCGCCGAAGGTATGGGGCAGGAAACTTATGACGCGAGCAAAGCCTTCCTCGAGGCCAATACCCCGCTCAGAACTACGTGCACACCCGACACTGTGGCGGAGTCGATCCTGAACTTTATCGAAGGACACTCCGTCGTGACCGGTCAGCACCTGGTACTGGACGGTGGACACCTGCTGCTATAGCGCTGAGTCTGCCTCACTGTCTTGAGTTTTAACTGGGAATCGGTATGATAGCCGCCGTCGCGATAGGGGTCGTTAGCTCAGTTGGTAGAGCAGTTGGCTTTTAACCAATTGGTCGCTGGTTCGAATCCAGCACGACCCACCAACCATGCGGTCCCCAAAGCTTCGATTGCTTCGACGCCCAACCAACATCTATCAACAGGTGACGCCTCTACGAACAGGTGAAGCCTCTACCAACAATTGACACCTCCATTGATCTGGCAATCCTCGTATCGTCGGCTAACCATTGGGCGTGTCTATCACTCGTATCATCGAAAGACTGATGTTGGACCGTTTCTTTAGCTTGATACGGCCAGCGGTCCAGGTATCCTATGAGCCTCTGTCGTCAGGATGTTCCCTGCCAATCATGGACTCCAGGTCCTCTCAAGTCTGGCTGCTTCAGTATCTTTTCATCCTGTTGACGGTGCTGGCGCCCATACTCGGTGGCCTCGGCCTGTTCAGATTGCTCGATTCGGGTACTGGCGGAATATTATTTTTACCCGCAGCTGCCAGCTTGTTGTTTCCCGCCCTTTATTTTGTGCGCTCCAAGGTGTCGGAAGCCATCTTGAAGGCTGCAATAGTGGGTTATCTCTGCATCACCGTGCTGTCGATGACGGCCTTCAAAGGCCTGTTGGGCAACATGATGCTGGTTGCACCGATATTGATGCTGGCGTCCACGGTTTTTTATGGCGACCGTGGCTTCGTCTTTGTCTTAATTTTCCTGGCCCTGTGTACCATCTTTGCCATGGTCACTGGGTTAAATGCGGGGCAAGTCGTCATCAGCCTGGAGTCCAGTCAAGCCATCGTTCTGCGAGCGTTGACCCAATCGCTCATGGTAGTCATTACCTGTCTGGCTTTGAGGGGCATCTATCTGAGTCAGTCGAGGCAGGACAGTCAGATTATTGATCAAGCGACGACGATCAGCGGTCAGCGAGAAACCATCTCTCTACTGGAAGACGCGGTAGGCTGCCTGCTGCTGACGATAAAATTTGACGGGACAATAGCGCTTCAGAACAAGTACGCCAAAAACCTGCTGGGCGATATGGCTGAGAGTGCTTCAATCTATGATTACGCTGAGGATGAAGACAGCAGAGCTGGCTTCGCAGAAGCTCTGGCGTTGGCTACAGGAGGCCGAGACATTGCCTCGTTTCCAGCGGTATTAACCACCGAGAACGGCGGCCAGATCAACGTCATTGTCGCAAGCGCGCCTCGCAAAAGCTCCATTGGTGAGCCTTTGGATATGGTTTGTGCCGCGGCCGATGTCACGGAGTTACAGAAAGAAAGGAATCGGTTACGGAACCTGAACAAGCTCGAAGCTGTAGGGCTGGCATGCGCACGAATTTCGCACGACTTTAGAAATCTGCTGGCTGTGATAAGAGGTAATCTTGAGCTGGTGAACAAAGAGCACCTCGATCAAAACTCCCAGCTCATACTCGATGACGTGGCCGCGGCGGTCAAAGACAGTATTGGCCTCACTCAACAGATCGGTGAATTTTCGTCCTCGCTGTCCATCAACCCGGTACCCACTAAGCTGCGAGGGTTGATTGAAAAGTGTGTAAGCAACGGCGTAGCGATTTGTCCGGACAGGATTCGTCTCACTTCAACACTCGATGTCGATGATGTCATCGTCGACATCGATGGCCAGGTAGTAACCAGCATTGTCCTGAACCTCGTAAAGAATTCAGTCGAAGCCATTGCTGACCTGGGTGAAGTCACTATCTATTCGAGGCTGGATAAGTCAGAAACACAGAATCACCCCGTGCTGATCGTCGAGGTTTCTGATGACGGTGAAGGCATTTCAGCGGATAACCTGTCGAAAGTCACTGAGCCTTTCTTCAGCACCAAAACGAAAGACAAAGGCCTGGGGTTGGGGCTAAGCACTGTGAGGGGGATGATCGAGGAAGCCGGCGGATCGCTTTCTATTGACAGCGAACCAGGGCGGGGCACCAAGATCAGCATTGCGATTCCAGCGCCCTTATCGCCAGTGCTTGCAGACAACGATCCCTGACTAGATCAAAAGCCTCGCCTCGGGAAACCTCCTCCCACTGTTCTTCAGCTCCTGCGCCGAGACCTACCTTATTTCAGCTCCTGCGCTTCAGGTGGGCGAGCGGACCCTGGCGCGCTCGGTCAATGTGGTCCTGCTGGTGCGGCTGCAGGGCCTGAACCGGCACGTTTCCTGTTTTGGCGTAGGGATCCCTGACCGCGGTTTGAATGCCCGTCAGTTCTTCCATGACCGCCATGCCACAGATGGGCACATAAAAGTCACAATAGCCGCCCTCATGATTCATCATGAGCTTGCCATCAGAGAACTGGTCTGCTGCCTGCTTAATCATCCTTGTCATCTCGCGATAGTGCGTTGATACCAGCATCATGTGACTCATCAGGTCGAAGTAGCTGGCGTCGTACCCACAGCCCACGACGATCAGCGTTGGCTTATAGGCTTCTAGTGCTGGCAAAACAACCTGCTCCATGGTGGCCAGGTAGGCGCCGCCACCCGAACCCGGGGGCAGGGGTATGTTCAGATTGAATCCTTGGCCTTTCCCTGCACCATTTTCGGCTAATGTTCCCATGTCCACGGGATAGAGCATGTCCTGGTGAATGGAAATAGTCAGTACATCGGAGCGATCGTAAAAGACCTGCTGTGTGCCGTTGCCGTGATGCACATCCCAGTCGACTATCGCCACGCGGTCGGTCAAACCCTCGTTGATAGCACTCAGCACGCCGAGACCCATGTTGTTGAAAATACAAAAGCCGCGGCCGATATCCCGTTCCGCGTGATGCCCGGGCGGTCGTGTCAGTGCGTATGCATTGTCGACTTTCCCGGTTGCGACTGCTTTGATAGCGGCTGTTGTTCCACCCACGGCCAGCCTTGCTATGCCTGCTGAGCCAGGACCGAATGACGTGAACTCACCGGCATCACCGCCCTGGGCATCACTCAGTGCCTGGATCTTTTGGACGTAATCCGGTGTGTGGAACTGGAGCAGGTCTGAATCCGAGGCTTCTCCGAACGGGAGGGCCTGAAGCTGCGGGGTTACGTCGTAGGCATCCAGGAGGTTCTTGAACCTGCGCTTGGTTTCTGCATTCTCTATGTGGAGGCCGGGCTGCAGATCACCCTTTATCCTGTAGGTACCTGCGGCGGACATGGTGTCATGCCACATGTAGCGTTCGTGCCAGACAAAGCCTGTTTTGCTCACTGATTAGCCTCTTCTCTCAGTGACACTTGCCGGGTAAATCCAGGGTTGGATTCCGATCAAAAAAACCAACCGGTATCAGGTGAAAGCCAGTGTATTCGACCGGCATGACTGGCCAGTCTTCCGGGCGCGGGACGTGTGTTAGTGCCACCGTATGCCACATGACGAGATCACATTCCGCGATATCTCTGTTGCCAGCTGTAAGGTCAGGCAAACCACCCTCCCCATTGTGCATCACCGTGAACGGGCCGGACGCACTGACTTCGCCATCGGCATAGGGTGTTGCCCACAGGTGATGCCGGCCAAATGCACCGCGTTTGCCAACACTGGATTCAGGCCGCGCGAAAAGGTTGGGTGATGCTGCAGGTAGCAGCTTGTAGGAGACCGGGTTGCCCAGTCCGTTTAGAGATCCTGGATTGCTGACCTTCCAGTAACGACTCACCTCCGGTGCAATATTGCGCATGGCGCTCATTTCATCAGTCAGATGGCGGCTGACTGACCGGAACTGTGTGCCGTCCGGGTTGTTGTCGTCAATCGGCATGATCTCAATTTCGTTCTCGAACAGGCTGTTGTTCCCACCGTCCAGTTCCCAGTCCAGCCGGAAGCAGAAGACGTGCTGGTGTACTGGTGAAGAAAGACCTCGTCCGATAAGAGGCGACTGGGCGGGATTGGCAGTTTCTTCTGTGACTGCGCTGACGCCGACGATACCTGTCAGCTTGATCTCCATCTGGATGGTGCCGTCCAGATAAAGGTACCAGTAAAACCCGTAGTCATAGTTGCCGATAGTGAAAATCGAGCTGATGACCAGCCGGCGGGAACGCCGTACCTCACTGGTCTCTGAATCGCTGTCGTAGTGCTTCCACTGGATGCCGTAGTCTTCCTCGTGCATACAGATGGCGTTTTCAACCGTTTTGACCTTGCCGTCCCAGGTCAGTTGGTTGATATCAAAGTAGAAGATCTCACCCAGGCAATCGCAGCCGAGCTTCAGGCTGTTGACCAGAGTACCCATGTTGTATTCGCTGGCGTCCAGGACGTGTTTCCAGCTGTGCATAGGGTCACTGTCGCCGTAGGGAACGATCATTTCAGACAGCGCGGCGCGATAAAGAATCGGCCGGTCCTGCAGCGATAGTTGGTGCAGTACCAGTCCATGCACGGGGTGCATGGACACGCTGAATGACCAACCCTGCCACTTCACCTCGTAGCCATCGACTTCAAAACTGGGACCGTCTTTTTGGGTGATCTCAAGGTCTTTCAGGTCATCGCGGGTTTTGTCCTGGCTCGCGGCATCATAACGGCCAGAGTCAGGCGGCATAGGGACCACGCCATTGTCTTCAACGTGAACAACCTGGCCACTCGTGAGGTCCACATGCGCGATCAGCCCATGAATTGGCCGGGCATAGCCATTGTCTCCGGCCGCTTCTCGAACAAAAGCAATGCAGCGGACAGCGCGGTGACCTTCCGGGATCGCATCAATGGCATAACCGCCGGCTGGCCAGGGATCGATCTGGATGAGTTTAAGTGCTTCCTCGCTTCCGCAATCAATTCCTCTTTTCTTCACAGCGGCCAGCCATTCGGCATTAGTCTTTGTCAGGTGTACGGCGAGCCCGAGTTCGGCGAACCCGTAGGGTCCCTGGGTACCAGCATCAATTCGAGTGATCGCGCTGACGTTTCCGTTGGTAAGGTCGATGTCGGCGCAGAAGCCGCCGTCGGCCTGACTGTCGACACCCAGCAACCTGAGGGCGCGGTTAAGATCAGCGTCGGCTTTCACCGCTGACTTGTCGGGTTCAAGCAACCCGACGGAAGAAAAGTACGCCTTCTCGTCAGGGTGAGCAGCGCGGAATAGTCTTACCGCTGCCTCAATCTCAGCAGCTGACAAGGGTTCGAATGGATTCATTTTGAGTTTCCTTGACTAGACGATTGAATTTGTCGTGATCTTTCTTTGATGAACCGGAGCCCACTCGCTGGTTCACCAACCTTCTTCATATTTAACACTCATCACCGGCGGTGCGATCTTCAGGCTGCTGATTTTCCATTCGCCATCAATTTTGCGATAGGTTTCGTGATAGCGGGCGGCCTGCCATCTGGCCTGGTCATTGCGGTAGTACTTGAACATGCCGAAGAAATACCAGCGAGCTGTCGCCTCATTGCCATCAACCTCGATAATCGGGTTTTGCACCATGTGCTGTGAAAACTTGATGGCCTGCTGGAAGGTTGTGAACAGCTCGCGAATCTCCTGGTGACCTTCGGCTTTGCCGATACCTTTTCCTTCCCAGGTCCCGTCTTCGGTAAAGATCGACGTAATCAGCGCTGTGTTGTGATCGTCATCGCAGATCTCGCAGTAGCGGGCTTTTAGCTGACGTATGGCTTCGATGTCCTCGAGCCGCGTCAAGCGTGCAGCCAGGTTTTCGTCTTGAATGGTCACAGCTGGGCAGGGAAGTCGCCGGGGAAGTCACCCGTCAACTGCCGTTCTGGCCAGAAAAACTGCAACGTGCACCTGGCGATCAGCCACTTGCCTTCGACTTTCCGATACTCCTCATCGTACACGCCGAGATAAATAAAAGGGCTTTCATCTGCCGACTTGGAAGTGGCAGGTTCGAACAGATAAGACCGGCCGCGCGCCGTATCAGGACCTGTCAGTTCTACCAGGTGGTCGCAGGTGCCATGCATGGCACCGAAAGGCGGCACATCTTTTTCTACTTCGTGGTAGTTCGCTCGAATCGTTTCGCGGCCCTCCCAGGTGCCAAAGGCACCGAACTCGCAAATGGCATCTTCAGTGAAGATCTCTGCAAGGTCATCGATCCTGACGGTATCCATCAGGTGTGAATAGAGCAGCTTGGTCCGCTTGATCTCGTCGATTTCAATCATCTGGCGAACTTTCTGCAGTTCCTCGTCGGTGAGTTGTGCCATGTTTTACCCTCAGTTGAGTTCAGGTTGCGTTGATGGAGTGTACACACACTCGCCCGCTGAATTACAGCCAGTTTCGGTTGGCACGCGAAACAGCGCCTGGCCCAGGTCAGCGACAGGAGAGGCCGGCTTGTCAGCGAAAGCAAAGCTTCCGGTGTGTTGGAGCCTAAGCCAGGGCTGCCTTTACCCGTGGTACGACCACGGTAAACAGTTTTTCGAGGCTGTCCGCCATCTGCTCACTGCGCAGTCCAGGCGGCAGCGCCATGGACACGATGTCAGTGATGCCGAACTTCTGGATAAATGCCAGCAGCTCAGTGACGCAGTGGTCGGCATCGCCAACGATCCATGTCTGGGGTACGGGTTCACCGTGTTCGCCAAAACCTTCTCCACTTTCCTCGAAGAAACGCTGGTAGAGTTGCATGCGGTAACGCTCAGCGGCCCGCACCATGGCCCAGTCTCTTTCCTTGTCGTCGGTCACGAGAATGCTGCGAATTATCCCGACGCGGTGCTCAGTGGTCGAGCGGCCCTGTGCACTGACAGCATCAACCCATGGGTCGAAGGAGCGTTTTTTCAGCCCCTGGGGCAGGAAGTTCGTGCCATAGTGTGCTGCCCGCAGGGCACCGGCTTCTGACATGGCCGCGATCCAGAGCGGCGGACCGGCCGGTTGCACATAGCCCGGCGTGATCTTCACATCGCTGAGTTGAAAGCGCTTACCGTTGTAGCTGAACCGTTCGCCCGTGAAGCACCGTTGCAGTATCTCGATACTTTCGTTCATCAGTGACACGCGGCGTGCCACCGGAATGCCGAAGCCCCTGAATTCGTGGGGTGCGTAACCCATGCCGAGGCCTAACTCGACGCGCCCGTCGGAAATGTTGTCCAGCACCGCCAGATCTTCCGCCAGTCTTACCGGGTGGTTGAACGGCGCAAGGCAGATGTCTGTGCCGAACCTTACATGCCGGGTCGCTGATGCCATGGCACCTGCAACGGGGACCCAGCTTGGCAGGTAGCCGTCTTCGACAAAGTGGTGCTCAGTAAACCAGACCAGGTCTGCACCGATTGAATCGAGCCACTTAACCTGCTCGAGAATTTCGCTGTAAAGGCGGGCGTCTGTCTGGCCCGAGTCCGGCGGATTGCGAAAATCGTAGGAGACACCCATTCGAAGTTCGTGCATGAGACTTCCCTCCCTGGAGATAGCTTTTGGTTTATCCAACGGGCGCTGCAAGAGGGTCGAAGCCCGTTGACAAGCGCAAGTTTGTCGGTTTCGTTTTACGATAGCCTAACTTCCCCTTCGGTTGATAGACTGACGCTGACGACTTCGGGGCGACCTGGCAGAGCTCCGAAGGCCATATTGCCAAAGTAGTTCTCCGAACATGCAGACTTTCATCATTCGTCGCCTGCTGGCGGTCATACCGACCCTGCTCTTCACCAGCGTGATCGTATTCGCATCGATTCGCCTGATTCCAGGTGATGTGATCGACCTCATGTTGGCTCAGAATGATATCTCCACCGGGAATGACCGGGCCCTGATTGAGGCATCCCTTGGCCTCGATAAGCCGATCTATGTGCAGTACTTCGTCTGGATTACAGACATTCTGCAGGGCGATCTGGGGCGATCGTTGTGGCAGAACACACCGGTGACAGAGCAGTTGGCGGCGACGCTGCCAATCACTTTCGAACTGGGGCTGCTGGCCCTCATGGTTGCGCTGTCAGTGGCCATCCCCATTGGCATCTATTCAGCGATGCGGCAGGACACAGCTGGGGACTACATTGCGCGCTCTTTCTCGCTGTTAATGCTGGCGATACCCAGTTTCTGGCTGGGCACGCTGGTAATGGTGTTTCCCTCCGTCTGGTGGCGCTGGGCTCCCCCGTTGCAGTACACGCCGTTCCTGGAAGATCCGCTTGGCAACCTCGGTCACCTGTTGGTGCCTGCGATCCTGCTGGGCTTGAGTTTGTCGGCTGTGACCATGCGCATGACGCGCACCATGATGCTTGAAGTGTTGCGACAGGACTATATAAGAACCGCGCGCGCCAAGGGGCTTGCCGAGAATATGGTGGTGCTGCGCCACGCGCTGCGTAACTGCCTGATACCAGTGGTCACCCTGATTGGTCTGCAGGCACCATTATTGATCGGCGGCGCAGTGATTCTTGAACAGATTTTCGTCGTGCCAGGTATGGGGCTATTGCTGCTGGAAGCGGTCTTTCAGCGTGACTACCCCGTGGTCACAGGTGTCTTCCTGGTGGTTGGGGTCGCCATCCTGACAATTAATCTGATTGTGGACCTGACTTACGGTTTCCTCGACCCTAAGGTGCGACACCGATGAGCGAGATCGTGTTACAGGCACCAGGGCAGCGGTCCGCGATCCTCGCCTTTCACGAGCGCATGTTGCGGGAAAAACCGCTGGGCGCCATTGGCGGCGTGTTGTTCGCCGTGTTCCTGTTCTGCGGTATTTTTGCCGACCTGCTTGCGCCTTACGGCCTGAACGAAACCGATATGCTACGGCGGCTGCAGGCACCGTCTTTAGCTCACTGGTTCGGCACGGATCACCTTGGCCGGGATGTACTTTCACGGATTCTTTACGGCGCCCAGCTCTCTGTCATCGTCGGTTTTCTCGCTGCTGGTCTCGCCACCGCAATCTCTATCGTGTTGGGGATCGTCACCGGTTACTTCGGTGGCACTGTCGATATGGTGATCCAGCGCTTCGTCGATGCCTGGATGACATTTCCAGACCTGGTGCTGTTGATCGTCGTTGTTTCTATCGTCGGCCCTGGGGTGCCGCAGATCGTCATTATCCTCGGTTGCCTCTATGGAATCGCTGGGTCGCGGATTATTCGAGGTTCCGTCATCGGCATTCGGGAACAGATGTATACGCATGCAGCGCAGTCCATTGGTGCGAGCACGCTGCATATTCTCGCCTTTCATATTCTGCCGAACGTGATGCCGGTGGTTATCGTTCTTTTCACGACGCGGGTCGGCGCGGTCATCCTGGCGGAAGCTGGCCTGTCTTTTCTCGGTCTCGGTGTGCCACCGCCTGAGCCGACCTGGGGCAGTATGCTGAGTGGTTCCGGTCGCACCTATATGTACCTTGGGCCCTGGCTAGCGCTGGCGCCGGGGCTTTGTCTCACCGTCGTGGTTTATGCCATCAATATTTACGGTGATGCGTTGCGGGACCTGCTCGACCCAAGGATGAGGGGAAGATAGATGCGGTCTCTGGTCTGCCTGCTGCTGGCATGGTTTAGTTTTTTGGCGCGTGCGGAAGTGGCGCCGCAGTACGGTGGTGATCTCAACATCGGTACGGTCTATGTCACGCTGTCGCCGCTGTCGTGGGACCCGGCTGACTGGACCTGGAAGAGTAACCATGACACAGGTTCTGTGCGCGAACAGTTGTTTGCGGGTGATCTCGATAAGAGTGTTCGCAAAGGCGGCGACTATCCATTTATAGCTGATGCCTATCTGCCGAGTGGGGCTATCAGGGGTGAACTCGCCGAGCGCTGGCACTGGCAGGACGATCTGACACTGGTCATCGAGCTGCGCCGCGATGCCCGGTTTACCGAACGCCCGGGTGTGATGGCGGCGCGTCCTCTTGAGGCTGCAGATGTCGTATTCAGCTACAACTTGATCGATCAGAGCCCGAAGCGTATCGCGACCTACTTTGACCACATCCGCCGGGTCTATGCCCTTGACAGGCATACCGTTGTGTTCGAGTTCAGTGAATACAACGCCGAATGGATGTATCGCTTTGGTTACGGTTACTACTCCGGCATCAGCCCGCGGGAACTCGGCAACCTTGATCGCAAAGACTGGCGTAACGTGTCGGGTACCGGCCCCTTTACCCTCGAGAAATACGTGCAGGCTAATGCTCACATCTATCGCAGGAATGACGACTACTGGGGCACAGAGGCGATCGCTGGTAAGGAATACCCGATTCCCTTCGTTGACCGGGTGATCTATCGCATCATCAAGGATGAGGCGACGTTCCTGACGGCATTGCGTACAGGTCAGTTGGATATTCTGGAGGCGATGCGCTGGATCGCTGTCGATCACCTGAAAAAAACCACACCCGAATTGCAGTGGAACCGGTGGCTGGGGACCTCCGGGACTTTCATGTCTCTGCGGGTCGATCAGAAACCGTTTGATGACATCCGTGTGCGGCGGGCTTTGAACCTTGCTGTAAACCAGCAGGAGATCGTAGACCTGTTCTATGGCGGGCATGCAGAACTGATGGCCTACCCGCAGCACCCCGGCTTTGGTGAATACTTTCAGCCACTTGCAGAGATGCCGGCAGAAGTACAGGAACTCTTTACCTATGACCCGGTGAAGGCCCGGCAGTTGCTGGATGAGGCCGGCGTACCGGAAGGGTTCAGCTTTGACGTGCAGGTTTGTTCCTGCAGCCCCTCCAATATGGATCTCATCCCCTTGCTTGAAAGCTACCTGCAGAAAGTCGGTGTCCAGATCAGGATTCAGCCGATGGAGTATGCGTCGTTCCTGTCAGCCATGACGACAAAGACGCATGGTCCGGGTTATCTCCTTAACAGTGGTCACGTGAATCCGATCACGACGCTGCGAAAAAGCTTTGTGACCGGCCAGACCTGGAATCCCTCTCAGTACTCCAGTGAGTATTTCGATGAACAGATCCGCCAGGTGCATCTCATGCGTGATGAAGCGGAGAGGATCAAGACCCTGCGGCGCCTGACACGGGAAATCATGATCGAGGCGCCTTATATCTGGTTGCCGGTCGGGTACGTTCACTCGGCCTGGTGGCCGTGGGTGAAAAACTACGGTGGCGAATTGCGTGCGGGGGCGGTACGCCCGGGTCCCATTTACAGCCGCATCTGGATTGACCGGCAACTCAAAGCAGAAATGGGGTTCGACTGATGGCAGAGCCGCTGCTGAAGATTGAGAACCTGTCGGTCGGCTTTCGCACAGACCGGGGCCGCGTCCAGGCAGTTGATGGGGTCTCGCTGCACGTCGACAAAGGCGAAACACTGGCGATCGTCGGCGAGAGTGGTTCGGGTAAAAGTGTTACTGCGCTCTCTATCCTGCGGTTGCTGGGCGATGCGGGTGAAGTGGAGCAGGGACGGATTCTTTTTGCCGGTGAAGACCTGGCTCATCTGTCGATGCAACAAATCCGGCGAATTCGCGGTGATCGCATTGCCATGATCTTTCAGGAACCCATGTCGTCACTGAACCCGGTGCTCACGATCGGCAAGCAGGTGGCAGAGCCAATCTGGCTGCACCGGCAGGTGCCATGGAAAGAAGCATACGCTCAGGCAGGCGAGTTGCTGCGTAAGGTAGCGATACCCGATGCCGATCAACGACTGAATGATTACCCGCACCAGTTCTCGGGTGGTATGCGCCAGCGTGTCATGATTGCCATGGCGCTGGCCTGCCAGCCAAAGCTCATTATCGCCGACGAACCAACGACGGCGCTTGATGTGACAGTGCAGGCGCAGATTCTGGCCTTGCTGAAACAGCTGACGCATGAACTTGATTCTGCCCTGGTTCTGATCACCCATGACCTGGGTGTGGTTGCCCGCTACGCTGACCGGGTTGCCGTCATGTACGGCGGGCGGGTGGTAGAAACCGCATCAGCCGCCAACCTGTATCACCGTCCATCTCACCCTTACACCCAGGGGTTGATGAATTCTATCCCGACGCTTGATGGTGTCGCTGGCAGCCGGCTCAACGCCATTGTCGGCCAGCCGCCAGATCTGGCCAACCCGCCACCTGGTTGTGCCTTTCACCCAAGGTGCCCTCATGCACATGCAGACTGCAAGCAGGCCAAACCAGAGCTCGCAGAAGTCGAGCCCGGGCATTACCGAGCGTGTTTTGGCCATGAGTGAAACAGACACCCTGGTTGAGGTAGAGGGCCTCGAAGTCCATTTCCCGGTGACTGCCGGCCTGCTGCAGAAGACGGTGGGTTGGGTCAAGGCGGTGGATGGCCTCGATCTCTCGATCAGGCGAGGGGAAACCTTCAGCCTGGTAGGCGAGAGCGGCTGTGGAAAATCGACAACGGCGATGACGATTCTGCGCATGCAGAATCCCACCGCTGGCCGAATCCTGTTTGATGGTATGGACATTACCCACGCCTCGAAAGCGCAGATGCGGCCTGTCAGGCGCCGCATGCAAATGGTCTACCAGGACCCGTTCGAATCGCTGAACCCCCGCATGAAGGTCGGGTCGATCATCGGTGAACCTTTGCGGGTGCATGGCATGGCGGGTGACAAGCGTGAGTACCATCGGCGTATTCAGGAATTGATGAAACTGGTGGGCCTGCTGCCGGATATGGCAGAGCGTTATCCGCACGAATTTTCAGGCGGTCAACGCCAGCGGATCTGCATAGCGCGATCGCTGGCGCTGAATCCTGAACTTGTCATCTGTGATGAGCCGGTCTCAGCACTGGATGTATCGATTCAGGCGCAGGTTCTCAACCTGTTGATGGATCTTCAGGAAAAGCTCAATCTAACCTACCTGTTCATTGCCCATGATCTGTCTGTGGTACGACACATCAGCACAAGAGTTGGTGTCATGTATCTCGGCAATATTGTTGAAGTGGCTGACCGCGATACGCTGTTTCGTTCGCCCAAACATCCTTACACGCAGGCACTGCTGAACGCAGTACCTGAGCCGGACCCGCTCGTCGAAGCGGGTAAACCCGAGAACCTGATCATTGGTGAAGTGCCGAGCGTGCGTAACCCCCCGGCAGGCTGCCGGTTTCATCCGAGGTGTCCACAGGCGCTGGCCCGCTGTCGTGCCGATGCGCCGTCGTTGCAACCGTCTTCTGCAACCGCGGTGGCCTGTCATTTGTATCGAGATTAACTTCAGAGTTTGGCGACGGCTAATTGATCTCAGTCGGTCGAGACGCCAGTTCATGTCTGATGTCGATCGCCCCTGATTACTCGATCCAGCCGCGAGTGTTTTCGGTAATCTGCTGCTGCATGTCGGCGAGGGCCTGCCTGAGTGCCCCAGCCTCCGCGGGGTAGAGGTTTTGAACATCATGTGCCTCAACGTCACCTGTCAGCAGGGTCACATGGTTTCGATTCCGGCCCAAATCGCCCGAATTTTCCAGGAGCTTAAGCCGGTCGTTCCGTACTGCGACTGGCACTGGCCCGGTCACGGGGAAGTAGTAAAGATATGTGTGAGGTGAGGGGGCTTCGCCAGAAAAATAGCCGGTCAGGCTGCGACCATCGACAATGCGATCCTGTGGCAGCGGCAGACTGGCATAATTGAGCAGCGTCGGGAACAGGTCGGTGGCCATCGCCATCTCGCTGCTGACGCGGCCTGGCGCTATCTTGCCGGGCCATCTGGCGATCATCGGGACACGCTGGCCGCCCTCGAGTACCTCACCCTTTCTACCTCTCAAATAGCCCGGGCTGCCGGTGTAGTCTGCACCGTTGTCACTGGTGATGATGACGAGTGTGTTCTCGGCGAGATCGAGACGTTCAAGGGCGGCCATCACAGCGCCCGTGCTGCGATCAAGGTCTTCAACCACATCGCCGTAAGTGCCACCGCGGGAAGTATTGGCGAAATCCTCGGAGGCATACAGTGGCACATGGGGGAAGGAGTGGGCGAGGTACAGAAAGAAAGGCCTGTCATCCTCCGCTTCGAGGAAGGAGATGGCTTCATCTGTGTACATGCCGGTCAGGGCGCGCTGGTCAATGCCGCTGCCGGGCAACGGGCTGGCTTCGTCCCGCTCAGCGGCGATCAGACTGCCCTTGCGCTGGTCTTCAATCAGAACCTCGTCGTTGCGGTAGAGATTAAACGGGAACATGTCGTTGCTGAACAGCACGCCGTAGAAGGACTCGAAGCCAAAGTCGTTCGGCCTGTGACCTGCAGCTTCGCCCAGGTGCCACTTGCCGATCAGGCCCGTGCGGTAACCAGCGCTCTGCAGGACTTCTGCAACGGTGATTTCCTCTCTTGGCAGGGCATTCGCCCGGCCCATTACCCGGCGCCACAGGCCTATTGCGTGATCGTCGGGGAAGAATACGTGTTGGTCGGTCCGGGTACGGGGCGGGAATCGGCCTGTGAGGAGGCCGGCTCTGGAGGGCGTGCAGACCGGCGAAGCGGAGTAGAAACTGGTCATCCGCAGGCCCTCTGCGGCGATGGCGTCGATCTGTGGGGTTTCGATGAGCGCATTGCCGTAGCTGGACAGATCACCCCAGCCCAGGTCGTCAAAAAATATGATGACGATATTGGGCGCGTTTGGATCCGCCGCCGGCAGGGATGCCAGGTAGCTCTGCTTTGCTTCCAGATGGACCTGATCGGTCGCGGGGTCACTCAGGCTGACCAGCGTCAGCCTGACAATCAGCATCGCGATCGCCACGAGCAGCGCCAGCAACAGGAGCCCGCCAATGAACAGGCTGGTTCGACGGAATAATCGTAGGAGCATGTCTGCTATTCTTCTTTCGGTTTTGCTCAGTATAGACTCGAAATCAGACTGGAAATATCAGCAGGAAGGCCCGCTATGCGAATACTCTACATTGATATCGATACACTGCGTGCGGATCATCTGGGCTGTTATGGCTATCACCGTAACACTTCGCCCAATATCGATGCGCTGGCAGCGGATGCTGCGCTGTTCAGGAATGTTCATGCCTCAGATACACCTTGCCTGCCCAGCCGTTCCGCCTTGCTGACGGGCCGGTTTGGCATCCACAACGGAGTCGTCAATCATGGGGGTACTGATGCGGACCCCGTCATTGGCGGACCGGACCGGGAGTTCTGGTCTGCGCTGCACATCACCAGTTTTCCAATGCGACTGAAACGGGCGGGCTTGAAGACAGCGAGCATCAGTTCTTTCGCACAGCGTCATTCGGCGTTTCACTGGCACGCAGGCTTTGATGAGTCACAGCGGGTGCCGGGCAGCATCGGCATAGAAACAGCCGATGAGGTCTATGCGCTGGCGAGTGACTGGCTCAAGCGCAACGGCGCACAGGATGACTGGTTCCTGCACGTGCACCTCTGGGACCCGCACACGCCCTATCGAGCGCCGGCAGCCTTTGGTGAACCTTTTGCGGCAGAACCGGTGCCGGCGTGGCTCACAGAAGACATCCGGGCAGAGCACTGGCAGGCCTGCGGGCCACACTCGGCCCAGGAGTGCACCGGATTTGCGCCCAAGGCGGAGCAAGGTTCGAAGTGGCCGAGACAGCCGCAGCAGATTCCGGATATGGCCAGCGTGCGGAAGATGTTTGATGGTTACGATACCGGCGTGCTTTATGCCGATACCTACGTTGGCAGGCTGCTGAATCTGCTCGCCGATTTGAATGTCGATGATGAAACGGTCGTGATGTTGTCATCTGATCATGGTGAGACGCTGGGTGAGCTCAATGTCTATGGTGATCACCAGACCGCCGACCAGCTGACCACTCACATCCCGATGATCCTGAAATGGCCTGGCCTGGACGGCTGCAACGGCCGCGAATTTGAAGCCTTTCGCTATCAGATTGATGTCAGTGCTACAATCCTTGAGTTGCTTGACGTGACGGTGCCCAGGTCCTGGGATGGCCAGAGCTTTGCATCCTCTCTGCGCGCAGGTGAAGACACAGGTCGGGATCATCTCATCGTTTCCCAGGGTGCCTGGACCTGCCAGCGCGGTGTGCGCTGGGATGACTATATCCTGATCGATACCCTGCACGATGGTTACCACCTCTATGATGACGTCATGTTGTTCAATCTCGCTGATGATCCTCACGAGACCCGCAACATAGCGTCGATCGAGACGGAAACCCGGGAGGCGGGGCTGAAGAAACTGGGAGAGTGGCACGCAGCGATGATGATCGATGCTGCACGTGGTCGTGATCCGCTCACTAACGTTGTCAGTGAAGGTGGCCCCTATCATGTCAGGGGGCAGCTGCCGCAATACCTGGAACGGCTGCGGGCGACAGACCGTGGTAGTGCTGCGGACGCCCTGGAGGAAAAATTTCATGCAGAGATATGACCCGGCGAGACATCGCGGCTCACGCATTGTGCGATGCTGGCTGCTCTGTCTG
>JAYQAI010000005.1:19621-80392 GCA_038136715.1 Gammaproteobacteria bacterium | reverse complement strand
CGCGGCTCCGATACGAACCGACTGATGCGGGTTTCCTATAACACCCAAACCGCCTGAACCGCAGGATCCAAAGACCGAATCCACTGAAGAACGGCAGCACCCGAGCATGGCAGTCTTGGTATTCAGGGCGAAATCACGACGGAGGCAGGCGCCTCGGATAATGTTCACAGTCGATAGACCTCTCTTGCGGTGTCATTAAACAACAGAGATTTTTCTGCTTCAGTCCTGCCGGCCGACATCTTCTTGAAGGCATTCCAGAGCACGGCGTAGGACACAGATTCTTTGTCTACGGGGAAGTTGCTCTCGAACATGCAGCGTTCTGCACCAAACATCTCAATACAATACTCGTAATACGGCGCGGTACGGTCTACCAGTTCATCTGAAGTTGCCGGCTGATCGCGCTGATGCCAGCCAAAGCCGTTGACTTTCATATTGATGCCACCGAGTTTGAAGTAGACATTCTCTACCTCAACAAGCGCCGCAATGCTGTCGCGCCAGGCACGAAACACCTCATCATGGCGGCCCTCGTATGGACCGATACCCAGAGGCCCGCCGAAATGATCAAGGATGATAGTCACTTGCGGATGATTGCGGGCCAGCTCAGCAAACTCATTTATCTGCGTGTGATAGCACCAGGCATCAAAGCTCAATCCCATCTCACCGAGTACCGCGAAACCCTTTTGAAAGTCATCCTGCAACATCTGGTGTTCGACCGGGTTGGAATGCGAATTACGAATAGCCGCGTCATCGTGCCATCCAGCCGCATGCCGGATACCCCTGAATCGGTTCGGCGCCGCGTCAATGTGTGCCTGCAGCACCTCGCCAACAGCGGACCCAAGCGTCAGGTCGGCAAAACTGACGATACCCGCAGCAACCCTGCAGTCTCCGTATCCACCTGACGCTGACATGGCGGCGACCCCCTGGACAAACTCAGTCTCACCCACTGGCGATAAATGGGATGGCAGATCGGCGCTGAACATTGAATCGCACTCAACGAAAACCGTGCTCGTTACCCGGTGGCCTGTGTTAAGGTCTGCCAGAATCTCATGCAGCAGGTAACGACTGCCGTTTCTGTCCCAGAGATGATGATGCGGATCGCAGATTTCCCGCTCGGGCTCTATGATCTCTTCAGTTACCTGAGCAAGCCAGGTCTCGCGGGTCATGTCAGAACTACCTCACTTCATGCCTTCATGCTAAGTTGCCATCTTTTCTAAACCTTATCGATGAGTCAATTCCCATGCCGGAAATCCAAACGGTAGCAGGCGCCCTTGCCATCGACCTGGATGGCACGCTGCTGGTCGGTGAAAGCCTGTCACGTCGCAATCGCGATGCCGTGAAAGCCGCCAGCGAAGCTGGCTATCATGTCATTATTGCCACAGCTCGCTGGCGCCAGCTGGCCCAGCGCATAACAGCTGAAATCGGCCTTACAGGCGCTCCGATCATTGCCTGCAGTGGCGCCCAGGTTTACTGCACAAAGACATCCAAAGATATTTTCGACGAGCGACTGCCGGCGGAATTTGTCAGCGAGCTCTACAAGGTCTGTAACGAGAACCGTTGCATTGCCTCAGCGACTGTCGATGCACACACCTGGTTGAAAATCGACCAAAAGCCGGCTGATGGGTTTCTTACCGAAGAATTGAAATGGATTGACGCCCTGCCACTTGATGGCGCACTACCCCGCATTGCCACAGTTCAGGGCAGCGAAACTATCGCCAAGGTCAAGGCGCTGCACGGTCAGTGGGCAGACCAGGTCAATCTTTTTGACTCGATTGGTCCCACCGGGCGGGTCGTCATCACGATCACTGCAAAAGCGGCCGATAAAGGGACGGCTCTCAGCCGGGCCTGCGATCATCTATCGATTCAAACTCATCAGGTCATTGCCTTCGGCGATGCTGACAACGATATCGAAATGTTTAAGTGCGCAGGTCGTTCCGTCGCTATGGGCCAGGCAGATGCACTCGTCAAACGGGCAGCAACCGACGTGACGACAGCCAATACCGAGGATGGTGTGGCTGATTTTATTGAGCGGGAGTTGCTCTAGTCTTTCCATTGATATCATCAAAGCCCCAGCGTCCCGCCTCAGGACCCAGTTCCATGGCGCGCTGGTGTGGCTCATTCAGACTTCGGTAGATCTCCCGGGTTGCATCCGGCACGCTCATCGAAGGATCCAGGTAGATGGGCGCCTGGACATGGGCCCAGACTTGCCCCGGCGTGATATCTCGACTCCCCTTGGGCCGGATTTTTGACAGGCCACTGAGGTAAATCGGCAGTACAGGCACCTTCCTGTCGAGCGCAAGAATCGCGACCCCGTGCTTGAAACGGGCCATGTGACGGCTGGTAGAGCGGGTACCTTCCGGGAAGATACCAAGATTGGCTCCCCGGTCGAGCAACCATTTGGAGTAGTCCAGTTGCGCAGCGCCACCACCCCGCCGGATGGGAAATAATCCGCCAACCAGCGAGTTAAACCAGGGCTGCAGTTCGAGTTCTTTGCGCCCGCCACCGCCTTTTAGGAACCAGCGATCCGCGGCAGCTCCCATGTAGAGATTACTGCGAATCCGCATGGGCAGCGCACCCTGCAATGCCAGGGTATCGAAGTGACTGGTGTGATTGGCAACGACGATACATGGGCCTTCAATCTTTCCAAAGTTCTCTTTGCCTGTGATATTGAGTGGTTTGAAGTACTTCCAGATCCAGCGGTCATACTGATACCAGCGCATGGCAAGTCTGGCTGCGCGTGCCCACCACTTAACCTGCCACTCGTGAGGTCCTTCGGTCCTGATTTCCCGTTTCACCAGATCAACGAACAGGGGCAGATCGATCGCGGGCAACAGCAGGGACTCCTGGCTATCCGTCAGTTCTTCCTGCAGCACAGCTTTCTGCGCTCGCAAATTGTCCGAGATCTCAAAGACGATACAGCGATCCCATTCGCCCAGCAGGTAATGATCAGCAAGAATGTTGGCTTCCCACCGCGCCAGAATCTCGCGACTGCGACGCAGGGCTTCCGGTGCTGCGCCAACCTCTCGTTGTCCGGCACTGGATAGCCTTGCCAGCAGTACGTAGGCGGGCATGGTGCGCTAGTCCTCGCCGCCTCCGCCGAGCATGTCGACAAACTCGTCCACACCCATAGCAGGGAGTGTCGTAATCTTGATCGTACCCCTGCTGCCAAGTTCAACGGTGAGTCGCACCATCACCTCGTTGGTCGGTGCTTCTATGATATTGACGAAGTCATAGCCTCCCATGGTGGCGAACTGGGCAGTTACCCTGGCTCCCATGGACTCAACCTCCTTGTTAACTTCATGCAGCCTCTCAGGTCTTTCCTTCAGGGTTTTCCTGCCCTCATCGGTCAGGTTGCTGAGCATGATGTAAGTCGCCATGGCTTATCTCTTTGTATTGTCGTTAGTAAGGAAGGTCTGTGGTTTTTGTGTCACCACTCCCCCGTATTTTCCATCGAAACCCAGGGTTCTGCAGGCTCCAGCGCGCTGCCGGCCTGGAGCAGCTCGACCGAGATATTGTCCGGCGAGCGCACGAAAGCCATCCTGCCGTCCCTGGGCGGGCGGTTAATGGTAACGCCACCGTCCATCAGTTTCTGACAGGTGCCATAGATATCATCCACAGCATAAGCCAGGTGACCAAAATTGCGCGAACCGTCGCCCAGATCATCTCCGTCCCAGTTGTAGGTCAACTCGACCTGGGCGGATTCATCACCCGGAGCGGCAAGAAAGACCAGGGTAAAACGCCCGCCTTCATTATCGTGACGGTTAAGTTCCACGAGCCCCAAATGATCACAGTAAAACTTCAAGGATTCTTCTAGGTCCAGGACACGAACCATGGTGTGCAAATACTTCATTGACAGTGTAGTTCCCGATCAAGTGTGCCAGAGCGCATCATAACGACTCTGACGGACATTGAAAAAGTCAGTCACTTTCGACAAATGCCGGAGAACTGTAAGCGTACCCCCCATTTACCAGCTCAACTTTGAAATAGTAGTAGTCGCCGAGCCTCGGTGCACTGCTGTCGGTGAAGCTGAAACTGACCTCGTTGCCCAGCGCTTGCGTTGCTGGCTTAATCTCGAGCCGATCCGCATAGCCCCGGACCTGATTTTCACGCATCGTGCCCCGCTGAATCTCTGACAATGGTATCTGGTAGAGCACGGCAGGCATCCGTTGTGGCAGACGATCAAGCGGCAGCCATGCAGTGTCCTCAAACACTTCTGCCAGGCCAATCTCCAGCACAGTGTCTGGGCCTGGATCAGTGAGCAGCAGAGACAGCGAGCGAGTATCACCGTGGGTCTTCAGGTAATAATCGACTCGGGCGACGTTCCTGCCCTGGCGCACAAGGACGGCAGACGGGGATTCTACATTGAGCGCTGAATCACTCACTTCAAAGTAACCGATCCATTCCCGGCCATTGCGGGGTCTGCTCTCTATCCCGCTGAAGGGTCTACTGTCGGAGCTGAAACTAGCGGTAAAGGCGCCATCTTTCCTCGCTTCCCCCAGTTTGGATGAAAGCAGTCGACCATTTTTGTAAAGGTGGACAGCGCTGACATCTGAAGCCGCAAGTACATCAACCTGCAACGTACGCTCAGCTTCAAGGCCCAGGTCAAGGGTATTGCTCTGCACAAATACTCGCTCACCGACGCTGACAAAGGTCTGCCTCGAAAGTAAACCATCCATTACTGTCTGGCCTCCGTCGAGCAAGACCCCGGTGTAAACCGGCAGATATTGTTCTGGTCGCTTGTGGGAGTGAGTGATGCCGACAAAGCCGGTTCGGTAACCACGACGACCCGCCTCATCACCGAGCCAGCGATAGTCAGCGCCGGGCGCTGCAACCTGGGTCAGGCCCAGTGATGTCAGACTCAGGCGACGAAAATCACTGGGCTGCTCGGCCAGCGCCACCACGAGTTCACCTTGCCCCGCCGGCAATGCGAGCGAGAGAAAAGCGCCTGTCTTCTCATTCGGGCCAGAGTGCCAGCGGCCGGATGGCTGATCCTGAATGGAATCGCCGGAACCCGTCACTTCGACACTGACATGATCTGCGAGCAGCGTCGAATCAAACCGGCCCAAACTTTCGCGGCGCTGACGTTGTGCCGAGCGCGTGCCGTCAGTCTCGGCCGTTGTTTTACCCAGCTCCAGCCAGTGCACCGTCCGATCCCGTGCCGACACCCTTATGGGGTTTGCAATCGCCCGCAGGCCACCGCCGCCACTGCGCACTTCGAGCAGATAATTGCCGGGCGCATCAAAGCGGATACCGGGAATTCGTTCGACAGCACCGGACATCTGAATCCTGCGACTGTAGGTCTCGTTAATTAACAGGTCGAGGCTGAGCGCCTGGTCTTCAGCCAGGTTGCCCCATTCATCTTCCTGCCTGATCCAGAACTCGATCTCTGCCCCGGGTACCGCCAGGGTACTGGCAAAGGCAGTGACGGCTTTTCGTGGGCCGGCTGTGATGACCAGTGGATTGCTGATAACAGGCTCTGAAGTTTCAAGCCCGGAAGAAGAGAAATACGCTGCAAACCGAAAAGAATCTGTGACCTGTACCGGCAGACGCAGGCTCGAGACACTCAGGCGGAGCCCCGCTGGAGATGGTGAGGCCGCCGCCAGTTCGAAACAGGGAACCGGTATCACAGAGTCAAGACCACCGAAATCACCGCTCTGCAGGTGGGACACGGGTATCGCAACGGCATTATCAAGGGTCAGGTAGCCATTATTCGCTGGAGAGTCATTTTGCAGCGTCTGTGACTGAGTCCAGTGTGGCGCAATACATAACGTCGAACCCGCCACAATCTCCGATGCCGGCCTGAATTCAACTGTGAGATCCGCTGTACGGCCAGCTACCGCCGGGGAGCGCCATGTAATCTCTAATTGATGCGTCGCCGGGAGACTTTCTTCTGCCTCTGCGGGTAAACAGACCATAGCCATGACGGTGCTGAGTGCTGCCAGTAGCGATGCAGAACGGAAAATCTGCTGCGACGGTATTCTGAATATCATGGGCCCACCCCGCCCCACGTTTAAATCTGGCTTCGAAGAAAGGTCATCAAGGCACCGGTGGCGACGTTATTCGCCGCACCCAACAGTTCGTCGGTGCGACCCGGGTCTGCTTTAGAGCCCGGGATCATGATCACTGTCGCGCCGGCATCCGATAATTTTTTCGCGAAAGCCTTTGCCTGTAAGACGATCGCCTCGCGCTCAGGATCATGCAGCAGCGCGAAAGCCGGCATCGTTCGTTTGCCCTCAATGTGCGCTATGGGCGACGCGGCTGTCCAGACAGACTCGTCGTTCCCAAAAATAAGCCGGTGCTGCCGGCGTTCGAGAAAACTGCCAAGCTCGCGCATGACACGGGGAATGTCGTAACTGATTGAATCAATCGACACCACAGCCTTGATACTCGTGTTACGCATTTGTGCGGCGGCGAGATAGGCCGGATCAGAAATCGCGAGGGCAGCCAGATGCCCGCCCGACTGATTTCCGATCAGCACAATACGTTTTCCATCGAGACCATACGGCTTGCTGTGCCGTTCGATCCAGCGAATAGCCGAAACGACATCAGTCAGCTGATCGTAGACTTTGTGTTCCCAGCGCAACCGATAGTTCATGCTGACAAACGCAAACCCGTTAGCGGTAAAAAAGTGGGGCTTGAGGTTAACGTCACCTTTACCGCCAAAGGCCCAGCCACCCCCGTGAATGTAGAGTACAACCGGCACCTCGGAAGCGCCCGCAGGCTTGTAAATATCGAGGATCTGTTCAGGATGGGCTTCCTGATCAAGCGTTGCCTGAACATAGGGAACATCCCGGTGCATGGCAAAGCCAAACGTTTCATCAATTGTTGCAGGCAAGACATCTTCAGCCGCCAGCGACGACGCCGTGAAGATCAGGGCACTGAATAAGATTATTATTTTCATTATCACCAAGTAGACACCCGCAGTCGCAGGCTCTGGTAATTCTCACTGTCGCATAGTATGCCCGATTCCAGTCGCTCTCGCAGCGAATATTCAGTCCATAAACTCAAAACCTGACCCCTGCTTCAGGATCGGTTCGGCGCCAGAGAGGCACAAAAAAGGCCGCCATTGGCGACCTTTTCCAGGGTGCCGGGCTGCTCGCCCCGGCACAGGCGCTGCGCGTTACTGATACTGTGCCAGCTCAGCACGGGCAATGACCCGGCGGTGCACTTCATCAGGACCGTCAGCGATGCGGAGTGTCCGCTGGCCGATCCACATCTGCGCCAATGGTGTGTCCTGCGAGACCCCAAGCGCACCGTGGATCTGGATCGCCCGGTCAATCACCTTCAGCGCCATGTTTGGTACCGCCACCTTGATCGCCGAGATATACTTACGAGCCTCCTTGTTGCCCAGCGTATCCATCATGTACGCAGCTTTGAGTACAGCGAGTCGACACATGTCGAGTTCTATCCGCGAGTCGGCAATGACGTCGTAGTTTCCACCCAGTTCTGCCAGCGGTTTGCCAAAGGCCGTTCGTGAAAGGGCTCGCTTGCACATAAGCTCCAACGCCCGTTCCGCCACCCCGATTGAACGCATACAGTGGTGGATACGGCCTGGCCCAAGCCGACCCTGCGATATTTCAAAGCCACGCCCTTCACCCAGAATGATGTTTTCCTTTGGCACCCGTGCATTGTTGAACCGGATATGCATATGTCCGTGAGGTGCCTGGTCATGACCGAAGACAGACATTGGCCGCAGGATTTCAACACCGGGCGCGTCTCTCGGTACCAGGATCTGGGACTGACGCAAATGCTTGGGCGCATCCGGGTTAGTCTGCACCATGACAATCATGATCTTGCAGCGCGAATCACCCGCACCTGATGCATAGTGTTTCTCGCCATTGATGACCCACTCATCTCCTTCCAAGACGGCCGAAGTACAGACATTGGTAGCGTCAGATGACGCGACATGAGGTTCAGTCATCGCAAAGGCTGACCGGATCTTGCCTTCCAGGAGAGGTTCCAGCCATTCTTTCTTCTGCTGCTCGGTACCGTAGCGTTCCAGCACTTCCATATTGCCGGTGTCAGGTGCCGCGCAGTTGAAAACTTCGGAAGCAATCGGGTTCCGGGCCATGACTTCTGCCAGGTGGGCATACTCGAGGTTGGTGACACCAGCACCGCCCTGGCTTTCCGGCAGAAAGAAGTTCCAGAGACCAGCATCGCGCGCCGCCTGTTTGAGGCTGTCAAGAATCTCGGACTGCCGCTCGGACAACGTCCACTTATCCTCTTCGTTCACCGCTTCGTGAAATTCATCGGTCAAAGGATCAATCTTGGTTTTTACGAACTGATCAATTTTGTCCCGGACAGGAACGAGTCGTTCCGGAAGGTCGAGATCCATCATGCTGATACCCTCATCTTTGTGGTGTTGAGATTTCGCAGCGCGGGCCCAGAGACTGGAAGCGGTAGCGCTGATCCATTCCGCAGTCTAACGCGAAGAGAATTCAAAAAGACAATTTATGTGGCGGGTTTATGCCTGGCAATCGCGCCAGCTGATTAACCGCCGATGAACTTCATGACGGTGACTTCGCCCTGAAACGACAGTTTCTTATCGCTCAGCGCATCGACCAGCATACCCTGAAGTTTCGGCAGGGCCAGATGCGAGGGCTGATCCAGCAGCTCACGGATAGAACGCCGATTCGCGTTGGACAGACAACCATAGAGATAACCGTCCGAGGAGAGCCTCAGCCGAGTGCAGGTGCGGCAAAAGGGTTCGGTCTCATTGGCAATGATACCGAAGACCCCTTCCCCAGGGATCTGGAAGCGTGCTGCCGTGGAGTCATACGGCGCCTCGGTGCGGCTGAATTCATACGCTTTGCCGATCTCGTCGAGCAAGGCCTCCATCGAGACAAAATCCGCCTGGAACGCATTACTGCCAAGGAGGTGACCCATCTGCATGAGCTCGATGAAGCGAAGTTCAATGCCCCGTTCGAGGCAGAATTTAAGCATTGGCAGGACTTCACTGAAGTTCTGCGACCGCATCGGCACCATGTTGATCTTCAGCTTAATGCCGAGCTCCAGCATTGCCTCGATACCACCGAGGACAGTTTCGAGATCACCGCCTCGCGCGATCTGGCGAAACTTCAGCGGATTCAACGTATCCAGGGAGATATTCAGACGTTTGATGCCAGCCTGCGCAATCATGTCTCGATTAGCCAGCAATAGTTGCCCATTGGTCGTCATGCTGACGTCGGAAAGCCCGAGTTGCATGACACCGTAGAGAAATGCCTCGACCTTGGGGGCAACCAGCGGCTCGCCGCCAGTGATTCTGACTTTGTCGATACCGGTGGCTTGCTGCAGCATCTGCACGGCCCGCAGCAACTGATCTGCAGACAGCTCGTGCTGTGCCTTCATGAGACGTTTGCCGTCCGGCACGCAGTAGGTACAGGCGTAGTTGCACGCGGCCGTGAGGCTCACGCGCAGGTTCGAAAATTTCCGACCCAGCCTGTCTACAATCATCGTGAAGCTCTCTCAGTGAGCGTCAAATTATGCCACGGTTTCAGGGTTTTATATAACACTGAGTGTAGCCCGTCGATGGTATTCGCCGGGGTTATCAAAACTCATTGGGAGCGCGTTTGGCCAGCACCTCGAGTAGCTTATTAACAAAGTTATGCTGCCAGAAGACCTTGTTCGAACCTTTGATCAGGACGATATCACCGGCAGCAAGTGAATCCGCGAAGGCGCTGACGTCAAACCCGGAGATATCGTCGTAGTGAGCATCAGCACCACCCGCACCAGCAAAACCCGCGCCAAAGGTGTAAACCACATCCAGCCCTGCGACCTCAAGCCCAACTGCCCGGTGCGCGGCTTCGGCATGCTCACCAAGTTCCAGCATCTCACCGAGAACTGCGATTTTCCTGCCTTCCGCCTGGCGTCGCTTCAGGTTGGTCAGCGCGAGCGACATACTGCCCGGGTTGGCGTTGTAACTGTCGTCGATGACGAGCACCTTCCCGCACTCATGTTCGTCGCCGCGTCCCATGGGCAAAGACAGGTGCTGCAGCTGTTGCCTGACCCGCTCCAGGTCAAGCTCAAGCGCCACCATCACGCCCAGCGCGGCCAGGACCGACACAATGCGGGGCTCGTCCGCAAAGGGCAGTTGCAGCTGATGCTGATCGCCAAGAATACTTACCCGCACTTCGGTCCCCTCGCGCTGTTTTGATTGCGCGATTTCAAGCAGCCGGATATCAGCGTCGGCCTCGGTGCCGAAGGTCAATTGCGCGGCTACGGCGTTTTCAAGCTGGTCGCTGAACTGTCTTGGCAGAACGAGCGTGCCGCCTGCCGTGAGGCCCGTACCTATGGCGAGTTTCTCGGCTTCAAGCGCTGCCATATCGGCAAAATTGCCGATATGCGCGGGCAAGACGTTCAGCAACACAGCGACATCGGGTTTTGCCAGCAAGGACAATGGCCCAATTTCACCCGCGTGATTTGTACCGATCTCAAAGATGCCAAATTCGCTCTCAGCCGGCATCCGTGCCAGGGACAGGGGTACTCCCCAGTGATTGTTGAAGCTGCCCACAGACCCATGCGTGCTGCCTATTGGCGCGAGCAACGTTTCAAGCCAGCCACGCATAGTTGTCTTGCCTGCACTGCCGGTCACAGCGATGATCTTACCGTGTGTACGCTCACGACCCGCCGCCCCCAACTGCCAGAGTCCGTCGAGCGTGTCACCCACTCTCAGCTGTGGTGCGGTCCACTCGCCGTCACGGTGCACCATCAGGCAGGCTGCGCCAGCGGCAACAGCGCCAGCGATAAAATCGTGGCCATCCCGTGCGCTGGCCTCACCGCCACCGAATCTGGGCCCCGGGTCGCCAGAGAGTGCGATGAATAGATCACCAGGACTGACAGTTCGTGAATCGATACTGATACCCGTGACGTCCGGCACACCCGGGATGGCAAACAGCCTGGTAAGTTCACTGCCTTGCCAGAGAGCTTTGTTCCCAATCACGACAAGATATTCCTCAGCAATACTGGCAGCCCAGTTTCCTTATCTGCACTCGATACGCAACCGCAGCCAGCCTCCAGCCGGGGAATGCGCCGGATGATGCCTGCAGCAGGCCGAAGCGAGATCTCGAGTCTCTATGATGTGTTAGCATTGCCCGTCTCTTAACACTTGGCTCTCTGTTTCCGTGGCAAAAATCTGGCATATCATTACGGCGCTGAAAAATGCGACCGGCAATATCATTTTCCTGAGTCTGGCAGGCCTGCTTGTGTTCGTGCTCGCGTCCCAGGACCGACCCAGCGTACCTGAATCGGCGGTGATGATTCTTGACCCTGAAGGACTTATTGTCGAACAGAAACGCGCCGTCGACCCGTTCGAACAGGTGCTCGCCGATGATGAGGCCGAAGATGCAGAAACGCTGGGCCGGGATCTAATCGATGCCGTCCGTTTTGCTATTGACGATGACAGAATAAAGGCCATTGCCCTCGACCTGTCAGGTTTGCGGGGCAGCACCTTAACCCTCTACGCGGAAATCGCGGCCGAACTCATGCGATTCCGCAGCGCAGGCAAACCGGTTTACGCCTTTGGCACCAGCTATAACCAGACCCAGTATTTCCTGGCGTCACATGCGGACAAAATCTATGTCGACGCAGACAGCTATCCCATGTTTGGCGGGGTCTTTTTACAGGGATTTGGCGCTTACCCTCTTTATATGAAGGCCGCTCTGGATAAACTCCACGTCACCCTGCATGTAATCAAAGCCGGCCTGTACAAGGACGCTGCAGAGACCCTGACCCGCAACGATATGTCGGAGTTTACCCGCGCGTCTAACCAGGCGCTGATCGACACCCTCTGGGGTAATTACCGGGACATTGTCGCGGAACAGCGCGGCCTTGACCCGGACGCCATTGACGATTACATCAACAATTACGATACCCGGCTCGAGTCCGCCTCTGCTGATCCGGTCAGCCTTGCTATCGAAGAGGGTTTGATTGATGCGGCCCTGTCCCGCAGTGACTGGCGTAAAGAGATGAAGGCCATTTCCGGTGCAAGTGGCGATACCTACCAACACGTCGGCTTCCGGCAGTATCTCGCTGCGCAACGTTCTCCGATCCCGGTTGAAAATCCAGCTGGTAACAAAGTGGCTGTCATCGTTGCCAAGGGGACGATCATTGACGGCGATCACCCACCAGGTACTGTCGGCGGCGATACCATTGCCCGGCTCATCCGTAATGCACGCAATGACAGTTCTATCAAGGCCATTGTGCTGAGAGTCGACAGCCCGGGCGGCACGCCTTCTGCCTCGGAGCTGATTCGCAGCGAACTCGCGTTGACGCAGGATTCAGGCAAGCCGGTGGTGGTCTCTATGGGCGGCTATGCCACATCCGGCGGTTACTGGATTGCCAGCACAGCAAACCGCATTTTCGCGTCGGAATCGACCGTGACGGGGTCTATTGGTGTCTTTGCCCTGTTCCCGACGGTCGACCAGACGCTGGCACAACTGGGAATCACATCAGACGGGGTCGGTTCCAACGAGCTTACCGGCGCCTTTGACCAGTCCAGACCTCTTAACCCCATCATGGAGCGAACCCTGCAGCTCTCGATCAACAGCACCTACCGGAAGTTCATCGAGCTGGTCGCCGAAGGTCGCGGCCTGTCATTGGAAGAGGCCGATGCAGTCGGTCAGGGACGTGTCTGGGCAGGAAGCGATGCGCTCGACAATGGCCTGGTCGATGCCATCGGCGGCCTGGAGGATGCAATTGAGTCTGCGGCAATGCTTAGCGACGTCAGTGACTATGATGTGGTCTACCTGGAGCAGCAGCTGTCTCCAAGAGAAGAGTTCCTTCGGCAGTTAATGCAATCGTCAATGGCGTTACTGCCGAACCTGGGTTACTCACTGGATCTGATGCCTTACGAGCTGAAGACACTCACAAGAGTCGTACAGTCACCCGGTATCTACCTGCAGTGTTTCTCTTGTCGGATCGTTTTTTGAAGCCAGCACTCGATCAGGTTCATTCCCCTGCCAGAAGGCTGTGAGTGAATCCTGCAGTGCAGCCGCCGACGCAATCAGTTCAGGCTGCCATTCCGCCGGCATGAGCGCCCGGTAACGCGCTTCCCGATAGCGCCGATCTACCAGACAGATAACGCCGCGGTCAGTTTCTGTGCGTATCACCCTGCCCGCTGTCTGCAGTACGCGAATCATCCCCGGATACTGGTAAGCATACTCGAATCCCGCGGCATCGAACTGATCGCGGATCACATCGCGCTCGATGCCGATCTGAGGCAGACCAACACCAACGATCACCGCGCCAATCAAACGATCACCGGCAAGATCAATACCCTCAGAAAACACGCCGCCCATCACGGCAAAACCACAGACCGGCCCACTGTCGAAGGCCTTGAGAAAGCGCTCTCGGTCTGCATCTGCCATGTGTCGGGTCTGGCGCATCACGGGTATCGTCGGGCAGGCTTCAGTGAAAGCAGCATAAATCCGTTCAAGATACTGGTGCGATGGAAAGAAAATCAGGTAATTACCCGATCTGGCCGATATCGTCTGTTGAATGATATCGACGACTTCAGCGACAGAACCTTCGCGGCCGCGAAACGACGTATCAACCGATGCAGCCACGGCGACCTTGAGGTTTTCTGGCGCAAAAGGCGAAGGCAAACCATACCAGCGCGCATCATCTGCCGTTCCCAGCAAACGCTGAAAATACGCCTGCGGCTTAAGGGTCGCAGAAAAACAGACCGCAGCATACAGGCGATCAAATCCTTCACCAAGCTGTCGCGCCGGATTGACGCAGAACAGCTTAACCAGCGTATCTGACCCTGAACGCATTGCCAGGGTGACATAGTCATGATCAAAACCTTCCGCTGTGCGCAGGAACCGGAGCGATGAAAAATAGACATCGAGCAGCTCCTCCCGCCAGGGCTCAACACCCTCTTCCCGCAACTCGGATTCAGCTTCCGTTGTCATTTTCTGCAAGGCAGTCAGCAGTTGCTCAGGCAGGTTATTGCTCGCCGCGGCACCCTCTTCCGCCAGCATAGCCCGATACGGGCGGCGCCAGTCGAGAACAGCCTGGTTAACTTTCCTGACCGCTTTAGCCAGGGCAGGACGCGTCGCTCTCAGCACCTTCGCCAGCCCCAGATAAGACTGTTTGCTGATTTCCGCCGAAAACATATCCCTGCCCCGATCAACCAGGTTATGGGATTCATCGACAAGGATGACGGAATCGGTGCGACCCTCTTCAAAGAAGCGCCGCAGGTAGACGGCGGGATCAAAGATGTAATTGTAGTCTGCCACGATGAAATCACACTCCGGCGCCAGATCCAGGGCCAGCTCGAAAGGACAAACCCGGTAGTCCCGGGCCACACTTTCGATCACCTCTCTATCGAACTGCTCATGGGACTCGAGCGCGGTATCGATACACTCACGGATCCGGTCGTAGTAGCCGCGCGCATACTCACAGTGGTCCGGGTGACATGGCTCGCCGGGACTGAAACAGATCTTTTCTTTCGCGGTGATCGTGACGGTCCGGATTCGCGCACCACTGTCACGAATATCACCGATACACGCTTCAGCGAGATGTTGTGTTGAGGTTCGAGCCGAGAGATAAAACACCCGCTCGGCAGCACCGGGCTGCAGTGCCAGAATCGAGGGGTATATCGTGCCCATGGTCTTACCGATTCCCGTGGGCGCCTGCATCACTAGCTGCTCGCCGGCACTGACGGCCCGGTAGACGGCAACCGCCATGTCACGCTGGCCGGGCCGGTAGTCATCATGGGGAAATGCGAGCCCCTTGAGCGACGCTGATCGCTGCGTCTGCCAGGCCGATCTGCGTTCCAGCGTTTCAATCTGCAGGAGCACACAGTCAGTAAACAACTGGGCGAGATCGCTCAACCGCCAGCGTTCAACGAGAATTTCTTCTAACTCAGTATCAAGGTTATAGAGACAGAGCCGCAGCAGTATGTCTTCCTGCGTGAGGTCACTGACGAGCATATATCCATAGAGCCGCGCCTGCAGCCAGAATGCATCAAGGACGTCGGCCGGAATCTCTGCTGCTGCGAGCCGCACTGTCTTGATTTCGTCGAGATAGAGCTGACCCGCCTCGAGCCCAATCCCGTCAATACGCCCAGAGAGCGTGATCTCATACCCGCTGGTTCTGATCACTCGACTGACGGGAAACTCTGCTATATATCCTTCGCCCCTGGATTGCTGCACCTGCCTGTGGCCCAACACGCCTTCCCGGGCTGAACTTCTTGATGTGAACCGAAAATTGATGTCTCCGCAACGGCATCGCTCTACCAGCGTGCCGACCGAAAGATTAATTGCCTGAAATGAAGTCATACTGCTGTCACAGCAGCGTATTCGACATTGACCAGTTCGGCCGGGATCGCATGCCGGGCGAAATACCTGAACCAGCGCTCCTGGTTTTTCTGAATCTTGTCACCGGGCCCTTTGATCTCAAGCAATCGATAGGCGTCGTTCTCAAATATGATGAGATCAGGCAAACCACTGCAGTTCTGCTTCAGGTCACGCAGCATCCGATCGAACACCGCTAACAGGTCATACGATGGGATGTGACTCAGTGACAGCTCGAGCAACTCAGGCGTCAACCACTGCCAGTTAACGAACTGGTTAGCAATACCCGCCTTGGCGGCAAAGGTCGTGGTGATGATTTCTGTCATGCGACTCTGTTCTGCCATCTCCCGGCACCTGGTCTGAATCAGGTCCCGACGTGCCGGCACAAAATCGTCCGTGTAAAGATCTGCGGGTCCACGCTGGAAAGGGTGGAAAAAGGCGCCAGACACGGGAGCAAATATGATGTCCCAGAACGCCAGTCCAAACAGACTGCGAAACAGCCTGTTTTCAACATAGAAACAGCGGACCGTTTCCGACTCATAGTGAGACACCGCGCATAACTCTACGCGGTCCTCGAGACGCGGTACGACGATTGAGTTAACTGCTGGTTTGGTGACTTCCCGTGGCGGCAGGTCAGAGTCGAGCCCGGCTTTGCGAGCGAGCTTGTCACCAAAGAATAGACCGAACTCCAGCTCGGCCTCATCCAGCGGTGCCGACACGATCGCCTGGCAGTGGCTGAAGGCTTCTTCGAAGCGGCCGAGTTTTTCACACAGACGGGCGCGGCGCTCCCTTGAGTTCCCCTGGAAGCTGCGCCCATAGAGATCGAGAGCGTCTTCCGGTCGACCCAGTCGCTCGAGCTGGCGAGCGAGGCGATTCACGATACGATCGTGGCGCCGTGCCAGCAAGGAATGATCTCGCCGCATCGGCAACAGCTGAGCGAAAGCCAGAATCGCCTCGCCGCTTTCATCGGCTGCAATCACTTCGTGCGAAAGCTCTCCCAGGTTCTGCAACATCATCATTTCTTCGATGGTGCCCCGGTTTTCGAAGAATGCAGCTGTGCCCGTCAAATCGTATTGCTCAAAAGGTGTGACCAGCTCATGCAGAACAAACTCCGTCATATCCTGGTGAAAGTTGCCAAAAAACAACAAGCGAAACACCTGCAGGCAATCCAGTCCAAGCGCCGTGACGGTTGAAATGTTGAGTTCAGCCAGCGGATTAAGCGCAACAGCTTCCACCCGAATGAGTTCAATGATCTCCGCCATCAAGTCTGACCGCCGGGTAGACCGTGACCTGTCGGCAAATTGTCTCAGCGTCAGTAATTCTTCCTTGGTACAGAGCTGAAAAGATTCCAACAGCGCGGGTGGCTCAAACGTCGCCAGCCCTGCTTCAACCAACCCCTCTGCCGCGTCCGCAACCGCTTCAATTTCCTCGTAAGCGAGTCTGTCGAGACGGAAATGCGGCCCTTTCCGATTCGATAAGCGCACATAGAGCTGCCGCGCTGGCAATGGCAATGCGCTGAAGCGGTGATAGAAGCGCTTTTCATCTTCGCTGAGCAAATGTTCGTACCGCTCAACGACGAAGTTGAGCAGGTACTCAACGTCGTTCAGATAATAGCCAGGAGGCAGATCATCAGGCAGTTCTGGTGGCATCACTGATTCGGCGGGCAAACTCTAACGCGAGTCTAACCTGTATTTATATACAGGTAAATGTTAGTGCCAGTGAGTGGTCGTTACGCTACTGACTGCGGGTGAAACGTTGCGCAGCACCCGTCAGCGGGTCCAGCTGCACCATTTCGTCGCGATCGGGGAAGCTGAGAATACGCACCGAAACAGTATCGTTTCCAATGGTCAAACGGTCCCCATCAAGGCTGTAGGAGACAGGGTCGTGGCCATCAACGGAGACAGCGTCAGTCGAATAGCTGGCGTTGATCAAGAATCCTGCGACCTCAGACTGCCACTCGCCAACGATCAGGTCAGCCGGTGCCATGGGCTGGCTGGCACAGCCTGTTAGTACCAGGGCGAATAACAGTATGAGTGAGTTCTTGGGCATTCGGCTCATCACGCTTCTCCAGATCATGCCCCATACTAACTGAGAACGATATGACAAAAAACAGTACAATGGCGCCCGGAGAAGCCCAATGACAATAGACAATGAAAACGACCTGGCGAAACTGCGCGAAATCAGCCAGATTGTCTTTGAAACACTACACCTGATGCGGCGGCACCTGCGCGCGGGTATCACGACAGCTGAACTCGACAAGATCGGTGCTGAGCACCTTGCCCGCTATGGCGCAAGGTCTGCCCCCATACTGATGTATGATTTCCCGGGACATACCTGCATCAGCGTCAACAACGAGGCGGCTCACGGTATCCCCGGTAATCGCGTCGTGGAACCCGGTGATGTCGTCAATATCGACGTTTCCGCGGAACTTGATGGTTACTTCGGCGACACGGGCGCGACATTTACAATCGATCCGGTCCCACCTCGCATCGAGTACCTGTGCCAGGTCACGAAGAAATCCCTGAAGGCAGCCATGAAAGCAGCACGCGCTGGTGCACGGGTCAACCAGATCGGCCAGGCGATCGAAAGAACCGCACGCCAGGCGGGTTTCAAAACGATCAGGGATCTTGGCAGTCACGGTATCGGACGCAGCCTGCATGAGGACCCGCACTTCATTCCAAACTTCCATGACCAGAAAGACCAACGCATTCTGGAGGAGGGCCAGGTCATTACCATCGAACCCTTCCTTTCGACGGGCAGCGAATCGACGACCACAGCAGCGGATGGCTGGACGCTGTTAACAGAGCCGGGAAACTATTCAGCCCAGTACGAATACACGATGGTGATTACTCGTAACCATCCAATTGTCCTGACAACCCGGCGCGCTGCCTGAGCTGGCAGCCATTATGCGCCTTTAGCTTCGAAGCGCCGGTCAGTCTCGGAAAATACCTGCTGCCATTTGCCATTCCGGAACCTGATCGTCAGCATGATGGCTTTCAGTACATAGTCCCCAATCAGCGCGGCATAAATCCACTCAACGGACATATCAAGCACGACAAAAATGGCGGCGAGACCTACCCTGACCCCACACAAACCAAGCATCGTCGCCATCAGCGGAAAGCGCGTGTCGCCGGCGCCGCGGAGACAACCACCCAGGGTGAATTCAATCGCCATGAGGGGCTGAACCAGCGCCATAATGTAGATGAACACGACGGTCAGACGCACCACTTCATCATCATCAATGAGGAAGCGTGCAATCTCGTTCGCAAAGAACGCAATCACGGCACTTAACAACACCATCGAGGCAATCGCCAGCCACAGCGCGTTCCAGCCGCTCCGCACTGCCCCCTCTGCGTCATCCGCACCCATGCGCTGACCTACCAGTGTTGCGCCCGCTATGGAGAATCCGAATCCGACAACGAAAGACACACTGAGAATCTGCACACCGACACCGTAGGCGGCATAAGGCGCGGTACCAAAGAACGCCACCAGCCAGAGGAAGGCGATAAAACCGATCTGGAAAATGAACTGCTCAATGCCTGCAGGGTAGCCAATGTGGACAAGCTGCTGAATTCTTGCTCGTGTCACTGAGCCCTGGCCGCCAACGCCCAACTTCATGCGACCACTGTAGAACAGGAACAGGAAGATCAACCCGCCGACCGCAAATGACACACCGTTGGCAATCGCTGCCCCAACAACCCCGAGCTCCGGAAATCCATATAGGCCGAAGACCAGGACATACACCAGAATGACATTGACCACGTTGGTGATGGCGCCAATCCAGAGCGGCGTCCTCGTGTCACCTGCCGCCCGCAGCGCCGCACCCAGAATCATGTTGAGGGAGAAAGCGACATTGAACAGGCTGAGATACCAAATAAACTCACCGGCCAGCCGGGTGGGCTCTTCAGCCAGGCCAAATACACTCGCGATCTGAACGGGGAATAGCAGGCAGGGCACCATCAACAGGATGGCGACGCCATTACTGATCCAGAGCGAGACGCTGGTGACCCGCCCTGCTTCACGGTAGTCACCGGCCCCCCAGGCTCTCGCAACCAGTGCCGTGGTACCGGCGGAGATAGCCATCAGCACGGCCTGCAATCCCCAAAAGATCCGATGCCCCGTGGTCACCGCGGCCACCGCGTCCGCGCCCAGTGTGCCGACGATCTTAATACTGACAATACCGATCACAGAGAACAGGAGGTTGCTGAGAATAGCCGGCCACGCGAGCTCCCAGATGCCAGGCGTTGGCTTCCTGTCGTTATTCACAACTTCTTCTGTCGCGGACTCGGACATAGCGTCATTTTTCTTCTGTTGGGGTCAGCCGGGTACGGGTTACGGCAAAAAGGCGGGGTAACCCGTTAGAGCATTGAGGGCCGGTAAGATACACTGCGCCGTCGAGACAAACAAGGAAACCCGGAGCGTCATGGCGAAGCACGCAGTAATCATCGGGGCTGGCCACAACGGCCTGGTCTGCGCCTCCTATCTCGCAGATGCAGGCCTTGACGTGACCGTTCTCGAGCAGCAAAGCGTCGCTGGCGGAGCCGCCGTAACCGAAGAGTTTCACCCGGGTTTTCGCAACTCGGTTGCGAGCTACACGGTCAGCCTGCTGCATCCGCAGATCATCGATGACCTGAACCTCAAGCGCCATGGGCTCGAGATTCTTGAACGTGCGGTGAATAACTTTCTGCCACTCAATGATGGCAGCAGCCTGGTCAGCTATCCTGATCCCGTTGAAATGCATCGGGAAGTCAGTCGATTTTCTACGCGAGATGCAGAGCGCCTCACACCGTTCTGGCAAGAACTCGATGTCATTGTCACGCTTGTCAAAGACCTGATGCTGACCCTGCCGCCCGATCTCGCTAAGCCAGGACTGAAAGATGTGTGGCAGGGCCTGAAACTGGGACTCCAGTTCAAGCAGCTGTCTGCTGTCGACAAGCAACGGCTGCTCCGGCTTTTCTCGACCAGCGCTGGTGAAATGCTCGACGACAATTTCGAGACCGACGCGCTGAAGGCGCTGATCGGCTTCGACGCGATTGTTGGTAACTACGCCTCACCTTATCAGTCGGGCTCAGCCTATGTCTTGCTCCACCACGTCATCGGCGAGGTTAACGGCAAAGCCGGTCGCTGGGGTCACGCACGGGGCGGCATGGGTGCGATCACCCAGGCAATGGCCCGAGAAGCCGAGAATCGGGATGTCAGCATAGAATTCAACAGCAAGGTAGAAAAAATTCTGACAAGCCACGGACGCGCCCACGGCGTGCGCCTCGCGAGCGGAGAAACGATCGAGGCAGATATTGTTGTCAGCAACCTGAACCCAAAGCTGCTGTTTCTGTCTCTGCTTGACGCAGCGGACATCAGTTCGGCGACGCGCTCTCACTTTAAACAATACAAGTGCCAGAGCGGTTCCTTCAGAATGAATGTGGCTCTTACAGAACTACCAGCCTTCACCGCCGAGCACCCGCCGGAAGCACTCACGGGCGGTATCATCATCGCGCCGAGCCTCGGCTATATGGACAGGGCCTATACGGACGCGCGACAGCATGGTTACTCGCGACAACCCGTCGTTGAAATGCTGATCCCATCGCTGGTAGACGACGGTCTCGCGCCAGCCGGCCAGCATGTAGCCAGCCTGTTCTGCCAGCAGTTTGATCCGGGACTCGGGCCCGAATGGGACCGGCAACGGGATGCTGCCGCGGACACGGTTATCAACATCGTCAACACCTTCGCACCCAACTTCAAAGGCAGTATTCTGGGACGCCAGACCCTAAGCCCGTGGGACCTCGAGCAACGTTTCGGCCTTGTCGGCGGCGATATTTTTCACGGTCGGCTGACTCTCGACCAGTTGTTCAGCGCCCGCCCCATGGTCGGCGCGGGTCGATACGCAACAGAAATAGGCGGCCTCTATATGTGTGGCTCAGGCACTCATCCGGGCGGTGGTGTTTCCGGCGCGCCGGGTCACAATGCGGCGCAGCGAATTGTCGCAGATCTCTAGACTGAGGCCTCCAGTGGGTCCGCCAGCGGCAGCTTGACACTGAAGACTGATCCTTTGCCAAGCTGGCTTTCGACGGAAACACTGCCCATGTGGGATTGGGCAATATGTTTGACGATCGCAAGACCGAGACCGGTACCACCGAGGTCCCGCGAGCGCGCTTTATCGACCCGATAGAAGCGCTCAAAGATTCGCTGACTCTCGTCTTTCGATATCCCCATACCATTGTCCTGCACTTCAATCAGCGCCATCGAACCGAGTCTCGATAACCGCAGTTGAACGAGTCCGTCCTGTTGATCGGTATACTTAATCGCGTTATCAACCAGGTTAGTGATCAACTGGTTCAGCGCCTCAGCTTCTCCTTCAACCTCAAGACTCGACTCCTGTAACGACAGGGTAAACTCCACTGAGGCATCACCTGCATCAAACAACTTGGCCTGGTGCACCTGCCGCAACAAGCCTGCAAGGTCGATTCTGGCGAGATGCTTTTCCCGCTCGGACGAGTCGAATCGCGACAGCTGCAACAGATCCTGAACAATACGATCAAGCCGAATCGTCTGCAGACGGATTCTTTCGGCGAACCGACTGAATGTCTCCTTCGGCATTGCCGGGTCATCAATAATGGTCTCAATCAGACCACGAATCGCAGAAATGGGCGTTTTCAGCTCATGGGACGCATTGGCGACAAAATCACTGCGAACCTCTTCGAGGTGTGACCTTTCAGTCGCATCGTCGATGACGAGGATCGCCCCATTAAAGTCACCAGCATCCGCTTCAGGCATGAGAATGCAGGAACATTCCAGCGTCTGCGAACCAAACTTGATGGTTGCCACCACGTTGGTCCGCTCATCGATACAGGTTTCGACCATCCGCTTGATTTCTCTGACTGTCTGCACTTCGCCAAATTTACGACCAATGACCTGGTCGTACTTCAGCCCAAAGATCTGCAGTGCCGCCTGATTGATGTGCTGCACCTGCTGCTCCAGGTCGACGGCGACGACACCCTCGGTCAGCCCCGCCAGGACAGCCGTGAGACGGTTTCTGTGTCCCGTCAGTTCTTCAATACGATCCTGGGCGCCCTGTGCCAATTCATTGATAACCGCAGCGAGCTGCCCCAGCTCATCTTCACGGTTCTCAGGCAAGCGCAACTGATATTCACCGACCGCAATTTCCCGGGCGACTTCTGTCATCTGTGAGACGGGGTTCGTCAATCGGAAAGCCAGCATATAGCCAATGGCCAGCAGAACAACACCTGCCGCCATTGCGCTCAGCGCAATTCTGGTCTGCAAGCTGCGCAGCTGTTCATCAATCGAAGTAATGGGCAGCGCAACACGCAGAACACCTTCAGCGGCGCCCGGACTTTCAACCCTGATGGCGACGTAAAGCATGCTGACTTTCAGCGTGTCGCTGTATCGCGACACAACGCCGTAGGTGTTGCTGAAAGCCTGGATGATCTCGGGTCGATCACTATGGTTGTTCATCTGGCTCGCCGGCTTCTGGTTATCCGCGAGCACCCGCCCCCGCCGGTCGATGAGCGTGATCCTGGCTGTAATGCCAGGTGTCATCCGCGTTAATGCCTCCGGTGAAAGCGAAACACCACCATCAAGCAATTCCGATAGCGCAGGTGCCAGCGCCTGAACCTGTTTGTGCAGGGTTTGCTCAACCCTGTTCACGGCATCCCGTTTAACCTGGTCGGCAACAAGGGAGCCAAAAAGCATGGTACTGATGATCAAGGTGAAGCCGAGGATGCTCCAGATCTGCCACAGTAAACGCGACTTCAGCATATTGCCCACGACACGCTAGTGATCCACCAGTCGATAACCCACACCCCTGATAGTCTGAATCATCCTCGCAGCCTCGCCGAGCTTTTTGCGCACGGCCCGTATGTGGACATCGATATTGCGGTCGACCACAACGACGCCGAGACCAACCACGCGGTTTAACAATTGCTCCCGTGTGAATGCCCTTCCAGGTTGCGATGCCAGCTGGTGAAGAATCTTGAATTCTGTCGCTGTCAGATTAACCAGCTCATCACTGACCCTGACCTCATGGCGAGCAACATCAATGACAAGACTGCCGACGACGATACGCTCCCGGCTCTGGTCTTCCTGGGTAGGGCCTCGCCGCAGCACCGCCTTGACGCGCGCCAACAGCTCACGTGGGCTGAACGGCTTGGTGAGATAATCATCAGCACCCAGTTCCAGTCCAATCACGACATCGCTTTCCTCGCCCTTGGCCGAAATGATAATGACAGGAATATCCCGCACCAGAGGGTCAGATTTCATCTGCTGACAGATCGACAGACCATCCATCCCAGGCAGCATAAGGTCCAGTATGACGAGGTTCGGGGACTGATTACGAACCAGGTTAAGGCCTTCGTCGCCACGTTCGACAGAGAGGACATTAAAGCCTTCCCGCTTGAGGTTGTATGACACTACCTCGACGATATCGGGCTCATCTTCGATGACGACTATCTTGTTACGGTTCATAAGATCGGCGCTAGAAAACCAACATGGTCACATGAAAACACATTGACCTGGCAAGCAGTTAAAGCCCTTTTAAAGATCTTATAAAGAATAAAGATTATGTAAAGAGCCGCGTCTTTACTCGCATACAGCCGGTAACCGTCTGGTCAGATCTTCTGAAAAGCCAGCACTGCGTTCGTACCGCCGAAACCGAAACTATTCGAAATGGCAGTTCGAATCCCGGCATTGTCGACGCGTTCAGTGACGATAGGCGCTGCGCCGATATCCGGGTCCAGTGTTTCGATATTAGCACTGGCGCAGATGAAGTCGTTGTCCAGCATCAACAGCGAGTAGATTGCTTCGTGGACACCGGCTGCCCCCAGCGAGTGCCCGGAAAGTGATTTAGTGGAGCTAATTCTCGGCATGTCATCACCGAAGACGCGACGAATCGCCGCGATTTCGGGCGGATCACCCGCTGGCGTGCTGGTTCCGTGTGCGTTGATATAGTCGATGGGTCCATCAACCGAGGCGATCGCCATCCGCATGGCCCGCTCACCACCTTCACCTGAAGGCGCCACCATGTCGTGACCATCCGAAGTGGCGCCGTAACCGACGACCTCAGCGTAGATTTTTGCACCCCGGGCCTTGGCATGCTCCAGTTCTTCCACCACAACGAAGCCGGCGCCACCGGCAATAACAAAGCCATCACGATTCTTATCATAGGCCCTAGATGCATGCGTCGGATCATCGTTACGTGTCGATAGTGCCCCCATGGCATCGAACAGAGAGGTCATAGACCAATGCTCTTCTTCCCCACCGCCGGCGAAAACAATGTCCTGTTTACCCAGTTGAATCAGTTCAAGTGCATGACCGATACAGTGTGCTGAGGTTGAGCAGGCTGACGTTATGGAGTAGTTAACACCTTTGATCTTGAATGGCGTCGCGAGACACGCTGAGATGGTTGAACTCATCGTCCTTGTGACTCGATAAGGCCCAACTCGCTTAAGACCTTTTTCGCGCAGGATGTCCGCTGCTTCTGTCAGGTTTGAAGAAGACGCACCGCCGGAACCCGCGACGATGCCACTGCGTTCGTTCGAAACATCACTTTCCTCGAGACCGGCATCTTCAATAGCCTCTTTCATGGCAATGTAGGAGAAAGCCGCCGCATCACCCATAAAACGACGCAGCTTGCGATCAATCTGCTCCTCAATATCGACATCAATACTGCCGGCAATATGGCTGCGAAGCCCCATTTCAGCATATTCGTCCTGAAACTTGATCCCTGAACGGGTCTCCAGCAAAGCGCTGAGCGTCTCTGCCACTGTGTTGCCCAGGGGAGAAACAACTCCCATCCCTGTGATAACTGCTCTTTTCATGGTTACCCCGAGAATTCGTCTAAGGAGGTAAACAGCCCAACACGAAGATCTTGCGCTGTGTAGATCGGCTTGGAATCCACCAGCAGGCGGCTGTCTGCAATACCAAGCACTGTTTTGCCTTCCCGCACTCTTTTGATGTCAATTTCATACTGCACAAGCTTGGCATTCGGCAAAACCTGCCCTCTGAAGGACACTTTCCCGCAGCCGAGGGCCCGGCCAACACCCCAGTTGCCTTTCCACCCCAGCCAGAATCCAACGAGTTGCCATAGCGCATCCAGGCCGAGGCAGCCCGGCATGACCGGGTCGTCAATGAAGTGGCACTTGAAGAACCAAAGGTCAGGGTTGATATCCATTTCAGCCCGAATCAGGCCTTTTCCAAACTCTCCGCCCTCTTCACGAATATCCGTGACGCGGTCAATCATCAGCATTTCATCCACGGGCAGGTGAGCCCGGCCTGGACCGAACAGCGTGCCCAGACCGCAGTCGATGAGCTCCTGTTTGCTGAAGCTGTGCTGGTTAACAAGGGAGCGGTCAGGTGCGGGTGTGTCGGAGTTATTCTTCTGCATAAACCTGCTTATCGGTAGGGTGAAACCGGTGCCGATGACACATTGGTTTCATCTCAATAGATGAGGCGCGATTATATCACCGGCCCCTTAAAAGGGAACAAAGCTACTGGCCTGATCAGACGTTGACATACTTTTATCTTGAGGTGTAATGCCCATCGGCAGCAGCTACACGGCTGTGAACTCATCGCCCCAAGCAGTGTCCAACCGTCATGGAAGCAGGAAACCACTATGATCGAAATTGACAAGCTGGCCGTTGTCGACCCCAGCGCAGAAATCGGTGACAACTGCGTCATCGGCCCGTTTTGCCAGGTCGCCGCCAACACTAAAATCGGCGCCAACACCCGCTTGCGATCCCATGTCGTTGTGGAACCCCATACAATTATCGGCAGCGACTGCGATATTTTTCCATTTGTTACGCTCGGCATTCAGTCCCAGGATTTGAAGTACGTGCCCGATACGATCACCTATACGCGAGTCGGTGATCGCAATATCATCCGGGAATTTGTCTCCGTGCATTCCGGCACCGAAGAAGGTTCAACTACATCGATCGGCGATGACTGTGCCCTGCTCGCCCATTCACACGTCGCTCACAACTGTGAGGTCGGCAACAAGGTCGTCATCAGTCATGGTGCGGTCATTGCCGGCCACGTCGTTATTGGTGATCACGCCAATCTTGGCGGGCTCTCGGCAATCCACCAGTTCTGCCACGTTGGCAAGGCTGCCATGGTGGCGGGCATGGCAAAAGCGACCCAGGACGTGCTGCCTTTCACCATCGCTGACGGTGTCCCCGCCAAAATGCGGGTCATCAACAAAGTCGGCATGGAGCGGGCTGGTTTCAACGCAGAAGAAATCTCAGAGGTCAGAAAGGCCTTTCGCATCCTTTTCATGCGTGAACTGAGACTGGAGCAGGCTTTGAAGGAAGTCAGTGAATTGATGCCGGATTCACCCAATATCGCTCTCATGCTTGAAGCCGTGGAATCATCCCAGCGCGGTCTCGCCAGACCAGAGTCAGCGACGCTCGAGTTTAACGTGGCGGATGACTGAGGCAGATGGCTCGCCTCCAATACAGGCTTTTTGTATAGTGCGTCCTCTCTAACCATAGGCAAAAGCTATGTTTAAAGCAGTACTGTGGGATTTTGGTGGCGTAATTACCTCAAGCCCGTTTGAGGCCTTTAACCGCTATGAGCAGGATAACGGCCTGCCCCTGGACTTTATCCGCGGTATCAACGCGACAAACCCAGAGACCAACGCCTGGGCCCAACTGGAAAGCAGCGAGATCTCGGTTGATGAGTTCAATGTAAAGTTTGCCGACGAAGCCGAAAGCCAGGGGCATCGTGTTAATGGCAAGGATGTGCTTGATCTGCTGTCCGGTGATGTCAGACCTGAAATGGTTGCAGCACTGAAACGCATCAAGCAGAGCCAGAAAGTCGGCTGCATCACGAACAATGTGAATACGGGACAGGGCCCGGGCATGGCGAAGTCAAGCCGCAAGGCGTCTGAAGTCGCTGACATCATGGCGGAATTCGATGTCGTCATGGAATCCAGCAAAATCGGTATTCGTAAACCCGATCCGCGTATTTACCAGATGACCTGCGAGCACATGTCTATCACCCCAGAGGAAACCATTTACCTCGATGATCTCGGCATCAATCTGAAGCCAGCCCGGGCACTTGGCATGACCACCATTAAAGTCCTGAGTGCCGAGCAGGCGCTGACAGAACTTGAGCAGCACCTGGGCTACGCGCTCAGATGAAAGTCCTTTTAACCGGTGGCGCCGGTTACATCGGCAGCCACACCGCGGTTGAGATGATCGCCGCCGGCCACGAGATCATCATTGTCGACAGCCTCGTCAACAGCAAGACATCCGTGGTTGACCGGATCGAGGAGGTTGCCGACGCCGCCGTGGCTTTTCACGCCTTTGATATCGCCGACGCAGACCGCCTGAGCCGCGTCTGTAAGTCTGAGGGAGTCGAAGCCATCGTCCACTTTGCCGGCCTGAAAGCCGTCGGTGAATCGGTCCGCGATCCGCTGCACTACTACCGAACCAACCTGACAACCTCGATGAGCCTCGTCGGCGTGATGCAAGCCCTGGACATACGGCATTTAGTCTTCAGTTCTTCCGCCACCGTTTATGGCGAGCCGGAACGAATACCGCTGGACGAAACTTGTCGGGCGACAGAAGCGGCAAACCCCTACGGCCGCACCAAGATCATGATTGAGCAAATGCTGCGGGACGTTCAGGTCGCATCGCCGACGCTGAATATCGCGTTACTGCGCTACTTTAACCCCGCTGGCGCTCACCCCAGCGGCAGGATCGGTGAAGACCCAACCGGGACTCCGAATAACCTTGTACCCTTTGTCACCCAGGTGGCAATGGGAATGCGAGATGAACTGGTGATTCATGGTGACGACTATCCAACGCCTGACGGCACCTGTATCCGGGACTACATTCATGTTCAGGATCTTGCCCGCGGCCACGTTGCTGCCGTTGACAAACTGACGCAGGATTGCGGCCTCGTCACCTACAACCTTGGCACCGGTCGCGGATACTCAGTCAAAGAAGTTGTCAGCGCTTTTGAACGCACTACTCAAAAACACTTACAGCAACGTGTGGGACCGCGTCGCGCGGGTGATGTCCCCGTCTCCTACACCGACCCGGGCCTGGCGAATCTCGAGCTGAGATGGACCGCAACACGTTCGATCGACGACATCTGCCAGGATGCCTGGCGCTGGCAGAAGCAGAACCCGACCGGCTATCCCTGATCTGGCGCGGGAGCAAGATCGACCAAGTAGACCCCCATACGATCGATGCCTTCCGGTCTTTCGCCTACCAAAAGCAGTTGTTGACCGGACCGCGTCAGCGCGCCCGATTCGAGACCATCAATCTTCGGTAAGGCAACACGGGCGGGCCTGGAGCGAAATGTTTCAGCCCAATCTCGTCCGGGCGCACGACTGTAAAGGTAGGCATCCCGATAGGTCACGACGACAGCCTGATCGCCACGTACATCAAGTGCTGTGGGCGTTGAGCGGTAGTCACCCCAGACCGGATCTTCGCGCAGGTCCCGCAGCGTAGGCTGCGGCAACTGACCAAGACGAGCGATGGGTTCTGCAACCTGAATAGCGCTGGTTTCCGGCCGCAGTGGCAGCCGAAACACCTCCGCGGGCACATGCCCTTTGCTGACCAGGAGGATTTCACCTGCCGCTTCGTCCACAGCCACTGCCTCACAATCACGGTAACCCTCGGGATAGGTGAAGGGAATAATCCACGCAGCTTCAAGCACCACCTCAGTTTGAGTGGCATCAGGCTCTGGGAAGACCAGCAGTTTCAGGTCATTGCGCCAGCGGAAATTGTCGCCGGTGTCAGCCACGAGAATGTAGGCCCGCCCGTCGAGACTGAAACTCGCGAGGTCTTCAAAATCGTGGAAGCCATCGTAAGCCAAACGCCAGCTGCCAGTATGGCCGCCGCGGTCATCCAGCGCAAAAAGCACTGGTTCATTGCCGCTGTCGTTGATCGAATAGAACAGCCTGTCACTTTGTGGCGAGACCGCAAGACCGCTGGCTTCCCTCAGCGCTTCACTTTCCAGCTCGCCTCGCCAGGTGACCGTTCGGTAGTCCGCGCGCGGATAGGTTTCCTGGCGCTCAACTGACTGTTGATAGACGAGATAGCGCCCCGTCAGCGTCGGCACCAGGTTCCTGACGCCATTGCTGACGTTGTAGCCAAAGTAGATGCCGCCCGCCGCCTGCAGCAGGAAAGGCGCAAACAGCAGGGCAATGACACCCAGAACAAGGATACGACGCATCAGCCGCCAGAAATTCGGTGGAGAAAATGCAGCTCACTGTCGGGATCAATGACCTCCAGCAGTGGCGTATGGACAATGACACCATCGATGGCGATTGCCATGCCCATCAGTTTTTCCTCATCAAGCCTGTCGTAGCGTTGGACGAGCTCAGCAACAATATCGCGAAAAGCCGACGCTTCGGTCTCAGTTCTCTCTTCTCCGGTGAACGGTAAAAGTTCCCCGGAGAAGCAAACGATAGCCATTGTCCGCCCGGGTTAACCAGACTGAATCATCGACAGTACTCTCGGCGGCGAACACGGTAGTTCTTCCACCTTCCTGTCTATCGCATTGCCAACCGCCCAGCCAACAGCAGCCAGCGGCGGAATAATGCCAGACTCACCGACACCACGGACCCCATACGGGTGGAAGGCATTGGGCACTTCAACTACGACAGTTTCAATCATCGGCAGATCCGAGGCCAACGGCACGCGGTAGTCCAGGAAGCCGGCGTTATCCATCTGACCCTGCTCGTTATAGACATACTCCTCGTTGAGTGCCCAGCCAATTCCCTGCACCGCACCACCCTGGTATTGACCTTCAACATAACCCGGATGAATGGCTTTGCCGGCATCCTGGATCGCGGTGTAGCGCGTCACATCGACCTTACCGGTTTCCTGATCAACTTCGACGTCGCAAAGGTGCACGGCAAAACTGGGCCCGGCTCCCCTGGCATTGATATTTGCTGAGCCGGAGATCTCACCACCGGTCTGCGCTGCTGATTTGCAGACCTCTGCCAGTGAAATAGATTCTTCGCCCGCCAGATTGCGGACGACGCCGTCAGCATACTCAACCTGCTCGGCAGTCACATTCCAGAGAGCGGCAGCGCGAGCCTTGACTTCTTCCACGACTTTCTCTGCTGCTTCAATCAATGCCATGCCGGTTGCAAAGGTGGTCCGGCTGCCGCCGGTCGTGCCGTTGTAGGGCAATGTATCCGTGTCGGCGACGATCGGCTTCAAACGGTCGAGCGGTATACCAAGCACTTCAGCAACCATCATCTGCATGGACGCGCGGGACCCACCAATGTCCGGAGATCCTTCAATAATTGAACCCGTGCCGTCAGAGTGCATGTTGACCGTCACACTGGAACTGCCACCGATATTGAACCAGAAACCGGCGGCGATGCCGCGCCCCTGGCCTGCCGCCAGCGCGGCCTGGTAGTGCGGCGAATTTTTCGCAGCCTCGAGACACTCAACCAGGCCAACCCGTTTCAGTTTCGGCCCGTAAATTGTCTGGGTGCCCTCTTTCGCTGCGTTCTGCAAACGTAGCTCGATTGGATCCATACCCAATTGCTCGGCGACCTCGTTCACAACCATTTCGGCCGCAAACTCAGACTGTGGGGCGCCCGGCGCCCTGTAGGCAGCAGTTTTTGAGCGATTCAGGACAACGTCATAACCTTCAACCAGAACATTCGGGCAATCGTAAGGCGTGAACATGGTCATTACGCCCGGCATCATGGGTGAGCCGGCAAAAGCGCCGGCATCGTATGCCATCCAGCCCTGCATCGCGGTAATGGTGCCGTCCTTCTTCGCTCCAACCTTGGCTTTAACGTTGGCAGCACTGGTCGGGCCTGTCGCCATGAAAACCTCGTCCCGGTCCATCACCATTTTGACGGGCTTGCCGGATTTACGGGAGAGCATCAGGGCGATCGGCTCTAGATAGACAGTCGTCTTGCCGCCGAAACCACCACCGATTTCTGCCGGAATCACCTTCAGGCGGCTGAGCTCAATACCCAGCAACTGCGAGTTCAACGCCCTGACATCAAAGTGGCCCTGCGTGGAACACCAGATAAGGGACTGCCCGTTCTCATCAAAACGAACGGTACAGGCATGGGGTTCAATATAGCCCTGGTGAGCACGGGAGACCTTAAACTCTCTTTCAACGATCACATCAGCTTCAGCGAAACCGGCCTCAATATCTCCCATCTTAAGTTCTGTGCGCGTGGCAACGTTAGACGGCTTGTCGGGTTCCTCTTCCAGCCCTTTGGTGAACATATCCTCATGCAGTACCGGCGCATCTGCCTGCATCGCATCGTCGATTTCCATCACGTGCGGCAGCACCTCGTAGCTGACCTCTATCAGCTCAAGCGCCTCCTCAGCCACACGCTCTGAAACAGCAGCAACCGCGGCCACAGCGTGCCCCGCATATAACACCTTGTCGTCGGCCAGAATATTGCGAGACAAGTCCCGCAGATTTACCGCAGACTCACCGGCTTCAATACTGCCGCCCTCACCACCCGGGAAATCCGCGTGGGTCGCAACCGCAAAAACGCCTGGGCAGGCTTCCGCCTTGCTTGTGTCAATAGACAACACCTTGGCGTGGGCGTGCGGGCTGCGCAGAATTTTGCCCCATATCATGCCGGGCAAAGCGAAGTCAGCTGCATAGTTGGCTCTGCCTGTTACCTTGTCAGCACCGTCCGGACGGATCGTCCGCTGGCCGATGTATTTGAAATCTCGCGCTTCACTCATTTATGCACTCTCTCTAATCGTTTCCGCTGCATCCATCACAGCACGAATGATCTTGTCATATCCGGTACAGCGGCAGAGGTTACCTGCCAGCCAGTAACGGGTTTCTTCTTCGGTAGGATCGGGGTTTTCGTCCAGCAGCGCCTTGGCAGCGACGATCAGACCAGGTGTACAGATGCCGCACTGCAGTGCGGCATGCTCGAGAAACTTCTCCTGCAGCACATGCAGCCTGTCATTGCTGCCGATACCTTCAATAGTGCCAATGTCAGCACCCTCGGCTTCAACGCCAAGCACCAGACAGGCACACACCAGCCGATCGTTCAGCATCACCGAACAGGCACCGCAGTCGCCGGAACCGCAGCCTTCTTTGGTGCCAGTCATCTGCAGGTCATTGCGCAGCACATCGAGCAGGGTGTCGCCGGGCTCACATAGGAACTCGACGGCATCACCGTTTACCGTTGATGTTACATGTGTTTTCGTCATGACTCGTTACCTCCTGCTCTGTCTGCTGCAATCTTCGCAGCGCGCTTGACCAGCACACCAACGACGTGTCGCCTGAATTCGACCGTGCCGCGCCGGTCTGTAATCGGGCTTGCTGCCTCTGACGCCGCGGCCGCGGCAGCAGCCAACGCCGCATCGTCCAGGCTCGAACCAACCAGGGCTTGCGCCGCGGCCGGCACCAGGATTGCGGTCGGCGCGACCGCTCCGATGGCTACTCTGGCGGCGGTGCAGACACCACTCTCATCCAGCGTCACACTGACGCCCGCGCCGGCAACAGCAATGTCCATTTCAGTTCTTGGGATAAAGCGCAGGTAGGCATCTGCTGTTCTAGCTGCGGGCGCAGGGAGACGAATCGATTTCAGCAACTCGCCCTTCTCCATGCAGTTCTGCCCAACCCCGGTGACGAAATCTTCAACCGCCACCGTCCGTTCTCCAGCGGGCCCCTGAATGACGCACTGGGCGCCATTGGCAATTAACGCCGGGATGGTGTCAGCTGCCGGCGAGGCATTGCAGAGATTGCCACCTATACTGCAGCGACCCTGCACCTGAGTTGAACCAATCAGGTAAGCGGCTTCGACCAGCCCAGGGAATACTGCTTTGATATCATCACGCGCAGTGAAGGCTGCACAAGGCATTGAGGGTCCAAGTTCAAGAGCACCGGCACTTATCGTTGCGTCACACATGCCAGGGATTTTTTTCACGTCAACGACAAGACGCTCGGCGTCTTTGCTGGCCCTGGTTTGAATAATTAGGTCTGTTCCCCCGGCGAGAACGTAGGCAGGAATTGCCGCGTCCGCCAGAATGCTGACGGCGCTCTCGACGGTGTCCGGTGCCTCGTAAACGACTGAAACCATTTCTCCTCCTTTCAATCGAAAATACTGCTTGGCCAGAATCGTTTCATTGGCCGATAAGCAAACAAGTCGCCTGTTATATCATGGGATGCAGGCCAGCACCACGCTATGACTGCAGCAGACATGAGTTTCCTCAATCTGACAAAATGAAACGTTTGTGCGAGAAGGCGAGCTGGCATTTATGCTGAGAAAATTCCTGCAAATCGTTCGTACCTGGACGGCCCATACCAAGGACGATGACATCGTCACACTGGTACAGGTTGCATTGGACGACGCGGCACTGGGTGACCAGCTCCTGGCTCTACTATCATTGCCCCAAACTGAAAGAGCCCGCAGGCTGCACCAATGGCAGGCGGAGCTATGCGACGAAGGCGCGCCGGAGGAGCTGCTGACAATCCTTGCCCGGCTGGAGGATGAAAAGCTCGCGAACCAGACTTATCTCGTACTTCAGAAAGTCAGAAATGCAGGTTAATCGGTCAACAGATATAATCGACGCCTTTTCATGACGGGCAACGCCATGCAAATCGAAATCACTGACGCCAGTTTCGCCGATGCCGGCATCATTGCGGAATTCAATCAGCAGATGGCACAGGAAACCGAAAACAAAGCCCTCGATACTGCGACAATTAACGCTGGTGTCGAGCGAATGATCACCGATAGCAGCCTTGGGCGTTATCTCGTTGCCCGGGAAGAAACCGGGCGGATTGTCGGTTGCCTCGGCATTACCTATGAATGGAGCGACTGGCGTAACGGCCTGTTCTGGTGGATTCAGAGCGTCTATGTACTGCCAGAGGCACGCGAAAATGGCGTCTTCACTGCGATGTACCAGCAGGTGCGCGATCTTTGTCGGGCGACTGACAATGCCTGCGGCATCAGGCTTTATGTCGAGCGGGACAATGACCGGGCGTATCGCACCTATGTGAGGCTAGGAATGGTCGAGACGGAGTATCGGTTGATGGAAGAGGAGTTTGGCGAGTAAGAAGGACTGCCTGCATCCATCAGAAATCTTTGTCTTCTGGTCAATTACATCGTTGCGGTGGCATTTGCAGACCCAAGAGAACCCGCCAGGTACGTCTCGATTTTGTCCTTGGCGATGTTGTCGGGATCACTGAACTGAATACCAACGCCGGGCGTGTGTGGGCTCTTAACGCCCGTCTTCGCGATCCACACCACCTTGCCCGCTACAGGAATCTTTTCTGATTCATCCATCAGATTCAGCAGAATGAAGACGTCGTCACCGAGGTCGTACTCAGTCCTGTTTGCGATGAAGAGGCCGCCGTTTTTGATGAAGGGCATATAGTAGTTATGCAAAACTACTTTGTCCTTAATCGTCAGGGCGATCATGGTTTTCTTCCCACCGCCCCGCGCCAATTTTGCCATGTCAGCCACCTCTGTTTCGGTGCTAAAAATGATGCACTATGACCCTGCTTACTTCAAGGAGGACTCAGCACCCATTCAAGCAACATCTGGACGTTCGCGTTGGATGTTCCCGCCGCAATACTTTTGGCTTCTGTAATTCGATCGATTAACAGAAAACAAGTGGCAGGGTCTGCTGCCGCCGATATCGCGCTGATCTCCAGCGCCAGGTCCCGATTGCGACAGATTTCTGCGTTCGTCAGCTGACAACCCACCGCATCGGTTACCAGCTGAAACAGGATATCGAGTACTTCCAGCGGATCCGACTTGCTTATTCCGGCGGCCAGCTGCGCTGCTGATGCTTCACCCTGCAATATGCCTGGCATGGAGGCTGCCAGGCCTCGCCTGACCGCCAGATATTCGTCAGTAATATATTCAGCGGCACGCAACGGAATGCCGCCGGCAATATCCAGCAGCAGCGCCGTGTCTTTGACGTCAGGTCGCTGGATCGAGAGCCAGTTCAGCGCTTCCTCTCGAGCTGGCGGTGAGCATTCTATTCGCTGGCAGCGACTGCGCAGCGTGGGTAACAGGCGGTTCGGCTGATCAGTGACCAGCAAGATCACTGTCCGGCTTGGCGGTTCTTCAAGACATTTCAGCAGAGCATTGGAAGACTGGACATTCATTTTGTCGGCGGGTTCAATGATGCAAACCTTCCAGCCACCCTGCTGTGCCGTCTGACTGGCCCAGTCGATCAGCTCCCTGATCTGGTCAATGACAATCTGGCTCTTCTTCTCGAGCAGCGAAATCGGATATAGGTCCGGGTGAGTCTCTGCCACCACCAACTGACACTGGTGGCAGGTCCCACAGGGAGCATTCTCTGCGCCGCAAAGCAGCTTCCTGGAAAGCTGCTGCACAAGGCGGCTTTTGCCGCTCTGCGCGGGACCTGCTAACAGGATACCGTGTGGCAGCTTGTCGGCAGCAATCTGAACCTCGAGCCTGCCCCACTGATCTGCATGCCAGGGCAGCAACGGGTTGTCAGTGACTGCTAATGAACTCAACTATCACCTCCGTCAGATCGACCTGAACCTGCTCGATGGGTTGCCCCGCATCAATGACGCGATATCGATCGGCCTCTGCCAGCGTCAGAAAGGTTTCACGGACGCGCTGAAAGAAACTGGCCTGCTCAGACTCAAAACGATCTGCCTCCGCTTCTCTTGTTGCCCGTTCAAGGCCCGTCGCAATATCGACATCAAGCACGATCGTCAGATCCGGACGAAAATCAGCCAGCACCTGAGCCTCCAGTGCTGCCACGATTTCAATCCCGAGTTCACGCCCCCCGCCCTGGTACGCATAGGAGGAGTCTGTAAACCGATCTGATATCACCCACTGCCCCGCTGCCAGTGCTGGCATGATCACTTGCGAGACATGCTGGGAGCGAGCCGCAAACACCAGCAGCAGTTCTGTCATGGCGGTCATCGCCTGCTCATTCTTATCGAGCAATATTTCACGAATTCGCTCACCTGTCGGCGTACCCCCTGGCTCTCTCGTGAGCAGCACCTCATAACCACGCTCTTCCAGCAGGGATTTAACGAGAGCGATGTTGGTGGATTTACCCACACCCTCGACACCTTCTATGGTAATGAACCTGCCTTGAGTCATCGCTTAAGCTGATATTTCCGAACGGCAGCATTGTGCTCGTCCAGTGTGAGTGAAAAGTGACTCCGACCTTCACCCATGGCAACAAAATATATGTAGTCATGAGCAGAGCCAGCCAACGCGGCCTGAATAGAGGCGATACCGGGTGAGCAGATGGCACCCGGCGGCAGACCATGCCGCGTGTAGGTGTTGTAGGGTGTGTCCGCGCGCAAGTGAGACCGTTTCAGATCACCTTCGAAAGCATCGCCGAGACCGTAGATAACGGTTGGGTCAGACTGCAACCTCATGCCTGTCATCAAACGGTTGTGGAAGACACTGGCAACAACAGGTCGGTCTGGCTCAAAACCCGTTTCTTTCTCGATTATTGACGCCAGCGTTAATGCATCTGTAGGCGATTCCAGGTGCGACACCATACCTCGACGGCTCCATTCCTCGTCCAGCACCTGCGCCATCCGCTCCTGCGCCATGCCGAGGATCGTAACATCCGAGTCTCCCTTTACGTATTGATAGGTATCGGGGAAAAACCAGCCTTCCGGATCATGCTCAAATCCCAGCACTTTGGCGACCTGTGCTTTATCAGCAGTTTTGAGGTGGCGCACAAGATAAGGCGCATCGTCCATCGCGTTCAGCCAGTCCGACAGGCGCCATCCCTCCGGGAAGGTGATGCGGTACTGAATAACTTTCCCGGAACGAAACAACGCCAGCAGATCCATCGCGGTCATGCCTTGAAGAATCTGGTACTGACCTGCAAGCACCGGCCCCTCGTCGCGGGTCAGCAGCGCCAGCGCCTTGAACACAGCGCCATCGACAGGCAGAGACTGGTTGCCCTGCAGACGCTGCACGATAGATGAGAGATTGTCGCCCCGTGGAATATCGAAAGCGAGATCGGCGTCCGTTGTCTGCTGCAGGTGGAGGTAAAGTAAGCCAGCGAAGGCAGACAGTAACAACAGCGGTATCGACAGGAATACGACGATTCGCTTGAACACGTTAATCCAGCTTCTTAAAAATCAGCGTGCCATTGGTCCCGCCGAACCCGAAGGAGTTTGACAGCGCCGCGCGAATCGGCGCCTGCCTCGCCCCATCAGCGACGTAATCGAGGTCGCAACCCTCGTCGGGGTTATCGAGGTTAATGGTTGGCGGCGCCACCTGGTCGCGAACCGCCAGTGCCGTGATGACGGCCTCGACCGAACCTGCCGCACCCAGGGCATGACCAATCATCGATTTTGTCGAACTTACCATGAGTTGGCTGGCGTGATCGCCAAATGTAGTCTTCAAGGCCATAGTTTCTGCCACATCACCGAGCGGCGTCGATGTTCCATGGGCGTTGACATAGTCAATCTCAGTCGGATCGAGCCCTGCATCGTTCAGCGCATTCTGCATAGAGCGGCTCGCACCCTCACCATTTTCAGCGGGTGAAGTCATGTGCGAAGCATCCGCGCTCATGCCGAAACCAGCAAGTTCGCAGTAGATATTGGCGCCTCGTGCCCTGGCATGCTCGTACTCTTCAAGCACTAATACTGCACTGCCGTCGCTTAGCACAAAGCCATCGCGGTCCCGATCCCAGGGGCGGCTGGCGAGTTCAGGTGCATCATTACGGGTAGACAGCGCTTTCATAGCAGCGAAGCCTGCCATTGTCGTCGGGCAGGTTGACTTTTCTGCACCCCCTGCGAGCACCGCATCAACGTCACCGGATGCAATCATGCGAGCAGCAAACCCGATGTTATGCGTGCCGGTGGTACAAGCAGTTGTGATGGCGATATTCGGACCCTGCAGGCCGTACATAATTGAAAGATGGCCAGCTACCATATTGATGATGCAGCCAGGAACGAAAAACGGCGTCACCTTTCGTGGCCCCCGGGTATTAACAACATCATGGCAGGTTTCGATGGTAGCTATACCACCAATGCCTGAGCCGACGGCCACACCGATTCGATGGCGGTTCTCGTCCGTCACCTCGAGACCCGAATCCTGCATCGCCTGGATACCGGTAACCAGCCCGAACTGGATAAAGCCGTCCATGCGTCGCGCCTCTTTCGGATTCAGGTACTCAGCAATGTCAAACTCGGGTACTGCACCGCCAAACCGCACGGAAAAATCCGTTGCATCAAAGCTGGTAATCGGCCTGATACCACTCTCCCCGGCAGTAAGTCCCTGCCAGGATGTTTCCATGTCTGCACCCAACGGGGTCAACATCCCCATGCCCGTGACGACAACCCTGCGACCGTTCACAACTTCCCCTTAATCGTCAGTAGATGATTCCCAGCGTGGCAGAAGCTCTGCCCCAGAAAAAGAAAAGCCGCGAACGCCTGGGGCGGTCACGGCTTATCGCATTCGTTACTGGATATTACGTATGCGCTTCGATGTAATCGATGGCTTCTTTGACAGTGGTTATCTTCTCAGCTTCTTCGTCAGGAATTTCAGTCTCGAATTCCTCTTCCAGCGCCATGACCAACTCGACTGTGTCGAGTGAATCTGCGCCCAGATCTTCTACAAAGGAAGCCTCGGGAGTGACCTCTTCTTCTTTTACGCCGAGTTGCTCACAAACCAGTTTGGTCACTCTTTCTACGATGGTGCTCATGTTTAGACTTACTCCTAAGTATGCAGTCAGGCTGCGCTAGTTTAATGAAATGCCAGACGGGCTATCAAGCCTTTAATCCAGCCTCAAATATCCTTCACTTTTTGCATAATTGATGCGGTGAATGTCGGTTAGGACATATACATTCCACCATTGATATGGATGGTTTCGCCGGTCACATAGCCCGCTGCGTCACTCGCCAGAAAGGCTGTCAGTGCAGCGACCTCGGAGACGTCGCCGAGACGCCCCAGGGGGATGCGATCGAGCATGGCCTGGCGTTGCTCATCAGTCAGTTCATCTGTCATGTCTGTACCAATCAGGCCCGGCGCAACACAATTAACCGTAATGCCTCTGGAGCCCAGTTCTGCCGCCAGTGACTTGCTGTAACCCACAATGCCAGCCTTAGCGGCAGCATAATTGCTCTGACCCGCATTGCCCATGGCACCAACCACCGAGGTGAGATTAATGATCCTGCCCCAGCGGGCCTTGGTCATTCCACGCAGGCAGTGCTTGGTCATTCGAAACAGGGCGCTGAGATTAGTGTTGATCACATCGTCCCATTCGTCATCTTTCATACGCAGGGCAATGTTGTCGCGAGTGATGCCGGCATTGTTAACCAGGATCAGCGGCGTTTCGACTCCCTTGAGGGTATCAAACATGCCATCAATCGAATCGCGATCAGCGAGATTCAGGACATAGCCCTGCCCGCCGGCAATATTCGCCGTGATACCTTCGGCACCGGCTTCCGTCGTGGCTGTTCCCAGCACGCGATAGCCATCTGCCGCCAGTTTTTCCGCTATAGCCTTACCAATACCTCGACTGGCGCCGGTGACAAGCGCTGTTTTCTGCTCATCCTCACTCATGTCGATATCGCTTCTTTGACGGACGCAATCGCCTCGACAGAGAGAATATTGTGCGTTGTGATTGATCGATCGATGCGCTTGGCGAGTCCCGCCAGGACTTTACCAGGCCCGCACTCAATCATGTGCTCCACATCCATGCCCTTCAGCGCCAAGACCGTATCCGTCCAGAGTACGGCGCCGCACATCTGGGCGACGAGGTTGTCCCTGATTTCATCCGGGTCGGTGTGCACACTGGCATCAACATTCTGGACAACGGGCGTTTTCGGTGCGGAAAAACTGACCGTCTCGAGGACTTCTGACATGTTCTCAGCAGCGGGCTGCATTAGTGCGCTATGGAAAGGGGCGCTGACCGCGAGCGGCATGGCTCGCTTGGCACCGGCAGATTTACAGGCCTCGACCGCGCGACCCACGGCATCGGTTGAACCGGCAATGACCACCTGGCCGGGAGCATTGTAGTTAGCTGCCTGGACCACTTCATGAGCAGCCGCCTCGGCACAGGCCTGCCTGACTTCATCATCTGTCAGACCAAGCACCGCTGCCATGCCACCTTCTCCAACCGGCACGGCGGTCTGCATAAACTGGCCGCGTTTCTGCACCAGGGTGACTGCATCTGCAAACGCCAGTGTGCCGGCCGCAACCAGGGCCGAATATTCCCCCAGGCTGTGACCTGCCACCACGTCGGGTTCAGCCATCCCTTGCGCCAGCGCCTGCCGATACAGTGCAATACTCGCTGTCAGCAGCGCCGGCTGGGTGAATTCAGTCTGGTTGAGCTGGGCTTCCGGCCCATTGGCACAGAGGTCCCAGAGATCGTAACCAAGTGCAGTGGAAGCTTCATTGAACGTGTCGCGAACCGCTGCTTCAGATTCCTGCAACATACCCACGGCCTGGGAACCCTGGCCGGGGAAAACAAACGCTATCTTACCCATCGGGCAGATCAGTCTTCGTCTTTATGCACTACTTTCTTGCCACGGTAGAAACCGTCTGCCGTGACGTGATGTCGACGGTGAGTTTCACCCGTGGTTGAGTCTTCTGACAACGTCGGACCGTTCAGGGAATCGTGGGAACGACGTCGACCACGCTTTGAACGGGTTACCTTGTTTTGTTGAACAGCCATGTTAGCTCTCCGGTTTTTTACCTGTTTTCATCGCCTCTGCCAGACCGGCAAAGGGTCGATGTGTATTCTCGCTTCCCGCCGGTTCGCTATTCGTCACCGGCTGGAATGCATTGCCAGGGCAGTCTGCATCTTTGTGGCGCGGGATCATCGGTACAGCGAGCATCAGCTCATCTTCGACCAGCTGTGTCAGAGCGACCACGCGCTCTGCACTGACCAGGCCATCTTGTTCATCTTCAAGCGATGACAGTTCAGCTTCGTCTGCCACGATCTCAGCATCAATCTCAGCATTCAGGCCGAGCGTAAACTCGGACATACAGTTCTGGCAAACCAGGGTAACTGCCGTACTGGCTCTACCGCTGACATGTGTACGATTGTCGTCGCTCTTGCTGAATGCGAGTCTTAGATGCACCTCTCCTTCGTCACCGCTCACGCTCGCGCGCAATCGCGCAAACTCACAGAGCGGAATCGAACCTTCCAGTTCCTGTGCCTGGTTGGCCATCTTATAGTGATCAACCAGTCGTGGGAGAGGCCCTGTTTCCATAACGGGGCGCATCTTAGGCAGTCGACCTGCCACTGTCAAAGAAAATAAGCCGGATTGAGCAGAAAATGAATGTATTTCAGTAAGATATACGCGATACAGCGCTCATTCGAAATGCTCTTCGGTGAACGCCTGGAAGCGTTTATCGGGTGGTGCCGTGACCTCTATCGCCGGCCGGTCATCGAGCGCCGGTATTACCAGACGTTGGGAATGCAGCAGCATTCGACGTGGTCGCAAGCCAAGCATGTTATCTCGTGAACTGTCACCGTAGCGATCGTCCCCGATTATGGGGTGCCTGGCCCAGCGAGCGTGGACCCGGATCTGGTGCGTTCGACCGGTTTTCGGACTTGCTTCAACCCAGCTGAGTCCCCTGCCGTGGGCGAGCACGCGAAACGTGGTCAGGGCTGGCTTACCCGCAGTATCCACCCGGGTAAACCGCTCCTGACCCGCCTTTGAGACTGTCAGCAGAGCATCGTCAACAGCGGTCAGGTCGCGAGGCCAGTCTCCATGCACCACGGCGTGATAGAACTTTGAGATTCGACCTGGCCGGCGCAGCGCATCCTGGAGTGACTTCAGGTAACTCCGCTTTTTTGCCACCATCAGGCAGCCGGAGGTTCCGCGGTCCAACCGATGTACGAGTTCCAGGTGCTTTTCCTGGGGCAAGGCATGACGCAGGGACTCGATGACCCCCGCCTGGACACCGCTACCGCCGTGCACAGCCATGCCCGCCGGTTTATTCAAAATCATGAGGTGGCTATCCTCGAACAGTATTAGCGCATCAAGGTTCTGAAAACTGCCAACCGCCACCTGTCCGGGCTCACCCTGCCGCACCGGCGGAATCCTGACGCGATCGCCAGCTTTCAACTTCTGCAGCGGTTTGGCGCGCCCACCATTGATCCTGACCTCACCCCGACGTATCACGCGGTAGATTTTGGACTTCGGCACGCCTTTGAGTTCCCGCAACAGGAAATTGTCCAGCCGCTGGCCTGCGGCATCCTCATCGATCAGCACTGTCCTTACTTCTGCCATGGCGATTCTCTGACTCGTAACCCCACCTACAACCTATCGTGCGCAGGACTGGCGCAGCGTCGTGTTGCACTCTGACCATTTATTGCTATGATACTCTCCTGGCAGCTTTATACATCTACCGAATAAAGGCGTCAGTTTTTATAGCGCTTTGTCTGAAAATACTAATTTTCTCGCAATACTGCGGTCAAAGCGCCGTTTAGTTCAGTGAAATCTATAGAAAGAACTCTCTGAACATCCCTACCACGGGATATGAATATTTGGGGTCCAGCTTCAGTTTGCAGATTTGCACCAGCTGGACAGTGTTAACCGCGCATTGAGCGGAAACGAGAACGTCAAATCGGTTAGTTTACATCAGTCGCCGAGACTGCAAGAGAACGCCCCTGATCATCGGGTCTCCAGATTCTCTAACCACCAGGCAGATCCAGGCACTGAAATAAGAACCTCGACTCACGCAAGGGAGCTTTGTTGCTCGTGGGTATATCCCACAGACAATAACGAGAACAATAGATTTGGCGGTTCGCCTTTCCGTTCAGCGCACCTGAACGAGCGTGAATCGTTATGAAACGAATGCTAATCAATGCAACTCACCCCGAGGAGTTGCGGGTTGCCCTGGTCAATGGGCAACGTCTTTACGACCTGGACATCGAAAGTAAGGCCAGGGAACAAAAAAAGGCCAATATCTATAAGGCCAAAATCACCCGGGTAGAGCCCAGCCTCGAAGCGGCATTTGTCGACTATGGCGGCAATCGTCATGGCTTCCTCCCATTGAAGGAGATTGCCCGCGAATACTTCTCAATACCTCCCTCCAAGATCAAGGGCCGCATCAACATTCAGGAAGTCGTTAAAGAGGGCCAGGAAATCATCGTCCAGGTCGACAAGGAAGAGCGCGGCAATAAAGGTGCAGCGCTGACAACGTTTTGCTCCCTTGCAGGCCGCTATATGGTGTTGATGCCCAACAACCCAAGAGCGGGTGGCATTTCCCGCCGAATTGAGGGCGAGGACAGAGACGAACTGAAAGAATCCATGTCGCAGCTGGAAATCCCCAAGAACATGGGTGTCATTATCAGGACTGCGGGCGTAGGACGCAGTGCAGAAGAACTGCAATGGGACCTCAATTACCTGATCCAGCTTAATGATGCGATCAACAAAGCGGCCGAGGAGCGCTCTGGCCCGTTCCTGATCTACCAGGAGAGTGACGTTATCATCCGCGCCATCCGGGATTATCTGCGTGACGATATTGGTGAAATCCAGCTCGACACACCGGAATCCTTTGAGCAGGCATCACAGTTCGTCGACCAGGTGATGCCCCAGTTCAAGAGCCGCCTGAAACTTTACGAAAGCGATGTTCCCCTTTTCAATCGCTATCAGATCGAAGGCCAGATCGAATCTGCGTTTAATCGCGAGGTCAGACTGCCTTCCGGCGGTTCTGTCGTTATTGACCCTACTGAGGCACTGGTTTCGATCGACATCAACTCAGCCCGCGCGACCCGGGGTGCCGACATTGAAGAAACTGCACTGAATACCAACCTGGAAGCCGCCGATGAAATCGCACGCCAACTAAGGCTGCGGGACATCGGTGGTCTGGTGGTCATCGATTTCATCGACATGACCTCCCAGAAGAACCAGCGAGCTGTCGAAAATCGCATGCGTGACGCACTACAGGTAGACCGGGCGCGTGTTCAGGTTGGCAGAATTTCGCGTTTCGGCCTGCTCGAGATGTCACGCCAGCGGCTTCGCCCTTCTCTCGGCGAAACCAGCGGCGTCGTCTGCCCGCGCTGCAGTGGCCTTGGCAGCATCCGCGATGTTGAATCCTCTGCCCTGGCCGTGATTCGGATGGTTGAGGAGGAATCACTGAAGGATTCCAGCGCCGAAATACGCGCCTTCCTGCCGATCAGCGTTTCTTCATTCCTGCTCAATGAAAAACGCAACGTGCTCTCTGAGATCGAGGAGCGCAACAACGTCAGGGTCGTGGTTGTGCCAGACCCGGCAATGGAGACGCCTCATTACCGCGTTGAACGCATTCGCTCTCAGGACCAGGAGGAGAGCGAGGTTTCTTACGAAATTACCAGCAGCGAGGAAGCACCAGAGCCCGAAGTATCCAACAGCAAGGCGACACCTGTTGAACGCGCCGCTGTCAGGACAATCGCTCCGCCAGCGCCGCCGACCGAGGCCGCGCCTGCCAGCACAGTTAAAGCTGAGAAGGACGGAAAGAAAGAACCAGGCCTGTTCAGCAAGTTGATCTCGTCACTGTTTAACTCTGAGCCAGAGCAAGAAGAAAAGCCCGAGGCAAAACCTCAGGGTCAGAGGCGCCAGCGCAAGCGTGGTGGCCGCAACCGCAATGACAACCGACGCCGGGACGACAACAGAAACGAGAATCGCAGCCAGAACAAGTCGAAAGACCAGAAAAACGAGAACGCTCGCAAGAAGCAGGACGACAACAAGTCCGAGAAGAAACCTGACAATCGTCGTCGACGTCAGCGCGATGAACAGTCCGATAAGTCCGAGCGCGGCGATCGTCGCCAGCGCAACCAGGATCGCAGTGAGGATAAAGCTGAGAAGACTGAACAGAAGGAGCGCAGGACAAGGAACAGGCCTGCACGAGACCGTGATGAACAACAGGATGAGAACAGGGGTCAGGGCCGCGACAAGCGTAACCGCGGCAATCGCGAACGCTCAAATCAGAGGCGCCGGGCTCCAGCAGAGGCCATGGAGGTAGAGGAGAACTCAATCGCCGCCGCCATGCTGGCCCAGGATGCAGAGGAAGCTGACACACCTGCTGAGGCAGACACGCAATCAGCGCAACTGCCTCCGGCGCAAACTGACGCCATTGCAGCCGACACGGACAGTGGCACTGCCGAAGCCGCCGAGGCCTCGGCTGCACCTGAAGGTTCAGACGTAGCTGAGGGCTCTAATACCGCTGAAGGCTCTATCACAGCTGAAGGCTCTAATACCGCTGAAGGCTCTATTACAGCTGAAGGCTCTATCACAGCTGAGAGCTCTAGCACAGCTGAGGGCTCTGATTCCGCTGAAGGCTCTAATTCCGCTGAGGGCTCTAATTCCGCTGAAGGCTCTGATTCCGCTGAGAGCTCTATCACAGCTGAAGGCTCTGATTCCGCTGAGGGCTCTAACTCCGCTGAGGGCTCTACCAACACCGTTGAGAACCAGCCCGAACCTGCCGAAGCGACAAAGGCTGTCGGACATCCCGCGACACTGGGTCGACTTAGCAATGATCCAAGGGTAACGCCCGGCAACCCGCTGCAGACGCCGGTTCTCAGCCTGGCTGAACCCCGCTTTGCCGAGCCCTACCTAGCAACCGAAGCGCGCCAGATCGATACGGACCATCCCAGTTTGGTCGGTCGCGTCGCCAACGACCCGCGTGGCGGCAATGTCGACACAGAGACTGCCGAATCGGCTGACGCCACAACCGATGAACCAGCCGCAGAGACCGCTGCAGCTGATCGCGCCTGAGCGACAGCAGCAGCCTCACCTCGGCAGCTATAAATTCACCTGCCCGTCCCGGGAAACCATCCCGGGCTCCGGGTCCAGGTCAACACCAAATTGCGCCGTCACTTTCGCCTGGATGTGCGACCTCAGCGCTTCCAGCTCCATACGCCGGCCATCATTTTGATTGGTGATCACCAACGCGTGTTTCTCGGATACACCAAAACCACCGACAACAAATCCCTTAAGCCCTGCCTGCTCGATCAGCCATGCTGCCGACAGCTTACGACTGCCCTTTGATTCAGCCGCATACTGCGGCATGGACGGATACTCTGTTGCGATCGCTTCGGCCTTTGCCGCAGTGACAATAGGATTCTTGAAAAAGCTCCCGGCATTGGGTTCCAGGCCGGGATCAGGGAGCTTGGCGCGGCGAATCGCGACGACAGCCTGAAACACATGTTCTGGTGTCTGACTCAGTCCGTGGGTCTCGAGATATTGAAGGATCCCGGGGTAATCGAGCACTGGGCGAGGCTCAACGCTGAGCGTAAGCCTGACACCGACAACAATCCACTCAGGTTCGTTCTTAAATCGGCTGTCCCTATAAGAAAACGAGCAATCTGAATGACTTAACGTAACAACCTCTAGTGAATTCTTATTTATAACATCGACACTGTGCAGGCAATTTCCCAACTCAACGCCATAGGCACCAATATTTTGAATGGGCGCAGCACCAACCTGTCCGGGTATCAGCGCCAGGTTTTCAAGCCCATAGCGGCCAAGTTTCATTGAAGCTTCAACAAAGCCATGCCAGTTCTCACCGGCTTCTGCCGTCACCTGATCATCAGCCACGGCAATGCCCCGATTACACAGCTTCAGCACAAGTGCATCGATCTTCTCCGGCAAAACAACATTGCTGCCGCTACCCAGGGGCAGGACCCGAACCCGTTGTTCCTGCGCCCACGCCATCGCCTCATGGACTTCCTCCCTGGTATTGGCCTCAACCAGCCAGCGAGCTCGACAAGGCAGCGCCAGGGTGTTGGCAATAGCTGCATTTTCCAGGAAATCCAACTGGCGCTCTCGATTGACCGGCGTTAGTCGGTCTTTAGAATCATCGCCAGTACATCATCAAATGCTTTTTCAGCAAGCTGCTGCATCTCAGCATCGGTCCTGTCCTGGATAGGATGGGTAACAAACACCTTGTTGGGATCAAAACCAAGCGATGCGGCCTGCGCTCTGGCAGCTTCGACGAACTCATCAGAAGCCACGAAGCCCCCCGGAACGCCCCTTTTCTCTAGATCCATGATGTCATGCAAACTGCACGACGTGCAGGATCCTCAGTCAGCTAAGCTTTCAACAACTGCATCGCACTCACTGGCAATCTGCTGCTTCAGTTCGACGGGCGCAACCCGGGTAAAAGTCGGTTTCTTGTAGCGGCGTGTTTTTACACCACGCTGGACCAGCAGGTCTTCGAGCCGGTCGAGAAAAACATCACCCCGTGGCTTTGAAATGTCCAGTAAGCCGATTGTTTTTCCTTCCAGGTCCGCCAGTCTTGGCAGTGGTTGCATCTCAGCTGACTCTCGTTCAGCTGTCGGGTCCATCAGTGTGCTCATACCCAGCTCCCTTCGGTTTTGTCTGTACTCAGTTTTTGATCTTCATTGAAACCATATCACTGCCAATAGAGCCACTGGCAGCCCAGCCAGCGATAATGGCAGAAAACATTCCTGCTGTGCCACCGGCGCGAATGATATGCAGGCCATTTTCACGGAATTTTGGCAGGCTCGCATCAGCGAATTTTTCCGGCAGTCCCTCAGCGATACCACCGGCGCCGGCAACCAGTTCTCTGCCCGGAATTGTCAGCAGCGACATCAGCTCATCTCTGAGCTGCTGTTTACTCCAGCCCGCCAACCTGAACACCCGCTCATGCTCAGGAGAAATCACCAGTATCGCGTCTGCCGCCAGCACCATCTTGGGATGACCCACCGTCCGCAGACCCGCGGCAAAACTGCGACACAGGGACTCAGGATCACGGGATTTCTGATCGACGATACCTTGCAGGCCGTCGGCGGCAAACAGGGTCACCGTGGAATCCTCTGGCGCAAAGCCCCGCTCCACAGCGAGGGACTCCCAGGCAGAGTTCAGTTCATCCTCAGCAAAACAATAAGTGTATTTGCCGGGATTGCCGAACACCGAACGGTCAACACCACCTGGCTTACCGCCGCCCACATTACGAATGACAAGCTGCAAAGCACGACCGATCGTCGCATTGGCACGGTTACCCTGCCCCAGCGCATTACCCCCGGCATTCATACCGATAGCTCGACTCATGGGACCGTTGACTATCACCAATGGGCCAGAGAAATAAGTGGTCGCCAACAGGCCGTGCATACAGAACGGTTCCTGCAGGGCCGCTTCTACCGCGGCAATCACGACTGGCATGTATTCCGGTTTGCAGCCTGCCATGACCGCATTGATTGCAATCTTCTCAATGGTGCACTCATTCAGGTCTGGCGGAACGGTACCGACCACCTCCGCCGGTGTGCGTCGGGTACCACTCAACATGCGCAAGACCCGTTCCCGCGTCGGCGGAACGACCGGCAACCCGTCCGACCAGCCACGATCAAAGCAGGCTTCGATCTCGTCTTCTTCGGAGCCGAGCGGAATTTCTCTTGCCGAGAGGCTGTCAACCTCGTATTTCGCCGCCAGCTTCTCAGGCATGCCCGGATCCTGGGTCATCGAGCCGCAGCCGGGTCGAAAGGCCGGGAGGTTGTCATCGAATGTCATACCCGTCAGGGTCTCCCAGTCCGCCTTCACCCAGCCGATTGTCCTGCCAATCTCTTTGCCCGCCGCATCAAACTTGATCACTGTCGGAACTGTCTCAATGCGCTGCTGCCATGAGTAGGCCAATTCACGATCATCGATGACATCCTGTGCCACCGGAAACGCAGGATCATCCTGCGAGTAAATCTTAAGCTCAGTCTGCGCTGCCATATCTTTTATCACCGGCTGCACCAGCTGACAGGTTTCACATTCCTTCTTGACGACGATGGTGTAACTCATGTCGGTTCCCCTTCTGCTCCAAGCCGCGCCAGTGTGCGCGGGACATCTTCGGGTGCGTCAATGCCAGGTGGTATCTCAGCATCACAGGTCAGCACCCGAATTTTCTCGCCATTGGCAAGAACACGTAATTGTTCAAGTTTTTCCAGCTGCTCCAGCTCGCTTGCCGGCCAGCTGACATATTGCTCGAGCATGCCCACCGTGTAGGCATAGACGCCGAGGTGTCGAAACCATGCAGCCGCAGGTAGAGTGCCCACGGTCTCATCGCTGAAGTCATCACGGGACCAGGGCACCGGCGCGCGAGAAAAATACAGGGCCACGTCATCGGCATCCACCACAACCTTGACGACATTCGTGTTCATGACGTCAGTCATATCCATCAGAGGTTCTTTCAGGGTCGACATGCGGACCTCGCCATGAATGCCAAGGGCTACCTGGTTGATCGCCTGGGATGGCATCAACGGTTCATCACCCTGGACATTGACGACGATATCGTCAGCCGCGAGTCCGACAGCACTGGCGGCTTCCCGAATGCGATCAGTACCGGTTTCATGATCCGCACGGGTCATGATAGCTTCTCCGCCAAACGCCTGAACAGCCTCTCTGATCCGGTCATCATCGGTCGCAACGTACACCGCATCGGCCCGACTCTTCTGCGCCTGCTCATAAACACGCTGGATCATGGTTTTGCCAGCGAGATCGATCAGCGGTTTGCCTGGAAACCGACTTGAAGCATAGCGAGCGGGTATAAAGACCTTGAAAGCCAACGCTGTCGACCTCAGGAGGCCTCGTCTTCGTCAGTTCTGCGTGCCTCGGACGCCAGCATCACCGGGATGTCGTCTTTCACCGGAAAAGCCAGGCGATCGGATTTGCAGATCAGCTCTTCAGCGTCCTTATCGTAGTCGAGGTCTCCTTTGCATAGCGGACAAACCAGGATGGCAAGCAGTTTTTTATCGACAGGCATAATCAGACTCCATTAGCGACGGGTAAAAGCCCAGTGCGAATGAGCAACCCGTTAATCTCTGTTTCCGGCAAAATCGCATCAACCTCGAGATACCAGAACTGGTTGTGATGGCTAGCGAATGCCAGCCGGTTAAGCTTTACGGCATCCTTTTCGGTCATTATGACGGGCAGGTCATCATCAAATTCGAGATCTGATTCCACAAACAGGTGGTGATCAGGAAACTGGTGCGGCACGACCTGACAGCCAAGCCCTGTCAGCGTATCAAAGAATCGCTGCGGATTGCTGATACCCGCGACAGCATGCACTGTCCTGCCGTCGAGGCTGTCCAGTTCGTCTTCGCCGCCCGAGACAATATTTACCAGCCGGACTGGCGCCAGCGACATACGAGCGGTCTGCATCGGCAAACGACTGTCAACAGCGTCCTCGTCGCCACCATTAACAATCACCAGATCAACATCCGCGAGACGAGACGGCGGCTCCCGCAGCGGTCCGGCTGGCAGACAGCGACCGTTGCCCAGACCACGCTCACCATCAACTACGGCGATTTCAATATCGCGTCCGAGACCATAATGCTGCAGACCATCATCACTGACAATGACGTTAACGAAGTGATTGTCCAACAACTGGCGTGCTGCGTTTACGCGATCTGGATCGACAATAACTGGGCAGCCGGTTCGTTGAAATATCATCAGGGGCTCATCCCCCACCTCTGCCGGGCTTGAGGCAGCCGTGACCTCCAGAGGATAGTTTTCAGCCTTACCCCGGTATCCGCGGCTCACCACACCGGGCTTCAAACCCATAGACTGAAGATATTTGACGAGGCTGATGACCAGGGGAGATTTACCCGTTCCGCCCACTGAGATATTTCCCACCACGATGAGAGGGATCGGCGGTTTCCAGCCACCCTGGCGCGCCAGCCAGTTGCGCCGCAACCCGGCCAGTGCGCGGTACAGAGCAGACACCGGACTGAGCATACGCACCCAGGCGCTGTCACTGTACCAGGCATTCACCAGCAGGCTGGTCGCCACATTGCCACTAGTGTACTTCCTGACGGGATAAGCCTCGCCAAGTTTCAATGAAGGTTTGTCAGCTGGCGTCACCTCGCCGGCAATCTCGTCCCTGGCATGGAGCTGGGCATAAAAGCCCTGCTTTGCGAGCAGTTCCGGATGACTGCCCTCCTCTACGATCCGGCCTTCGTCAATCACGAAAATTCGGTCAGCATTTTCAATAGTCGACAACCGATGCGCGATGATAAACGTCGTGCGACCCTTGACAACGGCTTCCAGGGCTTTCTGGATATACCTTTCCGATTCGGTATCAAGCGCAGAGGTCGCTTCATCGAGTATCAGAATCGGTGCATCTTTGAGGAAAGCCCTGGCGATTGCCAGCCGCTGACGCTGTCCGCCCGATAAGAGCACGCCATCATCACCGACAACAGTATCAAGCCCGTCCTCGAGCCGTTCAATAAAGTTCCAGGCATAAGCCTTTTCTGCTGCGGCCCTGACCTTCGCCGGGCTCGCGCTCTGGAGAGTACCGTAGCCGATGTTGCGCATAACGGTATCGTTAAACAGTGTGACCTGCTGGGTCACGATCGCAATATGCTGACGGAGATTCTGCAACCTGAAGGCTTCAACAGGGTGACCATCAATCAGGATTTCACCAGAAACGGGTGCATAAAAACGCGGGATTAGACTGACCAGCGTGCTCTTGCCGCTGCCCGAACGGCCGACCAGCGCCACCGTCTCGCCAGGGTTGACTGTAAAACTGATGTCGTGCAGAACTTCCTCGGCCTCATCACCATAGCTGAAACTGACGTGCTTGAACTCCACCCGGCCCTTGACCCGCTCAATCTCCATTGAGCCGTTATCCTGTTCAATCGGCTCATCGAACAAATCAAAGATATCCTCAGCGGCCGCCAGCCCCTTCTGCACGGTAGCAACGACCTCTGACAGCTGACGAATGGGTTTTGCCAAGAGCCCGCTCGTGGTGATAAACGCAACCACATCACCAGGTGACATGTCTGACAGCAGAACGGGATCGAGGACCAGCCAGACCAGCCCCGCCAATGCGATCGCTACCATCATTTGAATCGTCGGTGTCGCCACTGATGAAGTCACCACCATCTTCATGGACTGGCGACGATTATCGTGGCTCACCTTCGCAAAGCGGTCACTTTCATAGTCACTGCCGCCGAAAGTCCGAACCTCGCGGTATCCTTGCACTGTCTCGGAAGCAACGTGGGTCACATCGCCCATTGAATTCTGAATCCGCTCACTGATGCGGCGGAAACGCTTGCCGGCATAGCCAACCAGCACGGCAATAACGGGCGCCACAGCAAAAAACAGCAGGGTCAGCTTCCAGTTCAGGTAGAGCAGGAAGCCGAGATAAGCGATGACAGTAAAGCCCTCGCGAATGATGGTCCTGACCGCATCCGTTGCCGCCCCCGTCACTTGCGTCACGTGATAGGTAACTTTCGCAACCAGATGCCCCATGGCATGACGGTCATAGAAAGCGCTGGGCAGTGTCAGCAGGCGATCGAACAACTCCGTTCGCAGATTGTGTACCAGGTAGAACGAAACGTAGGAAATAAAGTAATTGCCGACAAAGGTGCCGAACCCACGGGCGGCAGCAATCGCAATAATCGCCGCGGGTATAAGTGTCCGATTGAGGCCTTCACCTGAACCCAGGAAGTCGCGTGCGAATGCCGCTACGGTTTCATTCGGCACCGCGCCCCCTGGTTGCAGGGAGTCAACGATATAGGCGATCAACTGGACAAAAGAAACATTCGAGATCGAGTAAAGCAGAAAACCGAAGATACTAAGCAGAAACGCTGCCCAATAGGGCACAACGTAGGACAACAGGCGTCCATAGATCCGCAGATCGGATTGACTGGATTCAGTTGATGCGGCTTGCGTGGTCGTATTCATCAGTCACGGCCGCTGGCGAGTTTGGTGGTGATGCTGAGCTGGGTGAAACCGAGCTGCCCTGCTGTATCCAGAGCGGTCACCACAGACTGATGTGGCGTGGCCGAGTCCGCCGTGATGATCATTGGAATGGCGTTGTCACCCGCGCTGACTCTTTCGATCGCCTCCCCCAGCGTTTCTTTCTGACGATTAATCAGGCTGACCCCGTTAACAGCGTAATCGCCATCCCGAGTGATCGTAATCTCGATTTGGAGGTCAGATGACCGGCTGGACTCGGCACTCGCTTCCGGCAGATCAATGTTCAGGTGAGTTTCTTTCGTAAATGTCGTCGACACCATGAAGAAGATCAGCAGCAGGAACACTACATCAATGAGCGGTGTCAGGTTAATCTCGACTTCTTGGCGCGCCCGCCGGGCAAATTTCACCGGTTCGCTGCCTGTGTCACATCGGATTTCCTCGCATCACCGCGGTCGGTGTTGAGCACTTCAACCAGCTTCAGGGCTTCCTGCTCCATGTAAATCACCAGCTCATCGACCCGACGCTGAAAAAACCGGTAGAAAAACAGACTGGGAATTGCCACCGTCAAGCCGGCAGCGGTTGTGATGAGCGCTTCGGAAATACCACCGGCCAGCACAGCCGCGTTGCCCGTCCCTTCGAGACGGATCGCGGTGAATACCTTGATCATACCAATGACAGTCCCGAGCAAACCCAACAATGGCGTAATGGCAGCAACGGTACCCAGCGTATTAAGGTATCGCTCCAGTTCATGCACGACATGACTGGCCGCTTCCTCGATAGATTCCTTCATCACCTCACGCCCACGTCGGTGTGCCGTGATGCCGGCAGCCAGGATCTTTCCTAGTGGTGAACCAGCGCGCAGTTCCCGCAGGCGAAGATTGTCCATTTCACTATTCTTGATCCAGGTCCAGACCTGAGCCAGCAGATTCCGAGGCGCGACCTGTTCGGCCCGCAAGGTCCAGAATCGCTCGACGCAAATTGCAGCAGATATGACAGAACACAGGAGGATGGGGACCATCAGCCATCCCCCAGCCTGAACCAATTCGAACAATACCGGTCTCCGATACCCGTTTCTGGCGCCCTATTCTACCACATCACCCTGCAGGATTCGTCATGGCACCAGAAAAAATAGCAATAAAATCAATGCATTCCGACTGTTTCTTATGAACTAAAGGCAACGATGCCATCAGCCAGAAGTCGACCGACCTCGGCGTCACCGAGCCCCAGATCCTGCTTTAGAATTTCCTCGGTATGCTGGCCAAGCTGGGGGGCAGGTTTCGCCTCAAGATTCAGGCCGCTATCGAAGCGAAGTGGTGAGCCGGAGGCTAGGTATTCGCCAATGCCGGGCTGGTGAATCATGCTCATCATTGGATTGTCGAGAGAACAATCGTCATCATCCTCGACCATCTCGCGGAAACTCCGATAAGGGCCATAACAGACTGCATTTTCATCAAAAACACGGCAGATTTCTGCGTAGTCATTAGCCGCGAACCAGGGCTCAACCAGGCTGCCGATCTTTTCCCGCATCAGGAAGCGGTTACCCTCGGCACTCAAATCCAGGCCATGTTCTGCCTGCAGAGCAGCAATGTCGGCCTCGATATCCATCGCTTTGACGATACCCTTCCATTGTCGCGGCGTCAGCCCGACGATCATGACCCGGACGCCATCCTTCGAGACAAAGTCTCGGCCAAAAGCACCGTACAGGTAATTGCCTGCCCTTTGCCTGTCCTCATCGTTGATCATGACTTCGGCGATATTGCCGAGATTTCCTGCTGTCGCTACCGCCACGTCTTTCAATGCCAGCTTCACAAGCTGACCGTCCCCTGATATGCGCCGATGGCGATCGGCTGCCAGCAGCGCCAGCGCAGACATCTGGCCGGTGATATTGTCCCAGGCTGGCAGCAGGTAGTTTGTCGGCAGATCGGTATCCGGCTGCCCGGTTGCCAGGGCGAAGCCTACGGCGCAGTTGACCGTATAGTCGAGGGCGGAACCGCCCTTGCGGTCGCCCAGGATATTGACGTAGATGAGATCTGGTCGGGTTTCTTTTAAGGCGTCGTAGGCCAGCCAGCCACGTTCGGGAAAATTGGTCAGAAAAATGCCGTCATCGGGGCTATCGCCTTTAAGCAGCTCAAGAATCAACGCCCTCCCCTCGGCATGACCAATATCAACCTGGAAAGAACGCTTACCCTTGTTCATACCAGCCCAGAAGAGGCTGTTGCCTTCCTTCGTGACCGGCCAGCGGTGGTAGTCGAGACCGCCACCAATCGGATCAAAGCGGATAACATCGGCGCCCAGCTGCGCCAGCGTCATACCCCCGAGTGGGGCCGCAACAAAGGCAGAGCCTTCGACGACCCGCATGCCACTCAATATTCCACTCATGCTTCGCCTCCTGCGAGCACCGCCAGCTGCCAGTCCAGGACTTTAATGTCAGTCTCCCGCTTTGGGGCTTCCTCGCCGCGATCGGCGAAGACCTCGATACCCAGTTTCAGAATCCGGCCGCATGCTGTCGGCATGATCTCGTTGATGGTTATCTCTGAGCGCAAGATATCTTCTTCAAATACGGGCGCAACATGATCACAGCGGTACCAGCAGAGAACCGTCGCAAGCGATGGCAACACCCTCGCGAGCTGAGCTGCCGCGATTGATATGGTATGGCCACCATACACCAGGCGCCTGCCATAGACACTGCGACCCGCATCAGTATGCGTCATCGCCATATTCAGAGTCATGCGCACGATCTCCGGCGCTGCAGTAATTGTATCCCTGGCCTCTACCGCGATAACCCGACCAGGCTCGAGTGCCAGGGCATCAGTTGGCAGAGACGAAAGATCCCAATCAGGCACCGAGGCCAGCAGATCTTCGTCGGAAATCACTTCCGGCATGATCGCCAAATCATCCGCGTGACCGGTCTCGGCCTGTTTATCGCGGCAGGGCACCATCGGACAACGCCAAAACAGCAGGACGGTCTCATCCCGTTGGTTAACCACATGCATCTCGAGCCCTACCATGCCTGACGCAGCCCGGCCTGGCTTGATCGAATTCTGCCGCAGAGCAACGACACGGGTAGAGGTCGAGAGCGTATCGCCGACAAAGACTGGTCGATGAAACCGCAGTCCGCGATAGAACAGGTTACCCAGCACACGCTGCGTTGGAATCGTGCTTTGACCAATCGCGATATTGCAAACCAGGGACGGGTTCACTAGCAACTTATCCACACCGGTGACCTGTCGGCACAGCGGCGCTGACAGCGGCAGGCGCATTCGATCAGCGAAAACTGCCTGGTGTACGGCTGCGTAACCTTCAGTCACAGTGATTGCAGGTACCGCACTCAGATCATCACCAACGGCGAAGTCCTCAAACCAGGGCGCATCAGTCATCACAGAGAAAAACCTCGAGCTGTAATCGGCCATATCTCGGTAACCTGGCCATCGCGAAAGGGGAAATAATAGTCATGCAGGTTCACTGTCGGGTCGCAGTGCGGCGTGAGAAGTGGCAATTTGTTGCCAAGGCCTATTTCTCGGGATGGGTTATTCAGCTGAACAATACCGTGTTCATCCCCACCCCAGTGAAACACCACACCCTCCAGATCCCGAAACTGCGGCGGCATTTTGTCGGATGCCAGCGATTTGAAGCCGGCATCAACGGTAATCAGTCGCTGCTGCGGCTGACTGATTGCGGTCGCCAGGACAAAAAGCGACACCTCAAAATCAAGGAACTGATTCGATGATTCACCACCAATGTCCCGGTACTCGATATCCATGAACGCGTAAGACCCGGCCTGCAGTTCGTTAACGAGACCCAGCGTCACTTCCATATTGTAAGTACCGGTGCCACCACCGCTGAACACAGGCACCTCGATACCCCGGTCTGCCAGCAGGTCCAGAGTTTCAAGTCCAGGCGTCATAACCCGGGTGTATTTCTCCTGGCGTGCAGCGTGACCCTCAATGTGCATACAATGACCGGCGTACATTTGCAGGCCGGCAAACCCGAGGTGACTGGCATCGGCCACGGCTTCAACCAGTTCGACCGCACTGACACCCGGCGCAATACCCGTGCGACCCAGCCCAGGATCAACATCGACGAAGACTTCCGCCGTGAAGCCCTCTGCTGCCGCACGTTCGTTCAGCGCTGCCGCGGCCTGTACAGTATCGACCACGACTTTGACACCGGGGCACTCACGTCGCAACGCAATAAATCGGTTCAGTTTGTCGACAGAAGCCAGTGGCGAAGTAATCAGAATGTCTTCAATCCCGCCATCAGCCATAACCTCCGCTTCAGTTATCTTGGCGGCACAGACACCGCGGGCCCCGGCTTCAACCTGCTTACGGGCAACAATGGGGCATTTATGCATTTTCGTATGCGCGCGCAGTGCGATGCCGACCGAATCAAGGTAAGTCTGCATCTTCTGCAGATTGGTCTCGAAGACATCAAGATCAATCAACAAAGCTGGCGTCTGCAGGTCCTGAACATCCACCGGTGAATCAAGCGGAATTGGCTCGATCGCTCTGCCACGGCGCCAGCTCTGGTAGAACCCGGCTAAATCAGTCATCAGTCACAGTCCTGTGTCGCACATTCGGCTGCTTTCTCTACTTGCAAGGTCACGTGCTGAATATCGAAGCTCGCTTTCAAGGCCTGCCCGACCTTTTCATAGCCATCTTCCTGTTCCCACAGCGGGGTTTCCGGCATCACCAGATGTGCTGTGAGACAGCTCTCATTGGTGGACAGCGCCCAGATATGCAGATCATGTACCTGGGTGACACCTTTAAGGTTCGACAGGTAGTCATGAACTGCTTCGCGATCGATATGCTGAGGTACAGCATCTAGAATCAGGTTCAGACTGTCGCGCAGCAGACCCCAGGTACCGAGCACAATCACTGCGACGATGAGCAGTCCAGCCAGGCCGTCAACCCAGAGCCAGCCAGTGAAGTAAATAATCGCGGCCGAGATCACAACGCCAATCGAGATCAGCGCATCATAGGCAAGGTGCAGATAGGCACCGCGAAGGTTGAGGTCTTTCTCTCCGCCCTTGCGAAACAGCAACGCAGTTCCGGCATTAACAACAATACCAATGCCGGCTACCACCATGATTGCCACCTCCGCTACCGGAGATGGGTACAACAGCTTATCGAGTGACTCCACCGCAATGACGACCGCGACCAGGATCAGCACAATAGCATTGATAATGGCCGCCAGAATCGTTGTGCGTCGATAACCGTAGCTGTAGAGCTTGCTGGTCTGGCGGGTTGCAAGATAAGCAGCCCCCCAGGCCAGTAAAAGGCCCAGCACATCGGAGAGGTTGTGGCCTGCGTCTGCCAGCAGGCTGGCGGAGTCCGCGATCACGGCGTAAACCGCTTCGAGAATGGTAAAGCCAAGATTGGCGCTGACGGCGATAATGAAGCTCATGCCGACGTTCCTGAATTCGTCGGGATGGCCGTGACCGTGATCGTGACCATGAGCGTGGCTGTGCATGAAACTCATCATATCCCAGGCTGAATCTGTAGTATCTCAGCGATCGCTCGCCAGACGCGCAGCAACAGTTTCTGCTATGGCCATGGAGGAAGTCAAACCTGGCGACTCGATACCATAAAGGTTCACCAGCCCGGCCATGCCGTGGCATTCACTGCCCTGAATTTCGAAATCCCTGGGCGTCTCACCAGGTGCCTGCAGTTTCGGCCTGATGCCAGCATAACCCGGTGTCAGCTGGGTTTGATCCAGAGATGGAAAGTAACGCCTGATCGATGCTAGACCGGCGGCTAAACGCGCCGTTGAGACGCTGTAGTCTTCATTGTCCACGTACTCGATATCCGGTCCAAACTTGACCTGCCCACCCAGGTCTATCGTCGCGTGAACACCCAGCCCGGTCCCACCCTGCTCGGGCACGGGATAAATGAGGTGGTTAAACGGACACCTGCCCTGCATCAGGAAGTAATTGCCTTTGCAGAGGAAGAGTTCAGGTATTTCCCCGGGGGCCAGGCCTTCAATGCAGCGCGCGACCATCTGCGCCCCCAGACCGGCACAGTTGATCAGTTCCTCGCAGATGAGCGGGTAATCCTCACCCTGGATATCAACCTGCAGTCGAAATCCATCGACATCGGTTTCAACTGAACGTAAAGCGGCATGGCAGGCCAGCGACCCGCCAGCAGCCTCGACATCACCGAGAAACGCTGTCATCAACTCGGCAGCACTGATAATCCCCGTTGAGGGTGACAGCAACGCTGCCGTAGCAGAGACCTCAGGTTCGAGCCGCTTCGCCTGCATTGCTGTCAGCACTTCAAGGTCAGTCACACCATTGGCGTCGGCCCGCTCAAGAATCGTCTCTAACTCATCCTCTTCTGACCGTTCGGTAGCAACGATCAGCTTTCCCAGACGGCGATGCGAGATATTGCGCTCGCGACAATACTCGTACAGCAGGTGCTTGCCTCTAACACAAAGCGTTGCCTTGAGAGAACCCTTAGGATAGTAGATCCCCGCGTGAATGACTTCGCTGTTGCGACTGCTGACACCCTCACCGTACCGCGCATCTTTCTCCAGCACCAGCACTTGTCGACCTCGACTTGCCAGTTCTCGAGCGACCGCAAGTCCGACAACCCCCGCACCGATCACACAGGTCTGAATTTTCTCGATTTCACTCACCCCTGCATTATCTCATGCAAAACTGGCGGCATTACAGCGATAAAGGAGAACCAGACAGGAATCTACCAGAGCTCGTCAGGCGTACCGTCTTTCATGCGAATGTTCCTGCTCGTTTCGGCTCTATTACTTAACGCTTGCGGTGGTGGCAGCAGCTCAAGTACCTCCCCTGCCAGCGAGCCCACAAGCAGCACTGGTGAAACAACGCTCAACTGGTCATTGCAGCGATTGAGTCCACAAAACCAGGCAGCGATAGATGCAGTTCTGGGCCACGTTTTTACCGACGCAGCAGTCCAGTCGGCAATGCTCGTCAAAGACGGATACATTATCGGCGAACGCTATGCTGAAGGTATTGATGCCGATACCCTGGGAACCAGCTGGTCAATCGCGAAGAGTTTCTACAGCGCCGCTATCGGCGTGGCCATCGCAGAGGGCTGGATCACAGATATTGATCAGAAAGCCAGTGACTTCCTGACAGAGTGGGCGGGAACAGACAAAGAGACAATCACCATACGCCAACTCCTTGAGATGCAATCGGGCTATCCCGGTGACTCACGCGTCTTCAGAGAGGCCGATCATACCGAGTATGCGTTAAATCTGGCGCTGGAGACCACGCCGGGCAGCACTTTCGAATACTCCAACGCCTCCTCGCAGCTGTTCGCGCCCATCCTTCTCCGAGCCACTGGGCTCGACGCGCATGCCTATCTCCGTGAGAAGATACTCAAACCCATAGGCATCGATGTGAATCAAGTCGGCATGTGGCGTGACCCGGCGCAAAACCCCATCACTCACAGCGGGCTGGACCTGCGCCCGGAGGATCTGGTGAGATTCGGCCTGCTCTACGCACGGAATGGACAGTGGCGGGATCAACAGATTGTCCCACGCAGTTACGTTGCTGACAGTATCTCGGCAAGCAGCGACTACTATGGTTATCAGTGGTGGTTACTGAACGATGCCTTCTTCCGCAGAGAGGTCCCCTTTACCCTCGCCGCCGGCCTTGGCATCGATGGACAGAAACTCTATGTCTGGCCTCAGGAGGACATCGTGCTCGCAGTCCTGACCCGTTATGAGCACGCCCGGAATCAGGGTTATACACTGGGGCCTGACAACTTTCCGGATACCTGCACGGCACGTAACAGCTGCTCCGGCACGAGCAGCTGGGTGCCCTCATTCAGCGAGTACAACCTCGTATTGTTGCTGCGGGAGTTGGCCCGCTGACAAAAAAAAGGAGCTCAAAGAGCTCCTAAGAGGTGTTCAAATAAGAGGT
>JAYQAI010000005.1:0-19521 GCA_038136715.1 Gammaproteobacteria bacterium | reverse complement strand
GATTCGGGTTTCAGAACCCTAGTTGGTACTGCGACTGATCACTTTCAGGCGAGACCTCTTCATTGGCGGCAGCTGACAGAACAATCGCCCCAGGCTCGGTGGTCAACATCATCCTAAGGTGATGACAGACGATCTGGCCGGTCTTCCCTTTCTCGTGACTCGAGCGCATCTGGCGAGCAGCTGCCATAGCCTGAGCAGAGTGATATTCTGCGCTCCGGCGTACATTCGCTGTTTCCTCTGCGAGCGGCACGACAGACAGCTTCTCACCCATCAGCCCGCTTTTCATGTCCGCCGCTTTCTGCAGATCCTCGTGTTTCATACTTTTCGTATTCATACCTTTCGTATTCATTTCCACCCATTCCTCGCGTCTGCCGTCAGTACTGGATAGATACACAGTATCAATTAGCTGGGTATTTGTACAGTACTTTAGCTGCTGATATCGAATTTGACGAAAACCATCTCGCCACCCCGCTCTTCCACCCGCACGTGGTCGCCCTGGACAAACTCGCCCGCGAGCAGCGCTTCGGCCAACGGGTTCTCGACGTGCCGCTGCACAGCGCGTTTAAGCGGCCTGGCCCCATAAACCGGGTCGAAACCAACATCAACCAGGTGGGTAAGCGCCTTGTCGTCAAAAGTCAGGCAAATCCCGGATGCTTTGACGCGATCGATCAGCGTCGCCAGCTGTATCTTTGCGATGTCAGCAATCTGTTCTTTCTCAAGTGGATGAAAGACAACCGCATCATCGACGCGGTTGATGAATTCCGGCCTGAAGGCCTGGGACACCACTTCCATCACCGCGGTTTTTATTTCCTCGTGTACGGTTCCTGCCATGCTCTGGATCAGGTCAGAACCCAGGTTCGACGTCATAACCAGCACCGTGTTCCTGAAGTCCACGGTACGACCATGGCCATCAGTCAGCCGGCCGTCGTCGAGTACCTGCAGCAGGATATTGAAAACGTCCGGATGAGCCTTCTCGATTTCGTCCAGGAGGATAACTGAATATGGCCGGCGCCGAACGTTCTCCGTGAGGTAACCGCCCTCCTCGTAGCCAACGTAACCTGGAGGCGCACCGATCAGCCGTGCCACAGAGTGCTTCTCCATGAACTCGGACATGTCGATTCTGATAAGGGCATCTTCCGTGTCGAACAGAAAGCGAGCGAGCGTCTTGCAGAGCTCAGTTTTACCCACGCCGGTCGGTCCGAGGAAAAGAAACGAGCCATTGGGCCGCGCAGGGTCAGAGAGACCTGCGCGAGCGCGACGAATAGCATTGGAGACTGCATTTACCGCTTCGTTCTGGCCAATTACCTGCTTGTGCAGTTCTGCTTCGAGCGCCAGTAGCTTGGCGCGCTCTGCCTCCATCATTTTTGCCACCGGGATGCCGGTCCACTTGGAGACAACCTCGGCTATCTCGTCCTCTGTAACACGGTTGCGGAGCAGCGTCATATCTGATTTGTCGGCCTTGCCCGCCGCTTCGAGCTGTTTCTCCAGGTCAGGGATCAGACCGTACTGGAGTTCCGACATACGCGTCAGATCACCGGCGCGCCGCGCTGCCTCTAGGTCCAGCCGCAACTGCTCGAGTTCTTCCTTGATCTGCTGAGTGCCGTGCAGCGCGAGTTTCTCAGCGTTCCAGACGCTCTCGAGGTCGGCGTAGTCTTTTTCCATGGCGTCGATATCAACTTCCAGTTTCTCGAGTCGCTGCTTCGAGCCTTCGTCCTCCTCGTGCTTGAGCGCTTCTCGTTCAATTTTCAGCTGGATCAGGCGGCGTTCAAGTTTGTCCATCTCCTCAGGCTTTGAATCCATCTCCATCCGAATCAGACTCGCGGCTTCGTCAACAAGATCGATCGCCTTGTCAGGCAACTGCCGGTCGCTGATGTAGCGATAAGAAAGTTGGGCCGCAGCAATAATCGCCGGGTCCGTGATATCAACGCCATGGTGAACCTCATAGCGCTCTTTCAGACCCCGCAGAATCGCGATCGCATCATCGACGTCAGGTTCATCAACCTGCACTTTTTGGAAACGTCTCTCCAGCGCTGCATCCTTCTCGATGTACTCGCGGTACTCATCCAGTGTGGTGGCACCGACGCAGTGCAGTTCACCGCGGGCGAGAGCCGGTTTCAGCATGTTGCCAGCATCCATGGCACCCTCGGCCTTGCCGGCCCCAACCATCGTATGAATCTCATCGATGAAGAGAATGACCTGCCCCTCCTCCTTGGCCAGCTCATTCAAGACGGCCTTGAGTCGTTCCTCGAACTCTCCGCGGAACTTGGCTCCCGCAATGAGCGCGCCCATATCGAGCGCGAGAATTTGTTTGTCGCGCAGCCCTTCCGGCACTTCGCCGTTGACAATGCGCTGCGCCAGGCCTTCGACAATCGCCGTTTTACCGACACCGGGCTCACCGATCAGCACAGGGTTGTTCTTGGTCCTGCGCTGCAGCACCTGGACCGTCCGCCGGATTTCATCGTCGCGTCCAATCACCGGGTCAAGCTTGCCTTGCTCAGCCCGATCGGTGAGGTTAATGGTGTATTTATCCAGGGCCTGGCGGGTGTCTTCGGCATTCGGGTCATTGACCTTGCTGCCGCCGCGCACCTGCTCTATCACGCGCCGCAGGGAGTCAGGCTGGATCTGCAGTTTCTGCAGCAGGTCGCCAACACCGCTTTTATCCTCGATGGCGGCCAGCAAAACCATTTCGCTGGTAATGAAGTTATCGCCCGACTGCTGAGCATACTTATCGGCCAGGTTGAGCGAGCGCGCGAGATCTGGTGAGAGCTGAATATCACCGGTGTTGTCCTTGATCTTTGGCAAGCGGTCAATCAGGCCATCCAACTCCACTTCCATGGCCGCAGTATCGACACCCATCTGGGTCAGAATGGGGCGTACTGATCCACCCTGCTGCTGCAGCATGGCTTTCACCAGATGTGCCGGTGCTATCTGGTTGTGATCTCTGCCAACGGCAAGGGATTGCGCCTCGGACAGCGACTCCTGGAGCTTGCTGGTAAATTTATCAATTCGCACGGGAACCATCCTGTAAATCAGTATTATCCTCTTTGTGGGGTCGACCGAAAGCGATTCAACCCCTTGATTTATCTATTTGCTTGCCTAAATTCGGGACCTGTGGCACCTTGCGCTGCCTGCTACACGAGAGAATATCAGGACTGCAGAACTTGACTGAGCCCGTTTTCGACAAGTCCGCCAACACTGGCCTGAGACACCTGATGAATGCTGCCCGGTTTTCGACCCAGGGGCTCGCCAGTGCCATCCAGCACGAAGCTGCATTCCGCCAGGAACTGGCCATCGGCCTGCTTATGTTTGCATCCGGCGCCTGGCTTGCCAGCGCGTCCTGGCAGATACTTGGCCTGTTCTGCGCCATCATGCTGGTGCTTGTCGTCGAGCTACTGAATTCGGGCATCGAGGCGGCGGTAGATCGCACTGGTCTCGAGATCAATGAATACGCAAAAATGGCCAAGGACTACGGTTCTGCCGCAGTGATGCTGAGCCTCGTTATCGCTGGATCAATCTGGTGCTACATCCTTTCGATCTGGCTCCTGACGAAATGACGGACAAGGTTTATGTTACGCCTGAGGGTGCAAGGCGCCTGCGCGACGAACTGAACCAACTGTGGCGGGTTACGCGACCCGAGGTAACGAAAAACGTATCGGATGCCGCGGCTCTCGGAGATCGCAGTGAAAATGCCGACTACATCTATGGTAAAAAGCGACTGCGTGAAATAGACAAGCGGATACGCTACCTGACCAAGCGTCTCGACAATCTTGAAATCGTCGATCGCACCCCGGAAGCCACTGACACGATTTACTTCGGCGCCTGGGTAAAAGTGGAAGACGAGGACGGCAAGATTTCCGAGCTGCGAATTGTTGGATCAGATGAATTTGACCCGGCGCTTGGCTGGATCAGCCTGGATTCACCCATGGCGAAAAGCCTGCTGGGCAAAAAGAAAGACACCTCAGTCCTGGTCAATCTGCCCGCAGGGCAATCAGAACTGTTTATTGTCGACGTGAGCTACGCACCACTCAACGCATCATGACTTTTGAACGCGACAATATCAGGCGGATGTCCGGTTACGTCAGCGGTGAGCAGCCCGACGACGCCCGCACCATCAAGCTGAACACCAACGAAAACCCGTACCCGCCAAGTGCCGCAGTGAGCGATGTTCTCGCTGACATTGATCCGGCTGCGTTACGGCTCTACCCGCCGGCCACCGGGGCGAAGTTTCGAGAAATTGCCGCGAGGCTGCACGGGCTCGAGATTGACAACGTGATCGCAACCCGGGGTGGCGATGAACTGCTGCGCCTGGTCATCACGACTTTCGTTGATCCGGGGCAACTGATTGGTGTCACTGACCCGACATATTCGTTGTATCCGGTGCTGGCTCAGGTTCAGGATTGCCCACTGAAACGGGTTCCGCTCATTGACGGCTGGCAGCTGCCCGTGGATTTTGCCGAGCAAATGAATGACGCCCAGGTACGCTTGACCTTGCTGGTTAACCCGCATGCACCGAGCGGCCAACTGCTGCCAATTGATACCGTGCGACAGCTGGCAGGCCGTCTTGATTCGATACTCCTGCTCGACGAAGCCTACATCGATTTCGTTGATCATCCCTATGACACGACAGCGCTGGTCCGGGATCATGAGAATGTCATTATCCTGCGCACACTGAGTAAAGGTTACTCCCTCGCCGGCCTGCGCTTCGGCTACGGCCTCGGCGCGGCCTCATTGATCGAACCTATGCTGACCAAGACCCGCGACAGCTACAATCTTGACCTAATCAGCCAGCTGATCGCCGAGGCAGCCCTGTCAGACCAGGTTTCAGCCAGGCAAACCTGGCAGAAAGTCATCGCGGAGAGAGGCCGCCTCCTAATCGAACTCGAGGCGCTTGGGTTTACGGGGAAACCAAGCCAAACCAACTTTTTGCTCGTAACAGTACCTGCTGGACAAAACGCGGAAACGCTCTACGTCGCATTGAAGCAACGACACATCCTGGTCCGCTACTTCGCTAGCCCCGGGCTCGACGATAAACTTCGTATCAGCGTTGGGACGCACGACGAAAACACGCGACTTATCAGCACGCTGAGGGAGATTCTTTAAGCCAGATGGTCCTTACTGATATCGATGACGACACGCAGACCGGCGTGATTGTGCTGCGTCCCAACAACTCCTGGGGCTGGCGCGCTAATGTGGTATTTCTTTCGGTCTTCATGGGTATATCGCTGACCATCGGAACAGGTTTTCTGATCGCCGGCGCCTGGGTCGTGCTGCCCTTCTCACTGCTCGAAATCAGCGTCGTTGGTTACTGTCTTCACTATTGCGTGCGCCAGTGCTCGCGCCAGGAAGTCATTACCGTTTCTGACCACGAGGTCATGATTGAGACGGGCATCCGCCAGCCCACCGAAGCGAGAACTTTCCAGCGCATGTGGGCAAAATTCTTTGTCACCTCGCCGCGACGTCCCTGGGAGGACAAGACCCTGAGCATCCGATCCCACGGCATCGAAACAGAGATCGGCAGTTTTCTCAGTCGCGAAGATAAGGACACTCTCGTTAACCAACTGAGACGCGTCATCCCTCGCTAGCGTTTGACGACTCGCATCAACCCCTCCTGAGCAACGGAGCCAATCAGCAACCCTGCTTCATTGAACATGTTCGCGCGAATAAACCCCCGTGAACCTGCCGACGCAGGACTTTCCATCGCGATCAGGATCCAGTCGTCGAAACTGAACGGGCGATGAAACCACATCGCGTGATCCAGGCTGGCGGTCATGAGCCCGGTCATGAATGACATACCATGAGGCATGTTACTGGTGCTCAGCAACCCCATGTCAGAGGCATAGGCCAGCAGACACTGGTGCCTTGCGTAGTCATCACCCAGCGTTTTCTTCGAGCGGTACCAGATATGCTGGACTGGTGGCATCTTCGTCGGGTTGAGGTAATCGAAATCCTCGACGCGCTTCATCTCCACCGGTCGTTCCCCCTGCATCATCTGGCGCATCTCTTGCGGATATTGTTTCATGCGCCGCGCCATCACCTCGGCCTCGTCGGGGAGCTCATCCGGCTTCGGCACATCCGGCATGGTGATCTGGTGTTCGAGCCCTTCTTCGAATACCTGAAAGGAGGCAGACATACTGAAGATCGCCTCACCCTTCTGGATCGCGACAACGCGCCGCGTCGTAAAACTGCGGCCATCTCGAATACGATCGACTTCATAGATGATCGGTACTTTCGGGTCCCCGGGACGCAGGAAATAACCATGCAGCGAGTGACAGGGACGATCTTCGACAGTCCTTAAAGCGGCTATCAGAGCCTGACCAATGACCTGGCCACCGAACACCCGCTCCCGCCCATGGTCTTCTGAAATGCCACGAAACAGGTTGACCTCGAGCTGTTCGAGATCCAGGTGCTCGAGCACAGAGTCTGTCAAAGTCACGGTCAGTTACCTCAGGTGTAGCGACAAGGTCGCGCAGATTAAACGCTTTAGCCCGGAAACTAAAGTTCAGAGCGTTTTCAGGAAATGGATTCGCGTATCAGCCGAATCCGCCTGGGGTTCGACAGCAACCCGTTCGTAACCCTCTTTCGTAAGCAGCGTCAACATGGGACGAAAGCGGATGCGGGATTTCACTCGAATCTGCCTGTAACCCTGTCCCCGCACCCAGCGCTCCTGCTCGTGAAGCAGTTCGCGCGCGATCCCCTGGCCCCTGCGCTCAGCCAGAACGCCTCCCAGCCAGCTGTAAAAAACTGTTTCACTCTCTTCGTAGCCGACTTTGAAACCGACGAGCACATTCACCGATTCCGCAACGAGGCCATACCAGCGACGCCCCTCCAAACGCTGCCTGAAAACAGCCTCGGTATACGGCGCGGCAAATTCCGTGATCTGCTGATTGACTCGAACGAGTTCTGGCACGCTACCCTGACGTATCGAAAATTTCATGGCTTAGCCTGTCTTCGCCAGACTGCGGGTAATTCCGGGCGTGCCATATGGTATCCGATGAAATCATTGGTCACCGTCAAAACAATGCCTCCCGTATCTGCGGTATTGAGTGTCCGGATCGCTCGCCGCTGGTAACGCTTCACAATATGATGGCTCGGGTGCCCAAAACGATTATTGTAACCCGCAGAAACAATGATAGTGTCCGGTCGAAGACGGTTCAGCAATGCCGGCGATGACGATGAATGACTGCCATGATGCGGCGAAGACATCACGTCAGGTCGCGGCAGCGCCCGTTCAAGCAGCGCCAGTTCACCACGGGTTTCAATATCACCCGTCAGCAGAATCACCCGCTGCCCCGCTTGAATCAACAGCAGGCAAGAGCCATCATTGCGGCCTGCCTCGGAGGGCAGCGCCTGGAAGGCAGCGAACTTCACCCCCGCCGAAATCCAGCGATGGTTACAGCGGCCAGGTTCCAGCGTCTGATGCACCGGCATTGCCCCCAACACCTGTGCCCGACCTCCCGCGTGATCATTGTCGAAGTGACTGATCAGCAGGACACTAATCTGCCGCCAGCCGCGCGCTGCCAGTGTGGGCAGAAGGAACTGGTCCGCCGCACTGAATCTGTTGGGCACCATGGGCCCCGTATCGTAAACATGCACGGCATCACGGGTCTCAATCACCACGCTCAGCCCCTGGCCCACGTCCAGAAAACTCAGCCGCAGATCTGGCCTCTCAGCCGGGCCTGCGGTCTGACGCAACAAAAGCAGTAGCACCAGCAACGCCGGCCAGCGCGCTACCAGCCCGGCGGGCAGTAATAAAACAACAGCGCCCAGGACAGCGAGCACCAACCGGGTTGAATCCAGCGCAGCCACAGGTAACGCCGTCACGATGCTGCTCATCAGCGTCAGGCAGCGCCATAGCTCACTGATTTGCCAGGCAGCGACATACAGTAACAGCTGAGCAGGCGTCTCAATAACAAACTGCAGGATCGTGCCCAGGAACACCAGAGGCACCAGAACCAGACCGACCCAGGGAATAGCGATTAGGTTGACCAGTATCGCGCCCAGCGGCAGCTGACCCAGGAGTGCGGCCAGCACTGGCATCATGCCAAGATAGACGATCCATTGTGCCTGCAGCGCAGCGACTGCCTTGTGCCAGGGTCGCATTGTGGCAACCGTCCGGTCATTGAGTCCAAACAGCAGCACCGCAACGGCACCAAATGACATCCAGAACCCCTGACTCAGGCTCGCCATCGAGTCAAACAGTGACACCAGCACCAGCGCTGCCAGAAATTGTGTCCAGGGCTGTACCCGCCTCGCCAACAGCACGCATGTCAGAGCCGTACAAATCATGATCAGGGCACGCTGCACCGGCAGGCCCCAGCCTGCCAGCAGGGCATAGCCTGTTGTTATGACTATGGCGAAGCCTACTGTCATTCGCAGAGACACACCCAGCCAGCGCAACAGGGACAGGCTGATTCCGGCAATCAAACCCGTGTGCAGGCCTGAGACAACCAGCAGGTGAGTCGTGCCTGTCGCGCTCAGGAGCTGCCATTGCTGCGGGGTCAGATAACTGGTGTCGCCAAGGGCGAGCGCTAGCAATGCGCCGAGGGAAGCCTGCGGCACCCGTGCCGTAAGTTGTTCCCGTATTTCGAGCCTGACACCGTCGATTGATCCGCCTCCTTTCGACACGCGTTCCGGCTCGCTGGCACGCGTGACGTAGCCACGGCCATGAATACGTTTGGCGAACAGCCAGCGTTCATAGTCAAACACGAAAAAGTTCACTGACCCTGTCGGCTCGGTCAACCTGAGTGGTAAGCGCCAGACTTCGTGAGGTTTTGGGCTCAGCACCGGCATCCTCCAGGACACGCGATAGCGGCGATCCTGATGGCTGGTCTCTGTCGGGCAGAACGTGAACTGAACGTCCGCCTCGCGCGACACCGGCATCGAGCAAATTCTGCCAGTGAGCTGACCCTCGAAGCTGCTCTTCAGCCGCAAACCCACTTCAGTCTGAAGCTCAATAGTGGTCAGCAAGACGCCTGTCATGATGGCAGCCACCGGCCTCGTTCCAGCCAGCCTCAAGGCTGGAATCATTAGCGGAATGAACATGGCCAGCATTTCTGGTGCCAGCAAAAACGGTAATCTCACCGTGAGGCCCGTGGCCAGAACGAACAGGAGGCCAGGCAACAGCATGTTGAAAGCTTAACGACCGACCCAATGGACGCTGAGAGATTTCAGCACCATCGCGACGGCGAGATTTGACATCTTAATGCAAGCTATCGCCTATAATAGCGAACCGGACCGGGACATCAGGCTTACGATCGGATGAGAATCAAGAAGTACCTGCCAACCAGAGAGCAGCTGAGAAAAACGCGCTCTCTGCAGTTTCTTGGCGACATGATTCTCGAGCCCAACCTGTGGCACTTCAATCGCTACTCACTTTCCTTTGCCGCTTTGGTCGGTGGATTTTGTGCGTTTCTCCCAATGCCATTTCAGATGATTCCAGCTGCCGTAATCTGTGTCTGGATTCGTTGTAACGTGCCCGTGACAATCCTGCTGGTCTGGGTCAGTAATCCGATCACGATGGGCCCCATGATGTACTTTGCCTATCGCGTTGGCCTTGTCCTCCTCGGGCAGGACAGTCAGCTGGCTCTCGAAGCCCCTAATTTTGAGTGGTTCATGGATCAGATTGGTCAGATCTGGCAACCCCTTATACTCGGCTGCCTCATGTGCGGTTCCGTGGTCGGCGTTACCGGATTCGTCACAGTACGTCTTTACTATCGGTGGCGGATTACGCGCTATAAACAACGCAAACGCAGCAGCAAATCAGCCAGGGTTACTCGTATCTGAGCACTTCAGCCGGCGCCAGCCGGGCTGCCTGCAATGACGGGTACAGCGTTGCCAGCATGCCGATGCCCAGTGCGACAACCACGATGACAACAATATCGAACCAGCGCAGATCTGTGGGTATCTGACTGAAGTAGGTGCCTTCCACAATGCTGAAACCGACCAGTGATTCGACAATGCTCATCAGATCAGCCACGTTATAGGCTAAGGGCACTCCGAATAGAACACCGAGCCCGACACCCAACAGTGTCACCAGCAGGCCCTGGCTGAAAAATAGTCGTCTGATACCCGCTTCATCCATACCCATCGTTCGCAGCACGGCAATGTCCCTGCGCTTGCTGTCCACCAGCATGCTCAGTCCCGAGACTATACTGAAGGCAGCGACGGCAACGACGAAAAACAGCAGGATACCCATCATGACTTTCTCCATTCTGACTGTCTGAAAAAAGTCACCGTAGCGATCAGTCCAGTCCCGGACCGTCAGGCCCTTCGCCCGCAGCTTCGCCGAGACCATGGGCGCAGCGAAGATATCCCCAAGCGTCAAACGCAGTTCCGGCGCACTGCCTGTCTGCATGACGAGGTCGTCGACGTGCATGAAACCCAGATGAAAATCCAACTCTGAACCCACAGCAAAAGTCCCGACCAGGCGAGCCACGGCCATGCGCGGCCGCACTGTATTACCGGAAGCGCCTGTTTTCGGCAGGATCAGTGTGACCTTATCGTTCAGACGCAGTCCGAGGCGGCGAGCCAGCGATGCCCCGAGCACAATCCCCTCACTACCTGGCGCAAGCGCCGCAAGGCTGCCGCTCGCCATACTCGCTGGTAGAATTGAAGCGTTGGACTCCGCCCGCGTGTCTATGCCAAAGACTGTTGACAGCTGGCTCGCACGACCGTTGACCAGCAGGAACTGCGCCTCCTGGAAACGCGTTATCAGGACCGGTTGAAACTCCGCAAGCGCTGACTCGAGTTCGGTCTCGCTGCTGCCCGCTACCAGAGCGTGGGGCACCACGCCGAGAATCCGCTGCTTCAACTCCCGGTCGAAACCATTCATCACTGAAACCACGACGATCAATGCGATAACACCAAGAATCAGCCCCAGCAGCGAAACGACAGATACCAGGGAGGCAAACCCAGACCGCCTGCCGCTGATCAGATAGCGACCGGCAATAAAGAGTGGCAGGTTCACGAACCTGGCTCCAGCTTGCCACCGTGCAATCGGTAGACCTGCTGCATACGCCGGGCGAACTGCGTGTTGTGGGTCACGACCACAAACGCAATGCCTGATTCAGCCGCCAATCTCAGCATCAGATCGTGAATCTGGTCAGCGCTCTGCTCATCAAGATTGCCGGTAGGCTCGTCCGCCAGCACCAGATCGGGTCTCATCGCCAGCGCCCGCGCGATGGCTACCCGTTGCCGTTCCCCGCCAGATAACTGTCCCGGGTGATGTGCCAGGCGGTGCGTCAGACCGACCTCTCTCAGCAGTTCTTCGGCGCGCGCGCGAGCCGCAGTTTTGCCTTCACCACCAATCATCAGCGGCATGGCAACATTCTCGAGCGCCGAAAACTCGGACAAAAGGTGATGGAACTGATAGACGAATCCGATGTGACGATTGCGGATGTCACCAGCCTGCTTTGCTGAAGCCCTGGATAGATTGTGACCAGCGATCGTAATCGAGCCCTGATCGGGTTGATCAAGCCCCGCCAACAGGTGCAGCAGCGTACTTTTACCGCTGCCAGAGACTCCAACAATCGCAACTGATTCGCCAGTCCCGACCTCAAAGCTGACACCGTCAAGTACATCGATTTCCTGCCCACCCTGCCGGTAGCGTTTAGAAACAGCTTCGGCGATAAGTACCATCTTCTGATCATCAGGCGTCATAGGCGAGCACCTCTACTGGATTGGCGTTTGCCGCACGAGTCGCAGGGTAAATTGTGGCCAAGAGGCAGATAAACAGGCTCACACCGATAATCATCAGGATGTCCTCCACCCGAATTTCGACAGGCAGGTAGCGGATAAAGTACTCGCTCATGAGGTTGAGCCCGAAGAGTTCAGATACGCCAGCGTAGAAACTCTCAAGGCAGGCCGTCAGCAGGAGACCCAGCAAAAGCCCCATTGCCAGGCCGGTTACGCAGACCATCATGCCATGCAGGATAAAAATCAGGCGCATATCACTGGTTGAGGCACCCATAGTTTTGAGAATCGCGATCTCACCCTTGTTGTCATCGACCGTCATCACGAGATTGGAGACCACGTTGAATGCGGCAACGGCAACGAGGATCATGAGCAGCAGGAACAATGTCGCCTTCTGGGTTCCGATCGCATCATAAAGACTACCGTTCTGGCGCATCCACGAAACGCCAAACAAGTCCGGATTATCATGCTGCAGCACGATTTCATGCAAAACCTGCGGCGCATCGAACATATCGCCCAGGCGCAGAACCAGGCCGTCGATGTGGGACTGGCGTTTTAACTTCATGGCATCGTCAAGCGACAGCAGCACCTGGGATTTATCGAGATCGGCACCGACGCGAAACAGCCCTGTGATTGTTAGTTGCCGGGTAGTTAACACCGGGCCGCCCAGTGAGTACCTGACCTGCGGCAGCACCAGAGACACGGTGTCACCCAGGCCAACGCCCAGCATTACGGCCAGCTCAGCACCAATCACCACCCCGAATTTCCGTTCAGCCAGGCTGTCGAAATCGCCTGAGGTCATCAGGCCAGGCAAAATTGACACGTCGGCTTCGAGCCGGGTATCGATGCCACGGAACTGCACGCCATGCAGCTTACCCGCATTCACCAGCAGCCCCGTACCTTCGACCAATGGCGCTACCCCTGTCACATCAGGATGGGCCCGAAAGGCTTTCATCTCGCGCTGCCAGTCAGCAAAGCCCTGTCGGGAGTATATGGTGCCGTGCGGCAGGACACCCAGAATGCGCTCGCGCAATTCACGTTCGAAGCCATTTACCACTGACAGCACGGTAACCAGCACCGCCACAGCCAGTGTCAGGCCGACAATAGAAAGAAGACCGATAAAGGACATCAGGCGGTTGCCTGAACGGGTACCGAAGAGGCGGTAGGCCACGCTTACCCGCCAGTTGTGCACCTCGACGTTCCGAAACGATCGCTGCGATCAGCGATCTGTGGCGTCGTAGTAGTCACCACCCGCACCCGGGGCAGTTTCATTTTCACACTTCTGCGGGTCGCCACCACAAATCTCACAAGCGCCGTCAATGCCGATATTGTTCAGGCCCCCGCATGAACCCGCAATAGGCGCTCTGCCGTTAATCACACCAATAGCCATACCCGCGACCACAAGCATCAGGACGACAAAACTCAATATAAATTCAATCATAGGTTCACTTATCGGCTTCAAGGTAGCGTTGCATCGCGGGTGACATCACCTCTCGATAACCATCCGCGCCTCGGATTATAGCCAAAACAGGCAGATTCATCTCCTCTGCAAGTCGCTGCGTTTGTTCCGGCCCCATAACACTGAATGCCGTCGCCAGGCCATCTGCAAGCGCCGTACTCGGATGGAGCACCGTTACTGAGGCCTGCCCGTGAGTTACAGGCCAGCCCGTCTTTGGATCAATCGTGTGAGAATAGACCTTGCCGGCGTGTAGGAAATAATTGCGATAGTCGCCGGAGGTCGCCAAACCTGTATCCTTAAGGGGCAAGGCCCGCTGCAGCGAGCGGCGGTCACGGTCCGGTGCTTCCAGCCCAATGACCCAGGGTTCTCCACGCTGGTTATCGCCGCGCACCAGGACCTCGCCACCGATCTCCACCATGTAGCGCAACGCCCCGGCAGCTTCCACCAGTTCTGCGATCTCATCGACGGCGTAGCCCTTGGCAATCGCAGACAGGTCAATGTACAGGTCGTCTGGGCGTGACACCTCGCCGTCGCCAAAACTGACCCGGTCAAAACCGGTCTGATTCAGGGCAGCCCTGATCTCATCGTCGGTCGGCACACCGTTGCGGGGGCCATTCGGCCCGAATCCCCAGAGGTTCACCAGCGGACCTACAGTGACGTCAAAGGCACCAGCGGTCATTCGATGAACCTCGCGACTCAGTCGCAGGACCGCCAGCAGTTCATCACTGGCTGCGACAGGTCCGCCACCACGCATTGCATTGAGTCGCGAGAGCTCGGAGTCAGGTCGGTAGGTTGAAAACAAGTCATTCACCGCTTCCAGCCGAACATCAATCTCAGTCTGCAGCGTTAAAGGGTTGCCCCGCCAATCAACCAGCTTGACACTGTATGTCGTGCCCATCGTTTCACCCGTCAGCACAACCTGTTCTTCAAGTCCGCGGTCGCAGGCGCTCAGCAGGGTCAGGCAATAGAGCAACATGATCAGACGGAAGGGGCTTGAAACAGACCCCAACGAACGCGGCCTGGTTGAATCAAATCGGATTATCATGTTCACTCCGCGTCCCCATGTGTCGCAGAATATTGCTGCATCGCGATTGTAAACCAACGCCAGGATGAAGGAAGCGCATGATCGAACCACCGCGAATATCACTTGCCAGCCTGCCGACCCCCCTGCAACTGCTTGAGCGGCTGTCTGAGGAGCTGGGTGTGCGAATCTGGCTGAAAAGAGACGACCTGACCGACGCGGTCGCGACCGGTAACAAGATCCGCAAACTCGAATACACCATCGGTCAGGCGCTGGCAGAGAGCGCCGATGTCCTGGTGACCTGGGGAGGTGTGCAGTCGAATCATTGCCGGGCCACCGCCGCACTGGCGGCACGCCTGGGCCTTAAGGCTCACCTCCTGCTGCGGGGCAGTCAGCCCGGCATCGCTGATGGCAACCTCCTGCTGGACCAGCTGCTGGGTGCCGAGGTGACATTCCTCAAACTGCCGGATTACCAGGCGATGGACCGCGAATTCGACAGGCTGACTGAGCACTACGCTGCTCTGGGCTTGAAAACCTTTCGAATTCCCGTCGGCGCCTCCGATGAGATCGGCCTCTGGGGCTATATCAACTGTGCCGCAGAATTGAAACGAGACTTCGCCGCTGCCGGCATCTCACCCGATGCCATCATCTCTGCTACCGGCTCCGGGGGCACCTTCGCCGGCCTTATCCTGGGCAATGCGCTCTATGAGCTTGGTACCGAAATCATGGCGATTAACGTTTGTGACGACGAGACCTACTTCGTCAACAAGGTCACCGAGGATTTCAGCGCCTGGCGAAGGCGATATGAAGCTACCCTGAACCCGACCGGACTGCCGATTCAGGTGATTGATGGGTACGTCGGCCCAGGATATGGTCGGGCCACACCAGCGATTTTCCAGACCATCGCGAAGCTGGCACAAGAGGAAGGAATTGTTCTGGATCCGGTTTATACTGGCAAAGCGTTTCATGCGATGCTGCATGAAATCCAGGCAGGCCGCCTGCAGGGTATGAAGGACATTGTCTTCATTCATACCGGTGGCATTTTTGGTCTGTTCCCACAAAAAACCGAGTTGTTAGAAGCGATCTGATATGCGTTACCTCACCCTGATCATTCTCGTCAGCCTAATCTCAGGCTGTTCGTTCTGGCCATTTGGCAAGGAGAAGACGGGCAGTTGCCTGGACGATGATTCCTGTGACACCCCCGCCTCCCTCGAGCAGCAGCTGATCACGAATGCCACCTGGTATTGCTATGGCGTGTCTCGTGATGACGGCTGGGACTGCAGCCAGGAAGAGGATCAGACCAGGATCGCAGTCATCCCAGACGAGGCTTCCCCACCACCTCAGGAAGAGGCAGCAGCAGCGCGGACCGAAATGCTTTTTGACGGCGAGACCATCAGCCATCAGCAACCGCAGGCTGCCCCGACAGCAACATCAGCTATGCAAAGCGCTGCAGCGCCCGTCGCGGCGACTGACCAAACGATGACAAACTCGAAGACCCTACAAACTGGCATTTTTGGCTTCAGTGACAGCGCCTGGGCCGTGCAGCTGATGGCTTTGCAGACCATGGCAGAGGTTGATGCCTTTGCCGCAGCGCACGACCTTGAAGCACCCAATGCAGTTCGCATTCGCAGTCAAGGTGTCGACTGGTATGTCATGATTTTGGCGGTATTTGATGATCGCAGCGCGGCCGATGCCGCTGCCGAGGCCTGGACTGACAGTCAGCAACCCTACTCCAAACCGTGGGTGAGGCCTCTCGGCCCGCTCAAACAGGCCGCCCTGGAAGCACAGTCCAGCGGAGACTGAGACATGAAGCCTGTGCTGCAGTCGATTCCCTCGGTTGACCGGATACTCTCGAGTCCAGCCCTCGCGGCAACACTGGCAATTCACGGTCACAGTCGGTGCACCGCCGCGATCCGCGAAGTTCTGAAACAACTACGCGAAGACCTGCTTGCCGACGACAACTCAGCAGTACCGACTGACGCCGATATCGCTGGGAGGACGACAGCGCTTCTTGCTGCCGACGACCAGATTTCCCTCACCCGGGTGATCAACCTGACCGGTACCGTTCTGCATACCAATCTCGGCCGTGCCTCGCTGCCGTCATCAGCCATGGCCGCCATCGAGGACGCTGCCACAGGCGCCGTCAATCTGGAGTTTGATCTTGCCCAAGGCCAGCGTGGCGACAGGGACGACCACATAGAGAATCTGATCGCCGAGCTGACCGGCGCCGAGGCAGCAACTGTGGTCAACAACAACGCTGCAGCTGTCCTGCTCGCGCTTAACAGTCTGGCTGAAGGGCGTGAAGTCTGTATCTCCCGCGGCGAACTGGTTGAGATCGGCGGGTCATTCAGGATTCCTGAGGTGATGCAAAAATCCAACTGCACGCTGGTTGAACTGGGGGCGACTAATCGCACTCATGCGAAAGACTACGAACGGGCAATCTCACCAGAGACTGCGCTGCTGCTGAAAGTCCATACCAGCAACTACGAGATTCGCGGCTTCACCCAGGACGTGAGCTACGCGGAACTGGCTGATATCGCGCGGTGCCATGCGCTGCCGCTAATGGCCGATCTCGGCAGCGGCACGCTGGTCAACCTGGAGGACTATGGCCTTGAACACGAACCCACCGTTCAGGAGGTACTGACAGCCGGCGCCGACATCGTCACCTTCAGCGGTGACAAGCTGCTGGGAGGACCCCAAGCCGGCATCATTGCAGGGCGGCGCGACTTGATCAACCGGATCAAACGGAATCCGCTCAAACGCGCCTTGCGAGTCGACAAAATGACCATCGCGGCGCTGGCTCACGTACTCAGGCTTTACCGCAACCCCAATGAACTGGCCCCCGCCCTGCCAACACTGCGCAATCTGTCACGCCAGCCGGATGACATCAGACCAATGGCTGAGGCAGTTCTGCCTCACCTTGCGGGCCAGTTACAAGGCAGAGCCTCCGTCACACTCTGCGAAGTTGCAAGTCAGATTGGCAGTGGCGCCCTGCCCCTCGATAAACTGCCATCCATCGCACTCAGAATTGAGCCTGCAGATGGCCGCGACAGCACACTGCAGGCAATCTCAGCATCACTGCGAGCACTGCCTACACCTGTGATCGGACGCCTGCATGATGGCGCCATGTACCTTGACCTGCGCACTCTCGAAACTGCAGATGTCCTGATTGTCGCTATTCAGGGGCTGTCTGCCTCGTGATTGTTGCGACAGCCGGCCACGTTGACCACGGCAAGACTTCACTGGTGCAGGCGCTTACTGGCGTCGACACCGACCGTCTGAAAGAGGAAAAGCAGCGCGGCCTGACTATCGATCTTGGTTTCGCCTATACCAACACTGAGACCGGGCACCGCATCGGTTTTGTCGATGTCCCTGGCCATATCCGTTTCATCAATAACATGTTGGCCGGGGTCTCTGCTATCGACCTTGCTCTACTGGTGGTAGCGGCTGATGACGGCGTGATGCCACAAACCCGCGAACACCTCGATGTGCTGCAGATACTTGGCATTCCCGCCGGCGTCATCGCCCTCACCAAAACGGACCGGGTCGCGCCAGAGCGCATAGATGTTGTCCTGGGAGAGATTGAGCAACTGGTCGCTTCAACATTTCTCGAGGGAGCCGAGGTTTATCCGGTCTCTTGCCTGACCGGCGACGGCATGGACACTCTGCAGCTCGCCCTTGATATCGCAGTTGAAGAGACCCGCGCGAAGGCCGAGTCAGGTTATTTTCGCCTTGCTATCGACCGGCGGTTTACCGTCCGCGGATCAGGGATTGTGGCGACCGGCAGCGTCTTCGCCGGCACAGCAGCAATTGGCGATACGCTGTTGTTGCAGCCGCAGGGCGCCCAGGTCCGCATCCGCGGTCTGCACACGCAGAACCAGGAAGCAGAAAAGACGACGACCGGCGACCGCTGCGCAGTTAATCTGGGTAGCGCCAGGTTTGACGTCGACAGCATTCACCGCGGTAACTGGTTGACTGACAATCCCGGCACTGCGACTGATCGAGCGGATATGCAACTTACGCTGCTGCCGAACGAAGAAGCTGCCCTCACCCACTGGGCACCTGTACACATACACACCGCGGCCAACCACGTCACCGGGCGCGTCGCCATACTCGAGGGTCGTAAGATCGCACCCGGGGAATCAGCGCTGGTCCAGCTGGTCATGGATCAGGCGATCAATCTCTGCACTGGCGACCGTGTCGTGCTGCGAGATCAGGCCGCCACCCGGACTCTGGGCGGTGGCATGGTTGTTGACCCATGGTCGCCAAAACGTGGCCGCGCCCGACAGGATCGGCTTGCGTACCTGCGACAGATAGAACCCGCCAACCCGGCCGCAAGTCTCGCGGCTGTTATCGCGACGGGCAATGCCGGAATCGATGTTACAAACTTCGGTATGGCATTCAACTTACGTCCTGACGAGGTTGATGAACTGTTGACGGAGGTTGATGTTGAGCACCTGGGTGAGGCTCTCGTCATTGGCACGAAGCATCTGGCGGAGGCCTGCACACAATTAGCTGACAGCCTGAGGGCATGGCACGAGGACAATCCGGGCAAGCCCGGCATCCCCCTGAACCAACTCGCCGGTCTGCAGAGGAAATGGCCCAAACCGCTGTTGGAGAGAGTTGTAAGCTACCTGCTCAGGGACAACAAGCTCGAGCAACAGGGCAATCAATATCGGCTGCCAGGCCAGGGCGTGCAACTGAATGCGCGCGAGCAGGCAACGCTGGAAAAAGCACTGCCGCTGCTCGAGGACGATTCGCTCAAACCGCCGGTCCTGCACGACCTGGCAAAAACTCTGGGTCAGGATCCAAAGTCGCTGGAAAGAATACTGGTGCAGGCGGTGAAAGCCGGTATGCTCATTCGCCCGGTTAAAAATCGCTTCTTCCTGCCGGAGGCCATGCAGACATTGAGAGCCATCGTCACTGAAGCAGCGGATACGGAGGGTAAACTCAGCGTGCAGGACTATCGAGATAAAGCCGGCATCGGTCGCAACCTGAGCATTGAAATCCTCGAGTACTTTGATCGCCAGGGGGTGACCCGTCGCATTGGAGAAACAAGACAGGTGATAGAGCGCTAAAGGCAATCACTTAATAACAGGACAAAACCGCCGCTCCTGATCATGCCTCGTCTGCGCCGTGCGGCTTGCCCAGCGCCGCAGCGATCGTGGCTCCCAACAGTTGCGAGAGTAGGATGACACTGCCGACGACACAGAGGCGGTCGAACCAAACATCAAACTCAAAGTAAACCACAGCAGTGCTTCCTAGCAACGCACCGGCAATAATACCCACAAGTGATCCAAGTTCCGGTCTGGACACGTAATACCCCCCAGAAACAGCTTAGAATATTGGC
>JAYQAI010000004.1:40532-88819 GCA_038136715.1 Gammaproteobacteria bacterium | reverse complement strand
GCGAGCATTATATTTGCCGGCCTGGCAGGCGAGGAGCAGGGGCTCTTCGGTGGCAAGATCATGGCCCGACAAGCGCGAGCAGATGGCTGGAACATCCAGGCTGTACTTAACAATGACATGATCGGTAACACCACCGGTATTGATGGGGTCAAAGACAACACCACAGCGCGTATCTTCTCTGAAGGTACACGTAGCGATGAGACCGCAGAGGAGGCGACGCATCGTCGTTTTCGCGGCGGCGAGGTGGATTCCCCTTCGCGCAATCTTGCCCGCTATATTGATCGAATCGCGGACGATTACATTGAAAACCTCGACACAATGATGATCTATCGGCTCGACCGGTTCCGTCGCGGTGGCCACCATCGACCCTTCAATGACATGCGGTTTGCCGGTGTCCGCATCATGGAAACCCATGAGCACTATGATCGCCAGCATCAGGACCTGCGGACTGAAAAGGGCATCGTCTACGGCGATGTCATTGAATTTGTCGATTTTGATTATGCGGCGAAACTAACGGCCTTGAATGCAGTATCGCTGGCAGCGATGGCCTGGGCGCCGGCGCCACCAGTCGGGGTAACCATCGAGGGCGCTGTTTCGCCGGACACTACCTTGAAGTGGCAGAAAGTGCCGGGCGCTGTCGGTTATAAAGTCTACTGGCGCCTGACAACAGATGCGCAGTGGCGCTGGTCCAGGGATGCTGGCAATGTTGAAACTTATACCTTGAAAAACACAGTCATCGACAACTATTTCTTTGGTGTTGCCAGCGTTAATGCGGACGGGCTTGAGAGCCCGGTCGTTTTTCCCGGACCGCTGGGTGCTTTTGAGCAGGTTGTGGAGTCAGAGGGGGAGTAATTGATGAACCTGGAAGAAGCAGCCGATAACCCGAGCGCCATAGACCCTGCATCGTTAGCAGAGCGAGAGATCGGGCCTGTCACCATATTGTTCGGCTTTGAAAACGGCAAATATCCTTTTGGCAACTCCATGCTGGTGCGCGGCGAGCAGCAGACGGCCATCATTGATCCCTGCCTGGGCGTGATACCAAGAGCCGGCTCACTGCCGGACGTTGATCTCGTGATTCACAGCCATACCCACGAAGACCACATTGCTGCGACCTATCTTTTTAAGAACAAACCCTGGCATGCCCATGCAGCCGATGGCCTTGGGCTTGAATCGATCGAGGGGCTGATGGCGATCTATGGCTTCGCCGATGGTCCGGTTTATGACGGGTTTAAGCATGAAATCGAAACCCGCTTTAACTATCCCGGTGCGGGCGATCTGCACCTCTTCGAAGATGGCCATGAGTTTGATCTGGGTGGGGTCCAGGTGAAGGTGATTCATACCCCGGGTCACACCCGTGGCCACTGCTGTCTTGAGGTGATCTGGGGTGAAACCGCCGCGGACCGACTCGTTTATCTCGGTGACATCGAACTCACCGGTTTCGGGCCTTACTATGGTGATGCCTGGTCAGACCTCGAGGATTTTGAACGCTCGATTGAAAAGCTGAAGCATGTGGATGCGCGTTACTGGCTGACATTCCATCACAAGGGCCTGGTGGAGAGTCGCGAGCAGTTTCTCAAGATGCTCGATGCGTTTGCCAGCATGATTGATAAGCGGGAGGTCGCGTTGCTCGATTACATAAAAGCGCCGCGAACCCTTGAAGAAATTGTGCAGCACCGCTTCGTGTACCGACCCGGTTATGAGGGCCTGATGGTGGATGCGATTGAGGAACGATCAATGTCGATGCATCTCGACCGGCTGGTGCGTGACGGCAGGGTCGCACAGGAAGGCGACCGATATAGAGCCCTCAGCTAGACCAGCGTCGGCGCGTCGTCCGGTTCCTCGTGCTGGCCAGGCCTTGCGCGCTCGGTCAGGGTCGGGTCAATCGAGCGGTAGTAGTATCGATTGTCTTTGAGCGACCTTTCAATCCGGTTGTAGCTCATCAGGCAGTGGAGGTGTGCAATGCACTCACCCAGTCCCATGAACATGGAATGGCCTTCCAGTTCCCGTTTGAACAAAAGCGGCAGCAGTTCAACCGCAGTCTTTGGTTCAACGCAGTTTTCCTCGAGGATCAGCATCCGGTCGTCATGATGATCAATTAATTGCTGCAGTCGTTCCTGCACACCATAGAAGGGTTCGTTGTGGGCCGGCAGTACCAGCGTGTCATTCGGCATCACTGCCTTGAACTTGCGGTGAGATTCCATCCATCCCAGCATGGGATTGCCGAAAGGTTCAGTCGGCATAACACTCACGTTGGATGTAATGACAGGCAGAATCTGGTCGCCGGAAATCAGCACCTTGAGCTTGCGACAGTAGAGGCAGACGTGTTCTGGCGAGTGACCGGTGCCAACGATGACCTCCCAGCTGTTGCCGCCAATCTGGACCTGTTCTCCGTCGCGCAGACGGACAAAAGAGCCCGGCACCGGCAGGTCCTCAGGCTCAGGCGTAAACTGGCTGCGTTCCTCGCGCATGCGTTCCAGGAAATCGAGGCTGACACCTGCCCGTTCGAAGTACTCGCTCATTTGCCAGTTGCTGCCGTCCTGCATCATCGTGCCCATCAGTCGGGCCTGATAGTATTCCGAATAACTCATCATGAGCGGGGCGTGCCAGCGGTTTGAAAGAAAGCCGGCCTGGCCTGTGTGATCAGGATGCATGTGTGTGCAGATGATCTGCGTCACAGGTTTGCCCTTCAGCTCTTTCTCGAAAATCTGGTGCCAGAAATCCTGTGTCTCTGATCCACGGATGCCTGTATCGACGATGGTCCAGCCGGCATTCCCCTCCAGCAGGTAAAGATTGATGTGGTTCAGTGACATTGGCAGTGGCATGCGCAGCCAGTAAACGCCTTCAGCTACCTGAAGCGTGGTGCCATAAGCAGGCGCTTCATCAAAGGGGTAGGTGAGTGCACTATCGTCGGTTGTCATAGCTGGTTACAGGTCGAAAGTTTGTGAACAGCGCGAGGCTGGTCAGTCATGGTACACGATTTCGCAATGGGTGGGCTGATATTGAAAGCTTGTTTCGCCTTTTGGCCGAACTGAACCGGTCACGCACGCAGCTAGAGACAGGCATCAGTTGCCGACATCAAGCCAGTAGCCTTGATCACGCGATTTCAGGTGACCTGCGGTCGGTGTCGCGAAGTGGGTGCCAATAATCAACGTATCGGTGTCAGCGTACTTCGCCATCAGGTTGTGACGGGTCCGGGTTGAGGCAGTCTGATCGTAGTCGGCGGAGCTGGCCCAATCCAGGCGCTCAATCTGACAGGGGTGATGAATACAGTCACCTGTGATCAGTGCTTCCGCGCCCTCTGATTCAATGTGAACGCTGACGTGGCCCGGTGTGTGACCCAGTGTTGGCTCGAGATAGACCTCGTCGCAGATCCTGTGATCCAGCGCTACGAGGTCGGCGAGGCCGGCATCAAACACTGGTCTGACGGAGTCATCCATGATGCCATCATTCAATTCATCGGCATCGGCGCTGTCCCAGTAGGTGAACTCCTGTTCTGCCATCAGGTATCGGGCGTTCGGAAAGGTCGGTACCCACTGGTCATCGACTTTCATCGTGTTCCAGCCGACATGGTCGACATGCAGGTGAGTGCACATCACGGTATCGATATCGTGACGGTCATATCCCGCTGCTGCCAGGTCCTCAAGAAACGGCAGCTGTAGATTTGACCAGTTCGGGATGCTGCGCTTCTTGTCATTGCCAATACAGGTGTCGACGATAATTTTCTGCGTCGGCGTCTCGATGACCAGTGCGTGAACGCTCATGATCAGGTTGCCTTCAGTATCAGCAAAGTGCGGCGCCAGCCAGTCTATCTTTTTGACCTCTTCCCGGGTTGCCTGAGGCAATATAAAACGGGTGCCTCCGGCGATTTCCATTTCGATCACGCGGGTGATCTTGACCTTGCCGATCTGCCACTGATTGATTGCTGTCATGGGTTGGCCCCTACCAGGTAGTGGATTCAGATTTGACGACGTCTATCGCCTGCTCCAGCGTCGCAGTGCGTTCTTTCCAGTCGCGGCCACCCGTCGAGACCCTGAGTGTGGTTACACCCGCATCGCGATACGCACGGAGTCGTTCCTTGACCATGTCCTCTGTCCCGATCAGGTGGTTCTTTAGAATCATCTCGTCAGGTACACGCCTCGCTGCCTCATCTTTCTTGCCGCCAACCCAGAGTGACTGCACCTCCTCGGCCACGTCGGCATAGCCTGAGCGGCTGAAGGCGTCGTTGTAGAAATTGGTTTTGGCAGAACCCATGCCGCCCAGGGTAAATGCCATGGCAGGTTTGCGGGCTTCAATCATGCGTTCGACGTCCTCGCCAATTTCAAAACTGCCGCCGACCTGAATATCGATATCGGCCAGGGTTCGCCCGGACTTAGCCAGGCCGCGCTTGATGGGATCAAGGAAGACATCCGCAGCTTCAGGAATAAACGAGGTGCCGAGCCAGCCGTCAGCAAGCTCGCCAGTCATCTCAAGTGACTTTGGGCCCAGTGTGGCGAGATAGATGGGCAGGTCCTTGCGCGGTGGTTGCGAGAGTTTGATCGGCTTGCCCTCACCACCGGGGCGAGGCAGCAAGTAGTGCTTGCCCTCATACTGGAGTCGTTCGCCCGAGAGGCCCTTGCGAATGATTTCCACGCATTCGCGCAGGCGGCCGAGCGGATGCGCGAAAGAAGCACCGTGCAATCCTTCGACAACCTGAGGTCCGCTGACACCCAGGCCCAGCACAAAGCGGTCGTTTGAAATGGTCGCCATGCTCTGGGATGTCATCGCGATCATCGATGGCACTCTGGAGCTGATTTGTACTATGCCAGTACCCAGCTTGATGTTTTTTGTGACCGCAGCGACATAAGCAAGGGGAACAATCGCATCCATACCCCAGGCCTCGGCTGACCAGACAAAATCAACGCCCATGCGGTCGGCTTCCATCGTGTACTCGACGAGTTCATTCCAGTCTTCGCCGTTGTAGTATGCGCTGCCGATACCAATGCCAGTTTTCATAGATGGTTCCCTGATGGTTATTTTTGATTGGAGGGAGAATAACGGAAATGAGCAGAGCGTGCTTGATGCCAGGCGCCTTTCGCAATATTTGATTTGTGATCAGATATCACAAAAAAGAAACCCCGCGCGAGGCGGGGTTTCCCTTAGGACTTTGGCCGGGACTGTTTTGGCTTGCGCCGCCACAGTTTGGTCTATCCTCCGAACCCGGAGGCTCGGTTTTGAGTCGTCGGTCCAGGGTCTAAAACCTGGGCCGGACTCTGCGACGGTTGTCCGGTGCTTCTTCTCAGTTCTCCCAGTTGCTTCCCCCCGAAAGGTTCTGCTCTGGCATCCCTCAGCCTCGACGCCGTCTTCCTGCCGCCCTGGTCGCTTCCGTCTTGCCGGCCGTCACCGACGACTTCTGCAACCTGGCCCCATGAGCCGTTATTTTAGGACGCCTTGCTACGTCCCCGCTGACCCAGTCGATCAAACCGATAGCCAGCAGTACAGATCTCCGGTTAACGCGCCACTTCCCTCGAGAGTTCCGTGACCCGCTGCCCCCTAAGGAGCTGCCGTGACCCTTAAGCCGCCCTTGCCCTGGCGACCCCGACCCGGCACAGGTCTTTTGGTTTAAGCTTGGTGGGTTTCCCGTTTCCGGTCTGCCTGACCTCCCTTAACCGTTGAGAGACAATGTACACAGCTTCAAATCCGCTGGCTAATGAAACGATTGCAAACAGCGGTGGATTATCTGTGGATAACTTCTGAGTAAGTGAAAATAGTTTCAGCTGATGCTGTGGATAACCCTGGTTTTTTTATGGGGTTTCCCTAAATGGCTGAAAAAGCTGGAATTATTTTGTTGAATCAATTTCATGTAGCGTGAAATTCCAGTGAAAAAATTGCAATACGGTCTCGGGCGGGACGTCGGCTGTCGATCAGATGAGTATTCAAGTCATACTCTTAGTCTAACATTTACATAAAGTTGCGCGACAGTATAAATATGTTAGGTTCAAAACTTTTCTTCGCCGGCGACGCGATTGGGGTCCGGGAAATCACGATAAAGTGCAAATCTGAGATTGGTGGCGAGAGAGTTGACGGCCTGGTGCAGGCTCTCGACGGGTTCGCTGCGAGTCGAAACCTCATCGAAAGCATGGTCCAGCTGTGCCAGGTCTTGAAATTCCAGAGTGATGTGAAATTCTCCGAGTTCTGCAGACGCCAGCCCGAGCTTTCTGCGGGTCAGTCGAAAGTCGCTGAGCCTGTCGCTTTCCTGCAAATGGCCAAGGTAACGGTCGATGGCTTCCGCGAACCTGCGATCAGTGACGCCCGGTTTGAGATCGCACCAGATGTGATAGTTGTTCATGGGTTGTCTCCTTGATGGCCGGGGATCTTATGCCATTGTGTTGTTCAGGCGCCAGCTGAGGCATCATGTGGCAGATTGTTTCAGGAGGGTTGACTCATGATCGTGGATTTGTGTGGGCGTGTCGCGCTTGGTACAGGCGGCAGCAAAGGGCTGGGTTATGCCATGGCGCACAAGTTTGCTGCGTCTGGTGCCGCTGTCTGTCTGTTTGCTCGCAATGAGGATGAGGTGAAGGCGGCGGCAGCAACGATCGCTGCAGAAACGGGCGCCAGTGTTATGGGTCTGTCCTGTGATGTCAGCGATGCGGATCAGGTCGAGTCTGGCTTCTCGGCAACCATTGCGGAATTCGGCCAGGTAGACATCCTCGTTAACAATGCGGGTTTTGCCAAGGCCGGCAGGTTTGAAACCATTACGGATGAGGAATGGCAATACGACTTTGACCTTAAGCTGATGGCCGCCGTCAGGCTCTGCCGCCTGGCTTTCCCCGGCATGAAAGAACGTCGCTGGGGCAGAATCATCAATATGCTCAATACGCTGGCGAAGACCCCGGCGAGGGGTACTGCACCGACCTCTGTCACACGAGCCGCGGGTATGGCGCTGACCAAGGTACTCGCAGGGGAGGGGGCTCCATATAACGTCCTGGTCAACGGTTTCAATATCGGTCTTATCAAGTCTGACCAGATCAGGCGGGCCTGGGATGGCAGTGATAAAGCCATGACGTTCGATGAGTTCGTCGCAGCCGCGGGCGCAAAGAACGTGCCGCTCGGCCGTTATGGCGAAGCAGAGGAGTGTGCCAACCTGGCGGCACTGCTTTGCTCAGATGACTGCGGCTTTGTCTCGGGGACCGCTATCAACATTGATGGCAATATGTCGCCCGCGATGTGACGCGGTGGAAACAAGATAAGAGGGGAAAGACATGCCAGACAACCTGCCAGAAGATATCCGGGCCGTCAGGTCCGAAGCGGAACAGTTTATCAATGATGTGCTCCAGCCCCTTGATAAGGACGCAGCGGATGCCGGTGACAAGGTTCGTGCAGCCTCAAGAGCAGCTGGTTTCTTTTTCAAAACCCAGCCCGAGGAATTTGGCGGGCAACCAGCCAGCACTCTGGAGCTGACCGTGTTGCGGGAGACCTTCGCTGCCTGCAATTCGCCACTCACCCGGTATATTTTCGGGCCGGGACCTGGTGTATTGCATGTTGCCGAGGACGACCTGCGCGCAGACTACCTGGAACCAGTGCTGAGGGGCGAGAAACGCGGTGCTTTTGGTTTTACTGAGCCTGACAGTGTTAAACGACCGAGCTGGGGCGTGATTGATGGTGATCACATTGTCATCAACGGCCAGAAATCCTACGTCACTGGCGGTGCTACAGCAGACTTTATTTCAGCGCTGATCAATGTCGAGCAGGCCGATGGTGAGAAGGCAGGCACAGCTATGATCGTCATCGATAAAAACGATGATGGCGTTGTCATGACGCGTGAATTCAGCTCGATGGATGGCAGTGATCACGCAGCCTTCAGCTTTGAGAATGTCCGGGTGCCGCTGCACCGGGTGATCGGCAAACTCGGCGAAGGAATGCCGAGAGCGCTCGCCAGTATCGGCAATGTCAGGATGATGGTTTCAGCGCAGGCGACCGGCATGTGCCTGTGGGCACTTGACTACATTGAACAGCATTTGAATGCACCGCATCGCAGCGGCAGCCCGCTGAGTAGTCGCGAGGGTGTCAGATTGCGGTATGCCGACATGAGAATCGAAGTCTACGCAGCGCGCAGCATGCTGTACCGCACAGCTCGCCTGGTCGATACGGGGGAGAATGCCGTGAACGAAACAGCGGCCACCAAGGTTTTCGCCACCGAAGTCGCCGGTCGTGTGGTCGATGGCGCTGTACAGTTGTTTGGCGGGCAGGCGCTGGTCACGGGTCATCCGTTGGAGGCTCTGTACCGTGAGGTGCGGTCTTTAAGGTTTGTTGAAGGTGCCAGCGATCTGTTGCGTCTCAATATCGCGAAAGGACGCTTCGAGTTGCAGAAAGGCCGGCTATAGCCACTCCGGCCAGTCTATCCCATCCGAGTTGACCGTCAGCCTATGACAACAGCACTTCCATCGTCAGCCCAGGTCGTGATTATCGGCGGCGGTATTGTCGGCTGTTCGATTGCCTACCACCTCGCCAGTCTGGGGGTCAGCGACGTGCTATTGATTGAGCAGAATCAGCTGACAGCCGGGACTACCTGGCATGCAGCGGGGCTGGTTGCGCAGCTGCGAGCAACACGGAATCTCACGCAGCTTGCCAAGTACACGACTGATCTTTTCGCCAGCCTTGAACAGGAAACGGGCCAGGCGACGGGCTACCGTCAGACCGGGAGTATCTCCGTTGCCTTGAATGCCGAGAGAATGACAGAGCTGAAGCGGCAGGCCGGTACTGCCGGGGCATTTGGTGTCGCGTCTGAAATCATTGATGCCACCGAGATCAAGCGCTATTGGCCGGGTCTGGACACCACGGGTTTGCACGGCGGTATCTATATTCCCGGTGATGCCCAGACCAATCCTGTCGACACGACCCGGGCGCTGGCGATCGGTGCCCGCCAGCGTGGCGTCCAGATCAGTGAAGGTATTGCTGTGACAGGATTCAGGACCAGTGGTCGAACCGTAAAGGTGGTAGAGACTGAAGTCGGTGAAGTAACAACCAGGCAGGTTGTGCTCGCAGCGGGCATGTGGACCCGCCAGCTCGCCGCGCTGCTCGATCTTCAGGTGCCACTGCAGGCCGCGGAACACTTCTATATCGTGACTGAAGCACTGGCTGACCTGACGCCGGGGATGCCGACCCTGCGCATTCCGGATGAATGGGCATACTATAAGGAAGACGCCGGCAAGCTGCTGCTTGGCGCTTTTGAGCCGCGGGCCAAACCCTGGTCCCCGGAAGGCGTGTCGCGGGATTTTGCGTTTGGCACACTGCCGGAGGATATTGACCATTTTGCGCCTGTGCTGGAGGCTGCCGCCAGGCGCTATCCATCCTTACAGTCCGCTGGTATCCAGACTTTCTTCAACGGGCCCGAGAGTTTTACGCCGGATGATCGCTATCTGCTGGGGCCGGCACCTTCGATGGACAACGTCTTTATTGCCGCCGGTTTCAACTCTATTGGCATTCAATCGTCCGGTGGCGCCGGCAAAGTACTGGCAGAATGGATCGTGGCAGGGCGTCCACCCATGGATCTCTGGGATGTCGATATCAGGCGCACTTTCTCCTTCCAGGCAAATCGTGACTACCTGGTTGATCGCACGGAAGAGTCCCTTGGTCTGCTTTACGCCATGCACTGGCCTTATCGGCAGTATGAAACGGCCAGGGGAGCGCGTCGCGGCCCATTGCATGATCAGATGATCAGGGCCGGTGCGGTCATGGGGGAGCTCGCCGGCTGGGAGCGACCCAACTGGTTTGCTCAGCCCGGTGTGGCGCCCGAATACGACTACAGTTACGGACCGCAGAACTGGTTTGACTGCTGTCGAGCTGAATGCGACGCCATTGCAAATCGGGTCGCGCTGTTTGACCAGAGCAGTTATCCCGTCTTCATGGTTGAAGGCAATGAAGCGCTGGTCTGCCTGAACCAGATTTCTGCCAACAATATCGATGTGGCGCCCGGCTCAGTTGTTTATACCCAGTGGCTGAATGAGGCCGGTGGTATAGAAGCGGATGTGACCATCACGCGACTGTCGGAAGATCAGTTTATGGTGGTTTCGAGCTGTGCCTGTGAGGGGCGTGATTACGCCTGGCTGCAGCGACATGCTGGCAGCCACCAGGTCAGTGTGCAGAACGTGACGAGTGGGCTGACGATGATCGGTCTCATGGGGCCGCAGTCGAGAGACCTGCTTGCCGTCTTGACGCACGACGATGTCTCAAGCCAGGCCTTGCCGTATTACCATTCAAAAGAGATTGAATTGGGTTATGCCCGCGTGCGTGTCAACCGTCTTTCTTATGTCGGCGAACTCGGTTACGAGCTCTACCTGTCGACTGAGTTTGCCGCGCACGTTTACGAGCGAATCATTGATCATGGTTCGGATGTCCAGCTCAGCCATGCCGGTTTTCATGCGATGAATGCCTGCAGGATCGAGAAGGGCTATCGGCACTTTGGGCATGACATTTCGGATGAAACAACACCGCAGGCGGCGGGGCTCGGATTCGCCGTGGACCTGGATAAGCCGGCATTCAACGGGCGTGATGCGCTGCTCGGCATTGAACAGCCATTGTCAGAGCGACTGGTGAACTTTGTTTTACAGACAGATGACACGGTCATGATCTACCACGATGAACCCGTTTTCTGCGGCGATCAGATGGTTGGGATGACGACTTCCTCGACTTATGGATTCAGGCTGAATCGCGCGGTCGGTATTGCGAGTATTAGTCATGCAGATGGGGTCACAAAGGACTGGTTGCAGAACCAGGCGTTTGAAATCGAAGTGGCGGGTGAACGATTCCCGATCAGCGTCAGTCTCGGTCCCTTTTATGACCCGAAATCACTCCGGATGAAGGGCTGAGTCCGAGCGCCGGCAGCCTCTGATTGCGGGACTTAAGCCAGAGCAGAGGTTCGGCCTCTGCTCTGACAGTTGCGGTTAGGCCGGTCTGTGAATGCCACAGATTTTGTGGCCGTCAGGGTCGAGGAAGTAGCACAGCCACATGGTGCCCATGTCACTCTCACGCGCACCGGGTGGGTCCTCAACACTGGTGCCACCGTTGGCGACAGCGACGTCGTGGAATTCCGTCAGCTGCTCCGGTGAGTCACAGATGAAGCCGATGGTGGAACCGTTTGCAACAGTTGTGGGTTGACCATTGATGGGTTCGCTGACGCTGAAGGTTGAACCGTCATGCATATAGAAGAGTCGGGTATGGCCTGTCTCGTTGACGTGTTCCATGGCCGGACCGGCGCCCAGCACGCCGAGCACGGCGTCGTAGAACGCCTTTGATGCCTGGATGTCGTTTGCGCCGACCATGACATGATTCAGCATAGTGTTGTCTCCTGTTTAGCGTAGTTAAAGAGGTGAAAATGAAATCAGGTGCCGCAGTCAGTTGAAGGCCCAGATGCTGGTGTTATCCTTCGACGTCCTCAGTGCGGTAACCCCAGCTTAGACAATTATCAGGCGTCAGGCTATGCGCGAGATGCCGTTGATAGCGAGTCACGGCCGATAGCCAAATGCAGATGGGCCGGGCCGCAGGGCCTGGTAGGCAATTTCCGCCCAATGACATAAGTTCTTCCGCGTATCCCTCGGGTCTATGATTTCCTCAATCTCGAAATATTCGGCGGAGCGGAAGGGCGATCGCAGTCTATTCAGCTTCTCTTTGATCTGCTCGAGATGCGCGTCATAGTCATCGACTTCTGCCAGTTCCGCCTTGTAAGCGACTTCAATGCCACCTTCGATAGGCAACGATCCCCAGTCGCCGGATGGCCATGAGAATCGAAAATGATGGCTGCCGGGTTTCGTGTTTGCGGCGCCAGCGACACCGAAGGCTTTTCTCACCACAACGCTGCAGAAAGGGACTGTTGCCTGGCCAAGCGCAGCGAGGGCCTGGGAGCCATACCTTATAGTGGCGTTCTCCTCAGACTGTTTGCCGATGAGGAATCCTGGGCAGTCCACCAGGTGAATAATCGGCAGATGAAATGTTGAGGCCAGATCACAGTGCCTGATTAGCTTGCGGCAGGAGTCGGTAGTCCAGGCGCCGCCGTAGATCATGGGGTCCTCAGCAAAGACAGCAACGGGTATTCCGTTCAACCGCGCCAGCCCGGTAATGACGGACTTGCCCCATTTCCGACCGATCTCGAAGAAAGAGCCTTTATCAAAGGTGGCCTCGATGACAGGCCGCATCTTGTAAACCTTGCGGGGATCTTTTGGCACAACATCCAGCAGGAATTCCTCGCGCCGCTCCGTTGAATCATCGCACGGCGCGCGCTCAGGCAGCTCGTCGACATTGTTGGGCAGGTACGAGAGAAAGCGCTTCGCCATGGTGAAGGCTTCTTCCTCAGATGCGGCCTCATCATCAATCGCGCCGTTGCGGGTATGGATGCTGCTGGCACCCAGTTCCTCTTTGCTGACCTCGCCAAGGCTGGCCCAGTCAACCAGGGCCGGCCCTGCGATCATCATCTGGGCGGTATCCTTGACGATGACGGAGTAGTGCGAGGTCGACACGCGTGCGGCACCAATACCGGCGACGCTGCCGAGGGCAAGTGACACGGATGGGGCGGTGCTGAGATGCTGGACGATCACGTCCCAGCCAGCGACCTGGGGAATATAGGTTCTGCCGGCGGTCTCGATCGTCTTGACCGAGCCGCCGCCGCCCATGCCGTCGACAAGACGAATGTGCGGTAGCCTTAATTCGTTGGCAAGTCCTTCCGCTTTCAGGCGCTTAGCACCGATTGACGCATCCGCCGATCCGCCACGAACGGTGAAGTCATCGCCGGATAGAATGACGGTGCGGCCATCGATCTCCGCTGTGCCGAAAACAAAATTGGAAGGGGTAAACTGCTGCAACTCACCTGCTTCATCGTACTCTGCGACACCGGCGAGCTTGCCAATTTCATGAAAGCTGTCGCCGTCGGCAATGCGGTCAACCCGTTCCCGGATCGTCAGTTTGCCAAATTCGTGCTGGCGCGCGACTTTGTCTGCGCCACCCATCTGTTCGGCAAGGTCACCGCGCTGCTGCAGTTCTGAAATTTCGTCTTCCCAGCTCATGTGTATCCCTGTGAGTTATTTTCCTGCCGATGATATCAGGTACACTCGCCTTTTTTCGGTCGGAGACCGGCGTGAAGGAATATCGTCAGCACAAGTTTGAATTGCCGGAAGGCGCAACCGACATGCTTCTGGTTCGGCACGGTGAATCCAGAGCGGCAACACCGGATGACCCGTTTCCCCTGGTTGATGGTCATGGTGACCCGGAGCTGGCACCCCAGGGGCAGGAACAGGCGGTAGCTGTGGGCCAGCGGTTAAAGGACCTGCCGGTATCAGCGGTTTATGTCACTAACCTGAGACGTACGGCTGAAACGGCAGCACCGCTTTGCGCACACCTGGGTATAACGCCAGCGGTAGAGCCTGATCTGCGAGAGGTGCATCTGGGCGAATGGGAAGGTGGGTTGTTCAGGATCAAGGTGCATGAAAATGACCCGCTCTACCAGCAAATGCAGCAGGAGCAGCGCTGGGACGTAATTCCTGGTGCTGAGTCAACTGAGGCATTGAATGCTCGTGTTTTTGCCGGCCTGCAGCGGATTGCCGCGAGGCACCCGAATGCGTTGGTTGTCCTTGTAGTGCACGGTGGTGTGATCGGTCACATCCTTGCCCATGCCACCGGTGCGAGACCTTTTGCATTCAACGGATGTGACAATGGATCAATCTCTCGTATCGTCATGCTGAATGGTGAAGTCGTGGTGCGGGGCTTCAATGACATTACTCATCTGCAGACCGGGGGTGGTCTCGAATCAATGATGACCTGACAGGATCCTACTTATCGCTCTGGTCCAGGTCTCTCGACAGGAAGACAGCTTTACCCGCCGGTTCCGCGGCCTTCGCTTTCTTTGCCGCTTCTTCCCGGCGCTGCTTCTGTCGCTGCGCGATGTCTGACAAGGGTTCGATATCTTTCGAGTCAAAAATGGCTGGTCCCTTCAGTGCGGGTTCTGACTTTTTTTCTGGTTTTGGGGTCGGTTGCAGCGGTTCGATGTCTTTCGAGCCAAAGCTCGCTTTGCCCTGAGCGGACGCGCCTTTTGCGGCGAGCTTGCGGCGAATTTCTTCCGGCGACTGTGCAACCTTTCGTTTTGATATGGGTGGTGCGGCAGTCCGGGTCAGATCTTTGGCGTCAAAACTGGCGCGACGATTCATCACCTGATCAATAGATTGGCCGTCATCATGGTGACGGCGCAACCGCTGGTCGAGCAGCAGCAAAACCCGCGCTGCAAAGTGGGGGCATCAGGCTTGATCCGGTGAGCCCTGGCTGCCTGAAAGCAGTCTTCGATGAAGACAGTCGGAATTTTCCGGGTAAGCAGGCTGTCGAGCACGCGCATGCGATCACGTATCTGATCATGGTGATCAGTTTCGAGGCGGAGCTGGGTAAAATCGCCGGTGCTCTCCATCGTCGAACGCACAGCGTCCAGCGCCCGCTGCAGTTCGCCTTGGACGCGCGTGTCGAGAGCAGCGTAGGGTGTCTCCAGGCTCAACTTACGCAGGCGCTGCAATTCTGTCAGCAGTTGGTCTTCAAGTTTCGTTTGGCCGGCGTCGATGTCGTTGATTGAGTCAGCCAAGTGTGTTTCTCGCGGATGTCAGGTTGGTATTTAGCGTTTTCTTTTTATGTCCTCGGTAAGGACCCGCAGGATCTGGCGGCAGGAAATCTGCCCAACCAGTTCTCCATTCTCCAGGACAGGCCGGCGCCGGCGACTTTTTTCCAGCATGGACGTCGCAATGCTCAGTATGTCGGCATCAATATCGGCAATTTCAACATCTGTTTCCATGATGTCGCTGACCAGTGCTCCGCCCGGGTCGCTGCCGTTGTAAACGCTGGTCATCATCGCGCGAAGGCAGTCAAGCTCCGAGAGAACACCGATTAACTTGCCATTTTCATCAACGACTATGGCACCCGAGGCCTTGTTGATCAGTATTTGCTGAGACGCTTCGTACATATTCATATCGGCGGTGAGGCGAACGTCTGCCCGCGCCAGATAGTCTTTGATACCCGTGTTCACAGCATTTCCTCCACTTGGTCGAAATTCCTGATGAATGGCGTTAATCGAGTTTGCGGTAACTCCGGCTGTAATACAACTTCGCTAGAGTCGGCTCCAGAGGGTGTCAAAAGCGATTCGCATGGCGGCGGCGATACCCTCTGAATCCAAGATGACCACGGTCGGGTAGTCCGCGCCGACCAACGAAATCAGTGCACACTTGGAGCCGTAAATGGCCATATAGGATGGTGCCTGGGCGGCATCGGCATCAATCCATTTGCGTTCTGACAGCGGGGCATCGTCGCCACCTTCGCCAATGGCGATCACATTGACGTGAATGCCGGCGTTGACGCGGGCCTGGGTGAAGCCTGGAAAGGGCCGGTAAAGATATTTTCTGATGAGGCGAGAAGAGTAAACCCGGTAAGTCTTGTCCGCTGCTTCCGCCATGGTCGCAATAATGTCGCGCAGGCAGTACTCCATCCCCTCATCACCCTCGTAGTGGAATACGTCAGTGCTGCTTGAGGCCGGGATGAGTTGCTTCAGGTCAGGGATGATGTCCTGCTCAAGACGATTCACGGCCTGATTGGTCGCAGCCTGCTTTTCCCTGGCATGACGCAGCAGAACATCCGGAGGCTCTGCGCAGAAAAAACGGCGCTTGCCCTGAGGGAAGTAGGTGACGAGGGACATGGTCCTCAAGCGTTTTAACTCTTCATAGGTCGTGCCCCGGTTCAGGCCGGCCGAGGCGGCGATATCTCTGATTGAGCTTGGGCCCAGTTTGAGCAGTGTCAGGTAGAGGTCCGTCTGACGTTGTGACAGGCCCAGGTCGGCCAGAGTTTCGTGCACAATCATGTCATATCAATGCTGACAAATTTTGGATACGCGTATATTATCAGGAAAAACACGATATTTTTATTAAATAATTGTCATTATACAGTGGACAAATTTCGCAAAGGACAGGCGAGAGCGAATACAAAACGAAGCTCAAGACGTAAGGATAATGAGTTGCTCTTGCAACCCGTGAGCCAGCCCCCATATAGCAGGCATGAATCAAGTAAGTGTGACAGACATCGAGGCCGCGGCCTTTCACCGGGACGGCTACCTCGTTAAGCGAGGTATGGCCAGCACGGCAGACGCTGATGCGCTGGCTGCCATCGCGCAACGGCACCTGCAGGAGCGTATCGCGCCGGTGGAGTACGAAGTGGATGTGCATTACCCGGGCGGGCCGCTTGAGCAGGATGCACCTGGATCTGACACCTCCCGCCGTTTGTTGCAGGTTTATGCACGCGACCAGGCATTTCGTGACTGGGGCACTTCTGCGGAGATTGAACAGACGTTGAAACACCTGTTTGCTGGCGATGAGACTGTCATGTTGTCTCAGTGCCACCACAACTGTGTGATGACCAAATCACCGGGATACAGCAGTGTGACTCTCTGGCACCAGGATAACCGCTACTGGTCATTCGATAAGGAAAACCTGATCAGTGCCTGGCTGGCTCTGGGTGATGAGAACAAGATGAATGGTTGTCTGCGGGTTATACCCGGCTCCCATCGAGTGTCGCTGGACCGTGGTCGACTGGATGCGGCGCTGTTCCTGCGGCCTGATATCGCCGACAACAAGGCGCTGATCAGTCAAGCCAAAGTCGTTGAGCTGGCGCAGGGCGACGTATTGTTTTTCCACAGTAAGCTGTTTCACGCGGCGGGCCGAAACCTGACAGATAGCGTTAAGTTTTCACTGGTCTACACCTATCACCAGGCGTCCAACAAGCCGATTGAGGGCACGCGGTCGGCCCGGTTCCCGTCAATCAGGCTTGGTTGAAATCGCGCTCCCAGGGATCGGCAGAACATCCATCAGGCTGTCCAGTGTCGCGATGCGGGAATGCCCCTTGCGCCAGGCAAAACCGATGTCGCGGTAGAACAGGTCTGGCGGCAGGCGGGTTGTCTTGATCTTTGTTCCCTTAAGCAGACCAAGGGCCATATCCGGAATCAAGGTCACGCCGAGATCGTTCTCGACCATCTGGATCAGCATCTGCAGGCTGTTGGCACCAAACGTGTGAATCTTCTTGTGACTTTTCAGGCGGCAGCCGGCAAGCGCGTGATCCCTCAGGCAATGACCATCATCCAACAGCAACAGGCTTTCATCCGGCAGGCTGTCGAAGTCCGGTTGGTTGCTGTCGATCAGCTTTGAGCGGGCATGGCAGGCGAGATGGAAGCCTTCCCGATACATGATGCGGGTTTCGACACGGCCGACGTCATACGGCAGCGCCAGCAGGCCAACATCGAGCTTATTGTCGAGCAGCTCATTGATGAGGTTGGCGCTGGTATTTTCTCGGATATAGAGTTGCAGGCCCGGGAACGCCTGCTGCAGCTGGTAGGCATAGTCACCGATGCAATAGGGCGCGATTGTCGGAATGGCGCCTAGTTTGATGGGCAGCGCCAGCGGGTCTGTGAAACTCCTGGCCTCAGTAACCAGGTCCTCCACCTGCATCATGATGTAGCGGGCACGATCCACGATGTCTTCGCCTGCTTTAGTAAACGTCACGGATTTACTGGTGCGTTCTACCAGGGTGATCGACAGGAAACTCTCCAGTTCGCGGATGCCGGTAGATAGTGTCGACTGAGTGACATTCAGGCTGCTCGCGGCGCGACCAAAGTGCAGTTCCTCGCGCAGTGCCACGAGGTACTGCAGTTGCCGGATGGGAGGAAGATTCATGTGTTACCTGACCAGGGGGGCGATGTCGTTAATAAAGGTGTCGAGGGTGTCAATTTTCTGCTGACCCTGGCCGAGCGTAAAGTCCGGGACCAGCAGTTCGTCAACCCCGGCTTCCTGGTAGGCCTTCACCGTGTCCTGTACTTCGGCGAGATTGCCTGCGATCAGGGCGCGGTCCACGGTCTCTCTGATCTGCTGAATAAACTTGTCATCATCCGACAGAAACAGCAGCGCCACTGCGGATCTTTGGATGTCCTTTGGATCCCGACCAATGTCCTCGCAGTGTCGATCGAGAATTTTCATTTTGTGAATCATTGTTTCGACAGTGCCCCAGACGTTCCATTCGTCAGCGTAACGGGCAGTAATGCGCAGCGTGACTTTTTCGCCTCCGCCGCCCACCATCAGGGGCAGGTTAGGCTGCAGCGGTTTGGGTTCGAGCGTCGCCTCCTTAAGCGTGTAAAAGCGGCCTTCAAAGTTTGCTGATGGTTCATTGAAGAGTGACTTTATCATCGCGCAGGCTTCTTCCAGACGGTCGAGCCGCTGGCGCACTGTCCCGAATTCGATGCCGTACTGCTGGTGTTCGTTTTCCTGCCAACCGGAGCCAATGCCCAGGACCAGACGGCCACCGCTGATGTGATCGACTGTCGCCGCCATTTTTGCGAGGACCGCAGGGTGACGATAGGTGTTGCCGGTCACCAGTGTGCCAAGGCGGATGCCGGGTACCTGGGGTGCCAGCGCAGCGAGTGTGGTCCAGGCCTCAGGCCAGGGCGTCGATGTGTCTGTCGCGTTCGGCATGAAGTGATCGGCGAGCCACATGCCATCCCAGCCCGTGGCTGCAACATGCTGGCCAAGTGCCAGGGTTTCCTGAAAAGGGAGTGACGGGGTTGGCCAGAAGCTGATACGCATGAATGTGGTCCTGTCGTGAGATAACTGTCGAATGGCGATGCCCGCAAGGTTAACGAACGGAGCAGGGCAATTCTAATCTTGCCTGGCCGCCAAATGGCGTATGATGCCAGCTGATTTTACGACGACGTTAATAGGGAGTATTTCGTGAATGGTGCAGAAAGTCTGATTCGGTCTTTTGTGCGTGCGGGGGTCGACGTTTGTTTCGCTAACCCTGGTACGTCTGAGATGCACATGGTGCAGGCGATTGACGCCGTGCCGGAGATGCGGGGTGTACTCGCCCTGTTCGAGGGTGTCTGCACAGGTGCCGCCGATGGCTACGGCCGCATGCTGAACAAGCCGGCGACGACGATTCTCCATCTCGGACCGGGCCTGGGCAATGGAATTGCTAACCTGCACAATGCCCGACGGGCGTCGACCCCGATGATCAACCTGGTGGGCAACCATGCGCTGTATCACGTTGCGCTGGATGCACCATTGACCTCTGATATCGATACGCTGGCCCGCAATGTTTCCTCCTGGATCAAGGGCGATTCCACCGCCGAGAGTCTGGCAGCTGATGGCATGGCGGCGCTGCAGGCAGCAATGACACCGAAAGCGGGCTCGGCCGGTCAGATCTCGACGATGATCATCCCTGCCGATGCCTGCTGGAACCCTGCTGAACAAGTTGCTGCGGCGCTGCCGGTGCCTGCCCGACCTGTTGTCGGCGATACGGTAATCAGCCAGATTGCTGACCGGCTGGATGAGCGCTCGCTGCTGCTGCTCGACGCTGATGGCCTGACGGTGCCTGCCCGCATGGCTGCCGGCCGGATTGCGACGCGCACAGGTTGCCGGGTCGCGATTGGTTGTTTCCCTGCCCGGGTTGATGGCGGCCAGGGTCTGCCGGACTGTGAACGCATGCCTTATTTTCCGGAACATGTGCTGGGATTCCTGGAAGGGGTGTCTACTCTGGTGCTGGCCGGCGCGCCGACCCCGGCAAGCTTTTTTGCGTATCCGGATACGCCAGGTGTGCTTGTGCCAGAAGGTTGTGACGTGCTCACGCTGTCGAGCAATGAGGAAGATACGGCGGCTGCACTTGCGCATCTGGCTGACCAATTGGGAGCTTCCTCGCTTGACTTCCGGGTGGGTGGAACTGAGTTGCCGGCAATGCCCACTGGCCCGATTACAACCAGTAAGGTCGCCGCGGCCATAGCGAACCTGTTGCCAGAGGGTGCCATTGTCTGTACGGACAGTGGCGGTGGTGGTGCGGCGTTTGGTCCGACCAGAAGCAGCCCTGAGCACAGCTGGCTCAACCTGACGGGAGGTTCAATTGGGCAGGCAGGGCCGGTGGCGATCGGCGCTGCAGTGGCCTGTCCTGACCGGCCCGTGCTGGCGCTGATTGGCGATGGTGCTTTTATGTACACCAACCAGGCGCTCTGGACCCAGGCCCGTGAAGGCCTGAATGTGACGACGGTTATTTTCAACAATAGTCGTTACGGCATTCTCGAAACGGAATACCTGCGGCTCGGTGTCAACGAGATCGGTGAACGTGCGGCCGACCTGTTTGATCTGTCGCGCCCGGCGGTTGACTACGTGCAGCTCGCCGCCAGCATGGGAGTCAGCGGGAAAGTGGTGGAGACAGCCGAGGACTTTGCCCAGGCATTGGCAGCGGCCCTCGCTGAACCTGGTCCCTACCTCATTGAAGTCCGCCTGTGAGGGTGTGCGCAGGTTTATAAATAGCTGTTTTTCCTCGAATTATTCCGCGAATTGCGGTCGTTGCGGAATTGTCATTGAGTGAGTTTTGGGTATAGTTGTTGTAACTAATCTGTGGCTGATGAAGCCATAACCGAGGCCAGACCGATGATGGCAATTGCGGGCGGAGCGATTGCAGGGTGGAAGCGGACAGCGCCTGCTGTCTTGGTGCTGATGCTGTTGGCTGTCCCGGGGTCGGGCCTTGGTGCTCTCTCTGACAGGGAACTCCAGAAAAGTATTGTGCCAGTGCAGGCCCAGCCGGGGAACGCACCGACGCGCTTTGGCAGCGGTTTTGTGGTGCAGTCTGACCGTTTCAGCGGTTATGTCGTCACCAGTTCGGCGCTGGTCAATGAGGCCGAGTCTATCGTTGTCACGGTGCCGACGAGCGGCGCGCAACTGATTGCGCAGATCCTGCGCCAGGATTCGCAAAGTGACTACGCCTTGCTCAAGGTTAACGGCCTTGAACTGCCGCCGCTTAAATTCGCCCGCACTGAGCCCGCGTCGGGCGAGGTTGTCTGGGCCGCAACGAGGCAGGGACCGGATCAGGAATTTTCTCTCAACAAGGGTCTGCTGCGCAGTGGCGTCAAGCTGACCCGGGACGAAGCGGGCTGGTACCAGCACACGGCAGGCGCGAGCGGCGGCGTGCTTTTGAATGAATGTGGTGAAGTTCTGGGGTTGAACCTGACGGCTTCGACGGGAGACGGCCGCAGCCTTGACCAGGCCACACTCAAAACTCTGCTGCAAAGCCAGAACGTCAAGATCACCGATGCTGCAGTGGGTTGTGTTTCAGAGGTGGCAGAAGCCCGCGAGAAAGCGGAGCTGGCATCGGCTGAGGCCCAGCGTGCCAAGGATCAGGCCAAGCAGGCTCAGGTCGTTGCGAGCAAGCTCGAACAGCAGTTGAAGGACTCGAAACGCAGCAGTGCCGATCTTGTCAGGCAGACCCGGGGCGCCCGAGACCGCGCGGATGCGGCGATGCAGGCTGCGGAACTTGCAGAGGCGAAAGCTGAGGGCACGCGCCGTGAGCTGGAGGTGATTACAGCGAAGCTGCTGACTGAAAATCAAAGTCTGCTCAAGGCAATCGAAGCGGACCGGCAGAGAGCGGAAAAGCGGTTCAGGGGATTGCTTCTCAGACAGCAGAAGGCGGCAGCGTCGCGGGAAAACCTGCTGATTGGTGTTGGCGTCGTGCTCGTCATCGTGTTGGCGGGTGTCATCATTATGCTGGTACCTAACTGGCTCATGTCCGGCAAGCGCCAGAGCAACCACAGCAATGCGAAGAGTGGTCTGACTCAGGTGCACCGAGAGGAACTGAGCGAATACGTGCTTGATGGTCTTGACGATGACGGCATCCGCTATCTGCTCAGGATATCCGGCGACCAGCTGGTTAACAGCGACGGGGTCGTGATCGGGCGGAATCCCAAGGATTCGCCCTACATCATCAATCACGCCGACGTCTCGCGAAAACATGCGCGGATGAAAGTCATGAAAAACCGCGTTTTTATTGAAGACCTTGGCTCGACCAATGGTACCTCGGTCAATGGTCAGACCATCGATGACAAGGGTCTGGTATCGGTCAGCAGTGGTGATCAGATCATCATCGGTTCCGTGGTGATGAAACTCCGAGTGATGAACGGATGACAGTTCCGGTGATGGCGCACTAAAACCGTCAGACCTGCTTGTTTAAATTGTTGAAATTCTTGTAAAATTGTCTCCCCGCAGAGGTTCGAATTTCCGGTACTTTACGCCTGCATCAGGACGTGTCCGGCTACTAGTATTTTGAAGACGAACTGCACGCCACAAAGGCGTGCTTTTTTTTGAGCATAGCAAGTCGATTTCCAGAGCCTCAAGGGGTCAAGAGAGAGGAAAAATAAATGTCCGCAGTAGAATCCAGCGACCAGGTCGGTGCGCAACTGTTGAGTGATGTCGTCGTCAGATTCGCCGGAGATTCCGGTGACGGCATGCAGCTTACCGGCAGCAACTTTACCGAAGCGACCGCGCTTTCCGGTAATGACCTGGCAACCTTCCCGGATTTCCCCGCTGAAATCCGCGCCCCGGCCGGTGCCACCTTCGGTGTATCAGCATTCCAGATTTACTTCGGGTCTGACGAGGTAACAACGGCAGGGGACGATGTTGACGTGCTCGTCGCCATGAACCCGGCGGCGCTGATCACCAACCTCAAGGATTTGATTCCGGGTGGTTTGATCGTTGTTGACACGGATGCGTTTACTGACAAGAACATGACGCGGGCAGGGTATACCTCCAATCCGATTGAAGATGGCTCACTCGATGCTTATCGCGTCATGCCGATCGACATCACCAAACAAGTGCTCGAATCGGTAAAACCCTATGGTCTGACCCACAAATTTGCGGTGCGCTGCAAGAACATGTGGACGCTTGGTCTGGTCATGTGGCTGTTTGACCGTGATCGCACGGCAACCATCGACAGTCTCAAGGCCAAGTTCAAGTCAAAACCTGAAATCGCCGATGCCAACATTGCTGCTCTGAATGCAGGTCATGCTTATGGCGAAACTGCGGAGCTGCCGACGGGTGTCGAGGTTTACAAGGTGCCAAGGGCCCAGGTTGAGCCGGGGCTGTACCGCAACACGACCGGCACTGAGGCGCTGGCTTATGGTCTGGTTGCCGGTGCACAACTGGCGAGTTTGCCGATGACCTTTGCGTCCTATCCAATTACGCCGGCATCGAGCCTGCTGCACAACCTTTCAGGGCTGAAGCAGTTCGATGTCGTGACCTTCCAGGCAGAAGATGAGATCGCTGCAGTCTGTGCCGCGATCGGCGCTTCTTTCGCTGGTTCGCTCGGTGTGACCTCGAGTTCCGGCCCAGGTATCTCGCTGAAAGCTGAGGCTATTTCACTGGCGACAGCCACAGAACTGCCGCTGGTCGTGGTCAACACCCAGCGTGGTGGTCCTTCGACCGGCCTGCCGACCAAAACAGAGCAGTCTGACCTGAACCAGGCCGTGTTCGGCCGTCATGGTGACACCATGCTGCCGGTGATTGCATCCTCGACCTCTGTCGATTGCTTTGATGTTGCTATCGAAGCTGTCCGTCTCGCCGTCCAGTTCATGACACCGGTCATCCTGTTGTCCGACGGTTATATGGCAAATGCATCTGAGCCATGGCTCGTTCCCGATATTAATGATTACGAGCCTTTCCCCGTTAAGTTTGAGGACAACCCGGAGGGGTTCTATCCCGCCAACCGCGACCCGGAAACCCTGAAACGGGTCTGGGCCAAGCCGGGAACACCGGGTCTCGAGCATCGGATCGGCGGCATCGAGAAAGACAGTGTGACGGGTGATATCTCCTACGACCCGGAGAATCACCAGAAGATGACTGATATCCGCAAGGACAAGATTGACGGCATCGCCAACTATATTCCCGAGCAGGAAGTCTCACTCGGTGAAGCCCGTGGCAAGCTGGCGGTCGTCGGCTGGGGCTCGACCTTCGGTGCGATCCACCAGGCGGTGAAGCGCTGTCGACAGGAGAATATGGACGTCTCGCATGTTCATATTCGGTACCTGAACCCGCTGCCCCGCAACCTGGGTGAATTGCTGGCAGGCTATGACAAGGTGCTGGTACCTGAAATGAACACGGGTCAGCTCGTTGATATTCTGCGTTCGCGATATCTCATCGATGCGCAGCCACTGAATAAAATCTCCGGACAGCCCTTTAAGATCCGGGAAGTGACAGACGCGATCAAGTCGCTGATGGAGGCCTAAAAATGAATGCACCTGTAAAATTAACTGACAAGGATTTTGCCTCGGACCAGGAAGTACGCTGGTGCCCTGGCTGCGGTGACTATGCGATTCTGAAGACCGTGCAGAAGACGCTGCCGACGCTCGATGTGCGAAAGGAAAACACGGTGTTTGTTTCCGGCATCGGCTGCTCTTCGCGTTTCCCCTACTATATGGATACCTACGGCTTCCATACCATTCATGGCCGAGCACCATCATTTGCGACGGGTGTGAAGCTGGCCAATCCGGAGCTGGACGTCTGGGTGATTACCGGCGACGGCGATGGCCTCTCCATTGGCGGCAACCATATGGTGCACATGCTGCGTCGTAATGTGAATCTGCAGATCCTGTTGTTCAACAATGAGATCTACGGCCTGACGAAGGGCCAGTACTCGCCGACATCCAAGGTTGGTACAACATCGCCATCGACGCCCGATGGCTCGCTGGATCTGCCGCTGCGGCCGACGACTTTTGCCCTGGGTGCAGGTGCAAAGTTCGTCGCTAGGACGATCGATACCGAAGCCAAGCACATGACGCCAGTACTGCAGCGAGCGCATGCCTTCAACGGCGCAGCCTTTGTTGAAATCTATCAGAACTGCCCGGTTTACAACGACGGTAACTTCGACGTTATTAAGGATAAGAAGAGCGCTGCTGAAACCCGCCTTTTGGTTGAACACGGCAAGCCGCTCACCTTCGGTGCTGATAACGAAAAGGGGATCCGGCTTGATCCCAAGACCCTGCGACTCGAGATTGTCACGCTGGGTGAGAATGGCATGACTGAAGATGACATCCTGGTGCACGACGAAACCAACAAGGTGATGGCACAGTTGCTTGCTGACCTGAGTGGTCCGGGTATTCCGGAAGCCGTTGGGGTGATCTATTGTGAATCAGACGCGCCAAGCTTCACCGACGATGTCTATCAGCAGCGTGTTTTCGTCCGCGAAAAGAAAGGCCCCGCTGATTTGAACGCACTGCTTCGCACAGGCCATACCTGGGAAGTCAAGTAACCGTCATTCAATACGATTGAGGAGGCGTTCATGGCGTTAGCGCAGGCTGGCAAGACTGCACCAGCCTTCACGCTGCTGAATCAGGACGGCAAGAAAGTTTCATTAAAAGACTTTCGCGGCGAGAAGAATGTTCTGGTGTACTTCTATCCCAAGGCGATGACACCTGGCTGTACGACACAGGCCTGCATGCTGCGCGACACCAAGACGAAGCTGAGCCGGCAGAAGCTTGTGGTGCTGGGTCTCAGCCCTGATCCGGTGAAGCGTTTGGACAAATTCCGTGAGAAAGAAGGCCTTAACTTCGATCTGCTGTCCGATGAAGATCATAAAATCGCGGAAAAGTATGGTGTCTGGGGTTTGAAGAAGTTTATGGGACGCGAATTCATGGGCATTCATCGCATCTCTTTCCTGATCGGTATGGACGGCAAGATCAAGCATGTCATGGACAAGGTGAACACCAAGACTCACCATGATGACGTGCTGGGGCTGGTCAAAGAACTGAACAATTCGGCGAAGTAGGGTAGTCGTATGGCGGATTTCAACCCGGAAGAGAATGTCGGCACGATCCCGGTCCAGGAAAAACACCAGTTTGATGTCGGCAGCCTGACGGCCTTCATGCAGGATGAGGTCGATGGCTTCAGCGGTACGCTGACCGTCGAGGAATTCGCCGGCGGCCAATCCAACCCGACCTACCTGCTCTCTGCCGGCGAAGCTCAGTATGTCATGCGGCGTAAGCCGCCGGGCGTGTTGCTGAAGTCAGCACACGCCGTCGACCGCGAGTATCGTGTACTCAAGGCTTTGCAGGATGTCGATGTGCCGGTGCCCCGGGTGTATGCGCTCTGTACTGACGACGAAGTGATTGGCACCTGGTTTTACCTTATGGAGTACCAGCAGGGCCGGGTGATCTGGGATGTGAACAGTGGTCCATATTCACCCGAGGAACGCGCCGAAATCTGGGATGCCGCCTGCGTCGCCCAGGCCAAGCTGCACAGTGTGGATTTCGAAGCAGTCGGGCTTGGTGACTATGGCCGGCACGGCAATTACGTTGCACGGCAAATGAAGCGTTGGTCTGAGCAGTACGAGTACACCAGGACCGTCGACAATCCCTACATGGACAATCTGATTGAGCACCTGTCGAACAATATTCCGGCAGAGGACGAGACGGCCTGTGCCATCGTCCACGGTGACTTCAAGTTCGATAACCTGATGATGCATCCCGATCGCTACGAGGTTACCGGTATTCTGGACTGGGAGCTGAGTACGCTTGGCAACCCCCTGTCTGACTTCGCTTACCTTTGCCGGCCTTACCGGGAGACCCTGGGGGAGGAAGATCTGAAGGCGCTGGGGATACCCAGTGAAGAGGAATATATCGCGCGCTATTGTGAGTTGACGGGGCGTTCAGGTATCGAACACTGGGACTACTACCTGGCCTTCAACATGTTCCGCCTGGCAGCAATTCTGCAGGGTATTGCCCGGCGTTTCCTCGACGGCACAGCGTCCAGCAAGCAGGCAGAGTCTGCCGGTGCCGGTGCTATGGAGCTGTCGAAAAAGGCGTGGGAGCAGATTGAAAAAGCCTAGCTGCGCTGCCAGGGTTCTGGCTCACTTTTAGGCTGCGGCTTTACCCCTAGCGTATGTCTTCATCGAGTGGCACACCAAGGGAATTCAGTGCGCCGGCCAGCATCCGGTACTGACCGCAGGTAAAGATCAGGTCCATCATCTGCTCGGTGCTGTAAGTTTCAGTGAGCCCCTCCCAGACCTCATCAGAAATAAACACGTCTTTGTGCAGTTCATCGCAGGCGCGCAGTATCAACCTCTCGTGGTGGCTCCAATTTGTTGCATCGGCCCCGGTTTTGATGGCTTCGATTTCATCCGGCGTCAGACCTGCATCCTGGCCGATGATGACATGCTGGCCCCATTCATAGTCTGAGCCGGCCAGCCAGCCGGTTCGCAGTATCGCGATTTCACGCTCTCGGGGTGACATCGAATTTTTCGACAGGATGTGAGTCGCAAAGACGAGCCAGCGCTTCGCGAGTTTTTCATGATGAATCAGGGTCTTGAAGACATTGGGTACATTGCCCCGCATCGTCTGGCGACCAATGACCTCAATCTGTTCCGGTGTCCAGTCACTTTCGTCGAGTGGCGGTACTCTGGGTTGCTCCAGTTTCATCGTATTTCCCTCAAATAAGTCGCGGTTAGTGGCATTTCAGACGATTGGCGGCAGACTCTTTTCTGCCATCTTCACCCACCAGGTTGCACCCAGAGGCAGAATCTCGTCATTGAAGTCGTAGCCTGGATTGTGAACCATGCACGAACCTTCGCCATCGCCGTTACCTATCCAGATGTAGGCGCCAGGTTTCTCCTGCAGCATATAGGCAAAATCCTCCGACCCCATCGAGGGTTTCGGATTGAGATAGACATTCCCCGCACCGGAGATGTCGCTGGCGACCTCACCTGCCAGGCTGGCTTCCTGTTCGGAATTAATCACCGGCGGGTAGCGACGCTCGTACTTGAATTCACAGCTGGCGCCCCAGGCGCTGCAGATCTCTGTCGCGATCTGTTTCATCTGAGTCTCGAACAGAGACTGTACCCGTGGTGAGAAACAGCGGGTACAGCCGCTGATTTTGACGTCATCGGGAATGACATTGTAGGCATCACCAGCATGGAACTGAGTTACGGAGAGTACTGCGGGTTCGTTGGGGTCAACAATGCGGCTGACGATGCTCTGGTAGGCATCGACGACCTTGGTGCCAATAATCACGGGGTCGGTCGCAAGGTGCGGCATAGCGGCATGACCGCCTTTGCCCTTGATCGTCAACTCAAAGATATCAAAGGCCGCCATCATCGGGCCGGGTTTAACGGCAAAGGATCCGACGGGCATGCCTGGAATGTTGTGCATGCCGTATACGGCTTCCATTGGGTAATTGTCGAACAGCCCGGCTTCCACCATAGCGCGGCCACCGCCCTCGTTTTCTTCGGCAGGCTGAAAAATGAAGTAAACGGTTCCTTCAAACTCGCCGTGTTCTGCCAGATGCCTGGCAGCGCCGAGTAGCATCGTCGTGTGACCGTCATGGCCACAGGCGTGCATCAGGCCTGGATTTTTTGACTTGTGCTCAAAGTCATTCGCTTCATGAATCGGGAGAGCATCCAGGTCGGCTCGGAGTCCGATGGCTCGGTTGCCGCGCCCGCGCTTCAGCGTGCCGACAACCCCTGTGCCGGCGATGCCGGTATCAACATGGATGCCGAATGACGCCAGCTTCTCGGCAACTACAGCTGCCGTGCGGTGCTCTTCAAACGCAAGTTCAGGATGGGCGTGGATATCCCGGCGCCAGCGGGTCAGTTCGGGTTTGAATGCTGCCAGCTCGTCAATAATTTTCATCGGTTCTCTCATAGGTTGCGTACGAGCCCGGCCAGCTCGCGCACGTGATTGTCTCGGATACCATGAGCCTCAAGGGCCTCGTCGAGCTCCAGTATATACGCTTTATTTGTTCCGCTGGGCCCGACGCTGCGATGAATCTGTGCCGCGATCTCCTCAAGCCTGGCGTCTCCCAGGAAGTGAGGGTTCGTCACGTCAGCATGGTAAGTGATGCCTTCCAGACACTCTCCCGACCGGGTTTCAATCACGACGGCTTCTCGCACGTAACCGTTCTTCTCGCGGTAGTCGAGCTCGACCATGGTCGTCGCTACCTGCATGGCGGGAATCAGAAAAGCCATGCCCCAGCAGCATTCACCGGGAACATCCACGAGTGTCACCACCCGGCCAGGGGCATCCGGCGTGCCGCGATGGTCGGATGACCCTTGCCAGAACCTGCGGGCGCGGTCGCGGATGAAACCGAGTTCCGCGCGTTCATAGTCAAAGCCGGTCTTCCAGATAATTGAGCCGTAGCCGAAGAGCCAGAGGGGGCGGGTCATAAGTTGTCGTTGAAATCCCGGATGTATCGAACCACATCGACGATGCCATCTGCGTCGTTGTTGCCACAAACAAATCGTGCGAGCGCCTTCAGCTCTGCATTCCCGTTACCCATCGCCACACCGTGACCAGCACTTTGGATCATCGGGACATCGTTTAATTCATCACCGACAGCACAGACCTGATCAGCATCGATAGCGAAGTGTTGCATGAGTTTAGAGAGGCCGTGCCACTTATCGACATGACGCTGCGCAATTTCGCAGTAGTAACCGTCGCTGTCCTGGTACGGGACGATGATGCTGTTGTACTGACCGGGCAGGGCGTCCTCGATGGCGCCGGCTAGTTGCCGGCACTCAGCCAGCGTGCCAAAACTGCCAGCGACCATGAACTCGGGCTCACACAGGCTCAGGTCTGCGGCCTCACACCATTCGGTATTGCGCGCCTGATGCTGGCGAGTCATTTCATTCCAGGGACTGCGATTATCGATAATGAAATCTGCCCCGCCCAGGTCATGCGCATCGCGCTGGGCAAACAGGGTCAGTCCGGCATCTCTGGCCGTGGCGGCGAGGTCAGCAGCGCAGAAGCGTTCGGTATGCAGGGTTGCCTGTTCCGCATCCTTGACGAGGGCACCGCCGTTGCAGACTGCGTAGACCTCAAAGCCGAGGTTGTCGATGACGAAGCGTGTCGTCCGATACCGGCGGCCGGTGGCAATGACGACCTCAACGCCGTCTTCATGCAGGGCCTTGAGCGCTTCACGGGTCGCAGGAGAAACTGCATGGTTCGCCATGGCCAGCGTGCCGTCCAGGTCCAAAGCAATCATTTTAATCAAGGTGTCTGCTCCCCAGCTGCCGAGTCGGTATCTTAAGTTGATCAGCAGACTGTCTGCCGGCTGTTCTTTCCAGCGGTGCCTGCCAGCGCGCCTCCTTTTCGACGTTGAGGTCAACCCGCTGTGCAGGGAATCGTATCTGCTGCCTGGCTGACAGGCAATCCGGGGCGCGATTCAATTCCCAAACTAAAGGAACGGTCTGGCTTGCAAGCGACGTGGTCAGGTTTAGACTAGGCGTCTTTCTGCAATAGGCGATCGGTAACCACAGTGACCGGCAAAACGAGTGTGCACGCTAAAGAACCCACTGGGTTTGCGCCGTGGCGCAACCGCGTGACAGATCTTTGGCAGACCTTTGGCTTGAGGGTGATCAACACCCTTGCACGGACGGCAGATTACGAAGTGGTGGAGGTAACCTATGGTGCCGGCGAGCGCGAAAAGTTTGACTGGTATCGCACTGCTGACAAGTCTCCGACAGCTATCTTCTACTATGGCGGCAACTGGCGTTCTGGTCGCAAACAGGATTTTCGTTTCGTCGCGGACACACTTTGCGGTATGGGAGTTAATGTGGTGGTGCCGGATTTTCCGCTGTATCCGAGCGCGCGCTTCGGTGCCATCCTGGCGAGTGCTGTTGCCGCTGCCAACCACTTTATGCAGGTCGTCGATCCCGAGACTGGTGTGATTCTGATGGGCCACTCCTCGGGTGCTCAGAAAGCCGCGCTGCTTGCACTTGATGACAAGCTGATCGTAGAGCGGCATCGATTGCTCGCGATGATTGGTCTTGCGGGTCCCTACGATTTCTTTCCGTTCTCTGAAGACGATCACTGGGACCTGTTTGGACCGGAAGAACATTATCCGCGTTCGCAGCCCGTGAATTATGTCCGGGCGGATGCGCCGCCGCTTTACCTCCTGCATGGTCGTGACGACAGCCGGGTTCGGCGTGGTCATTCGAAGAGTTTGATGGAGAAGCAGCAGGCCGCTGGCGGGCAGGCGGCGCGAGAGGTCTACGATGGCATGGGTCACGTCGATGCCGTGGTATCTTTCTCGCGCATACATCGTCGCAATAACCCTTTAATCCGTGATATACAGTCGTACATTCAAGCACTTACTTAAAAACTTCAGAACTTTAGACAAGGGGAAGAGAATATGGCACTGAGCCCATCTGCAACTGAAGAGCTCCTGGTAGAAACCAAAGGCCGCGTGGCCGTCATTACGCTGAACCGACCTGACAGGCTTAACGCGATCAGCGGCGCCATGCTGAACGAGCTGTCTGCCAAAATGGTGGAAGCGAACAAGGACCCGGACATTCGCTGCATTGTTCTCACGGGTTCGGGCAAAGGCTTCTGCGCCGGTCTCGACCTGATTGACGTGGGAGAGGGCGGGATTGGCTCAGGCAGTGGTGGTAGCAACCGTCCGCGACAGCTCTTTGACCTGCGCGATGCGCCGATCAACGTCATGTGGGGTATTGATACGCCGATCGTCTGTGCCGTGAACGGCGCGGCTGCCGGTTATGGTATGGATGTCACGTTGTTGTGTGACATCAGGGTAGCCAGCGAATCTGCGAAAATGGCAGCAGTCACGGCAAAGCGCAATGTCGTCCCGGAAAGTGGCGGTACCTGGCTGTTGCCTCGGCTTATCGGCTGGGCCAAAGCGGCTGAACTTTATTACCGGGGTCGGGTTGTGGGTGCAGAGGAATGCCTCGAACTGGGCCTGGTTAACACGGTCGTGCCGGATGATCAGCTGATGGAAACGGCAATGGCATGGGCGGAAGAGATCGCTGACAACGCTCCGATGGCAGTGCAGACGACCAAGCGCATGATGCGGATGGGGCTCGAGCAGTCCTACGATACTTCAGTCGACCAGCTGATGGCTCACCTGGCGGGTATGTTTCAGAGCGAGGATTTCCAGGAAGGGGTCAAGGCGTTCATTGAGAAGCGCAAGCCTGAATTTACAGGTCGCTGAGTACTGACTTCAACAAGACCGGCCTGAACCATGATTTCCCGTATAAAGGTGGCGGTAGATCATCAGGGGCTCTATGACATCAGCCACTCGGTCGCCGAGTGTTTGGCGGAAACCGCGGAAGTGGAGGGACTGTGTACACTGTTCATCCGGCACACGTCAGCCAGCCTGCTGATCCAGGAAAATTATGACCCCTCGGCTCGGGTCGACCTGGAGCACTGGCTCAACAAGCTGGTGCCGGAGAACGACCCGGACTACACCCATACCCTGGAAGGTGCTGATGATATGCCGGCCCATATCAAAGCCGCGTTGACAGCGACGAGTCTGTCCATACCTTTTATGGCGGGCCGGCTTTTACTGGGCACCTGGCAGGGAATATTCCTGTGGGAGCATCGGCACCGTCCCGGGTCGAGGGAAATTGTGATACACCTGACAGCATAAGCAACGGAGATAAATAAGCAGCCATGCCTGGACCAAAACCCGTACCGAAATCCAGCCCACTCACCCGAACGTTCTGGGAGGGCACCCGAGCCGGTAAGCTGATGCTGCCTGTCTGCAACGCCTGCGGCAAGGTGCACTGGTATCCGCGCTATATCTGTCCCCACTGTCATTCTATGGACCTGTCCTGGATGGAAGGCAGTGGCCAGGGCACGATACATACCTATGCGGTTCAACATCGCGCTTTTGGTGGCTGGGCCGAGGAAGCACCTTTTGTCACAGCATTTATCGACCTGAAAGAGGGAGACCGCATGGCAACGGTTTTACGGGGTGTTGATCCCCTGAAGCCGGAAACTATCCGAATCGGTGCAGCCGTGAGAGTTGAGTTCGAAGAACAGGGAGAAGGCATGTTCGTGCCGTTCTGGCGTGTGGAGGAAGAAGTATGAGCCATAAACTTTCAAAAGCAGCGGCTATCGTTGGTGCAGCGGAAGCGAATGAAATTGGCTACCCGGAAGAACCGCGTTCCTCACTGCAACTGCATATCGAAGCCATCAAAAATGTCAGTGACCTTACCGGTATTCCGATTTCCGATATCCAGGGTGTTTTCTCCACGGCCTGGACGTCAGAGCTGGCTGAGCACCTGGGGCTGCATCCAAAGTACATTGATACAACAGCAGTGGGCGGCTGCTCATTTGAGATTCACGTTCATCATGCACTGTGCGCCATCTATGCCGGCGTGATCGATATTGCGGTAGTCAGTCACGGTGAGAATGGCTGGTCGCAGCGGCGTACGGGTAAGGAGGGCGGTATCGACTACCCGCGCCATCCGGATGCGCCGGCGGTGCAGGGCACAATGCCCTACGGTTTCTCCGGACCGCCCTCTTACTATGCCCACGCCATGGTTCGACACAACCATGATTTCGGCACGAAACCTGAAGACTTTGCACACGTTGCTGTCGTTACCCGGGAGTGGGCGACGAAGAATCCAAGGGCTGTCATGTTCAGTGAGGAAAGCCATGAATTTGGCGGCCCGATCTCGCTCGATGATGTCAACAATGCCCGATTGATCACCTGGCCGCTGACCATGCTGCACTGCTGCCTGCAGACTGATCACGGCGGTGCAGTGATCGTGGCGCGACCAGAAATTGCCCGCGAGTTGAAAACCAACCCCGTCTGGGTCGCTGGCGCGGGTGAAAGCATGGGCCACGCCAATATGCTGGAAATGGAGGATTTTACCGCCACCTCGGCAGCACGATCCTCCAGGGCGGCCTATGAGATGGCAGGCATGAAGGCGGAAGACATGGAGCTCGCCATGATCTACGACTCATTTACGGTGACAGCGGCCATCACCGCCGAAATGCTGGGTCTCGCACCGCGGGGCAAAGGCTACACGCTTTGGAAAGACGGACATGCTGCGCCCGGCGGACGCCTGCCAATCAACACCAATGGTGGTGGGCTCTCGTTCAATCACTCCGGCATGTACGGGATGCAGCTGCTGGTGGAAGCCTACCGTCAGCTGTCTGGAACGGCAGAAGACGGCGTCAACGGTATCGCGGGCAAGCAGACCAGTGCGAGCACCTGTGTTGTCAATGGCACGGGTGGTTTACTTTCAACCACCGGGACGCTAGTTCTTACAGCTGACTAGTTTCGCCCTGTTAGTGTTCTTTTCACGTTGACCTGATCAAAACCTGGCGCTCGCCACGCAGGCGAGCGCTTAAGCCTCGCTTCAGGACGCTTTTTTGTAGGGCGGCCGCATTGCCGCCGCCAGCTTGGAGACCGTCTTCGACTGGCTGTAGATCGCTTTGGCGTGGCTGAAATTCCTGAAGCCATCGTACCCGTGGTAGGACCCCATACCGCTCGGGCCGACGCCGCCGAAGGGTAGGTCTTCCTGGGCGACGTGCATGACCACGTCATTGACGGTCACGCCACCAGAAGTGGTATGGGTCAGGACCTTGTTCTCCTCAGCTTTGTCCTGGCCAAAATAGTAAAGGCCGAGCGGACGATCGTGGTCGTTGATGTAATCAAGCGTCTCGTTAACGTCCTGATACTGCTTTACTGGCAGGATCGGGCCAAATATCTCATCCTGCATGACCTGCATGTCATCCGTTGGATCGAGTACGATCGTTGGCGGGATCCGGTGATGTTGCTGCTGAGAAAAGTCCTCATCGGCGGGGTTAATTTCTACGACGTTGGCACCTTTCTCTCGGGCATCATCAAGATAACCATTCAGGCGATCATAGTGACGCTCATTGACGATGGAGGTGTAGTCCGGATTGTCTTTGATATCGGGGTACATCTTCGCGACAGAATTGCGCGCCGCCTCGACAAACTCATCACGACTTTCCTCAGGCAGGAATACATAGTCCGGTGCCAGGCAGATCTGGCCCGCATTCATGGTCTTACCCGCCATGATGTTGGTAGCAGCCAGTTCCATATCGGCTGATCGACCGATCACGACCGGGGACTTGCCGCCCAGTTCCAGAGTCAGTGGGACCAGGTTCTCAGCGGCGGCTCGCATAACGTGCTTGGCGATCGAGGTGGCACCGGTAAACAGCAGGTGATCAAATGGCAGGCGTGAAAAAGCACCACCGACATCCGGCCCGCCGGTGCAGACAGCGACTTCTTCTTCATCGAACTCGGCAGCAAACAGCTCCTGCATGAGCTCGGAAGTCTGTGCGGTGAACTCCGAGGGCTTGATCATTGTGCGGTTACCGGCCGCAAAAATGCCGCCCAGGGGGGCAAAGGTAAGCTGTACCGGGAAGTTCCAGGGGCTGATGCAGCCAACGACGCCGAGAGGCTGGTACTCAATCCGGCCACGAGCGCCGAAAATACCCAATGGGAACATGACTTTGCGCTTTTCAGGCTTCATCCACTGGCGCACATGCTTTTTGGCGTGCTGCAACGGGCCGATGGCGCCATCAATATCAGTCATCTTTGACTGATCCATGGATCGGTGCCCGAAGTCAGCAGCCATCGCCTCAGACAGTTTGGTGCCGTGATTTTTCAGGATATTTATCGCCCGATCGAGCCGGTCAATGCGGGTTTCCGCGGTCACGACGCCATCGGCGATGTAAGCCTTCTTTTGGCGATCGAGTATGGCCTGCATATCGGCCTGGGTGGGTTCAGCATTGGTCATGGTTTTGCCCTCAATTTTCCGATGCGAGAGTGTATCACCGCTTGTCCTTAACAAGCGAATAGAGGTAGGCGTCGTGGGGCCTGCCGTGCAGCAGCAGCCGCTGCCTGAGTATGCCTTCTTCCAGCGCGCCGGCGCCGATAGCGACTTTTCGACTGGCGATGTTCTCTGTCGACATGATGATTTCGATGCGCTGCAGACCCAGTTCTGCGAACCCGAAAGCGGCCAGGGCGATGGTGGCCTCGGTAGCCAGGCCCTGACCGGTGCTGCTGGTTCTGATCCAGTAGCCCAGGTTGGCAACCGGGTGATCATCGACTTTATTTAAGCCACACCCGCCGTGAAAGTGACTGCCGTCCTCACTGAAGATGGCAAAGCTGTAGGCTGCTCCATCGCGCCAGTTTGTTTCTGCCATGTCGAGCCAGCCGGCGGTATCGTCGCGGTCGTAATCGGGGTGGCACCAGGGCAGGAACGGGAACATCTCACGGATTGATTCTCGTGCGGCGGCGTAGAGAAAATCCTCGTCTTCTCTGCGGTAGCGTCGGATCTGCAGCCGGGTCGAGTTGAATCTGAGAGGAATGGGCTTTGACAAGTTCAACTGAATTCCTCGGTCGTGTAGAACATGACTTCGGTATCAGGCTGCCAGCCTTCGGCAGGCAGTCCGGCCTTACGGCGCAGTTCACGAACAAAGCTCGCGGGCTCTGCAATCTGTTGCCAGACAGAAGGCAGATAGGTCGCCTGACGGCCGCCTTCTCGCAGAATCAGTCCGTGCTTCGCGGGGATCAGCCTGGTGATCAACTCGTCTCTGGATGCGACCGTAACCGGCCAGGGTTCGCTCAGAACTGAGATGTGCAATTCAGTTCGCGCAAACTCCTCGCGCTGCAGTGCCGAGAAGCGCGGGTCCTTGAAAGCTGCGGCCTGGGCGTTGTGAGCGACATCAACAATGAGTGGCCGGTGCGCCGTCAGCGAACCGATGCAGCCGCGCAAGCGGCCGTCGAGGTTGATCGTGACAAACGTTGCCCGGTGTTGTTTCAGGCGATCATCAAACTGTCCCAGGTCGAGGTTGTAGTTGGTTTCACCGCGCAGTGGGCTCTCAATAGCGGCCCTGGCAACGTGCAGCATCGTCTGTCGGTCCGCGAGGTTCCACTCAGGACTATCTGCCGGTGAAACAGTGCTTTGGTTGTCAGCGGCGGCATCGAGCACACGCCAGGCGCCATACCCCACCACGCGGTCTCTGGTACCAGCGGTATCACCGGAATTTTTGAGGTCGACAGTCTCAATCGAAAGGCCGTTTAGCTTCAGATAGTGCAGCAGGCCGTTGATAGGGCGACAACCGCAGGCTTCGCCGCCGACCAGAGTGGCGTTGAGGCTGACAATTTTCTGGGTGGTTTTTTCGTCGAGTTCTGTTGCCCTGTCGTAACTCTCATAGTGGCTGAGATCACTGGAGATGACGATCAGGGTTTCACTGCCTCCCCACAGTGTATCCAGGACGCGAGCCACGTCCTCCTTGTTGGCGTCGCCGACAACAATGGGAATGAGTTCAAATTCACCGATGGCGCGTTGCAGAAATGGCAGGTGAACTTCGAGGCTGTGCTCCTGGCTGTGGGCCTGGTCGAGGAAACCGACCTGGGGCAGGCCGACAATCGCCTGAATGCCTGCAGCGTCGATAGGAATGTCGCCAAGTGGTGTCCTGAAAGCCGTCGCCGATGTCACGGCCATGCCGCGAAACGCGACTCTATGGGAAGGGCCCAGCAGGGCCACACGCCGGATCTGACGCTTTGCCCCCAGCAGCTGCCGATAGACGGAGCCAGCAGTCTCGCCTGAGTAGACGTAGCCAGCATGGGGTGCAATGATGGCTTTAGGAATATGCGAATGTGGCTGGGTGCCAGCGGCCTCCAGGTATTGGTCTACCGTGTTGCCGAGACTGACCGGGTCTGCGGGATAAAAAGTCCCTGCGACGGCAGGTTGGCGAATAGATTCCATAAATCAGGGCTCCGGGTATCAGGTGCAGCGCCGGGTGAACATTTTAGTTTCAATCGACGGGTGAAACAAAATGACGTCAGTGACCAGCTGGGACTGGGCTAAATCGCCCAATAAATCGCCGGTGCAGAAGAGATATAGCAGTGGACGCTACTGGCAGAAGCTGGAGGATGGTCGGCTGCAATGTGAAATCTGCCCGCGCTATTGCCGCCTGCGCGACGGCCAGCAGGGCCTCTGTTTTGTCAGGGCACGCGCGGGCGATGAGATCGTGCTCACCACTTACGGTCGCTCCAGCGGTTTCTGTATCGACCCGATAGAGAAAAAGCCCCTCAACCATTTTCTGCCGGGTACGCCAGTGCTTTCATTTGGTACCGCGGGCTGTAACCTCGCCTGCAAGTTCTGTCAGAACTGGGACATGAGTAAATCGCGCGAGATGGACAAACTCGCCGATCAGGCCGCTCCTGAAACCCTGGCTGCGGCGGCCGTCCAGACTGGCTGTCGCAGCATTGCCTACACCTACAATGATCCGGTTATCTTCCTTGAGTATGCCGTCGATGTTGCCCAGGCTGCCGCCGCGCGGGGCGTGAAATCGGTGGCAGTGACCGCAGGCTATGTCTGCGATGCCCCGAGACGCGAGTTCTTTCGCCACATGGACGCAGCCAATGTTGACCTTAAGGCCTTCACCGAGAGGTTCTACCGCAAGATCTGTGGCGGACACCTGTCACCAGTACTCGACACGCTGTTGTATCTGAAGCACGAGACCAGTGTCTGGTTTGAGATCACCACGCTGCTGATTCCCGGTGAAAATGACTCGCCGACCGAGATCGAAGCGATGACGCGCTGGATTGTCGACAACCTGGGTCAGGATGTGCCACTGCACTTTTCAGCCTTTCATCCTGACTATCGGATGCTAGAGTACCCTAATACGCCCGTTGCGACCCTGGCGATGGCGAGGAATATTGCGATTTCTGCGGGCTTGCACTACGTTTACACAGGTAATGTCCATGATACGACAGGTGGCTCCACCTACTGCACAGGCTGTGGAACTCCTGTCATTGAAAGAGACTGGTATCAACTGGGTGAGTGGCAGCTCGACAGTCAGGCCTGCTGCCGCCACTGCGGTACCTGGCTTGCCGGTGTGTTTGATGCAGTACCCGGAGACTGGGGCAGAAAAAGGCAGGTCGTCCGGATCAGGCAGTAGTCCCGGCAGAACAAGAGAAAAGTAGATCGTGTCGACAGCTTTAACCTCCATCAACGATATCCTCGCCCAGCTGAAATCACCGCGAGGCATCCACCTCTCTACCAGTGAGATTGCAAAGGGCATCGACAACTATCATGCCGATGTCGAGATTTCCGTCGCTTTCACTTCGCGCGTAAGGGACACCCTGGCGCAGAACCTGAAGCAGCTGCTGGCAGGCAAGAGCCTGATTTCAGGCAATTCCGAGCCCATGATCGAGATCCGCAATGCCTATACGGATCTCATGAAGGTGACGATGCACCGCTCGAAAACAGATCTGAACGAAGCCCAGATCAGTATTCTGCAGTTCGCTGTCGCCAAGCACATCATCAGTGAAATCCGCACGGCGCTGGATAAATACAGCCATCAGCTGGAAGAGACCCTGGGCCAGCAACACTATGCAGGCTCAAGATCGCTGCTTGTCACCCAGGAACGGGTAGCCTGGTTTCGCAAACACAGTGGCGAGTTTCTGTATCGACTTTGCCGGCTCTACCTGCGTCTGCTGCAGCGTGAAGAGAACAACCAGTTGAAATCACTGCGGGCGCAGATTCTCGCTGGTTTCCCGGAAGCAGCCAATGTGATGTGCAATCCGCTCTTGTTCAGTCGTTCGCCACGCGACCCGCTGCTGCTGTTGGATCATTATGCTGTCTGGCCAGGTAACGGCCAGGCGTTCGAGCAGATGTCGGCGGCGATAGAGTCTACGTTGCGGAAGCATCTGCCTGAAGCCTCATTCGAACCGTTGAAGAACGATCAGAAGCTCACCTCAGCACAGTCAGAAGTCTATGATGAGCTCGGTGGCCTGTTCGCGGCTCAGAATCTCCTCGGTCCGTCGGAGGACCAAAAAGATGACATTCAGGAATCATTTTCGTGGCTTGATCATCCCGGTAATTTGCGGCTGCTGTTCGATGAGACAGTCCACGAAAAGCAGCTCGAGGCTGCCAGGGAAGAGCTTGGCTTTAAGGGCAGCTGGGGGCTTAAAAGTGAATTCAAGAAACTGGTCAAGATAAGATCGGAAATCCGGCGAGCGATCGGTGATAACAAGGTGATTCGCAAACTCCTCGCCAGCTACGGCTTACGTGAAAAACTCACCCGGAAAGACCTTGATCTGATTGAGCTTGAGGATGCGCTGCTGTTTGTCTCCGGTCTCGATTCACGTAAGGCTGCTGAGCTTGTTGATTTCTCGCAAGAGGGCGCAGTGGTGCTGCAGGCCAAGCTGGAAGAGTGTGCGAAGGAATTTGACCGCCTCTACCGCGAGGATGAAGACAATCTGTTCCTGCGTTTCCTCACAGACTACAGCCGTTACCGCCTCCACCTCAAATACTTCCGGATTGCGCATCGCCTGTTTAATCGGATCTCAGTGATTACCGATCCCGAGAAAATTCAGCTGGCGAAAGCTGGCGGTAATCTCAATCGACTGTTGATGAGTGATGAAATCAAAGAGGTCGGTCAGGACGAGACGCCGGATATCGTCCATCACGCGATCCTGAAAGCGGATGTGCGCGGTTCGACCACGGTGACAGCTGAGCTGACCAGGCAGGATCTGAATCCGGCGTCCTACTTTTCCCTGCGGTTTTTCAATCCGATCAACGAATGTCTGGCTCGCTATGGTGCGGTCAAAGTATTTATCGAGGGCGATGCTGTCATCCTCGGTACTTACGAGTATCGCGACAGACCGAATGAATGGTTCAGTGTTTCGCGTGCCTGCGGTATGGCAAAGGAGATGCTGGATATCGTCAATTCCAAGAATGCCCACTCCAAGCAGACAGGCCTGCCAACACTCGAGATTGGCATTGGTATCTGCTATGCCGAGGACAGGCCGATGTTCCTGTTCGATGAGAACCGCCCCATTATGATTTCGTCGGCCATTGGTGACGCGGATCGTATGTCTTCTTGTTCCTGGCGCCTGCGCGACAGCTATGACCCTGGCAACTTCAATGTGGCTGTTTTCCAGTTCCAGGAAGACGATCGGCATCGCGGAGAAAAAGGGCAGGAACTGGTTCGCTATAACGTCAACGGTATCCTGGTTGACGACGCTGCATTCATGAAACTCACCACCGAGTGTCACTTCAAGCGACTCAAAGCAAAGTCAGGTGATAACGAGGAGGTCTTCTACGTTGGCGAGTATCCAGATGTCCAGGGCAAGTCCAGGGATCTGGTGGTTCGTGAAGGTAAGGTTGGCGTGTTGACGGATGACGGACCGCAACCGGGTGCAGATACGGGTCTCCTCTATTACGAAGTCCTGCCGAACTCGAAGTTTGCCGCACGGATCGTGGAGCTGGCGCGCCGCAAAGGCTGATTCCTAATACCTGCACCGTCTCCCGGTTCAGGCGCCACCTGCCAGGGGAATGCCGAGCATTCCTGATGCGAATAGTCTGGCTCGGTAATCATGCTAAAATTTCGCCCCTTTTTTGGTTTACAGCATCAGCGGGAGTGTTATTCAGGTGGGTAAAAGTCTCTTCCAGAAAGTTTGGAATGATCACGTCGTGCGCCAGCTAGACAGCGGTCAGTACCAGGTGTTCATGGCACTGCATCTCATACATGAGGTAACCAGTCCGCAGGCGTTTGGCATGTTGAAGGACAAAGGGCTGAAAGTGGCCTATCCCGATCGTACCTATGCCACTGTCGATCACATTATCCCAACAGACAACCAGTCGCGACCGCTCGCTGATGACATGGCTGAAAAGATGATTCAGGTGCTGAGCGAAGCAACAGCGGAGAATGGTATCGAGTTTTTTGCGCCGGAATCCGGTTCCCAGGGCATCGTCCACGTCGTTGGCCCTGAGCTTGGCCTGACCCAGCCAGGTATGACGATTTGTTGTGGTGACAGCCACACGGCGACCCACGGTGCATTTGGCTGTATCGCGCTCGGTATCGGTACCAGCCAGGTTCGCGACGTGCTGGCAAGCCAGACTCTGGCGATGGACCCTCTCAAGGTGCGACGTATCAATGTCGAGGGCGAGCTCGACCCCGGTGTCACAGCAAAGGACGTGATTTTGCACATAATCCGTATTCTCGGGGTAAACGGCGGTGTCGGCTATGCCTATGAATACGCGGGCTCGGTCATTGATAGCATGACGATGGAAGAGCGCATGACGGTCTGCAACATGAGTATTGAGGGTGGCGCTCGTTGTGGTTACATCAACCCGGACCAGACCACATTCGACTTCCTCAAAGGCAAGGAGCGCATACCCAGCGGTGATGCTTTCGATGCGGCCTGTGAGAAGTGGCGTGCCTACGCCAGTGACGCCGATGCGGTTTACGATGATGAAATCACGATTCAGGCTGCAGATATTGAGCCAACGGTCACCTGGGGAGTGACGCCAGCACAGGCCATCTCGATTCGTGAAAATGTACCGTCACCGGCCAGTGTCGAAGGCCTCGAGAAAAACCTCATCACTGATGCTCTGAATTACATGCAGCTTGAAGCGGATGCGCCGATCAAGGGTACGCCCATTGATGTCGCCTTCATCGGCAGCTGCACCAACGGTCGACTGAGTGATTTTGAAGCGGTGGCTGCTGTGATCAACGGCAGAAAAGTGGCGGATAATGTGCGTGCGATTGCAGTCCCTGGATCAGAGAAAGTGGATGTGGCCGCGCGGGCGAAAGGGCTCGACAAGGTCTTTGAGGCGGCGGGATTTGAATGGCGCAAGCCGGGCTGTTCGATGTGCCTGGCAATGAATCCGGACAAGCTGGTGGGTGATGAAGTCTGTGCCTCAAGCTCAAATCGAAATTTCATCGGCCGCCAGGGGTCCTCGACCGGCCGCACTATCCTGATGAGTCCCGTCATGGTGGCTGCTGCAGCAATAGAAGGCTGTGTCGCTGACGCGCGGGATGTATTTGGCATGAAGGGAGCAGCGTAATGAGTGGAATCACCAAAGTTGCAGGTGCCGGCGTTTACGTCGGTGGTAATGATATTGATACTGACCGGATCATCCCGGCTCGCTATCTCAAGTGTGTCACCTTCGATGAGCTGGGTCCGTCGCTCTTCTATGATGAAAGGTTTAATGCCGATGGATCCTCCAAAGGGCACCCGCTGGACAACCCGAGTCACTCTGGTGCTGAAATTCTGCTGACAGACGATAACTTCGGCTGTGGCTCGAGTCGCGAGCACGCACCTCAGGCGATCCAGAAATTCGGTCTGAAGGCAGTGATTGCCGGTTCTTTCGCGGAAATTTTTCACGGCAACTGCACCACGCTGGGTATTCCATGCCTCGTGATGGATGCAGACAACCGCGCCAAGCTGGCGGCAACGATTGCTAGCCAGCCGGATGCGGAGATCATTATTGATCTGGAAGCCCTGCAGGTGATCTGCGCCAACGAGATTTACCCGGTGACCATGAAGCAATCGACCCGGGAAGCATTTCTCGCCGCGACCTATGATCCACTTGATAACCTGTTGAGTGCCGAAGCGGATATCAGACAGACTGCAGCCAGGCTCGGATACGCCTGAGGAATAGCGCGATGGCCCGGAAGAAAATCGAAATCTATGACACCACGCTGCGTGATGGCAATCAGGGCGAGGGCGTCAATCTGTCGCTCGCCGATAAGCTGGATATTACGCTGGAGCTGGATGCCATGGGCATCGACTTTATCGAAGGCGGCTGGCCGGGCTCCAACCCGAAAGATATCGAGTATTTCCAGAAGGTCCGGTCGCTTGAATTGAAACACAGCCAGGTCGTCGCCTTTGGCTCAACGCACCGGGCAGATGCCGAGCCCGCGGACGATTTCTTCCTGCAGAACCTGGTGGAATCCGCAGCGGATATCACCTGCATTTTTGGCAAGACATGGGACCTGCACGTCGAGCAGGCTCTCAGGATCAGCGCCGAACGTAACCTCGAGATGATCGAGGGTTCGATTGCCTTCCTGCGCGAGGCAACAGGGAAACCGGTCTTCTATGATGCTGAACATTTTTTCGACGGCTTCAAAAGTGACCCGGGTTATGCGCTGGCGACCATCAGTGCTGCTGTTGAGGGCGGTGCCAGTCGTGTCATCCTGTGCGATACCAACGGCGGGGTCATGCCCCATGAGCTGGCTCAGGCTATCAGGGAACTGCGTAAGGAGGTGCCTGGCGTGAAGCTGGGTATACATGTCCACAATGATGGCGGTCTGGCGGTTGCGAATACGCTGCGGGCCATTGAAGAGGGTGTGGTTCAGGTGCATGGCACCATCAACGGGATCGGCGAGCGCTGCGGTAATGTTGACCTGACATCGATCCTGGGAAATCTGGAACTGAAGATGGGTTACGAGTGTGTGCCGGAGGGGAACCTGGGCGGTTTGACCAACCTGTCACGCAAGGTCTGGGAGTACCTGGGCATACAGGGACCCACGGGACAGCCGTTTGTCGGACCCAGTGCTTTTGCCCACAAGGGCGGTGTGCATGTCAGTGCCGTCCAGCGTAACCCCGAAACCTATGAACATATCGACCCGGAACTGGTTGGCAACTCGCGAAAAGTCCTGATCAGTGACCTTGCCGGCGGCTCCAACCTCAAGGCAAAGCTGTCGAACCGCTATCCCGAACTGGAGCACAGCGGTGCAGTGAAAGATATCCTGAATGAGGTTCAGGACCGTGAGCACGCGGGTTATTCCTTTGAAAACGCGGACGGCAGTTTTGACCTAGTGGTCAGGCGCCACATCGGCAAGTACCGACCGCTGTTCGAACCGGTCTACTATCGTATTTACTCGCCCAGTAACGAGGAGCACTCAGACTCGGACGGTTTGATCGAGGCGAGCGTCAAGATCGAGATCGACGGCCACATCGAGCTTTGTGCCGCAGAAGGGAACGGTCCCGTTGATGCACTTAATCGGGCGCTGCGGAAATCACTGATCGAAAAGTTTCCGGTCCTGAATGATCTGCACCTGTCGGATTATTCCGTCAAAGTGGTTAACAGCACGGAAGAAACGGCGGCTAAAGTGCGGGTCCACCTGGAGCATACATTTCAGGGTGAAGCCTACGGCACGGTTGGCGTCAACGTCGACGTCATCAAGGCAAGCTGGAATGCGCTGGTCGAGGCTTACCAGTACGCACTGTTGCATCATGCTGAATTTGTCGCCGAGCTCGAGCAGGAGCGCGAGAATTCTGTCTGACTTTTATGCTCTCGGAGTAGTACAGTGACCCTTGGATGAACAATAAGAGTTCGAGCAAGAAAGGGAAACCATGCTGACCTACCCGCTGTTCCAGCACGCGTATTTCGTCAACGACGTCCGCAAGTCAGCGGAAGAGTGGCACCGCCTTTTTGGCGCTGGCCCATTCATCGTGACGGAGCACCACCAGACCCAGTCTTTTACCTACCGCGGCACTGACGTTGAGGCCGATGTGTCTTATGCCTTTGGATACCTTGGCGACATGATGATCCAGTTCATTCAGCAGCATGATGACAAGCCTTCGATCTATCGCGACATGTATGGGCCGGGTGAGCAGGGCTTTCATCATGTTGCCTATCTCGTTGACGACTGGCAGACGGCGAAGCAGCGCCTGGAAGACATGGGATTCGAATGTGCCTGCGAACTCTACGCGAGGGTTGAGGCTGCTTACTACGATACCCGCGCTGTCACCGGTGGCTTCACCGAAATTCACATGGATCCGCCACACATCGTCTCGACCTTTGCCAACTGGAAGCGCGCGCACGACACCATGAAGCCTGGTGATCCAGCCATTATGGAACGGCCGCCGATTACCTGAATTGATTTTTTATCGCCGTTGATTGCTGTATCTTCGGCACAGTTTCAAACACGGACAGAAGAGGACACATCATGAAAGTAGACGGTTACCTGACGCCAGACTGGCACCTGATTCCTGAGCACATTAAAGAGATGGAGGCGCAGGGCTACGATGGTGTTGGCACGGCTGAAATGAACCACGACCCCTTCATGCCATTGCTGCTCGCCGCCGAGCACAGTGAAAAGATAAATCTGCACACGGGTATTGCTGTTGCGTTCGCGCGCAGCCCGATGATCCTGGCCAATCTGGGCCACGACCTGAATGCCTACTCCAAGGGTCGATTCACGATGGGCCTGGGTTCTCAGATCAGACCGCATATCACCAAGCGCTTCAGCATGCCCTGGGGAGCGCCGGCACCGCAGATGAGAGAACTGATCCAGGCCATGCGTGCCATCTGGGCCAACTGGTACGAGGGTGAGCCGCTGCGGTTTGAAGGCAAGTATTACAACCATACGCTGATGACACCGGCGTTTACGCCAGAGAATAAGGAATACGGCGCGCCGAAAGTGATCCTCGCGGCAGTCGGTCCGGTCATGACCGAGGTGGCGGGTGAAGTCGCTGACGGGCTGATTATTCATCCGTTCAGTAATGAGAAATACATCCGTGAAGTCACACTGCCGGCGGTCGAAAAAGGACTCGCCAAGTCAGGTCGGTCCCGCGATGACTTTGAGATCAGTTACACACCTTTTATCGTCTCCGGTAAAGACGAGGCGACCTTCGAAAAAGAGAAGCAAACGGTGAAGAGTCGCATCTCCTTTTATGGATCAACACCTGCCTACAAGAACGTATTGGGGGTTCACGGCTGGGGTGAGCTGCAGATCGAGCTCAATAAAATGTCAAAAGAAGGCAAGTGGCAGGAGATGAGTGAGCTTGTCACCGATGACATGCTGAATACCTTTGGTGTCATGGGTGAGCCCGAAGGAATCGTGGCTGGAATCAAGTCTCGCTATGGCGATGTCGTTGACAGAACCAGCGGTGCATTTACCTTCGTCGACACCGAGCAGCGGCTTGAGATGATCAAGGAACTTCGAGCCTGATCCTGTTTTCCCTGAACTGACAGATAGTGGGTGCATTGGAGTCTGACACATGAAAGATATTCCACGGGCTGTCAGCTGGCAGGACAATGCGCTGGTACTGCTCGACCAGCGCAAGCTCCCTGACGTTGAGGAATACATTACCTGCGAATCACTGGAGGACGTCTATACCGCCATCAAGACGCTAACGGTCCGTGGTGCACCTGCGATTGGTATTGCCGCCGCCTACGGCCTGCTGGTTGGCCTTGAAGAGCCGGTCAGTGCAGCTGCATTTAGCGACCGCTGCGATTACCTGATCAGTGCCCGGCCGACCGCCGTCAATCTGGCCTGGGCCGTAGAGCGGATGCGGGCCTGCTTCGAGCACCAGGCTGATGGGACATCATCACGCGCTGCCCTCCTGGCGGAGGCCGTGGCGATTCACGAGGAAGACAAGGCAGCCTGTAACCGTATTGCAGATATCGGTGCACCGATCGTTGCGCGCCATCCGAATCTGCTGACCCACTGCAATGCCGGCTCGCTGGCTGTCTCTGAACTGGGGACTGCGCTGGCGCCAATTTACCGTGCCGGGGAACAAGGCGCGCAATTGCATGTCTATGTTGATGAGACCCGGCCTTTGCTGCAGGGGGCTCGGCTCACAGCCTATGAGCTCTCTCGCAACGGTATTGATTGCACGTTGATCACTGACAACATGGCGGCCCACGTCATGTCAGAAGGCAAGGTGGATATGGTGATAGTCGGTGCAGACAGAATTGCGGCCAATGGTGATGCCGCCAATAAGATCGGCACGCTTGGTCTTGCGATTCTCTGCCAGTACTACCAGATCCCGTTTTATGTGGCGGTTCCGCTGTCGACGGTTGACCTGCAGACGGCGAGCGGAGATGACATTGAAATTGAGGAAAGGGACGCAGCTGAGGTCAAGTCGCTGGCGGGGGTCGCGATTGCGCCGGCGGCCGTCAGGGCGCGATCACCGGCCTTCGACGTCACACCAAACCAGCTGATCACAGGGATTATTACAGATGCGGGCTTGCTCCAGGCACCCTACAACGAGGCGATTGCAAACGTAATGACAGAGGCCCGGCAGTCCAAGGAAAAGCAGTCCAAAGAAGAGTAGAGACATTGAACGACAATAAACCCCTATTGATAACACTCGTGGCCGTGCTTGTCGCGATTGTGGCCCTGGTTGGTTATTTCATCGTGAACTCGTCGACCGAGCCCGAGCCGGTAGCACAAAGGATTGAGATCCCGGCGCCGTCCATCGCACCGGAACCGGAAGTCGTCGAGTCTGTCGCTCCGGAACCCGTGCCTGAGATCGTCACGGCGCCGGTACCTGAAGTCCCGCAGGAACCCGCTTTTGTTCTGCCGCCGCTGGATGACAGTGATCCGCTGATTCGTGACGGCGTCGTCAGCCTGACGCGCCACGAGGGTATTAATACCTGGCTGGCATCGGAGCAGTTGCTGCGGAAGTTTGTTGCCTTCACCGATAATGTCGCTCTCGGTCAGGTGGCAAAAGCGCCGGTCAGTTTTCTGGCGCCGGAAGGTTCGTTCCTGGTGACGCCGGTTGACGAAGAGACCTACGTCATTGACCCGGCCTCTTACGACCGTTACAACCGTTTCACCGAGTTGGTGGTCTCGATTGATGCGCGGCGTGCCGCTGAGTTCTACCATCTTCTGCAACCGCTGCTCGCGCAAGCCTATGGCGAGCTTGGTTATGGCCGCCGGTCTTTCGACGATGTTGTGTTTGAAGGCATTGGCCGGCTTCTCGAGACGCCGGTGCTGGAAGGTCCGGTTCGGTTGAAACGACCAGTAGTCATGTTCGAGTACGAGGATGAGAAGCTTGAGTCCCTGAGTGCAGCGCAGAAGCAGCTGATGCGAATGGGTCCGAGAAATACCCGTATGCTGCAGACCAAACTGCGCGAAGTTGCTATCGAACTGCGGGCTATTTTGGAGCGCTGACGCGCTCTTTCATGCA
>JAYQAI010000004.1:22851-40432 GCA_038136715.1 Gammaproteobacteria bacterium | reverse complement strand
GAAGTTGCTATCGAACTGCGGGCTATTTTGGAGCGCTGACGCGCTCTTTCATGCACTGACGTTGCAGGCCTTGCCCACGTACTGCTTTGGTCCTGATTGGCGTCGAGCCAAGTAACGCTGAAGGCTCTTTTTGGAGCGCTGACGCGCTCTTTCATGCACTGACGTGGCAGGCTTTCCCCGCGTACCGCTATGGTCCTGATTGGCGTCGAGCCAGGTAACGCTGAAGGCTCTTTTAGCGCGCTCAAAGCTTTCATTGAATCTTCGTTTTTCTTCTGGGCAGAGTTCGCTACACTGAGCCCCTCTGATAAAAAATTCCCATAAAGAGGGAGGTAGTAATGAGGTACGAATCGCCTGCCACCACCAAAGAGGCGGTGGCACTGCTGGCAGCGGAAAAGGGGAGTGCACACGTCCTCGCCGGTGGTACAGACCTGCTGGCTAAATTGCGGCTCGACATGGTCGAACCTGACCTGATGGTCGACATCAAGCGCATCCCGGCCATGAAAGAAATCAAGAAAACGGCCGCCGGTTTCAAGGTCGGGGCGGCGGTTTCCGGTGCTGAACTCGGTGAAAACAAGGCGCTGGTTAAAGCCTGGCCGGGTGTAGTGGAGGCAACAAACCTGATCGGTTCTGACCAGATCCAGGGGCGCTGCACCATGGTCGGCAACCTTTGTAATGCCTCGCCTGCAGCGGACTCTGTGCCTGCCATGATCGCTGCTGGCGCCAAGGCGGTTGTTGTGGGTAAGAACAAGCGGCGCACGGTGCCTGTCGAAAAGATTGTCACCGGCCCGGGCCAGACCTCGCTCGCGAGTGATGAACTGATTGAAGCGATTACGCTGCCGCAACCGGCCGCGAAATCCGCCGATGCCTACCTGCGTTTCACACCCAGGACCGAAATGGATATTGCCATCGTCAGTGCTGCGGTCAGCCTGACACTGTCTCGCGGTGTCGTTAAGTCTGCCAGAGTTTCTCTGGGCGCCGTGGCGCCGACCGCTGTGCTGGTACCCGCGGCTGCCAAGGCCATCATTGGCACGAAACTCGATGATGAGGCGCTGGAAGCCATGGCGGCGGCTTGTTCTGCTGCCTGTAATCCAATCGACGACAAGCGTGGCACGGTTGAGTATCGCACCCGCGTAGCGGGTGTGCTGGCGAAGCGTGCGGCGAAAATTGCATTTGAAAGGGCAGGAGGTTGAGATGTCCAGTGTACTAGTATCGACAACAGTCAATGGCGATCCGGTTCAGTTCGCCTGTCCACCCGATGAAACCCTGCTCAATTCACTGCGCGACCGGCTCGGTCTGACCGGTGCCAAGGAAGGTTGTGGTACCGGCGACTGCGGTTCCTGCAGCGTTACCGTAGATGGCAGGCTGGTCTGTTCCTGCCTGGTGCTGGGTGTTGAAGCTGAAGGCCGAGAAATCAGCACGGTTGAGGGGCTTGCAGACGGCAGCGCGTTGCATCCACTGCAACAGCAGTTTATCGACAAGGCTGCTCTGCAGTGCGGTATCTGCACGCCGGGTTTCCTGGTTGCGGCAAAGGCGCTGCTTGACCGGAATCCCGACCCGACGGAAACAGAAATTCGCTACGCGCTCGCGGGGAATCTGTGTCGCTGCACCGGTTATGACAAGATCGTCAGGGCGGTCCAGGCGGCGGCGAAAGACATGCGTAAAGCCGCGAAGAAGAACGCGAAGAAAAAGAAGTAGGGAGGGCAATAGAATGAAACATGATCAAAGTTATACCGACCAGGATTTCAAGGTTATTGGTTCACGTGTGCCGCGACCTGATGGCGTCGACAAAGTGACCGGGCGCGCCCGGTATGGCGCCGATGCTTACGCGCCGGGCCAGCTGACGGGGCTCGTGCTGCGTTCGCCACATGCCCATGCCCGCATCAAGAAAATTGACACAGCCAAGGCAGAGAAACTGCCGGGCGTGAAAGCGGTCATAACGGCGGCAGACCTGCCTGATCTGACCGAAGGCCGGCGCGACCTGTTCGACACCCTGGAAAACTGCATGGCGCGTGACCGCGCCCTGTACGATGGTCACGCGGTAGCTGCTGTCGCAGCCATTGACAGGAACACGGCGAAGCAGGCGCTCAAACTGATCAAAGTCAGCTACGAAAAACTGCCTCATGTAACCGATGTCGATGAAGCTATGCAGTCTGACGCGCCGATCGTCCAGCCGCACATCCAGCAGGACGGTAAACCCTCAAACGTTGCCCAGCGCATGGAATTTGGCCACGGCGACATTGATGAAGGTCTGAAAGAAGCAGACGTCGTCATTGAAAAAAGCTACAAGACTGAGCAGACCCACCAGGGCTACATTGAACCGCATGCCTGCCTTGCCAGCGTTAGTCCAGATGGTACGGGTGATCTCTGGGTGACGACCCAGGGACATTTTCAGTATCGCAACGTCTGTGCCTCACTCCTCGGCATGGATGTCGCCAAGCTCAAAGTGACCTCGTCAGAAATCGGCGGGGGTTTCGGCGGTAAAACCCACGTGTGGATTGAGCCGCTGGCGTTGGCACTGTCACGCAAGGCGAACCGACCGGTCAAGATGGTGATGAGCCGCGAGGAGGTCTTCAAGGCTTCTGGTCCGACCTGTTCAACGTCAATGGATGTCAGGATTGGTGCTCGCAAGGATGGCACGATTACATCCGCTTTCATTGAATGCCGCTACATGGACGGTGCGTTTCCGGGTATCTGGGGCATGCTGGGCGGCATGACTGCCTGGGCCTGCTACGACCTGAAGAACGTCAAATCCGTCGGTATCGACGTGCTCTGTAACAGGCCCAAGGTGGCTGCCTACCGGGCACCTTCAGCCCCGATGATGGCGTTCGGGGTCGAGAGCACGCTTGACCTGGTTGCCGCAGAAATCGGTATGGATCCGATTGATTTGCGACTGAAGAATGTTGCCCGTGAGGGTACCCGTTCCAGCTATGGCCCGACCTATGGTCCGATCGGTATTGAAGCGACACTGCAAGCAGTGAAAGACCATCCGCAGATGAAAAAGAAGCTGGGCAAGAACCAGGGCCGGGGTATGGCCTGCGGCTTCTGGTTCAACATTGGCGGTCAGACCTGTGTCGATCTCAACATTGGCGTTGATGGCACGGTCAGCCTGACGCAGGGCACCGTTGATGTGGGTGGTGCAAGGGCCTCCATGGCGATGATTGCCGCTGAGGAGCTTGGCATCCCCTACGAGGACGTGAAATCCAGCGTTGGTGATACTGCGTCGCTTGGTCACAACGATACGACTGAAGGCAGTCGTGGTACATTTTCCTCGGGTCTGGCAACCATCTTCGCGGCGCGTGATGCCATTCAGGTGCTGAAAGAAAGGGCGGCCAAGATGTGGGATATCCCCGTCGAGCAGGTCACCTGGGAGAACGGCGAAGCGCGGGCTGTGGGTGCTGAGCATAACAATATGCCGCCACTTTCCTTAAAGGAGATCGCTGCCAAAGCGCCAACCACGGGTGGGCCGATTGCCGGCCACAACGAGGTCACGGCTGATGGTGCGGGGGTATCCTTTGCATCGCACATCTGTGATGTTGAAGTTGACCCTGAAACCGGCAGAACCGAGATCCTGCGCTACACGGTTGTGCAGGATGCCGGCAAGGCGATCCATCCGGATTATGTCGAAGGCCAAATGCAGGGTGCAGCCGCGCAGGGCATCGGCTGGGCACTGAACGAGGAGTATATCTACGGCAAAGATGGGCTGCTGCAGAATCCGGGCTTCCTGGACTACCGCATTCCTGTTTGCTCGGATCTGCCCTTCATTGATACCAAGATCCTGGAGATCCCGAACCCGAATCACCCCTACGGTATCCGTGGTGTGGGTGAAACCTCGATCGTGCCGCCACTGGCGGCGATTGGTAATGCCGTGTCCGAGGCCGTCGGCGTGAGACTGGACCATGTGCCGATGTCGCCGCCGCGTATCCTCAAGGCACTGGATGAGCAGGTTGCCTGATGCAGGTCTCTCTCACCGGCCCGCTGCGTTCCGCGGCGGGCGGTGCAGCAGATGTCGAAATCAGTGCCGGAACGATTCGTGAACTGCTCTTTAAGCTGACTGAGCAGTACCCCGATATGAACAGTCACATGGAGCAGGGGATCGCGGTGTCCGTCGATGGCACCATGTATCGGGACGACTGGGACGTCGAAATTCCAGATGGCGTTGAAGTCGTGCTGTTGCCCAGGATTCAGGGGGGATAACACCCGTGACCGGGCTGCCGCTGGCTGACTGTCGGGTCCTGGACCTGAGTATTGCGCGTGCCGGCCCTGTCGCTGTCAGACTGCTGGCGGACTGGGGCGCAGATGTGATTCGCATCGAGGCCCCGGCCACGGCGGGTGGCAGCAGTATCGGCGGCAGTCACGATGGCCCTGATTCGCAAAACCTGCATCGCAACAAGCGTGGCCTCGCTATCAATCTCAAGACCGAAGCAGGGCAGGCGTTGTTCCACCGTTTGGTGGAGCAGGCGGATATCGTGGTCGAGAACTTCCGTCCGGATGTGAAGTACCGCCTTGGATTCGATTACGAAACTCTGAGAGCAAAGAATCCAGCGATCATTCTGGCCAGTATCTCCGGCTTTGGTCAGACCGGGCCCTACAGCCACCGGCCGGCAGTCGACCAGGTGGTGCAGGGCATGAGCGGACTGATGTCGATTACCGGTGAGCCGGGTACCGGGCCAATGCGTGTCGGCGTCGCTATCAGCGATACCTCGGCCGGTATGTTCCTTGGCCAGGGTATCCTCCTGGCATTGCTGCAGCGTGAAAAAACCGGTGCAGGACAGTGGGTACATACCAGTCTCCTCGAAGCGATGCTGTCAAAGCTCGACTTCCAGGGTGCACGCTACACCATGAGTGGCGAGGTGCCGGGCCAGGAAGGCAACAACCATCCGACGATGACGCCGATGGGCGTGTTTGAAACCTCAGATGGTCTCGTCAACCTCGCGGCGAGCACAGACAAAATGTTCAGCGCCCTGTGTACGGCGCTGGGTCATCCCAGTCTGGCTGAGGATGAGCGGTTTCATTTCGCCGCCTCGCGTTATGCCAATCGGCAGGTGCTGAACGAGGTCGTCAATGAGATGACGCGGCAGTTCAGCACAGCAACGCTGGTTGAGCTGGCCAATGCGGCGGGCTGCCCGTGCGGACCGATATACGATGTTGGCGAGGCATTCGAGGACGAACATGTCAGGTCGCTCGGCATCGCCAAGCCGGCGTCTCACCCGCGACTGGGTGATATCAGCCTGGTGCGCTCGCCGATCAATCTGACGGCGGAACAGGTGCCCGAACGGTTTCTGCGGGCCGGCCCGGATAACGGTCAGCATACGGTAGAAATACTCAGTGAAGCGGGTCTGACGGGAGAAGAAATCAGGCGGTTACAGGAAGCGGGTGTCATCCAGTCGCTTGCACAGGTACGCTGACAGATGCTTGTCTAAGAACTTAAAGAAAAGTGATGGTAATCATATGGAATTAACGACTGACAAGATGCTGGCGCATGTCGATGATGGCATTGGCTGGGTCACCTTCAACAATCCTGCCCGCCGCAATGCGATCTCGCTCGAGATGTGGGAAGCACTCGCCACCATTCTCGAGAATTTCCAGCAGGATAATGCTGTGCGCGTGGTTGTGCTGCTTGGTGCCGGCGACCAGGCGTTTGTTTCCGGGGCCGATATTTCCGAGTTTGACACCAAGCGTGGCACTGCCGCGCAGAAGGATGCCTACGGCAAGACCATGTCGCGGGCTAATCACTGGCTGGCCAAAATTGACAAACCGATGATCGCTATGATTCAGGGCTTCTGCATTGGCGGTGGGCTTGCAACGGCATTGACGGCTGACCTGAGGTTCGCGACGCCGGATTCAACGTTCGGCATACCCGCCGCGAAACTGGGGCTCGGCTACGAGTATGAGGGCCTGGTACGACTGTGTCACTTGGTTGGACCCGCCAGGGCAAAGGACATCATGTTCAGCGCTCGTTTTATGGATGCCGAGGAAGCACTGGCCATGGGACTGATCAACCGTATCTGTGCAAGGGAAGATCTCGAAAAAGAGGTAAGGGAATACGCAGCGATTGTTGCCGGCAATGCACCGCTCACGGTGCGTGCCGCCAAAGCAGCGATCAATGAGGCGGCAAAGGACCCTGAGCTCCGCAATATGCAGGCTGTGCGAGAGATGATAGACACCTGTTTCGACAGCCGGGACTACAAGGAGGGGCGACAGGCTTTCCGGGAGAAACGCAAACCAGAGTTCAAAGGATATTGATACAAGGCAGTAGCCAGCAACGGCACGGCTGGCACCGCAGCCGGGTTAACTTTCTGAAAGTGCCATTGACTGAGCCCGTTTCAGCGGTTTCAGAATGTAGTCCATGACGGTCTTCTGGCCAGTCATGATCTCAACGGTGGCTACCATGCCTGGAATAATCGGCAACTGGTTGGTTTCAGAGCCAAGGTAATTTTTGTGAGTCCGAACGTGGATCAGGAAGAACGGCTCGCCGCGTTCGTCGGTGATCGAATCAGCGCTGATCAGTTCCAGTGAGGAGTCGAGGCCACCATAGACTGCAAAGTCGTAGGCGGTCAGCTTAACTGTCGCTTTCTGCCCGGGTCGGATGAAGGCGATATCTGCCGGCCTGATGCGAGCCTCAATCAGCAGTGTATCGTTGGCAGGCACAATTTCGATCAGGTCCATACCGGGCTGAACGACCGCACCGATAGTGTTGACCAGCAACTGGTTGATGGTCCCGTCAACCGGCGAGCGAACCGCCGTGCGATTAACGCGGTCTTCGAGGGCAACATTGGAGATACGCAGGCGTTCCAGCTCGGTCCTGGCCTCATTCAGTTCTGCCTGGGCAGCACTGATAAACTGTTGCCGGCGCTCGCGAATTTTCCGGTCTGCTTCGGCGACGGCAGCCTCGGCGCCGGGAATACTGAGGCGGGTTTCTTCCAGCTGTCCGAGTGAATCGTTGACTGCAGCCTGCAATCGAAGTAGCTCAACCTGAGAGACTGCACCTTTCGCGACCAGTGGTTCCGTCAGCCGAAGTTCCTCCTCGGCAAGGGCTGCATTCTTGGCTAGCTTGTTTTCTGCGGCTTTCAGTTCCGCTGTGCCCTGCTGATACTGTTTGCGCTGCTGGGCCAGGATATCGAGGGCAGAGCCAAGTTCCTCCTGCCGTGAGTTGTAGAGTTGAACTTCATCCCGGAGCAGCTGCTGGTGATCGGCGGGAAAGTTGTCGATATCGGTGAATGGACTGCCCGCGATTTCTGCTCGCAGCCTGGCAATGCGGGCTTCAAGCGAGAGGGTAGTGAGCTGGCCTTCACGGAATGACGTCGCAAATCGCGTGTCGTCGAGTAGTAGCAGTGTCTGGCCGGTCTCTACCTGCTCACCGGCACGCACCAGCACCTGCGACAGGATACCACCCTCGAGATTCTGTACGACCTGGACCTGGCTGGAAGGGATAACTCTGCCATCAGCCCGGGCGACTTCATCGAGTGTGGCGAAGTTCGCCCAGATGACTGCGACGACGACGAATGCTACCGATACCCAGAGGATGGCATGCATAACAATCGGCAGTGATTCGACCTCAGCTGCATAGGCGTCTGGCATGAACCTGATGTCTGCCTTGTGATCGCTCATGCCGGTGACCCCGCCAGTGCGCGCAGAACCTCTTCGCGTGGCCCGTCGGCGACGAGTTTACCGTCATTGAGCACGATCAGGCGGTCTACCAGCGACAGCATGGATGCCTTGTGAGTCACCAGGACCAGTGTGCGGTCTTCGATGTATTCTGCGAAATTCTGCTTGAAGAGCTGCTCAGTCGTGTTGTCCATAGATGCTGTGGGTTCATCCAGCAGCATGATAGGACCACGATTGATAATCGCCCTCGCAATGGCAATGCCCTGGCGCTGGCCACCCGACAGGTTGCTGCCGCGTTCCCCTACGTTCAGGTCAAAGCCCTCAGGATGGGCATTCATGAAATCAAGAATACCCGCCAGACGGGCCGCCTCCAGCACACCTTCGTCGGTAGCCAGGGGCGTGCCGAGCACAATGTTTTCCCTGACGCTGCCGTTGAACAGTGAAATCTCCTGGGGCACATAGCTGATGTTGCGCCGCAAATCGGATGGGTCGATCTGGTTTATATCGGTGCCTGAGACGAGCAGAGCACCTTCCTGTGGTGAGTAGTAGTTCAGGATCAGTTTCTGCAGTGTGGTCTTGCCGGAGCCGGTGCGGCCAATGATGGCGACTTTCTCGCCAGCCGTGATCCTGAGGCTCACGTTACTGATTGCGGGTATCTGCTGCTCAGGATATTTGAAGCTGACTTGCTTGAACTCAATATCACCGCTGATGTCGGGTCGATGCAGGAAACGCTTGTCTGCCGGTCGCTCCACCGGCAAGTTCATGATCCGGTCAATTGCCTGGAAAGCGGCAAGGGAATGATGATAGCGGGTCAGGATGCTGGCGACCTGACCCATGGGTGCCAGGCAGCGACCCGTCAGAATAGTACAGGCGATCAATCCACCAACAGTAAGGTTGCCGTCAATAATCGCATAGACACCGAGGGCGACGATGGCCACGGTCGAAATCTGTTGGATCAGTTGTGCAAGGTTGACCATCGACAACGAAAGAAAGCGGGACCTTAGACCGAACTTCGCCAGTCTTGCATTGAACTCTTCCCAGCGCTTCTGCATCACGCCTTCGGCTCTTGCACCCTTGACGGTGTCCAGCGATGCTAGCACTTCGATCAGCATTGCATGCTTGGCGGCTGACTCTTTGAAGGACTGACTGATCACCTGCTGGAGTGGCTTCTGGAACAGCAGACCGGCGCAAAGGATCAGGGGAATCGCGATAAGTGGAACCAGTGCCAGCACGCCGCCAATGAAATAAATCAGGACAACGAAGAGAATGACAAACGGCAGGTCTATCAGGGCAAGTAATGTGGTCGAGGTGAAGAATTCACGAAATGAGTCGAACTCCTGGAGATTGTTGGCAAAGGACCCCACTTGTTTCGGTCGGTCGCTCATCCTGATGTCCATAACCCGACTAAAGCTGCGAGCCGAGAGCATAATGTCAGACCGTTTGCTCGCGGCATCCACGAAGTAACCTCGCAGGGTTTTCATGGCGATATCAAAGAGGAAAACGATAGCGACACCCGAAGCCAGTACCCACAGCGTTTCAACCGCATGATTGGGGACAACACGGTCATAGACATTCATGATAAATAGCGGCGTAACCAGGGCAAACAGGTTGACCAGGAACGAGGCGACCAGAACCTCAAGGTAGAGGCCGCGGGACTTTCGAATTGTGCTCCAGAACCACTCCTTAGGCGTCTGGCCAGGGTCTGTAGCACCTGGTTTGACGAGGTAGCAGAAGCCTGTATACCGCTCAGCAACCGAGGCAATGGGTACGTCGTGCGGGGTTTCCTGTTCGTCAAAAAACAGGACATTGGCGGCATCTTCAGTGCGTGAAATCAGAATGCAGGCCCGGCCGTCCTGTAATTCAAGCACAACCGGCAATACCATCTCAGTGATGTCGTCGAACTCGCGCTCGACATGACTCGCCATGAAGCCCGCAGCTTCAGCCGCTCTGACGAAGAGGTCCGGGGTCAGTCTGCCATCTACGAGTGGCAGACCCGCGGTCAGGCTCTCGGCACTCACCGGCTTATGGTGCAGGCGGGTAAGTGTAACGAGTGCTTCGAGCAGCGGATCGCGCTGGTGCAGGCTGGAAAGCGGTTCTTGCATGGCGTGAGTATAGCATCCGCATGACCACTCCCAGAGGACATGTCCTTGGTTATAATCCCTGCATGCGAATGCTAGCGTTATTATTGTTTCTGGTCAGTGTCAGTCTAAACGCGATGCCGCCAGAGTTCGACCTGGCCCAGCAGGCAGCGGCGGAGGGGCGGTACGAAGATGTGACAACGATCCTCTCTGAGATTATTGCCGGTGACAGCCTGACACGGGCGGACATGGCGATTGCATACAGCAATCGCGGTATCGCTTTCAGCCTGATGAACGATTACTCCGCTGCGAAACGAGACTTGAACGAAGCGATCCGCTTAAACCCGAGCCACCAGCTCTCATTAAATCATCTCGGCATTCTTGCCGAACATGTAGAACAGGATATTGCCGCAGCAGCGGAGTGGTATGGTCGGGCATCTGATCTCGGTTACCCGGCGAGTATGGTCAACCTCGGTAACCTCAAACGCAGTGGCAGACTGGGTCGTGCGGCAAACGTCGAGGCCTTTTTGCTGTTTCAGAGAGCCTGGGAACTGGGGTACGAGACCGCGCTGGCGCCTCTGGGTGAAATGTATTTGCATGGTCGGGGCGTTTCGAAGGATACGGAAAAGGGGCTGGGACTACTCACTATGGCCGTTGAGGCCGGCCAGATCACCGCTCACTATGAGCTTGGTCGGGCCTATGAGAATGGCGTTGGTGTTGATCGCGACTATCGCCTGGCCGCTGAGCATTACCGCCTTGCTGCGATTGAGGGCCACGCGGCCTCTCAGGGCGCGCTCGGATACCTTTATCGCCGTGGCCACGGGTTCACAAAAAATTTTGTCGAAGCGGCGCGCTGGTACCGTCTCGCGGCCGAGCAGGGTGACGTGACGGCGGCAAATCGGCTTGCCTGGATTATGTCGACATGTCCAGTTAAGGAGGTTTGTAATGGCCGCGTCGCCAAGGAGTTCGCGCAGCTTGCCGTAACAGCCGATCCGTCAGCGACCAACCTTGACTCACTCGCTGCAGCTCATGCTCGAATGGGTGAGTTTGATGAAGCGCTGGCAGTGATTGAGAAGTTACTGTCCGAGCAGGAGCTGAGTCCGTCGGCCCGGGCAAAGTATGCACGCCGGATTGTGCGCTACCGCAACGGCATTCCGTTCCAGCTTTAAGCAAGATGCTGCTGGGTTATCTCGAACATCTCCGCCGTTATCGTGTGCCTGTCAGTCTGCGGGAATACATTGACCTGTTGTCACTGCTGAAATGTGGGTTGGCCTTTGCCAACCAGGATGACTTTTACTTCCTCAGTCGCCTGGCGCTCGTTAAGGACGAAAAGTATTACGACCGTTTCGACCAGGCGTTTGCTGCCTATTTTGACGGGGTCGATCGCTGGGCCGGTCTGTTCGGCGAGGAGTCCAACCAGGTCAGGGAAACGTTGTTGGCAATGGTGGGCGAAGGCCGTGACATCGATAAACTGCTGGCTGAATACCAGGCAACTGTCAGCGAATTGCGTGATGGTTTGTTGGGCCCTGATGCTGACGCGTCAGCTGTGGCCGATGGTCAGGATGGTGACCGAAGGGGCGACGCCGCTGATGCCGATGAAGCCGGGGAGGGTGATGATGCCGGCGAAGGCGAGGGTGGTGATGCCGGTGAAGGCGAGGGCGGCGGGGAAGGTGAAGGCGACGCCGGTGAGAAAGGCGAGGGAGAAGATGGCGACGAAGGTGAAGGCCATGGTGGACGCAAAGGCCTTGGCACGTCAGAAGAAGGCGAAGAGGGTGAACGCCAGGATGAAGTAGAGAATCATCGGCATCGCGCAAGCAAGGTCTGGCTGGATCGCGCTTTTGCGGACTACGACCCGGATGTTGAACTTGGCACGCGAAACTTGAAAATGGCCTTGCGACGCTTGCGTCGCTGGGCCCGTGAAGCAGCGGATCTCGAGCTTGATCTGCCTGCGACAATCCGTGCAACGGCCAGGAATGGTGGCCTGCTGGATATCATGGAGGTGCCCGAGCGCCACAATGCGGTCAAGGTCCTGATGTTGCTGGACGTGGGTGGTTCCATGGATGAACACATCGAACGCTGTGCCCAGCTTTTCTCTGCAGCGAGCAGCGAATTCAAGTACCTCGATACCTTCTATTTCCACAACTTTATCTATGAAGGCGTCTGGACAGAAAACGAACGCCGTTTTGAGGATCGGGTTTCTACCTGGCAGCTGATGCACCGCTATGGCAGGGACTGGAAAGTCATCGTCGTAGGCGATGCGGACATGGCAAGACACGAGGTGACGGACAGGGGCGGCAGCGTTGAGCACTTTAATGTCGAGCCTGGTGAGGTCTGGCTGCAGCGTTTAATGGAGCAGTTCAGATCCGTTGTCTGGCTGAATCCGGTACCTGAAGCCCGCTGGCGAGATTCCTTCTCGATCCAGATGATTCAAAAGCGCGTCGACAACCACATGTATTTTTTGTCAGATGCTGGTCTGGAGCAGGCGATGAAACAGCTGATGAAGTGAGGGTGCCGGGCGACGGGCGCTGCGTTTAGTCCGGCAGCCCCAGCACCCGCTTGGCAATGATGTTGAGCTGCACCTCGGAGGTGCCGCCTTCGATCGAGTTGGCTTTTGATCGGAGCCATTCGCGGGTTGTCGAGAGCTCCCTTTCTTCGAAATCTTCGCCCTCCCAGCCAAGGCTCTGCGAGCCCATAACTTTAAGCATGATTTCGAAGCGTTTTTTGTTCTGCTCGGTACCGTAGTACTTGAAGATGCTCGAGGCAGGCGAGGGCGCAGAGGTCGATTTGGCTTCATCCGCTGTACGGCGCAGGGTAAGAGCAAAGGCTTCGCCGTCCATTTTGTGCTGCGTGATGTTGTCGCGAACGCTGGCATCGGCGATTTTGCCGCCAGTCTCGCCCAGGTAGTGCTTGGCCTGGTTTTCCATGGCGTTGGCCCGGTTTTTGGTTCTGCCGCGCATCCCCATGCCCGCTACCATGTTGCGTTCATGCTGGAGCAGTTTCTTCGCGATGGTCCAGCCCTGGTTTTCCTTGCCCATCAGGTTTTCGCGTGGCACCCGTACATCATCGAAAAACGTCTCGCAGAACGGGGAAGCACCTGAAATCAGCTGAATAGGCTTGGTGCTGACGCCCTGTGTTTCCATGTCGAACAGAAGGAAACTGATACCTTCATGTTTCGGGACGTCCGGGTTTGTCCGTACCAGGCAGAAAATCCAGTCGGCATGGTTGGCATAGCTGGTCCATACCTTCTGGCCGTTGACGACGTAGTCGTCACCGTCTTTTACCGCTCGTGTCTGCAGGCCTGCGAGGTCGGAGCCCGCACCAGGTTCGCTGTATCCCTGACACCACCGAATCTCGCCCCTGACGATCTTCGGCAGATGTTCGAGCTTCTGCTCTTCGGTGCCGTATTCCAGCAGCACGGGGCCAAGCATGCTGATGCCGAATGACACCAGGGCCGGGCGGGCGTTAATGCGCGCCAGTTCGCTCTGCAGGATGCGGTTCTCCTCGTAACTGAGGCCACCACCGCCATACTCTTTGGGCCAGGTCGGACAGGTCCAGCCTTTGCCTCCCATGGCCTCGAGCCACTGACGCGCAGCTTCGCTGGGGAATGTTGCGTTGCGGCCGCCCCAGACCGTTTCTTCTTCAGCGCCAGCTGAGCGCATGCTTTCCGGGCAGTTGGCGTTAAGCCAATCTCTGACTTCCTGGCGAAATGCTTCCATGTCTATTCCTATATCGATGACAACAATTAGTTAACCAGTCTCGGCGGGTTTCCTGCAAGAAAGCCGAGGATATTTTCTTTCATCTGGAGGACCAGGCGTCGCCTGGCCTCAATCGCGCCCCAGGCGTTGTGTGGCGTCAACAGCAGATTTGGCAGTGGTGCCAGCAGCGGATCGTCTGTCGCGGCTGGCTCGCGGTCGAGGACGTCAATGGCGGCCCCCGCTATCACCCCCGTTTTTAGCGCATCTATGAGGTCCTCTGAATGGATCAAGCCGCCCCGCGCAGTGTTGATGAGGAAGGCGCCGGGTTTCATCTGTTGCAGTGTCGCTGAGTTTATCAGGTGGCGGTTGTCGTCGGTGAGTGGGCAGTGCAGGCTGAGATAATCTGCTTCGGCCAGGGCCGTTTCGAAACTCACCCGACCTTGTCGCACCGTGGCACCGGGCCGTTCGCTGATCATGATCGTGAGGCCAAGGGCTTCCGCCGCCCGGGCGACACCGCCGCCGAGTTCACCGTAGCCGATGATTGCGAGGGTCTTGCCTGCGACTTCCTGGATCGGATGATCGAGTCGACAGAATACCCTGGAAGCTTGCCAGCGGCCTGAGCGCACGTCATTAAGGTAGGTTGGCAGATTGTTCGAGAGTGCCAGGATCAGTGACAGGGTATGCTGGACCACGGAAGGCGTAGCGTAGGCGACGGCATTGCTGACGTCGATACCACGCCGTCTGGTGTAAGCCAGGTCAACATTATTGGTGCCTGTCGCCATCACGCTGATAAAGCGGGGGCTCCCTGTTTCACTCAGGTTGGATGCATCAAGACGGATCTTGTTGGAAAGGATCACGGTGGCATCCCGGATTGCCGCAGCGGTATCAGCGGGTGCGACGGCAGGATGGACCTGCCATTCATCGAGTAAATCGGTGATAGGCGACAGGTCTATGTCCTGCCCGAGGCTGTCGGCATCGAGAATGACGCCCTTCATAGTGTGGCTGCTCTGTTAATCCTGCAGTGCGCTGTTCCATTCAGCGACACGTTCCGAATGCGCTGCGAGCAGTTCATCGACGTCGCCCGCTACGGTGATGGAGATGATCGAGTCACCCTGCTCGATAGCATCAACGACAGCCTGGTCTTCGGCTGAGTTCACGCTGCCAAACACACTGTGAGCACCATCAAGATGTGGCTGGGGTCCGTGGGTAATAAAGAACTGGCTGCCGTTGGTGCCTGGGCCTGCGTTTGCCATAGACAGCTTGCCGGGACCATCGTGGCGCAAGCTCGCATCAAATTCATCTTCAAAGCGGTAACCGGGACCGCCGGTGCCAGTGCCTTGCGGGCAACCACCCTGGATCATGAAGTTACCGATCACGCGGTGGAAATTCAGGCCGTCGTAGAAGTTGTTCTGCGCCAGGTTGGCGAAGCTGGCAACGGTAACAGGCGTCTGGTCCGGGGTCAGGGTCAGGTTAATCGTGCCCTTGCTGGTTTCGATGGAAGCCGTAATGTTCAAAATTTGTATCCTTTTTTCTTTGCTGATCTTGCTGCTGTATACGCTGGGAGTTTATCGCTGGTCGATCGGAACGTATTCGCGCTGGTTTTCACCGAGGTAGAGCTGGCGTGGGCGCGCGATTTTGAAAGGATGGCCGATCATTTCATCCCAGTGCGTGATCCACCCAGGCATCCGGCCAAGGGTAAATAGCACTGTGAACATGCTGACGGGAATACCCATGGCTTTCAGCGTAATGCCCGAGTAAAAGTCGATATTGGGGTAGAGGTTACGAGAAATGAAGTAGTCCTGTTCCCGGGCCAGCTTCTCGAGTTTCTGGGCAATCTTCAGGAGTGGGTCGTCTTCAGCACCCTGTTCGGCCAGAACGGCGTGAGCACTGCTTTGCATCACGGTGGCGCGCGGATCAGAGTTTTTGTAGACGCGATGGCCGAAGCCCATCAGCTTGAATGGGTCATCCTTGTCCTTGGCTTTCTCCACGTATTCCTCGATGTGAGATTCATCACCGATCTCCATCAGCATGTCGAGTACGGCCTCGTTCGCGCCACCATGTGATGGGCCCCACAGCGCTGCGGTGCCGGCTGCGATCGCGGCGAAGGGGTTACACTCTGTAGAGCCGGCCATGCGTACAGTCGATGTCGATGCATTCTGCTCGTGGTCAGCGTGCAGGATGAAAATCCGGTCGAGTGCGGCTGACAAAGTAGGGCTAACGTCAGGGGCCTCACCTTTCTTACCGAAGCACATGTGCAGGAAGTTGCTCGCGTAATCAAGGTTCGGGTCGGGATCAATGGCGTCTTCGCCGATGGACTTCTTGTAAGCCATGGCGGCAATTGTCGGAATCTTCGCTATCAGTTGCATGGCAGCTTCACGACGATAGTCAGCGTCGTAGATGTCAAGCTGTTCGTGGAACAGGGAGGCAAGGCCGGCAATGGCGGCGCAGGTCATCGACATGGGATGTGAATTCGCAGTAAAGCCGTCAAAGATGTGCTTGAAGTGATCGTCCAGTGCCATACGATCGCTGATGCCCTGGACGAACTCGTCGAGCTGAGTCTGCGTTGGCAGTTCACCGTTCAACAGCAGATAGCAGACCTCGAGATGAGATGCGTTCTCGGCCAGATCTTCGATCAGGTAGCCACGATACATTAAAAGACCTGCTTCGCCGTCGATGTAGGTGACCTTCGAGTCACAGCTGGCGGTCGACAGGAAGCCGGGATCGTAGGTGAACATTCCTTCGCTGATCAGGCCTCGAACGTCGATAACATTCCGGCCTTCAGCAGCTTCCAGCACTGGCATGTCGACGGTTTTGCCGTCGATGACGATCTGAACTTTTTGTGGCATTGGTGGGCTCCCGGGAAACTTAGGGCGATGACTATAGTAGTTTTTGTTTTCCGGCGGATACGTTTTTCCTAATGATTGATTCAGTTCAACTAATGGGGTTGAACAGGTGAGCTAATCAAAGACCGGGCGCGTATAAAACCAGACTATGAATTGCTTGTAAAGCCTTGAAAAATGGGTGGTTCAGGGATTTGCCGAATTGTTTTTTTAAGGGAATGTCACTATTATTACCGCGCTCTGAGGGCGGCCCCCTGGGAAGCTCTGGCAGCGGATTTAAGTCAAACAACTTTCCCAAAATCAGTTGAGTAACGATCAGTGAAACAAGATTCTCGTCCCACTAACGTGGGCATCAGTGATCTCATGTCATTTCGATGGCCGATCACTGCAATAGCCTCCATTACACACAGAGTCGCGGGCGCCGTGCTCTTCGTCGGTATAGCCTTCCTGTTGTTCGCCCTGGATATGTCGCTTTCGAGCGAAGCTGGGTTTGTAACCCTCAAAGCCGCAATGACGTCTCCCCTTGGCATGTTCATCACCTGGGGGCTCCTGGCAGCGCTGGCCTACCATTTTGTCGCCGGCATCAAGCACCTGATTATGGATATGGGCATCGGCGAGACGCTTGAGGGCGGCCAGTTTGCCGCGAAGACAACGCTGTTTTTCGCCGCGATTCTGATCGCACTGGCAGCAGTCTGGGTCATTCAGGGAGGTTAACCATGGTCACGCAAGCAACAGCATTGTCCCGAACGGGCGTCAGTGACTGGATCATCCAGCGGGTCAGCGCCGTCATCCTTTCACTTTACACGCTCTGCGTCGTCGCGTTTGTTTTGACGAACCCTGGGCTGGGTTACGTGGCGTGGGTTGAGTATTTTACGCACCCCGCCATGAAAATATTTACGCTGCTCGCACTCACGTCGCTTTGTGCGCATGCCTGGATTGGCATGTGGGCAATTGGCGGCGATTACCTGCGCGAGCACCTGATGGGTCCGAAGGCAACGACCCTGAGATTCGTTTACCAGATCGGTTGTGTACTGATCACGATTGCCTACTTTCTTTGGGGCATCAACATCCTCTGGGGTAATTAAAAAATGAGTGATCTTCCTGTTCTTGAATTCGATGCCATTATTATCGGCGGTGGCGGTTCCGGTATGCGTGCCGGGCTGCAGCTGGCCGAGTCCGGCCGAAAGACCGCTGTGCTGTCGAAAGTCTTCCCGACTCGCTCGCACACGGTTTCTGCCCAGGGCGGCATTACCTGTGCAATTGCCAGTGAAGACCCGAATGATGACTGGCGCTGGCACATGTTCGATACCGTCAAAGGATCGGACTATATCGGTGATCAGGATGCGATCGAGTATATGTGCAG
>JAYQAI010000004.1:20935-22751 GCA_038136715.1 Gammaproteobacteria bacterium | reverse complement strand
GTCCAGGACATGGAAATGTGGCAGTTCCACCCCACGGGTATTGCCGGTGCTGGCACCCTGGTCACCGAAGGCTGCCGGGGTGAGGGTGGCTACCTCATTAACAAGGACGGCGAGCGTTTTATGGAGCGTTACGCGCCGACGGCCAAGGACCTCGCCGGTCGCGACGTCGTGGCTCGGTCCATGGTCCTCGAGATCCTCGAAGGCCGAGGATGCGGTCCGAACGGCGACCACGTCATGCTGAAGCTGGATCACCTCGGTGAGGAAATCCTGCACTCACGCCTGCCGGGCATCACCGAGCTGTCCAAGACCTTCGCGCATGTTGATCCCGTCAAAGAGCCGATTCCTGTAGTGCCGACCTGCCACTACATGATGGGCGGCACGCCAACCAATATTCATGGCCAGGCCATTACCCAGGCAGCAGACGGCAGCGATCAGATCATTGATGGCCTCTACGCGGTTGGTGAAGCAGCCAACGTTTCTGTGCACGGCGCTAACCGTCTTGGTGGAAACTCACTGCTTGATCTGGTTGTTTTCGGTCGCTCAGCCGGCCTGCACATTACGGATGCACTGAACCAGGGCATGGATTCTGGCGAAGCGTCAGACAGTGACCTTGACGCCGCCATGGCGCGCCTGAACCGCTGGGACGGCTCAGCCGGTGATGGCGAGTCCCCGGTCGAACTCAAGAAAGAACTTCAGGAGTGCATGCAGCTCAACTTTGGCGTATTCCGCAAGGAAGAGCCAATGCAGGCGGGTATCGAGAAACTGCAGGAACTGCGTGAACGGATCGGCAAGGCGTCTCTCAATGACACTTCCCGGGCCTTCAACACCGCGCGCCTGGAAGCGCTCGAACTCGATAACTTGCTCGAGATCGCGGAAGCCACTGCAATCAGTGCAGAAGGCCGGAAAGAAAGCCGTGGCGCCCACGCGCGTGACGACTTCCAGACCCGCGATGATGAGAACTGGCTCTGCCACTCCATCTATGACCCAGTATCGAAAACTTTGAAGAAGCGCGGGGTTAACTTCGAGCCGAAGACGATGCCTGCCTTCGAACCTAAAGAAAGGACGTACTAAATATGCTGGTAAGTGTATATCGCTACAATCCGGAGAAAGACATCACGCCGTTCATGCAGGACTTCGACCTCGATATTCCTGAAGGGCGCGACCTCATGGTGCTGGATGTCATGGCGCTGTTGAAGGAACAGGACCCCACTGTCACCTATCGCCGGTCCTGCCGAGAGGGCGTTTGCGGTTCTGACGGCATTAATATGAATGGTAAGAATGGCCTGGCCTGCATTACCCCGCTTTCTGAAGTTGTACGTGGCGGCAAGCTGCAGCTCAAGCCGCTGCCGGGCCTGCCCGTCATTCGGGACCTCGTCGTCGACATGGAGCAGTTCTATACCCAGTTCGAAAAAGTGCAGCCGTTCCTGCAGAACGACGATGCGCCGCCCTCGAAAGAACGTCTGCAGTCACCGGAAGACCGCGCCAAGCTGGATGGCCTCTACGAATGTATTCTCTGTGCCTGCTGCTCTACGTCGTGTCCGTCATTCTGGTGGAATCCCGACAAGTTCATCGGTCCTGCGGGGCTGCTGCAGGCCTATCGTTTCCTTGCTGATAGTCGCGACACAGCGACCGAGGAGCGCCTTGCCGCGCTGGAAGATCCGTTCAGCGTATTTCGCTGCAAAGGCATTATGAACTGCGTGTCAGTCTGTCCGAAAGGCCTGAACCCGACCCGGGCTATTGGTCATATCAGGAACATGTTGCTGGAGCGAGCCGTCTAGCGCTCGCTCGTCAGCGGATTCAAAGTCCGCCCGCAGAA
>JAYQAI010000004.1:0-20835 GCA_038136715.1 Gammaproteobacteria bacterium | reverse complement strand
GCCTTTTTTGTGCTTTATCTCGCATTACCCCTCAATCATTACTCATGAGTGTTGTAGAATCTGTGCTCTGCGCGATGTGCTTAGGGTAGCGAGAGACAAAATGTCTGACAGTGTCATGGAACGGATGTGGCGTTCCGGTCATATATCGGCCGGTAATGCCTCCTACGTTGAGGAGCTTTACGAGCAGTACCTGGAAGATCCCGCAGAAGTACCCGAGCAGTGGCGCAGCTATTTTGAAACGTTACCGCTGGTGGAAGGCACAACCACGCCGGATATATCCCACTCAACGGTTCAGGACCATTTCCTGCTGCTTGCCAAGAATCAGTCGCGAGTTGTGCCTGTTTCTGCCGCCAGCATCAACGCGGACCACGAACGCAAGCAGTTCGCGGTTGGCGAACTGATTAACGGTTATCGCCGCCGCGGTCACCTGAAAGCAAACCTCGATCCGCTGGGCATTGCCGATCAGCCTGAAGTGCCGCGACTTGATCTTGAATACCACAAGCTGTCGGCGGCAGATCTTGATACCAAATTTCAAACCGGTGACCTGTTCTTCGGTCATGGCGAAGCATCGCTTCGAGAAATCATCGGTGTGCTTGAAAGCACCTACTGCGGCTCCATTGGCGCCGAGTATATGCACATTTCAGATGAAGCGGAGCAGATGTGGGTGCAACAGCGTATGGAAAGCGCCCGATCCCGTCCGTCGTTTGGTGACGGCGTCAAGCGCCGGATTCTCGATCGGCTGATAGCGGCTGAAGGTTTGGAGAAATATCTGGGTACAAAGTACCCCGGGACCAAGCGTTTTGGTCTTGAAGGTGGCGAGTCCTTCATCCCTTGCCTCGCCGAGCTGATCCATCGCGCCGGCACATCCGGAGTGGTTGAAACGGTGATCGGCATGGCGCACCGTGGCCGGATTAATGTTCTCGTCAACCTGATGGGTAAGGATCCAGCAGATCTGTTTGACGAATTCGAAGGCCGATACGAACCTGGGTTTGGCTCGGGAGACGTGAAATACCATCAGGGCTTTTCATCTAACCTGATGACGCCTGGTGGTGAGATGCATCTCGCGCTTGGTTTTAACCCATCCCATCTGGAGATCGCCGCACCCGTAATTGTTGGCTCAGTGAGAGCCAGGATGGACCGCCGTAAGGATGCGACCGGGGATAAGGTGCTTGCGATCAATGTCCACGGTGACGCAGCTTTTGCTGGTCAGGGCGTGGTCATGGAGACCTTTCAGGCGTCTCAAACCCGGGGTTTCTATACCGGCGGTACGATCCACGTGGTCATCAATAACCAGATTGGCTACACCGTCAGTGAGCGCATTGATGCACGCTCAACGCATTACTGCACCGAAGTTGCAAAGATGGTGCAGGCGCCAGTTTTCCATGTGAATGGTGATGACCCCGAAGCGGTTGTCTTTGTCTCGCAGCTCGCGGTCGACTATCGCATGGAATTCAAGAAAGACGTTGTAATCGACATCGTCTGCTATCGTCGCCGTGGCCATAACGAGGGTGATGAACCCTCCATCACCCAGCCCATCATGTACCAAACCATCCGTAATCATCCGACCACGCTCGAGCTTCATGCGAAGAAAGTCATGGCGGAAGGTGCGATCGATGAAGCGGATTACCTGAGGCGCATCGAGGCCTACCGGGATGCCCTGGATGAGGGCAATGCTGTTGCCTGGGATTACCTGACCGAGCCTGACACCACGCTCCACGTCGACTGGACCCCGTACCTCGGTCACGACTGGGACACCGGCGCAGATACGACGTTTGACATCAAGCGATTCCAGGAGCTCTCGCACCAGCTGCACGAAATCCCGGATGGCTTTGTCCTGCAGAAACAGGTATCCAAGATCATTGAGGATCGCCGGAAAATGGGTGCTGGCGCGCTCGCGATCAACTGGGGCTTCGGTGAAATCATGGCCTACGCGACCCTGCTGGATCAGGGGTACAGTGTCCGCCTAACCGGCCAGGATGTTGGTCGGGGTACCTTTTCGCACAGGCATGCAGTGCTGCACGACCAGAAAATGGGCGAGCAGCTCACTCCGCTGCAGCAGCTGGCGGGCGAGAATCACAAGTTCCACATCTACGACTCGTTCCTCTCCGAAGAAGCAGTGCTGGCTTTTGAGTATGGCTACTCCGGCACCAGCCCTGACACGCTGGTCATCTGGGAGGCGCAGTTCGGTGACTTTGCCAACGGTGCCCAGGTCGTCATTGACCAGTTCATCACGTCAGGTGAGCACAAGTGGGCGCGCCTGTCAGGCCTGACAATGCTGTTGCCCCATGGCTATGAGGGCGCGGGACCAGAGCACAGCTCCGCCAGGCTCGAGCGATACCTGCAACTCTGTGCTGAACACAACATCCAGGTCTGTGTGCCGACAACGCCGGGTCAGATCTATCATCTGTTGCGTCGCCAGGCCATCAGGCCGCTGCGCAAGCCACTGATTGTTATGACGCCGAAGAGTCTGCTGCGTCACAAGGAAGCCACCTCGACGCTGGAAGACCTGGCCCAGGGTGAGTTCGAGACTGTTATTGATGATCCGACGGACAACCCAGAGGATATCACCCATGCCGTTTTCTGCAGTGGCAAGGTGTATTACGATCTGGTGGCTAAACGTAACGAAGACCGCCGCGAGGACCAGACTGAAAACGTCGCCATTGTTCGCATAGAACAACTTTACCCTTTCCCCGAAGCGGTTCTGGAAACAGTGCTGCAACGCTACGAAAACCTGCGGTCAGCCACCTGGTGCCAGGAAGAACCCATGAACCAGGGAGCCTGGTATTCGAGCCAGCATCATTTGAGGCGGGTGATTCATCGGGTGTTCCCTGATCTCTATGTGTCCTATGCGGGCAGGCCAGCCTCTGCCGCGGCGGCTGCAGGTTATATGTCTTTACATGTGAGGCAACAGGAGCAGCTGGTCCTGGATGCCCTTTACGGAACCAACGAGGAATAGAACATGGTGGAGATCAAGGCACCACAGTTTCCGGAATCAATTGCAGATGGTGAGGTCGCCACCTGGCATGTTGCTGTCGGTGATGCAGTCAAACGGGATGCCATCCTCGTCGATATCGAAACCGACAAAGTCGTACTCGAAGTTGTGGCGCCGGCTGACGGCAAGCTGACAGCGATCCATAAACATGCCGGCGACACAGTGCTCGCCGAAGAGGTGCTTGGTGAGTTCGAACCCGGTGAAGTGGCTGAGGAAGCCCCGGCTTCGGCGCCGACAGAAGATCAGGCGCCTGCTGAGGCAGCCCCTGAGCCCACTGCGCCTGCAGCCGAGTCGATCGCATCGCCAGCGGCCAAGAAAATGGCACAAGAGAACAAGATTGATGTGACGCAGCTGCAGGGTTCAGGCAAAGGCGGGCGGGTCACCAAGGAAGATGTGCTGAAGGCAGTCGCCCAGGCTCAGGGCCAGATGCAGCGCCAGGCTGAGCAGGCAGCGCCCGTGGCAGCTGCTGCGGTTGCGGCGAACGGCGAGCGTATCGAACGCCGTGTCCCGATGACGCGCCTGCGCGCCAGTATTGCCCAGCGTCTGGTGGAAGCGCAGCAGACAGCGGCGATGCTGACGACCTTCAATGAGATTGACATGCAGGGCATCATGGATCTGCGTGCCCGTTACAAAGACGATTTCGCGGCGGCACATAACGGCACCAGGCTTGGTTTTATGTCGTTTTTTATCCGCGCCTGTGTCGAAGCACTGAAGCGTTTCCCGTCAGTCAATGCATCGATCGACGGTAACGATATTGTTTACCACGGGTATCAGGATATTGGTGTTGCGGTAAGTTCACCGCGTGGTCTGGTTGTCCCGGTCATCCGCGAAGCCGACAGCCTGACCCTGGCAGAGATGGAAGAACAGGTGCGCGACTACGGCCGCAAGGCGCAGGAGGGCAAGCTTTCGATCGATGAGATGACCGGTGGCACTTTCACGGTTTCCAATGGCGGCACTTTCGGTTCGTTGTTGTCGACGCCAATCCTGAATCCGCCGCAGACCGGTATTCTCGGTATGCACAAGATTCAGGAACGGCCAGTGGCCATCAATGGGGAAGTCGTGATTCGACCAATGATGTATGTCGCTCTGTCTTACGATCATCGATTGATTGACGGTCAGGAAGCGGTGCGTTTCCTTGTCACCATTAAAGATTTTCTGGAAGAACCAGCACGGATTCTCCTCGACATATAATGGAATCTGACGAGAGGGTCAGGACATGGCGAAAAAGTTTGATGTCATCGTAATCGGCGCAGGACCTGCCGGTTATCACGCGGCCATCAGGGCAGCCCAGCTGGGGCTGAATACAGCGATTGTCGAAAAGTGGCTGAACGCAGAGGGCAAGCCTGCTTATGGCGGCACCTGTCTCAACGTCGGATGTATTCCCTCGAAAGCCCTGCTTGAAGCCTCCCACAAGTTTGTTGATGCCCGTGATCACTACGCCGATATCGGGGTCATGGTCGACAGTGTCACGGCTGATGTGCCAAAGATGATAGCCCGCAAGGAAGAGGTGGTCGGCAACCTGACCAAGGGTGTTGCCGGGCTGCTTAAAACCAATGGCGTCACCATGTTCGAAGGTATGGCGAAGCTGCATGCCGGTCGCCAGGTGGCATTTACGGCTCATGATGGTTCAACCGAAGATCTTGAAGCGGACAATGTCATTATCGCCACGGGTTCCGTACCGGTTGAAATCCCTCCGAGTCCGCTCACCGATGAGTTAATTGTTGATTCCACCGGTGCGCTGGCTTTCCAGGCGGCTCCCGAGAGGCTTGGCGTGATTGGCGCCGGTATCATCGGCCTCGAACTTGGCAGTGTCTGGAGCCGCCTCGGCTCAGAGGTGGTCCTGCTGGAAGCGTTGGAAAATTTCCTGCCGCCTGCAGACCGGCAGGTTGCGAAAGAAGCCGCTAAACTTTACAAAAAGCAGGGTATGGATATCCGGCTTGGCACTCGGGTGACCGGCACCGAGGTGAACGGCGACAAGGTCACTGTGATGTACACCGATGCTAACGGTGATCAGTCTGAGACGTTCGATAAAATTATTGTCGCGGTTGGCCGTCGCCCCTACACTGAAGGCCTGCTGGGTGCCGATTCCGGCGTCGATCTCGATGAGCGTGGCTTCATTTTCGTTGATGAGACCTGCCTGACAGATGCACCGGGAGTCTGGGCTGTCGGTGACGTGGTCAGGGGCCCTATGCTGGCCCACAAAGGTATGGAAGAGGGCATTATGGTCGCGGAACGGATTGCCGGTCAGCTGCCCTCGGTAAACTATGATCTGGTCCCCTCTGTCATCTATACACATCCGGAGATAGCCTGGGTCGGTAAAACGGAAGAACAGGTCAAGGCTGATGGCGATGAATATCAGGTGGGCACATTTCCCATGGCCGCCAGTGGTCGGGCGATGGCGAATAACGATACGGCCGGCTTCTGTAAGGTTGTCGCCGACAAGACGACTGATCGTATCCTGGGTGTCCATATCGTCGGCAACCACGCATCAGAGATGATTGCCGAAGCGGTTATTGCCATGGAATTTGAAGCCAGTGCAGAAGATCTGGGGCTGACGATGTTTGCCCATCCAACATTGTCAGAAGGCCTGCATGAGGCAGCTCTGGCTGTGTCTGGTCACGCGATTCACGTCGCCAATCGCAAGCGAAAAAGATAAAAGATTTATCACTTAACCAATCATTAACTATAGGACCTTGATTGTATGAACCTTCATGAATATCAGGCAAAGCAGCTGTTTGCTCAGTATGGGCTGCCAGTATCCAAGGGCATTGCCGTAGATACTGCAGACGAAGCTGTTGCAGCAGCCAGGGAAATCGGCGGTGACCGTTGGGTCGTTAAGGCCCAGGTACACGCCGGCGGTCGTGGCAAGGCCGGCGGTGTGAAGCTGGTCGATTCGGAAGACGAAATACGCGAGTTTGCCAACAAGCACATTGGCACGAACCTCGTCACATTCCAGACTGATGAGAAGGGTCAGCCGGTCAGCAAAATCTTTGTCGAAACCTGTACAGATATCGAACGCGAATTGTATCTCGGCGCAGTGATTGATCGATCAACTCGACGCATCACCTTCATGGCGTCAACCGAGGGAGGGGTTGAGATCGAGAAGGTTGCGGAAGAGACACCGGAGAAAATTCTCCAGGCAACGATCGACCCCCTGACCGGTGCCAGTGGCTACCAGGGACGTGACCTGGCTTTCGCGCTGGGGCTCGAAGGCAAGCAGGTCAATCAGTTCGCCAGCGTTTTCACCGGCCTCGCCAAAATGTTTGATGAGTGTGATCTGGCGCTGATTGAAATTAATCCCCTGGTTGTTACCGCCGACGGCGATATTCACTGCCTTGATGCCAAGCTTTCTGTTGACAGCAACGCCCTGTATCGCCAGAAGGCGCTTGCAGAAATGCGCGACCACAGCCAGGAAGATGAACGTGAGAATCAGGCATCTGAGTTCAATCTCAACTATGTTGCACTCGATGGCAGTATTGGTTGTATGGTGAATGGTGCAGGTCTCGCGATGGGTACCATGGACCTCGTCAAATACCACGGCGGTGAGCCGGCCAACTTCCTCGATGTGGGTGGCACTGCGACCAAGGAAACGGTCGCCGAGGCCTTCAAAATCATCTTGTCAGATACTAACGTCAAGGCGGTACTGATCAATATTTTCGGCGGTATCGTACGCTGTGACATTATCGCCGAAGGCATTATCGGTGCTGTGAAGGAAGTGGGCGTTGAAGTGCCCGTCATCGTGCGATTTGAAGGTAACAATGCTGCAGTCGGTACCCAGACACTGGCTGACAGTGATGTCGATATTATTGGCGCGACCAGTCTGACGGACGCTGTGCAGCAGGCCGTAAAAGCAGCAGGAGGTGCAGCATGAGTATTCTGGTCAACAAGGACACCAAGGTTATCTGCCAGGGTTTTACCGGCTCTCAGGGTACACTCCACTCCGAGCAGTCAATTGCTTACGGCACCAAGATGGTTGGCGGTATCACCCCGGGTAAGGGCGGCCAGGAGCACCTCGGACTGCCGGTATTCAACACGGTAAGCGAAGCCGTAGAAGAGACAGGTGCTGATGCATCTGTTATTTACGTACCTGCACCCTTCGCCAAAGACGGCATCCTTGAAGCAGCGAACGCCGGCATTAAGTTGATCGTCTGTATTACCGAAGGTCTGCCGACACTTGATATGCTGGTGGCGAAGAAAGCCGTCGACGACATGGGCGTTCGCCTGATTGGGCCGAACTGCCCCGGCGTGATTACACCGGGCGAATGCAAAATCGGCATTATGCCGGGTGAGATTCACCTGCCGGGTAAAGTCGGCATTGTTTCCCGCTCTGGTACGCTGACCTACGAAGCTGTGAAGCAGACCACCGATCTTGGGTTTGGCCAAAGCAGTTGTGTGGGTATTGGTGGTGACCCGATTCCGGGCAGCAACTTCATCGACATTCTGACGATGTTCGAACAAGACCCTGCGACGGAAGCCATTGTCATGGTGGGAGAGATTGGTGGTACAGCGGAAGAAGAAGCCGCTGAATTCATCAAGTCAAACGTGAGCAAGCCGGTCGTTGGTTACATCGCTGGTGTCACCGCGCCTCCTGGCAAGCGCATGGGCCATGCCGGTGCGATCATTGCAGGCGGTAAGGGTACAGCTGATGAGAAGTTTGCTTCCCTTGAAGCTGCGGGCGTTGCGACGGTGAAGAGCCTCGCTGACATCGGTAAGACCCTGCAGGAAGTGACGGGCTGGTAATCACAGCCTTCTATTTTCAGTCCTGGCTGTAGGGCTGGACGTGCAAACAAAAAAGCCGGGCAGATGTCCGGCTTTTTTGTGTCTGCTGACCCTAAAGTCCAGTCGACGATCTTGTGCGTCAGGCTCATATAAGCCCGGTTATTCTCTATTGGTCCGAGATCAATCGTTCCAGCTTGACCTGATCCGCTGCGAAGTTACGGATGCCTTCCGCAAGTTTTTCGGTCGCCATGGCATCTTCATTCAGTTGCCAGCGGAACGCTGATTCATCGAGGCTGACTTTCTCGTCACTCGACTCAACATCCGGGCTCAACTGTCTGGGTAGCTCGCCCATATCTTCTGACAGCGCTTGCAGCAGCTGCGGGCTGATTGTGAGTCGGTCGCAGCCGGCCAGTGCCTCTATCTCGCCGGTATTTCTGAAACTGGCACCCATGACAACAGTCTTATAGTCGTGCTGCTTGTAGTAGCTGTAGATGCGCTTGACTGACAGAACGCCGGGATCCGTCATCGCGTCGTACTCTTCGCCGGTAGCCGCCTTGTACCAGTCAAGAATACGGCCGACGAAAGGCGAGATCAGGAAGACGCCGGCATCGGCACAAGCCACCGCCTGTGAGAAACCGAACAGCAGAGTGAGATTGCAGTTGATGCCCTCTTTCTCGAGTTGCTCCGCAGCCTGGATGCCTTCCCAGGTGCTGGCGATTTTGATGAGCACGCGGTCCTTACCAATGCCGTTCTCAGCGTAGAGATCAATCAAAAACTTAGCTTTGTCGATAGTGGTCTGGGTGCTAAACGAAAGTCTGGCATCCACCTCGGACGAGACGCGGCCCGGGATAATGTCGAGAATTCTGGTGCCGATATCAACGGCCAGCTTGTCGCAGCAGCGTGCGATGATTTCCTCGTTGCTGCCGCCTCGAGAAGCAGCCCAGTTTTTCGCGTTGCTGATCAGTTCAGTATATTCAGGCAGTGTTGCGGCTTTCAGCAGGAGCGACGGGTTTGTAGTTGCGTCGAGCGGTTTGTAGTCGGCGATAGCGCCGATATCGCCAGTGTCGGCGACGACATCGGTCATGGCGCGGAGTTGTTCAAGTTTGCTGGTCATGGTGTGTCTTGTGATTTTTGCTGAGTCTAACGGTGAATTTCTACACTGTACATTCCGTAGGCCAGATCCTGCATTGCCGGTCAACCCGACAGGCAACCCTGGTGTGTTGGGTGTGTTGGGTGCGATGGGTCCCCTGATGCTTAATGTCTTTGGGTTCCAGCGGGAAAACATGAGATCATTCGTATCAATCGTTGAGGCTCCCAATCCCCTGGGTCGGGAAGTCTTTTGTGAAATCGTTTGAAGGGTGTAAGTATGAGTTTGATTGAAAATGAAAACCTTCGGTGGAAGCACTTTGTGGGCGGCGATGAATTCGACTACCCCATCGATTACTGGGCCGCTTTATTGCAGGCGCATGACGATGGTCATGTTGACCTTCTGTACAGATGGGAACCTAACGCCTATTGCCACTTTCACAGACACACTGCCAGAACGACTTCGACGGTGCTGGCGGGTGAGCTGCACGTTGTAGACATCGACCTGACGACTGGCAAAGAGACTGAACATAGAATCAGAAAAGCCGGTGACTATGCCTGCAAAGAGCCAGGTGATGTGCACATGGAGTATGGGGGGCCTGAGGGGGCGCTGGTCATATTCAATATCTTCAATCCGGAAGGGTTGCTGGCTGAATCACTCGCGCGCGATGGTACAGTCATAGGTAAGTCAATGTTGTCCGATATTCTGAAAGGCCAGGCTTATCGGTCAGGTGCGCCAAATTAGTGTCTCGGAGCCGGGTCCTCGGTCTTCGCGCTCTGGTCTTTAATTGAAAAACTCTGTCACATGCGCCTCGACGCTGCGGGCCAGCGCATCGAGATCGTAGCCACCTTCCAGTGTTGACACCACACGGCCCTGGCAGTGCTGATCTGCAGCTGCCAGCAACTGCCGCGTTACCCAGGTGTAGTCATCTTCGATCAGGCTGAGCGCGGCCAGCGGATCATCGCGGTGCGCATCAAACCCCGCACTGATCAACAGCAGGTCGGGTTTGTGTGCATCAATGGCTGGCAGCCAGACCTCATCGATAGCGCGGCGGAATTCATTACCGCTGGCGCCAGCAGGCAGCGGGGTGTTCCGAACATGCTCGTTGCTGAAGTCGAGATAGCGATGCGGGTAATAGTTTTCCTGAAAACTACTGCAGACCAGAACTTCAGGGCGGTCCTGAAAGATATCAACCGTGCCATTGCAGTGGTGTACATCAAAGTCGACGATGGCGACCCGCTCTATACCGGGGTCCGCCAGTGCGGTTTCCGCTGCGATGGCGACATTGTTAAACAGGCAGAAGCCCATCGCAGTTGCCAGTTCGGCATGATGGCCCGGCGGCCGCACGGCACAGAATGCGCGGTTGGCGCTTCCCCCCAGAACATCCAGTACAGCCTGTCTGCAAGCGCCAGCGGCCAGTCGACTGGCACGCAGGCTGCCCGGACTCATGTAAGTGTCAGGGTCGAGCCGGATAACCTGGGTGCTGGGCTCTGCGGCAACAATCGCGTTCACGTGCTCTGGTGTGTGCACGAGGATATCAGCGTCCTCAATTTCATCGGCCAGCGTGACATGAAACGATTCTGTCAGACCGGTGGAAATCAGACGGTCCATCACCGCCCGCAGCCGCTCGGGACGTTCCGGGTGTCGTGCCAGTTCATGCCGCTCGCAGTCAGGGTGAGTAAAAAGCAGAGGCTGCATCAGATTTCCCTCTGAATCGTTATGGATCGATGGTCTCTTATGATATTAAAGTTTTCCTCGAGTCGCTTGAGGTAAGGGCTCTGGAGCACACCTTTACCGTTGATGGTTTCGATCGTGAGACGCCGCACAGGTTGAAACGAGCGGTAGCAGAGGTGCCCGAGTACGTCGAGGTATCGATCAATTGACTCACAGTCAGGCTCGACGAAAAACTGCAGAGCCTTGCCACGTCTTGCGACCGTTAACACGAGCGCAGCACCATGGTAGACCAGGTGATTGGAAACTACGCGGTGGGGCAGATCGTCTCCGTGGGCGCCGAGCCCCATGCCCGAAGGGCTTGCAGGGTCACAGGCGTTGACAAAAAAGATCTGCTCAGAGCGATCTTCATGAAAACAGCGCAGAGCCTCGGGTGTGATGAATTGCGGGCCGGGTATGCCTTCAAAGAATCGGCCTGAGACAACCTCACCACTCAGCTCCATCAGGCGCAGAGCGCGAAACACCGGTTGCCAATGCATGGCATCGGTTTCCCGCAGCGTCAGTTCCCGGAACACGATGCCGTAACGCAGCAGCAGTAGTCGGGCTCTTTCTTTGTCGAGTTCCTGGGCTTCAATGGCGTCCAGCTCCAGGTCTGGTTCCGGCACCTGCAGCCAGTTTCCGATCAATTGTGACCGATCTCGCCACTGACCAAAGGCACGGCGTTTGCCGCCACGAGAAAGCTGTCGCATGGATTCCAGTGGTTTGAAATCAGCTTCAATGCCGCGGCGGAGTGCCAGCATGGAGTCGTTGGTCGTGCGGGATTGCCAGACTTCCTGCCAGAGTCGCGCAGACAGCTCGTGTGCGGAGAGTCCGGTATTGTCTGCAAGTGCGCCAAAGTCATACCGGGCGCGATCGTCGTTGATCAATGCCGAAGGGCCATGGGGCTCCGCCAGCAGCACCTCAAGGTCATCGTCGCGACAGAATGTGATTTTTTTCTCACCGAGGCCGAGCCACAGCAATTCACCTTCCTGAAACAGCAGGTCCATCTGGCCTGTTGCAAAAGCTTTGATCCGTGCAGGAATGACTTCCGCTTCCCACAGGCTCGCTGCCAGCGGCAGGCCGCGCAATTTATCCAGGCTTTCGTAGAGCTGATCGAGCGGATCTTTCGCTGTCAAACGGGTCTGCCAGGCATAAAGGAAAGCCGGCAGTGCTGTCAGAGGCAGGGCATCAACAAGCGGTCGTTGTGCCTGTCGCTGCAGCCGCAGCAGGTATTCATAGTTGTTGCTGTCGCAGTAGTGGTCAGTCTGATCGCCTTTGATGAGCGGGCCCTTCACCAGATCTTGACTCTGGAGCAGGCTATTCAGACTGGCAGCCAGGCGATTTTCGCTCACCCCCAGGGTTGAGGTGATTGCAGTCAGGGGCATGGGCCCGTAGTACTGGAGCCAGTTGCCAAGCAGCGTTTCCAGCGCGCCATCGTCGTCCCCGCTAAGTAGCATGCTGAAGCGATCAGCATCATCATGGGCGACCACAAGGCGGTCATCGGCGATCCAACTGAAGCGGCCCGTCTCGGGCTCAAATTCAAGACTGGCGCACAACGCGTGCCATTCCGCTGCTGGTACCAACGAGCGCTCTTTGATCCAGTCCTCAAGATCCACCGGGTCTTGGGGCTGCCAGCCTGCTTCCAGGCGCTGACGCTGCGCCACAAACCGGTCAACGACCTCGGGTGCGATGGCAGGCCTCAGCTCCGGTGAGAAGACGAGCTGCTGCAAAAGGTCCTCGCGTAGGTTGGATTGTCGGGCTGCTTTAGGTTCGTCCGACCTATACATGTAAAGGTTGATCTGATCCCAGGCAGCCGACTGGGCAAAGGGGCTTGGCGTCGGGGTCGTCACTTCGCTGACCTGGATATTACGAGCCTCAATTTCATCCAGCACCAGGCGCAGGTTATCCATGTCGAATTCATCCTGCAGGCAGGTGCGCCAGGTTTCCAGCAGGATGGGGAAGTCCTCGTACTTCAAGACTGATTCCATCAGCCTCTGCGACTGCAGGCGACTCATCCAGAGTGGTTTACGTTCGTTGAAGCGGCCCTTCGATAACAGCAACGCCCGACCGGCGTTTTCCCGGAAGCGGGCACCAAAAAAGCCTGAGCCCTCCAGCCGTTTGCGTAACAGGTCTTCCAGTTTGTGTGCCGGTAACATGGCCAGTATTTCATCGGCAGGCAACGGGTGTGTCAGTTGACAGACGACAGATTCGTTGGCGACGAAAATCTCCGGTTGCTCGCTGAACCTGTCTTGCCAGGCAGCTTCAAGTGCCATCGCGAAGGGGCGGTTGACCCGGGCACCCCAGCCAGTATGAATCACCAGCTGGCTGCCAGAGGCCTGCCCCGGGGCAGAATTGATCTGTTCGAACAGCAGATGGTGCCGATGGGGCAGGTCCCGGTTGCAGTGTTCGCGCTGGCGTTCTAGAAAACTGACGATCTCCTTCGCCACCGTGGGTTCAGCCGCATAGCGGTCGATCAGCATCTGTTTGAAATCCGTCTCCTGGAGTTGCCGGTTGGCATGCTCAAGAAAGCGATTGATCTGCTCAGCATAGTGAAAGCTGCGATTCAGCGGTTCAGCTTTCCAGAAGGGCGGAGCACTGCTGCCAGGCTTTGCCGCAGAGACGAAGACATCGGTATGAGTGATTTTTTTTACCTGCCAGGTCTGGGTGCCGAGGCTGAATACCTGGCCGACCCGGGCTTCCCAGACGAACTCTTCATCGAGCTCGCCGATACGGGCATTGTCTCCCTCATGGCGCAACTGGAAGTATCCGCGATCGGGAATCACCCCGCCTGAGAGATAGAGTGAAAGCAGTGCGCCCTTCCTGGCCTCAATTCGATTGCTGCTGCGGTCAACCCGCACGCGGGGCTTCAGTTCCCGAATGTGGTGGTCGGCGTAGCGACCCAGCAGCATGTTGATGACGAGATCAAATTCATTTCGACTCAGGGTGTGAAAGGCGGTCGAGCGCTTTAACTCACTAAAAAGGTCATCGATATCCCAGCGCTCAGTGCCGGTCATCGAGACGATGATCTGGCCCAGCACATCCAGAGGCTTCATCACCGTGTGAATTGGCTCCAGTGCTTTCTCTTCAATGGCACGGGCGAGCACCGCCGCCTCGAGAAAATCACGGGGATGTGTCGGATAAATCGTGCAGCGGCTGGCGACGCCAACCTGGTGGCCGGCACGACCGATGCGTTGAATGCTGCTGGCAATCGAGCCGGGCGACTGCACCAGGATGACTTCATCGAGAGCGCCGATATCAATCCCCATTTCGAGCGAACTGGTGGCAACAATGGCTTCAAGTTGACCTGCTTTGAGTCGACTTTCAACCTCTGTACGGATCTCGCGGGACAGGGAGCCATGATGCGCATAGGCTACGGTTTGTCCCGCGGCAGTGTTGAGCTTGTAGGTGAGTTTTTCACACAGGGCGCGGCTGTTGACGAAGACCAGCGTCGACGTGTTCCGGCGGATTCGCGGCAGGATATCCTCGGCGAGATAATCCCAGATTTTCTCGTCGCTGCCTCGGTTCGCTGCCTTTTCGGGGTAGCGAATCTGGATGTCATAGTGCTTTTGCACGCTAGACTGCAGGATATTGATAGAACGCTTTTTGTAGGTATCGCCCGTGCGCTCAAAGCCTGCAACGTAGTCTGCGACCTGCTCAAGCGGGTTGATGGTGGCAGAGAGCGCAATTCGCTGAAACTCGCCCGACAACGGCACCAGACGCTCGACTGCAGACATCAGATAAGCACCGCGCTTCGCGTCGACGACGCCATGTATTTCATCAAGGATTAGTGTGTCAATATCGTAGAGCAGGCTGCGCCCGCCATGAGAGGAGAGCAGCAGATTGAGGCTCTCCGGTGTTGTGATCAGGATCTCAGGCGGATGACGAATCATGCGTCGTCGGTCATCGGGGTCTGTATCACCACTGCGAACCTGTACCTTGATATCCGGCACGGATTCACCCGCCGCAATGAAGGCATCTTTCAGTTCTGCCAGTGGCAGCAGCAGATTACGCTGAATGTCGTTGTTCAGCGCCTTCAATGGGCTGATGTAAAGCACCCGCGTTGAGCCGCTGGCAAGGTCGCCGGTAAAAAAACGATTCAGTGTCCAGAGAAAAGCGGTCAGCGTTTTGCCGCTCCCCGTCGGTGCCGTGATCAGCAGATTTTCCCGGCCTGCAATTCTGGGCCATGACTGGGACTGGATGTCTGTCGGCTCACCGTATCGCTGGGTGAACCAATCGAGGATAATAGGGTGAAACACTGTCATTTGATGAGTCTAACAGAGAGCCCGGGAGGTAGGATGTCGCGCTTAAAGGACTGCGGTCGCCGTATTGTCAGGCGTCTGGCTGGGTTTGCCGGACTGTTGTTTGCGTTCAATATTGTGGCCTCACCGGTCGATGCTGAGCGTCAGTCCATCCGCATCGCGATGACGCAGGAACCACCTAACCTGAATTCCATGCGCATGACAGACCTGGTCAGTTTCTTCCTGGTCGGACACCTGAATGAAGGCCTGGTGCGCTACGATCGTCGGGGGCGTCTGGCCCCCGGCGTTGCCGAATCCTGGGAGGTCTCAGACACCCGCATGGTGTTCAAGCTGCGGGCTGATGCCCGCTGGAGTAACGGTGAACCCGTGACCGCCGATGACTTTGTTTTCACCTGGCGCAGGATCAACGACCCGGCAGAAGCCGCGCCATTCGCTGCGATCATGTATCCCATCAAGAATGCGGAAGCCATCCAGAAAGGCGAGATGCCGGTCTCGGCGCTTGGTGTCAGAGCAGAAACGCCAACCCAATTAGTGGTGGAACTCGAGCGCCCCTGTGGCTACTGCCTCAGTTTGATGACGCACGGCACTTTCTTTCCCGTGAACCAGGCCTTTTACGAGAAAAAGGGTGAACGCTACGGCTCTGAGGCTGAGCACCTGCTGAGTAACGGACCATTCCAGATGAGGGAATGGGTGCATGAAGCGCGCCTGATGTTGAAGCAGAACCCGCACTACTGGGATCAGACCAGCATCAACCTGAAAGAAATCAATGTGGCCTACATTACCTCGGATAATCGCACGCGGCTGAACCTGTTTCGTGATGGTCAGATTGCCTATACGGCACTCGGCAGTGAAACCGTCAAAGATGCCGTCGATCAGGGCATGCGGCTGCGGACCTTTCTCTCCGGTGGCGTTGCCTACATAGTTTTCAATCACCGTGAGGACAGGGCGACGCGCAGCAGGGCACTGCGGCAGGCTGTGCAGGCGACTTTTGATACCGATGAATACGTTAATCAGGTGATCGCGATACCCGGATATAAGCCAACCACGACCCTGTTTCCGAGCTGGGTAAAGGGGGTTGAGCAGAGTTTCGTTGAAGAGTTTCCGCCGCCCGCCGTCGAGCGCGGTATGGCGCGCGCAAAGCAGCGACTGGCCCAGGCCAAAACGGAACTCGGCGGAATTCCGCCACTGACGGTTTTGACAGTTTCATCGCCAACGGGCGCCAGGGTCGCCGAGTATATTCAGGGCGTGCTGAAGCAGTCTCTTGGCATTGAGGCCCTGGTTGACCAGCAGTCTTTCAAGCAGTTTCTTAATAAATCGCGGCAGGGTGAGTTCGATATCGTGCTTTCCAGCTGGTACCCCGATTTTGATGATCTCGTCACCTATGCTGATCTCCTCGGTTCCCACAATGCGAACAATCGTGGTCGCTACAAGAATGCTGATTATGATCGCTGGCTGGCTGTGCTGCAGGGCTCTGTTGATCCTGAGACACGATTCAGTGCAGCAGCCGAACTGCAGCGGATTATCGTCGAAGAAGTGCCGGTGCTGCCGACTGCCGAGACAGGCAGTGCCTACCTGGTGCATCCGAAACTGAAGGGTATGGTCAGGCGTGTGATCGGACAGGACCCCGATTTTACTTATGCCCGGGTGGTCGAATAAGGCAGGCGACGACGGCTGCCTGCCAGAACCCGGTTATTGCTGCATATCTTCGATGAAGGCGTTGGATTCAGCGATCGCACGTTGCATGGCGCTGATCAGGTTCTCGACATCCTGGTTCACTGTGCTCAGCTCGCCTTTCAGAGAGGCGATAGCGCGAGCGTTGAGGTTGTGTTTCAGGTACAGCACGTTGTCCTTGAGACTGGCCAGGACAGGATCAATCGTTTGTTCGGCGCGGCGCATGGAACTTATCAGGCGTTCATAGCGACGCCGGGTTTCTCGCAGCTGACGTTCACTGTCACGCCGCAGCGCAGCGTTCGAATACTGTTCCAGCTCCGCCGTCCATTCATCGAACAGGTCCTCGGCGACGTCTTCGACCTGGTCGATGCGTTCACGAATGGTTTCGGCCGCTTCCTCGCTGTCTTCGTACTCATCATTCAGTTTGTTGTACACGACCTCAAGATCACCGCCGTCGAAGTTGACGACTGCCTGGAACTGCTCAAGCGCGTCTTTGAACTGTTCCTGGCCGTCCTCCTGTGCATCCTGCGCGTCTTCAATCCGGTCAATCAGGATCTCACGCTTATGGATGCCGAACTGCTCCATCGTATCGTAGTAGACAGACTCGCAGCCCGCGAGCAGGATCATCACTGCTGCGGGTATGATTTTGGCCAATTTCATTATTCTTTTTCCTTTATCGCCTCGACGATCCTCTCCGTGCGCTTGTCTGCGAGGTGGCCGTGGACAACGAAGAGGGCGTGTACTACACCAGGAATCCAGAACAGCAGCGTCAGGAAAATACTGATAATGCCCTGAATTGGCTTCCCGCAGAGGAAAACGGCGACAGGGGGTAGAAGAATAGCGAGCAGGTAACGCATGTGTTCCTCCGATGGTTATATCATTGTTGGCGTTGGGGCTATATTAACTCGAAATAGCGTTTCAGTTCCCAGTCAGTCGTCGCTTCGCTGGTGGGGTCATCGCCACTGCTTTGGAAGTTGAGCCAGTCCCAGCGACGCGAGTTGATCCAATAGTCGATGACATCCTGGCCAATGACACCCGCCAGCAGGCTGTCTGCCTGGAGTACATCGGCAGCTTTCATTACGCTGTTAGGCAGGCGTTCGACTTCATCCGGCAGGCCCCAGCCAAGGTCGGTCAGCTCCGGCGGCGGCGTCATGGCGTGCCTGATGCCGGCCAGGCCGCCCGCCAGGATAAACGCCAGGGCGAGGTAGGGGTTGGCATCCCCGGCAGGCAGGCGGTTTTCAATCCTCGCCGCGCCTGCTGACCGCGTGATGAGACGCAGCGCTGCTGATTTGTTCTCCTCACCCCAGGACGCTGTGACAGGTGGCGCCTGGAATTCCCGCATGCGTCGGAAAGAATTGACGGTAGGGAAGAACACGGAGGTGGCGGCAGGCGTGGTCGCGACGATACCGGCGACCCATTGCATCAGGAAATCGGTACGGCCGCTCTCATCCAGGAAAACAGCGTTGTCCTCGCTGTCGACCAAGGAGTGGTGGATATGCAGGCCATTGGCGAACCCGTGGCTGTGTTGCGCCATGAAAGTGACGGCCATGTCCATGTCGACAGCGACTTCGTGGATCAGTTGTCTGGCGCGTGACAAGGTGTCAGCAGCAGCAACCGGATCTTTGGGTGAGAAATTCAACTCGATCTGGCCGATGCCGCCTTCATCACTCCAGGATTCCCAGTCAAAGCGCTGCCAGTTGAGGCGCTTCACGACCTCGGTCATAAATGGTTTAACGCGGTAGGCGTTCCTGGCCTGGTAAATCGCCTCAGACGATGCCGCGGTGACAGGGTCAAGATCCCGGTACTGGCGCCGTCGGGCACTCTCAAAGCTATTGCTGAACAAAAAGAACTCGAGTTCAAAAGCTGCCTTTACCTCATAGCCGAGTTCATTGACCTGGCTGGTGACTTTTCGAAGCAAGGTCCGCGGGCAGATGGAGATTTCATTACCGTCAACGTCAACAAACTCGCAGATGCAATGCCCAAGATCAGGATCAATGCCGTCCCAGATGATGGTATTGATGTCAGGTTTCAGGTGAACGTCCCCGATCATGGCGTTGCGGAACTCGTGCCAGAAGGTGAGGTGCGGGGTTCCATCCATATCCATGGCGAGCGCCATGTCGGCGATACCGTGACCGTCTGGCAGCGTCTTGAGAAATTTGGGTCGGTTGACGTACTTGCCGACCACGGTGCCATCCAGTGTCGTCGCATGTGTCCGGATGATCTCAACATGGTGTCGATCCAGCCAGTCTTCTATGGTTGGTTCATCCATGCGTGTCGCCTGCTTTGCCAAGCTCAACATCACCCAACATGATTTTCTGGCCGCTGCCGCTGAGGCCGGCGAGATACTTCAAATGGCCCCGGAAGCGCACCTTGCCTGCCATCACCTCTTGCAGCAGCAGAGCATTGCCGGAAAAAATCTCCGCCAGCTGCGCTGATGTTCCATGAATCTCAATCGTGTCCTCGCCGCTGCCCAGGTTCAGGCTGCGGTCTTCATCGGTGCAGGTGACCCGCAGTGATGCAGGGACATAGGGGTCGTTGCAGACCGCCTGCCAGTAACGCTTGGCGCTGTCGGCCCAGTTTGGCAGCGGCAGGCTCATCAGCTTGCCGATTTTTATGGCCAGCAGGGGGTGTCGCCATAGACCTTCGACGCGTTCGCCCGCGGCCGGATTGTCGAAGTCAAGGTGGATAATGAGCTGACAGTCTTTGGCGACGCCATAGGACAGTTTAAGCGTGCGATCTTTGACAATGATCGTCACGGCATGGGCGTTCTTCGTCGACTTGAGCGAGAAAGTGGTGTTAAGGCCGATCAGGATCGCATCGCTACCGGGTCGCTGCAGGCAGCATCGCAGCCGATTAGCGAAAACTCGTGGCAGCAGAGGCGCGTCTTCTTCGACCAGCACTTCGATTGTCATAACTCGTCTGCACCCACCGTGGTTGCGGCATCATTGGTCCCATCTTAAGCTGCGTCAGGCATTTGAACAAACATGGAAAGTATGTACGCGGTTGTTTTCTGCGGCGTGATGATGCTGGCGCCCATTGTCTTCATCACACTGTTTTTTGTCTCGGCACCCTACGGCCGTCACGTCAGGGCAGGTTGGGGCCGATCAGTGCCAAGTCGCTATGGCTGGCTTGTCATGGAAGCACCGGCAAGTCTGATCATGTTGGCCATGTTTTTCCTGGTGCCAGCTAATCTGACGATCTATCTGCTGCTCCTGCTGTGGCAGATTCACTACTTCCATCGCGCGTTCATTTACCCGTTTACCACTGGCTCTGCCCGAACCATGCCGTGGCTGGTGGTACTCATGGCGGTATTCTTCAATCTCTGCAATGGCTACCTGAATGGCTGGCATTTCATCATCAACGCTGGCTGGTATGACGCTGCCTGGCTGCTGACACCGCACTTCATTGCGGGCCTGTCGCTTTTCGGTTCTGGCTACTTCGTGACGAAAAAGTCTGATGCGATCCTGAAAGAGCTTAAGGAGAACAGGGAGGGCGGCTATGGGATTCCGGAAGGCTTCCTGTACCGCTGGGTCAGCTGCCCAAATTATCTGGGAGAGTGTATCCAATGGCTGGGGTGGGGATTGATGACCCTGTCTCCGGCGGGCTGGCTGTTCTTCGTCTGGACCCTGGCCAACCTGGTGCCCCGAGCCATCAGCCATCATAAATGGTATCGCGATCAGTTCGCGCACTATCCACAGGAGAGAAAAGCCATTGTGCCTTTCATCGTTTAGGTGCACTGTGTCCCAAAGAATCTGACCGCAACAGGAGTGATACCCATGTCTGAGGAAATGACGCTTAACGAAGCAATATACAACTGTCGAGCCATGCGTCGACTGAAGATGGATGAAGTGCCGGAGGCGCAGTTGCTGCAGCTGATCGATGCAGCGCGGCAGGCACCGAGTGGCTCAAATACGCAGAACTCCCGCTGGGTCGTGGTCCGTGATCCCGTGCAGAAACAGAAGCTGGCTGACCTGAACCGGAAGAATGCCGAACCCTATATTCGCCCCAGTCTGGAAAACCCCGCCAGTGAGAAGCAGAAGCGCATGCTTGAGGCGGTCGTCTGGCAGATGGACAACATGCATCAGATTCCGGCGTTGATTGTTGCCTGCTTTGACTATGGCGAGAAAGTTGATGGCATGGGGGTGTATCGACAGGCTGGCTCAGTCTGGCCGGGCATTCAAAACCTGCTGCTGACGGCGCGGTCGCTGGGCCTGGGTGCAGCACCGACGACGCTTGCCCTGCGTGACCAGGATGAAGTCAGGCAGGCGCTGAACCTGCCAGATAACTTTGCCGCGCTTTGCCTGATTCCCGTGGGTCAACCGATGGGTAAGTTCGGGCCTGTGTCCCGACGGCCGCTCGAGGAAATCATGCGCTTTGATCGTTGGGACTAGGCCCGT
>JAYQAI010000003.1:0-93177 GCA_038136715.1 Gammaproteobacteria bacterium | reverse complement strand
GGTCATTGCCTGCGTGGTTGAGCTATGCCTTTTTTGTTGATGCCTCGAGTGCAGCGCGAACCCGGCTGTGCCTGTCGTGCGACAGATCGTAAAAGCTTGCCGCGATAATTGTGATGGCGATCAGCAGGAGTACGCCAGGGCCCATAGCGAGGGCCAGCGTCCAGAGAGATTCCTGCTCGACCGTCTCGACAGTCGCGCCGCGCTGGATGCCCGCGAGATCAACTACAAACCCTGAGATGACGATGCCGAAGCCGCCGATCGCCTTTGAGGCGAAGGACGAAGCCGCGAAGTAAATGCCTTCATTACGGCTGCCAAAACGCTCTTCATGCTGGTCCGTGATATCGGCAATCATGGACCCGATCATAACGGTCAGAACGCCGATCCCCATGCTGCAGATCGCGTTGGAGGTCATGACCAGATAGAACAGCAGTGGGTTGCCCGGCTCAGGGAACAGGCCGAGCATACTGAGAATAATCGGCGCTGTGTTCCAGCAGGCATACCAGGCAAGACCACCCATGAGCAGCGTTTTCTTCTCCTTGAAGATGCGACCGAGTGGTGTTGCCAGCCCAGCACCAATGAAACTGCCGAGGATCGAGGCCGGGAAGCTCAAACCGATGAGTTCGAGACTGAACTGAAAATACAGCGTGCCGAGATAGATCGACAGCGCCGAGACCATGCCCATTGTCATGCCAAACAATACCGCCGTCAGCACCACCGTTTTGAAGGAGCGGAAACTGAACGCCATGCCAGCCTCCCGGATAACCTGCAGCAGACTGAAGCGCTCTCCTGATGGATTGGCCCGTGGCAGATGTGGGATATGGCTGTGCGTGCCGGCAGCAGTAAGAATGACGCCAACAAAAATGACTATGGAGAACATCAACGCAAACTTCGGGTAAGCCTCCGGGTTCAACTGCCCATTTGGATACTCAGGTGTTGCGCCAAAAAATACCTGCAGGCCAATCAGGAAAACCATTAATGTACCGACAGACTGCAGGATCGAGCGCAGCGAGGACAGCAAGGTCCGCTCCTGATAGTCGTTGGATAGTTCTGCCGTCAGTGACGTGTGGGGAATCGAATAGATTGACTGGGTAGTGCGTGTCAGCACCGAGAACACGATGAGCCAGAGAAAAGTCTGGACCTCTGTCAGGCCGTCAGGCGGGGCGAAAAGCAGGTAAAAGCAGATCGCAAAAGGCACCGCACCGGCATACATGAAGGGATGCCGGCGTCCCCAGCGGTTGTCTGTACTGTCGGACCAGGACCCGATCACCGGGTCACTGATGGCATCGACCAGCAACGCGACGACAATGGCGACACTCGCGAGGAAACCCGACAGCCCCAGGACTTGGTTGTAAAAGAACAGCAGGAAGAAGCCGAATGACGTCGACTGGACGCCCTCCGGTATCTGGCCGACTGCGAACATGATTCGCACGCGCCACGTCAGCACGTCAGCAGACTCACTCAAAGCGCTTTGCACTCTGGTTGCCGGCGCGGCGTATTATGCGCTTCTCGCAAGCCATACTGGCGAGCAGTTCCTGCAGGTGCAGACTCATTGGTCCTCCGGTGTTTGTTATTGTTGTTAAGCCTGACAATGTCTGTCACGGGCAGGGACAGGCTGACACTATGCTCACCATACCAGATTTTTATGGCATCGCCGGGGCGTTGCTTTCAGGTCAGCGCGTTGATCTCTTTGTTAGCTGCCCGCAATTTTGCCGCCAGGTCTCTTGCCAGCGCCAGCATGAACTTGCTTCTGATGGACTTCCGCACACGAGTCTCAGCGGCCAGAGACTCAAAACCAAGTTTGAAGCACGTGACCTTATCCTCGGCGACAACGCTGGCGGATCGAGGTGAGCCGTCGATCATCGCGAGCTCGCCGAAGACACTGCCGGAAGACTGTGCCGCCAGGCGGCGGTAGCCACTGCCGGAGACCCGCAGGTTGATGCTCACCTGGCCGCGCGCCAGAAAGTAGAGACAGTCGGAGCTGTCACCTTCCTCGATGATGACGTCGCCCTGGTCATAGTCCTCAGTCACGACGATCTCGGTTAACTCTGTCAGCTCCTCGGTGGTGAGCTCCTGACACAGTGGCTGATACTCAAGTGGATGAAACTTTCTGTCAGAGACCTCTGCGCCGAGGCTAGTCAGGACAAGGTTTTCGCAGTGTTCAAGGGCGGCATCCCTGGCCTGAAATCTCATCACTTCAGCGACGATCTGCTGGTGCAGGTGATGTTTCAGGTAGCGTACCAACGGATATTTGGTAGAGAAGTGGGTGAAGTAAATGAATTTGCCGGCATCATTGATCTGTTCAGCCAGCCCCTGCAGCAGCCTCGCTGTGGCGAGATCTGTGCTGAACACGCGTTTGAAGTCGAGAATAATGCAGTCGGCCTTGTCGAGCTTGCGTACGATGTCATCAATGACGTACTCGGTTGAGCCGAAGACCAGATTGCCGTGCAGTTCCCAGGTCTGGATGCGATGCCCCTGATCGGATAACAGGTCTGCCTGAGCGGGGGTCCTGATCCGTTTTGATTTAACGGCCGCAGCATCGTATTGCGTGCGGATGGCGGATGCGCTGGGACGCCCTGTGGTCAGCATGTGCAGGCCGAAATCCTGGCTGACCTGCCGGCATACCTCGATGCCGCGAATACTGTTGCCTTTAGGATCCAGGCGCGGCGAGAAAATGGCCATGCCAAACTGGCCTGGCAGAATCGCAATCACGCCCCCGCTGACGCCGCTTTTGGCAGGCAACCCCACCTCGTAGATCCAACTGCCTGCGTAGTCGTACATGCCGCAGCTCGCCATGACTGCAAGCACCTTCTCAACATAGGGCTCTTTCAGTGCGCGAATGCCAGTGACCGGGTTGACGCCATGGTTGGCCAGCGTGCCTGCCATCATGGCCAGGTCGCGGCAGGTGACCGAAATAGCACACTGCTGAAAGTAGAGTTCGAGATCCTCGGTCGGATCTTCCTCAAGGATACCGAAGTTACGCAACATGTAGCCGATAGCCCGATTCCGATGGCCCGTTTCACTCTCAGATCGGTAAACCGCTTCCTGGATTGTAGGTGCCGCACCGATATAGTGCTCGAACTTACCGAGGATATAGGCCAGCCTTTGCGCGTGATCATCACCAGGTATCAGGCTGGTTGAACTGATGGCACCGGCATTGATCATCGGGTTCATGGGTCGGCCGCTTTCTTCGTCGAGGCTGATGGAGTTGAAGGCGTCGCCGGAGGGTTCCATGCCGACCTTGGTCAGGACTTTGTCGATGCCGTGGGCCTCAAGCGCCATGCCGTAGACGAATGGTTTCGAAATCGATTGGATACTGAAGGGTTCGCGGCTGTCGCCCTCCTGGTAGACATGGCCGTCGACGGTGACCAGAGCGATACCGAATAAGTCGGCGTCCACCTCCGTCAGCTCAGGAATGTAGTCCGCCTGATTACCCTCCAGCAGGGTACTGTAGCTTCGATGGAGGTTTCTGAGGTAGGCCTGGATGGGGCGGGTAATCATGAACTGCTTGGGCTGCCTTGTGTCTTTTCTGCACTCATTTGATGCGCGCCTGGCCCCGGCCGGTCAGCCATGCACCTTTAGTGGGCGCTTCGGCTGGATGCAGGAAGATTCAGGTCTTTTCGTCTATCGAAACAAATTGTGTGCCAAGTCCGCGCGGCAGATTCAGTGTGTCGCAGCTCGGTTCGAGTAATAACTGTCGCGCCGGTTGCTCAGTTCTCATTCGCCGGCGACGACGTTGGCCTGTCCAGCTTGAGTGGGCCAGGCACCCTGGTTCAGGACTGTGACAGGGATCACAGTCCTGGAACTCTGCTTTCCGTTTGTCCGCCGAACCTGACCGATCGTCCGCTGACGACTGGGGCTGACACGCTGGAATTTTTAGATTGAGGACGCGATTGCAGGGAGAACAAACATGAAACGAGCACTTTTTGGCCCTCTGGTCTTCGTCACCAGCCTGGTGGCAGCCTATCCGGCCTGCGCCGACCAGGCCTACAAATGTGTCCTCGCCAGCGGCGAGGTGCTGTTTACGTCGCGCCCCTGCGCCCCGGTCGGCGCCACTGACCAGCACGCGCTTACGGATCAGCAGTCAGAGCGCCTGGGTGAAATTGAACAGAAGATAGCAGCGCTCAAGTTTGACCTGTTGGAAACCGACATGGCCTACTATGAAAATCAACTCTATGTGTCTGTGGAAGATCGCGGGCTCTTCGAGGCGGACTACGAGCAGCGCCGCGCGGCGCTGACCACCGACTTACGCCGCCTCGACCGGCAGCGGAGTGATCTTATGGGCAAGATGGGCTCTGATCTGGGTGTGCGGGTCATGCTCATGGGGCAGAGCAACTAGCAGGTACAGTCCTCTCGAGGCCATCTTTCACCAGCCGACTCATTCCTGCCCAGCGTCTGGTTCAGGCAAAATCCGGCTGAAATCGTCTATGATGTGGGCCACCTAATCATTGAACGGAGGCAGGTGCGATATGAGCTGGAAAGACAGTGAAGCACAGACCCAGACGATGGTCACAAAGACATTCGAATTAACCGGTGCATTTGGCCCCGTGCCTGGTATTTATCGCGAACCGACGGAAACCTCAGGCAGGCTGGTCCTCCTGGGTCATGGCGGGACCGCAAACAAAGAAGCCGAGTATATTCAACTGATGGCTCGGGTGCTGAATGAAAAGGGCATTGCCACCGTTGTGATCGATGCACCAGGCCATGGCGAACGGCTGGATAGCTCAATTACGCCGGGCCCGGATGCCTTCGAGAAAATGTGGCATGGCGGCGGAGGACAAGAGGCCGCACTGTCGGACTGGCGCATGACCCTTGATTTTATTGAAGCGGAATATGGGCCCCGAGCAACCGGCTGGTGGGGCCTTTCCATGGGCACGATGATTGGCCTGCCGGTATGCGCCACAGATCAGCGTATCCAGGTCGCGCAACTGGGCTTGATGGGGACCTGGGGACCAAACGGCGAGTCGCTGCGTGAACTTGCCCCCCAAATGACCTGCCCGATCCGCTTCCTGGTGCAGTGGGATGATGAGATTGTGCCCCGTGATGCGTGCCTGGAACTGTTCGGCCTGATCGGCAGCCGACGCAAAACCCTGCATGCAAACCCAGGCCTGCATAGCCAGGTGCCCATGTTCGAGATGCGCGAGTCAGCGGCATACCTTGATAAACAACTCGGTTGAGCAGCACATGAAGATTGCTGGGCTCGCGACTGGCACCTCACTTGAAGTGGCCTGGCAGGACGGCAGCACAACAGTCTTCCCGTTTCTCTGGTTGCGAGATAACGCGCAGGATCCTGACAGTTACGACGCCCGGTCGAACCAGCGGGAAGTGTTCACGGCACAGTTACCGCAGGACATCAAACCTGTCAGTATCAGCCTGACGGAAGCAGGTGCAGCGATTCAGGTCCAATGGCCTGACCAGGCGTTACCTGTGACCTATGCAGCCGCTTTCCTCTTGCGCGCTGCCGGCCGGCAGGAGAATGAATACGTTCTGGCCGACAGAGAGTTGTGGCAGGGCGACGTGAGTGCGCCACAGTTCTCTCTCTCGCAACTGCAAGAAGAGACACCCAAACCCGGCACGAGTCTGGTTAGTGCGCTCGCCCACCAGGGTTTTGCGCTACTCGAGAACTGCGATGGCGAGGCATCGGCAGTGCAGCAGATCGCAGATCTGCTCGGCTACGTCAGGGAAACCATTTTCGGCGGCATCTGGTCATTTGAGGCAGATGAAACAATGGCTGACTCTGCCTACACGCCGCGGATGCTCAGGCCTCACACCGATGCTACCTACAGCCACGATGCACCCGGTGTGCAGATTCTTCTGTGTACGGCCAACGAATCGGAAGGCGGTGAATCCATCATGGTCGACGGCTTCAGGGTCGCCCGTGATATCGCCAGGGCTCAGCCCGAGGTCTTTCAGACGCTCTGCAACATGCCGATTGAGGGTGAGTACCGCGGTGACGGGGTTGTGTTGCGAGCTGAACGGCCTGTGTTTCGTTGTAATAGGGAAGGGCGGGTAGTCCAGGTCAGCTTTAACAACTACGATCGCAGCCGCAAGTTGTTTACAGCTGAGGACAGCCAGCGTCTCTATGAAGCGATTGCGCTGGTTGAAACGTATTTCAATGATCCCGTGTACCAGTGGCGCCACCGCCTTGCAGCTGGCCAGGCGCTAGTGTTTGACAACTGGCGGGTGCTGCACGGTCGCACGGCTTATCGTGGGATGAGAAAAATGTCAGGTGCGTACACCAATCGCGAGGACCTCGAGAGCCGCTATCGGTCACTGGCCAGTGCCTGACATCAAAAGCCTGAACTACTCAGGTCTGGTCTGCCTGCTATCGGTTTCTGTATCATCGGCGCCTGCTTCAGGTGCAGCGTTAGCCGTCGGCGGTTCTTCCTTGTCGTGAACCTCCTCAACCAGGCCCCGTGCCCTGGCACGACGCTCCCATTCCCGCCGGGCCCGGGTGCGCATATCAGCTTCCTTGTCAGATTCGTCGAGGATTTCCTGGCCCAGCAGCGTTTCAATCGCATCCTCCATTGTCACCAGGCCGGCGATGCCACCAAATTCGTCTACTACCAGGGCGATATGCTCGCGGCGCGAAATCAGGCGCTTGAACAATTCCGGCAGGGGAAAGTCATCTTTCACGATCATAATGTCACGCCGCAGTGCTGAGACCTTTTCGTCGCCCCGCCCGTCGACAATCGCGGACAGCATGTCGGACTTGAGAGCAAAACCGATCATGTCGTCTTTATTGCCGTTGTGGTGAATCGGGATTCGGGAAAACCGCAGCGGGTCGTTAGATCTTACGAAATCCTCAATAGTGTCATTACTGGGGGCAGCGGCGATGACGGTCCGCGGTGTCATGATGTCCTGCACGCAGACTGACTCAAACTTGATCAGGTTAGCGATCATCTCGGATTCAGTTTCGTGGAACACGCCCTCGCGGGCGCCGATTTCTGCCATATGCAGAAAGTCCGTTCGGGAAAAAATGCTGCCCTCTGTGTCGCGTTTCAGCATGCTGGTAATGCCCTGGCAGAGCCAGACGAGTGGCGCCAGCATGAAGATCACGAGGCGCAGCGAACTGACCGTGAAGCCTGCGAGTTCCTTCCAGTAAGTCGCACCCAGAGTTTTTGGCACGATTTCAGAGAACAGCAGGATGGCCAGCGTCATTACCGCTGGTACCAGCAGTTGGGTAATCAGCGGATTGGCATCCGCCCAGATGCTGGAAGCCTGTGCCCCAACGCCGATGGCGCCTACTGTGTGGGCAATAGTGTTCAGTGTCAGGATCGCTGCCAGCGGCCGGTCGATATTCGTCTTGAACTCCGACAGGTGCAGGCCGAGCGCAGTGCCCTCCTTATTTTTAATTTCGGCGAAGGTCGGGGTGATACTCAAAAGTGCTGCTTCCCAGAGTGAACAGAGGAAAGAGAACACAATGGAGACCAGGAAAAATATTACGAGCAGCGTCATGGGCGCAGCTTAGCGCGCCCCGATCGCACTCACAACGCATTCTGCGACGCCAGCCTTGAGGTTGCCGGGTGGTTTCCTGTGTCAGCGGGAGTGGGATAGTATCGGTGCAGAAAGAACAAACGCTAATAAAAGAAGAGGGAAACGCCATGACGTTTGTCGCCAACCAGAAGATCAATGACTTCATTGCCAGAGAAACTGAGGAGGCCGTGCTGGAACCGGATCTACCTATCATCGATGCGCATCATCACCTCTGGGATATCCGTGAAGCGCCGGGCTATCCCTTCCAGCAGAAGGTCTATCTCTGCGAAGAAATCATGAACGACATTATTGGAGCGGGCCACAACGTTGAGCAGACGGTGTTCGCCCAGTGCGGGGCTTTCTACCGGGCTGACGGTCCTGTCGAGATGCGGCCGGTCGGTGAAACTGAGTTTGTGCATGGCATCGCTGCGATGAGCCGCTCCGGCATCTATGGTGATACCCGGCTTTGCACCGGTATTTTCTCAACGGCTGATCTTAGACTGGGTGCGAGGGTCGAGCCGGTGCTGGAAGCGCATATGAGGGCGTCCGAATATTTCCGAGGCATCCGCAGCGCCTTTCCCTCGGACCTGAACGCCGACTTCATGGAGGGTTTCAGGCTGCTGGCGAAGCACAATCTCAGCTATGACAACTGGTCACCTGATTATGAACGTCTGCCGACGCTGGCAAAGCTGGCAAACGCCAACCCCGAAGTCACAGTGATCGTAAACCACCTCGGCGGAAAGATTGACATCCGCGCCGACAAGGACAGTTTTGAAACCTGGCGGGCGGGCATTGAGGCGGTCGCGGCATGTCCGAACACCGTCATGAAGCTGGGTGGTGCGCAGATGCGGGTCGATGAGTGGGAACCGGAATACCATATGCATCAGTGCGAGGCACCGCTCTCATCTGAAGCCTTTTGCGAGTTGCTGTATCCGCATTACCTGGTGGTACTGGATGCGTTTGGTCCGGACCGCTGCATGTTTGAGAGCAATTTCCCTGTTGATCGTGAATGCATCAGCTACCGCACCTTGTGGAACCTGTTCAAGCGGATTGCTAACAAAGCCGGTATGAGCGACGGTGAGAAGTCTGATTTGTTTTATGGCACGGCGGCCAGGGCCTATCGCCTCTGACCGTCAGCAAGCGGAATAAATCAATGTCGGTGCAGCCGCACCGGCATCTCGCGGATACCGCGTATAAAGTTGGACTTGAGTCGCGTTTCCGGGCCCGTCACTTCGATGTAACGGAAGCGCTGCATGATTTCTTCCCAGATGATGCGCAGCTGCATTTCCGCCAGCCGGTTGCCCATGCAGCGGTGCACGCCGAAACCGAATGACACATGGTGACGAGCGTCCTTGCGATCAATGATGAGCTGATCGGGGCTTTCATGCACAGTTTCGTCTCGATTGCCCGAGATATACCAGAGCACGACCTTGTCACCGGCTTTCATCTCTTTCCCGTCCAGTACGTAGTCGCTCTTCAGGGTTCGGCGCATGTGCAGCACCGGCGTCTGCCAGCGGACGATTTCAGATACCATGTTCGGGATCAGACTGGTGTCGGCGCGCAGTTTGTCGTACTCGGCAGGGAACTGGTTGAGGGCCAGTACGCCGCCTGAGATGGAGTTTCGGGTCGTATCATTGCCGCCGACAATCAGCAGCATAATATTGCCCAGAAACTCGAGGGGGCGCGTCACCATATCTCTGGTTTCATCGCCATGGGCCAGCATTGTGATGAGATCATTCTTGCCCGCAGGGTCGGCGGCCGCGCGTTCCGCCCAGAGATTCATGAAAGTGCCGGCCATATCGTTCAGCCCCTCCATGACTTCCTCCTGGGAAGGACCCTCGTCCATACCGGTGGTCTCCGGTGAACCTATCGAGATATCCGACCAGTAGGTAAGCTTGCGCCTGTCCTCAAATGGAAAATCGAACAGGGTCGCCAGCATGCGTGTCGTGAGCTCAACTGAGACATTGTCGACCCAGTCGAATTCGACCCCGTCGGCGGGGAGGCTGTCGAGAATCTCGCTGGCATGCGCACGTATCAGGGGCTCAAGCAGCATCAGGTTGCGCGGCGCGACAGCACCGGTCACGGTTTTGCGCTGCTGATCATGCTTTGGCGGGTCCATTGAAATGAAGTTTTCGATGTACTGACCATTGGGGCTGTCGCCGATGGCAATAGTTGGAAATGAGGAGAAGACGTCATGGCGTGATTCCACTTCCATGATGTCCTTAAACCGGGTGATCGACCAGTAGGCGCCAAATGGGCTTTCTGCGGTGTAGTGCACGGGGTCTTCGCGGCGCAGACGTTCGAAGTAAGGTCGCCACGCATCGAGTTGGTAAAGCCTGGAATCGCTGACATCGAGTTGTCCGATGGGCGTATTGACGGGATCCTGCAGATCACCGCTTTGCAGTACCGCCTCAGGTTTGGTGCGCTCCGCGCGGAGTTCATCGGCCGGATTGGTCAGGGTCTCGTCAGACATCGCGTTATCTCAAACAATCACAAAGTTGCATTGTAGCGTGGCAGCCCCAGCTGTCGAATCACCGGCACTGCCATGCCGATGCAGCAGAGTGCCACCAGCAGCAATCCTGTCCCGAGAAACGTCCAGGCCACTGAAATTGTCAGCAGCCATCCCGCAGCGGCAGCTGAAACGGGTGCCAGGCCATTGTTGCAGAACATCACGACTGACATGACTCGTCCGATTAAGGTTTCGGGTACCCGGGCCTGCAGCCAGGAAATCAGAATCACTATGACATAGCCATCAAAAAAACCTGCAATAGCGGTCACCAGCATTGCCAGCTCAATGTTGCTGGTTGTGCCGTAAGCAACAAATGTGCTGCCCAGCACGAGGAAATCCAGCAGCAGGATTCGACCCAGCCAGTGATCTTTCGGCAGTGCGATTGAGCCGGCGACAATGATGCCGACCAGTGCGCCGACACCGAATGAAGACATGATCATACCGAATGCCAGGGCGCCCTCATCGAAGCGTGCATCAGCCAGAACCGGAATACCCACCAGGTAAGGACCGCGAAAAAACAGCGTAAACACCGCCAGCACGATGGTCATGATGCGCACTGGCATGTCGTGCCAGACAGCACTCAGGCCTTCGGCCAGTGAGGTGAGCACAGACTTTACAGAGATCTCAACAGGTTGCTGTTTGACGCCGGATTGGGTGATCAGGCTGAGTGTGATGAGCGAGATGATAAAGCCGGCGACATCAAGGAAGAAGACGGCCGCGATGCCTTTGAGCGACTGCCCGTCCCCCACGAGCGAGATAATCAACCCGGCCAGGATGGGACCCAGCATCAGACTGGCCTGACCTGCGCCCTGGAGTAAAGAGTTGCCCGGTGGCAACAGTTCTGTGGGCAGCAGCTGCGGCAAAATTGCATTCGAGGCAGGCCAGTAAAACGCATCAAGACAACCGAACAGGAAGGCCAGTACGAATACCTGCCAAAGAGTAATGCTCCCTTCCCAGGTCAGCAGAGCCATTACCAGCATCAACACCAGGCGTAAGGCGGTAGAGACAATCAGCACCGTGCGAGGGGAAAAGCGGTCTGTGGCGGCGCCGCCGAATAACATGAAGGCGGCGCGGGGAATACCGGCAACTGCCATCACGGAACCAATTGCCAGCGGGTCGCTCGAAATCTGCAGGACCAGCCAGGGAAAGGCAATGAAGGTGAGATTGGCGCCGATATAGCTGATGACCGAGCCAAGCCAGAGCAGCAGGTAGTTTCGCTGTTGCAGCGGTTGCAGCAGTGGCCATCGACTGAAGGCTGAGGCGAGGCCGTTGGATCTCCTGATCATTCGCTGATCATACTCGAAACCGGGTAGCAGATTCGTGTAGTCTCAAGCGACGGCAACTAAGAACAAGAAGGTTGAACCATGTGTGTCACTCACGATGTCGAGAACGGAACGGAAAGCAATGACCCACGGGCGGGGTATCAATTGGCGGAAGACTGGCCAAAGTATCCGCCTGATATGCAGTTTGAGATGGGCTCGGGCGTAGCTGTCGATAAGGACGGCATCATTTACCTGTTCACCCGCGATATCGAACACTGGGCTGCACATCCCCTGGCGATGAAAGAAAAGATGGGGAAGAGCAGTATCTCAATGTTTAATCGAGACGGGCGCTACCTCGGTAAGTGGGGGCCATCGGATGAGCGTGGCTTCGCCCTCGGCGCGCATACGCTCTATATCGAAAAAGACGGCATGTTCTGGACCACCGACCGTGACGGTCACACAGTAAAGAAGTACACGCCGGCAGGCGAGCTGCTTTTGACCCTTGGCACTTTTGCCGAGTGGGGCTGTGATGAAACCCATTTCAATGGTCCGACAGCGGTACTGGTGCAGGATAATGGGAATATCGTGGTCAGTGATGGTTACTGGAATTCACGCCTGGTCTGGTTCACCGCTGAAGGCGAGTTCATCCGCTCCGTCGGTGACTGGGGCAGGGGGCCGACCCAGTTCAACACCCCGCACGCGATCACGCAGGATTCAAAAGGCAGAATCCTGGTGGCTGACCTGGCCGGCGGTAATTTTCACGACTACATGACCGTGCCAGGTCAGATCGAACACGAACGCACCGTGCCGGCTGAGACGCCGCTGCACAGGATCCAGCGTCTGACACCGGACGGTGAGTATATCGATGAGTGGACACACATCATGCCGCTTAGCCTCGCGACCTATGGCGACAAGATTTACGCCAGCGACAAGATGAGCAATCTCGTAATCCTTGATGAGGAAAGCGGCGACGTGCTGCAGCGGGTCGATGACCTCGCGATTTATATTCACCAACTGGCTATGGACCAGCATGGCGACCTGTATACGGCCTCAGTCTATCCGGAACATGCTGGCGAGAAGCGGGGCCCGGCGGGACCCTGCCATCGTCGCTGGTCAAGAAACCTTGACGGGAATCCCGCTTGACCGCGTCATCGCCGTAAAGCGCTGCAGGCCTTCCTCTGAATTCACCAACAGATTGGTGTTGGCGCCGACCTCCCGCACCGGTGCCTGGTGTCCTGGCGCAACCCCCCAGCAGTGATGCATGGCGACAACGCCTGGCTTGATTTTTTCATTGGCCTTAACCACGGCTTGTATGGACCCATGCTTGGACTCGATGGTGACCTCGCTGTCATCCTCGATGCCAAGCGCCTCAAGGTCATCCGGGTGCATGTTCGCAGGATTGGTGGTGCCGACTTTCTCTGCCAGTGCCGGCAGGTTGCGACCAAAGGAATTCAATACATACTTGCTGCGGAACTGGATCAGCGTATGCGGAAATTCGGTGTCGACGGTATCGCTGGCCAGTGCTTCGAACTCTTCCTTGACGCCCTCGGGGTATAACTTGAGTCGGCCGGTGGCGCCCTCAGGTGCAGGCTGCACTTCGACGCGGATATCCTCGAAGATATGTCCGCCGGGGTTGTCGCGCAGGTAATCGAGTTCGATCCGCGAACCCTTGGTAATGGTTTTGAGCAGTTCGAACTTGGTCGGTTTGCGATCAATCGGCATGGACTCGCCCTTGATCTTCACATCCAGTCCAAGTCGTTGCGCCAGCGCCCAGTAGAACTCCCACTCTTCGATGACGTCATGATCTGTCTCGATCACGGCCTTGCTGTAGTGGCTGTAAGGTTTTTCATACCAGGGGTCAGCCAGCAGAGTGACGTCTTCCCGCTCCAGGGTGAGCTTCGGCGGCAGTACGTAGTGTGCCATCTCGGCGGTAGCGGACAGGTAAGGGTCGATACAGACCAGCAGTTCGAGTTCCTGCATCGCGGCATAGGCTTTGCGCTGATCAGGGAACGCCATAATCGGGTTGCCGGCGATGACAAACAGCGCTTTGATCTGGCCTTCACCTGGCATCAGGATCTCATCTGCGAGCTGGGATGTTGGCATTTCGCGTACACCCGTCGGGGAAACGAGTTCTCCGTATTCAGGGTTAGTGCGGCTGCGGTCACCCTTGCCCCAGGCAACAGGCGCCTCATAGACCATCGCCATCTTCGGCGTGCTGGATGAAAGTGCGCCCGGGTTTGGCACAGTGTCACCGGCACGATAGAAACGGCCACAGATAGTATTAAGCGACGCCACGAGGTGCTGTACCAGATTTGGATGCGCACCCATTTCCGGGCCCGTGCCGGTAATTGCGCTGCCACGGGGCCCGGCGGCGAACAGTCGCGCTGCCTCCAGCACCTGAGCAGCCGGGATGTCAGTGCGCTGTTCAACAACGTCGATTGTGTAGGGCGCGACCTGCTCGCGCAGCTCATCCAGGCCGCTGACGTGTTGCTCGCAGAAATCAGTGTCGTGCAGGTTTTCTTCGAGGATGATTCGGATCATGCCGGCCAGCAGGGCGGCGTCCTGACCCGGCTTGATCTGCAGGTGCAGGTCAGCTCGACTGGCAACCTCGGTTTTGCGGGGGTCGACGGCGATCAGTTTGAGGCCCCGTTTCTGTGCCTTGCGCAGGTTGGCTGATGGACTCGCAGAGGGGATGCCGCCTGGAGGCGCGTAGTGTGACGCAATCACATTGTTGCCGATGATCATGGCAACGTCGGAATCATGGAAGTAGTGACTGCCGCCGGTCCAGTAACCGATACGCGAGCCTACAAAAACCTTTGCTGGCTGGTCGATTGTGACGCTGGTGTAGTACGAACTGGAACCGAGGGCATTGTGCCATTCGCGGCTGTAGACCAGCTGGCCGGAATTCTGGAAAGCGACGGTGCCGTTATAGGTTGCGATAGAGCGAGGCCCATATTTCTCGACGAGTTCCCTGACCTTGACGGCGATCTGGTCGAAGGCGGTTTCGCTGTCGATGTCTTCAAACTCCCCGGCATCGTTCCTGACCTGCGGTTTTACCAGGCGCTGCGGCTGGTACATCTGTTCAACCAGCTGCCGGCCTTTAATGCAGGTGTAGCCGCCATACATCTCGTTCGAGGTGTCAGGTCTTACGGCAAGCACTTTGCCGTTATCGACTTCTGCCACCATCGGACAGTATGCGTGGCAGTAGCGGCAGAATGTCTTGTGTTCGGTCGTCATGTTGATTCCTCAGCGGCCCTTAAAGACCGGTTCGCGTTTCTCCATGAAGGCAGCGACGCCTTCCTTGTGATCTTCTGTCTGGAACAACACGCCCAGGGTCTGGGCGATCCAGTTGCCGACTTCATCATAGTCGCCGTGGAAAGAGCGTCTCAGTCCTTCCTTCAAGTGGCGCACCGCCAGTGGCGGATTGCAGCTGATACGTTCGGCCAGCGTTCGTGCTGCTGACATCAGCTCATCATGAGCAACAACCTCCATGACCAGGCCAATGTTCAGCGCTTCCTCGGCAGGAATAATATCGCCAGTAAACAGCAGTTCAGCCGCCTTTTGCGGCCCAACGATTTTTGGCAGGCGAACCATGCCGCCGACATCGGCAACGAGGCCACGCTTGACGAACAGTTCACCGAACTTTGCCTTCTCGGAAGCGATGCGGAAATCTGCCATCAGTGACATGTCCATACCCCAGCCAACAGCGGCACCGTTGACCGCGGCGATGACAGGTCGGTCGCAGTCCAGTATTGCTTTGGCCGCGGGCGTCGTTCCCGGGCGCACTTCGCGCAACCGGCCGCCGCCTTCACCGTCACCGATCTTCATCATGATCTGCTTAACGTCGTCACCAGAGCAGAAGGCACGGCCAGCGCCGGTCAGGATGACGCAGCGAACCTCAGGATTCTTCTGGATATCGCGAAAGACCTGCTCCAGTTCGGCGTAAGCATCCCAGTTGAGGGCGTTCATCACGTCGGGCCGGTTCAGTGTTACGGTTGCGATGTGATCTTCAAGTTCATAGAGAATGCACTCAAAGTCTGCCATGTCGTCCTCCTGATATTTGTTCTTGGGCAGGCGTCAGCTGCCAGACAGGCCCGCTGCAGCAGTATGACCGAGGATTTGCCAAAAATCGAAGACGATAAACCAGCGGTATGGGGACCATTCACAATGCGTGGATGAGCATGAGACACTAGTGGCAATAGACGAGGGACTAAACGGAAGCAGACCCATGAAGCAGCTTGACTATAACCTGATGGAAGACAGCACCAGGGAGTGCCCCTTCGAATACTTCCGAGCCATCCGGCATCTCGAGAAGCCGGTTTACTTTATGCCAGAGATCCAGGCCTACTATGTCAGCCGGTATGAGGATGTGCGCTATATCAAGAAACATCCCGAGCTGTTCAGCAGTGATATCTACAAGCTGCGAGCGCAGAAGGGTGGGGTTGCTCGTAACATTGCTGAGGAATACAAGGCAGAGCATGGCTGGGCCAGGGTTTCGACCCTGCAGCGCACAGATCCACCCGTTCACACCAAGTATCGCAAGTTGATCAATCATACGTTTTCTGTCGCTCGTATCCGCAAGATGACGGACTATATCGAGACGGTGGTGAATGACCTTGTTGATACCTTCATCGAAAAGGGTGAGTGTGATTTCATGTGGGACTTTTCCGTCCCGTTGCCCTGCATCGTGATTGCCGATCAATTGGGTGTCCCGCGCGACAAAATCTGGGAACTGAAAAAGTGGTCCGATGCCATGCTTGCGCCAGGCGGCGGATTTACAGATGAGGCCGCGGCATTGCAATGCGGAAAGGATGTCGTCGCAGCGCAGCGTTTCTTTGCCGAGGTGATTGAAGCGCGAAAGCAGGAACCGAGAGACGACATTATCTCGGACCTGGTCCACACCCGAATTCAGGATGAAGAGGGCGGTGAAGAACGCCACCTCGATATGTTTGAGCTGCAGGACCTGCTCGACCAGCTGCTGACAGGTGGGAACGAGACGACCACCAACGCTATTGGCTCCGCCATGATGCTGCTGTTGCAGCGACCGGTTCTCATGCAGCAGCTGCAGGAAAATCCGGCACTTATAAGAAACTTTATCGAGGAGTCACTGCGGTTTGAAACGCCGGTTCTGCACCTTTGGCGGGTTGCAACCGAAGATACGGAGCTGGGCGGGGTGTCCATTCCGCGGGGTGCTTCGATCGCTGTGGGCTATGCTTCTGCCAACCGTGATGAGGCGGTCTTCGATGACTCAGAACACTTTGATGTGGCGCGCAACAAAGCCGGCGCGCACCTCGCGTTTGGTTCGGGACCACACCACTGCCCCGGCGCCGCCCTTGCCCGGCAGGAGATGTACTCGGCTTTCACTATTCTGCTGCGCAGAATCGGCAACATTCGAACGAAAGATCCGGATGAGGCGTTCCTGCATGTGCCCAGCAGTTTCCTGCGGGGCCTGTCACACCTCAACCTGACTTTTGATGTGGTCAGTCGTGAGCGTTACTTCCCCGGTGCATCTGTCTATAACTGAGGGCAGAGAAGCCAGCTGCAGATGCCGGGGCCAGGTAGCGTCAGGCTATACTCTCTCCCGTAATCGCCCTCTAGGGCCCATCGAAACAGGCAGGACAGCAGTATGAACGAGGACAAGCCCACGACTGACGCCAGCGTCGAAGACAATATCGTCTCTTCCAAGCACTCGCTGCGGTTGCGGGGCAAGGAGATCAAGTACACAGCGACGGTCGGCACCATGGTGCTGAAGGAAGAAGTCGATAAGCAAGGGCACAAGCCAAGAGCGGAGATGTTCTTCATCGCGTTTACACGGGATGGTGTGAAGGGCCGTCGGCCACTGACCTTCAGCTTCAACGGCGGGCCTGGTTCCTCTTCTGTCTGGATGCTGCTGGGGCTGCTTGGGCCAAAACGGGTGCCATTGTCTGTCGATGATGCAGTGATGACGAATCGCCTTGCACCGCCTTACCAGGTCGAGAACAACGAGTTCACCCTGCTCGAAGAGACTGACCTGGTTTTCATCGATCCGATTGGTACGGGCTACAGCCGGCCGCTGTCGGGGGAAGACAATGATCCTGACGAGTTCTTCAGTTTCCGCCGTGACCTGGATTCAGTCGGCGAATTCATCCGACTTTACACCTCGAGAAATCAGCGCTGGCGTTCACCCAAGTACCTGATCGGTGAAAGCTACGGCACCACCCGTGCTGCAGGTCTCTCAGGCTATCTGCAGGATCAATTCGGGCTTTATCTTAACGGCATCATGCTGGTGTCAGCCGTGCTCAATTTCCAGACGATCCTGTTTCACCCCGGCAACGAACTGCCTTTTGTCGTCTACGTGCCAAGTTACGCTATGACGGCCCGTTATCACGGCAAGCTGGCATCCAGGTACCAGAAAATGGAGGCACAGCAGTTCCTTAACGAGGTGCGGGCCTTTACCGAAGACGAATATCTCCCGGCCCTGCACAAGGGCAGTGCCCTCTCGGCCCGGCAGCAGAAGAACGTCGCGGAGAAGCTTGCAGGTTATATCGGTGTTACGCCGGACTATGTGCTGCGCAACAACCTCAGGGTTCCCATCATGCGTTTTGCCAAGGAAATCCTGCGGAGTGACGGCAAGTCGGTGGGCCGGTTTGACTCGCGTATCACGGGTGTCGACATCGATGACGCGGCTGAAATCTTCGAGCGTGACCCCAGCTTTGATGTGGTTCAGGGGGTTTACTCAGCCTGCCTCAATGATTACGTGCGCCGCGAGCTCAGGTTCGAATCAGACCTGCCTTACGAGATCCTCAGCTTTAAGGTATTTCCGAAATGGAAGTACGATGAGTTTCAGAACAACTTCGTCAATGTCGCGGAAACGTTGCGCGGCGCAATGATGAAAAATCCGCACTTGAAACTGTTCGTTGCGAACGGCATTTATGATCTGGCGACACCGTTTTATGCAACGGAGTACACGATGAATCACCTCGGCTTGCGGGATGACGTCGATAAGAATGTCACCATGGCCTACTACGATGCCGGTCATATGATGTACACACACAAGCCCTCCCTGAAGGCCTTGTCGGGAGACCTGAAGAAGTTTATCAGGCGCTCTTCCTAGTCCCTTACCCAGTTGCCATGGAAACCGAACGGAATCCGCTGAGGCAGCGCGACGCTGGCGACGTAGCCGCGCGCCAGATCCTCGGCATCCATAACAACGAATTCGGCACTGCCTTTGCCAAGATCATGCACGAAAGTGATCAGCCAGCCCGCATCCTCTTCCGAGCGACCAGCCTTGCAGACAAAAACGGGTTCCCCTGCCGCCCGTCCCGGGCCGTGATCGAATGTGGTTTGCTCTCCGGTTTTTAAATCGTGTTTGATGGTGGGCCAGCCCTCGCGGGCTGCCGGGTTGACGTTGGCGCAGTAACCGTAGCGATAGGGTTTGCCGGTGAGCCCACCCCGATGTCTCGGGAACTCGTTGGCACGCTCATCAATGACAGCCGTCGAGACGCTGCGGTGCTGAACTGACACGGTCCAGCGTTCGAGCCTTGGCATGCTGTCGCCAAAGGGCCCCTGGTGGTCCTGATCAAACATCCGGTCATAGAAGCAGAGGTCAAGCACGACATCGCCATTGTCCAGATCGTAGGCATTCATGGGATGAAAGCAGTAACCCATGGGGACGTCGACCCAGGTAATGTCGGCCGCTGATCCTTCCCGCGGCATAAACCCGAGGCGATTGCCGTAGTCCGGATTCCAGCGCATCGGCAACGGAGAGCCGTTCATGGCCATCTCGATATCGACAGTCACCGGCTGGTCGTAAATGACGATGTATTTCTCCGTCATCGACATGTCGTGCACCATCGACATTCCCGCCAGTGGGATATCAACGGTCCGGCGGACGCGACCGTCTGTGCCGACGATGACATACTGCACATGATCGAGCCACTGGGGCCAGGCATAGGTTATTGCGTGCATCTCGCCGGTGTCTGGATCAATCTTGGGGTGGGCGGTGAAAGCGCCAGGCAGCGTGCCCTCAAAATTGTTGCGGCCGACAGTTTCCAGCTCATAGTCGAGCTCGACCGGGCAGCCACCAGCTTCGACCATGGCCCAGGTCTTGCCGGCAAAACCGCCCACATTGGTATTGGGGCCGATCGCGCTGTCGTTCCAATTTGGCCCTGGAATATCGGGCAGGCCGCGATGAGCTGAAAGGCTGTGTGAACCGACATAGCGATTGCGGTACCACTCAGCTTTGCCGTTGCGCAGACGAATGCCGTGAACCATGCCATCACCCAGGAACCAGTGATGGCTTGATGTCTCGGGATTCAAGGGATTGGGCCCGGCGCGCAGATAGCGGCCGTTCAGCTCTGCCGGCAGTTCACCGGTGACCTGAAGATCCGTCGCCGTCACTTCTTCTTCGATCGGTGCGAAATTGCCATTGAGGTAGGGGTTGTCGGTGGTCTGTGCCAGTACTTCGCTCATGAGGGTTCCTGTTTGATTGTCAGCGGTTCATGGAAATCGTCGGGGTCTATCAGCTCGAACAGACGATTGATTTCCATGTCCTGGTAAAGCAGTTGCTCACGAGCCTCATTCAGTACCCGCAGTTGCTCGGAGAGGATGGGATTGTCGGCGGCGATGGCTGACAAAACCTCCAGTTGCGTATCGATATCCTGCAGCAGTTTGTCGAACGTAATGTCGTCGCTGATCATCCTGTGTCGCCCGTCAGCTCGTCGTAGGACTTATTTTTGCCTTCCCTGAGGCCGCTGACAACAGTGGCGAGGGCGTTCTCGAACTCCGCGCCGGTGTCGAGAATTTCACTGTTTTCGGTCACGATCATATGCGCCAGCTGGCCGCCGGTGTACTCGGCGACCTTGAGGCCGGCGCGGTTGGCGAAAATATAGGTGTTGTTGGCGCTGACAACAGCGACCAGCTTGCAGGGAGTGAGCGTACCTTCCATGATCGGCAGTTTGACCCAGGCGTCCTGACGCAGTGAGTTGACGGTCGCGACTGCGGCCTGGAGTTTCTTTTGCGCCTTGTGACGCAGCAACATAGCGCGCTGTTTCTTCTTCGCAGCCTGCTCTTCAAGCCGCTGTAGCTGCCGCACCAGGTCTTCCTTGCGCTGCTCGCTATATTCTGCTGAGACAACCCGTCGCCGTTCCTGCGCCTTGATCTTTTTCTCTTTCCTGTTCTGATCGGAGACTGCCTTCAACACTTTAAGCAGGTGCAGGCGGAAGTTCTCGCAGGCGGACCGGACCGGGTTCAGTTTGCGCAGCACACCAGAGGCGAGGTGATTAGTCATCACGCCGTATGACATGTGAACCACTTTGCGGCGGTTGTGGTTGGTGAGCAGCAGCTGTTCCGTTTCTGTCCAGTTCAGGATCAGCTTGATGCGAGCGACTTTTTCGTCAGGCTCGTCTGGGTCGTCGTAGAGAAACCACTGGCCACTGGGAATCGCACGGATCGCCTTCGCTTCATCCCTTGATGCTGACTGGAGTGCCAGCGCCATGTCCTCGTCGACGTCCATCAAGGCAAAGTCGCAGGGCTCTGACGGTTCGCCGGCACGAATCGTCTGGTACTCTGCCTCCAGTTCTGCCAGCGAGTTTTCTACCTGATCCGTTTCGAATTCGGCGTTCTGGCAGAGCGTGCGTACCGAGTCGGGTACCGAGCTCATCACCTGCCCGAGTTTTTCCGCATCTCGGCCTGGCTGCAGTGACCAGATCATGGCTTCAGTAATTTTCTGGATGTTCTGCCACTGTTTCGAATCCTCACCGCAATTGAGGTAGATGTCCTGCAGGAATTTGAACCAGGGGCCCTGCAGCATGAAGATGATAAACAGTGGCAGTTTCTGGCCGGACATCTCGCGATTCAGCAACTGAGTACTATGGAAATGAGCTTTCAGGCCGGCGAGTACTTTCAGTTCGCGGTCGCAGAGTCGCTGCTCGAGCTTGTGGAAATTCGGCGCTTCTTTCTTGAACAGTGTCTTCAACTCCTCAAGGGTCGTGACGCCGTCGAGCCGGCCGGAGTCAAACCCGTTCATCACCGTCTCGATCTTTTCCATAAACTGCTGACCAAGGATGCCGAGGTCCTCGCTCCAGCCGATGCACTCCTCCATTAACAGATCAATCAGCTGGAACAGCGGGTTGCTCTCGGTGACTTTTTTCAGGTCATTTTCCAGTGCCAGGGCCGCCAGTCGAGGCGCAATGTTGCGAACGAAAGACTCAACCTTAAAGTCGAGATCTGTGTTGTTCAGGACCTCGGTCACGGCATCGTCAACAAAGGTAATGATGGCCCGGTCCTCAGCCTCGAACTGCGCGCCTGGCTCCAGCTGGGTCAGCTGGGTTGCAATGGTATCGATGTGATCTTCGGTCGACAGTGCCGGCAATCTGTTCAGCAGCTGCACCAGCTTTTCCCGTCCAGAGATAACACCATTCAGCTCGGCTGGCGTGTAGTGGTGCACAAGAGCAGGGATGATCTTGTCGGACGGCGGTAGTCTGATGGGTTCAGTCACCACTCAATAGTAGCAAAATCTGATTATCGCTATACTCGCGGCTCAAGTTTCTAAAGGAATTCACGATGAAAGGTACCGTGCATTATGAGGAGCGGGGCAACGTTGCTCTGCTCAGTATTGATAACCCACCGGTGAACCCTCTCTCCTCGGGGGTCAGGGCAGGGTTATGCGATGGCGTTGAGAAGGCGCTGGCTGACGACAGCATCCACGCGGTTGTTATCACGGGTATGCACCGTGCTTTTATCGCGGGTGCCGATATCAGTGAATTCGGCGCGGCAGCCAGTGCCGGGCCAGATTTGAACCAGGTGCTTAGAGATATGGAGGCCTGCGAGAAGCCCGTGATCGCAGCAATCAACGGTACTGCCTTTGGCGGTGGCCTGGAAGTCGCGCTCTGTTGCGACTACCGCATCGCGGCTCCTACAGCGCCGGTTGGCCTGCCGGAAGTCAAGCTTGGCTTGCTGCCGGGTGCGGGCGGTACGCAGCGGTTACCGCGCCTCATTGGTGCTGAAGCCTCAGTGCAGGCCATCATTTCCGGCGATCCGATCCTGGCGCCAGACGCGCTCACCATGGGCATTATTGATCGCATCGGCAGCGGCGACATTGTTGAAGACGCCATTGCTTATGCGGCTGAAATCATTGAGGCGGGTGCGGCGAAGCGGCGCATTCGCGATATCGAAGACAAGATCGAGCAGGACAGGGGCAACGATGCCCTGTTTGAAAAGTTTGAAGCGAACCTGGGTCGTACCCATCGTGGCCAGTTTGCGCCCGCGCAGATCCTGAAATGCATCAGGGCCGCGGTGAATGCTGAAGATTTTGATGCCGGCATAGCGGTCGAACGTGAATGCTTCACCGAGTGTCTGTCACACCCCCAGCGTGAGGCGCTGATTCACATCTTCTTTGCCGAGCGTGCGGCGAACAAGATTCCGGGGCTCGACAAGGACGTCCCGCTGATCGATGTGAACAAGGCTTCAGTCATTGGTGCCGGTACGATGGGTGGCGGCATCGCCATGTGTTTTGCCAACGCAGGTATCCCGGTTCGTGTCCACGATAATGATCCTGAAAACCTGGCGAGGGGGATTAAGGTCATCGAGGGGAATTACGCAAGGACGGTCTCGAAGGGCAGGCTTACCCAGGAGGAAATGGATAAGCGCATGGCGCTGATCATTCCAACGGAGAACTTTGATGAGCTCGGTGATGGCGATGTTGTTGTCGAAGCTGTCTACGAAAACCTTGAGCTTAAGAAAGAGATCTTCGAGCGTCTCGACAAGGTTATGAAACCAGGTTCGCTGCTGGCAACCAATACGTCAGGCCTGGACGTGGATGCCATTGCGGCATCGACTTCACGACCGGAATTTGTCTGCGGTATGCACTTCTTCAGCCCGGCCAATGTCATGAAGCTGCTCGAGGTCGTCAAAGGTGAACAGTCTTCGCCGGCGACACTCGGCACGGCGATGGCACTCGGTAAGCGGCTTGGCAAAGTGTCTGTCATGGCTGGCAATTGCCCGGGCTTCATCGGTAACCGCATGCTGGGTGGCTATACCCGCCAGGCAGCGATGATGATCCTCGAGGGCGCGACGCCTGCTCAGGTCGACAAAGTGATCTACGATTTCGGTCTTGCGATGGGCCCTTTTGCCATGAACGATATGGTAGGTCTGGATCTAGGCTGGCGCGCCCGCAAGATGATGGGTGGCACCAATGAGGTGACAGCGCGAATTCCGGATGAACTCTGCGAGCTTGGCCGCTATGGCCAGAAAAACGGTAAAGGCTACTACCGATACGAGGAAGGTGACCGCACGCCGCTGCCTGATCCCGAAGCGGATGCTGTCATTGCGAAAGTTTCGGAAGACCTTGGCTACACGCGGAAGGATTTTTCCGACGACGAAATCCTGAAACGCTGCATGTACCCGCTGGTGAACATCGGCGCCAAGCTGCTGCAGGAGGGCCACGCCCTGCGGGCCGGTGATATTGATACCGTTTATGTGAATGGCTATGGGTTCCCCACCTATGTTGGCGGACCCATGTGGTTTGCTGATACCCAGGGACTGGAAAATGTCCTGGCTGACATTGAGCGGTTCTATGAAGAAACCGGGGATGATGTCTGGCAGCCGGCCGATTTGCTGAGGAAGCTGGTGGCCGAGGGCAAGAATTTCGCCAGTCTCGACAGCTGATCGGCAAAATCCGCTAACTGTTGGCACAACAGGCGACTATTGCGGTGGTCTGTTGTGCCTCCAATATTTCAGGAAGTCTGATTTTTCAATAAAAACAACGACATAGATTTTTTGTGAAGCTGGCACGGTAATCGCATTTACTTGGGCAAACGTTCAACCGAGATCGATAAGCGAAACCACCATGACAGCAAAAGGTCCTGAAAAACTCCTCTACCTGACCCTGGGCATTATTTTCCTGGCCCTGGGTATCGTCGGCCTGCTGATCCCGATCCTGCCGGGCATCCTGTTTCTCGGTGGTGCGGTTTATATGCTGAGTAGGGGATCCAACCGGGTGCGCGAATATGCCGAGAACAGTCCGCAGCTGCGTGAATGGCAGCTGCGCATGCAGCGTCTCGATGCCGTGGACACACTGGCGCGGATCAAGGTCGCTGGTCTGATGGCAGTGCAGTCCGTCGTTGTCGGCGCCCAGAAACTCATTACCGGCCTGCGCCGACTCATGGCCTGACAACAGAGCCAGAGAACACCTCTACAAAACGGCGCCGCGAGCCAGTTCCGGGTGGGGGACAGACCCGGTTGGCGTCTGTCCACCTTTTTCTTATGATGCTCCCGCTTAACCTGGAGGAGCAGCCATGCCACAGCACCCCTTTACCCGCCCGAAAGGCAGGATTGAAGTCATTCAAGTTGCATCTGAGGCGCTGGCAAATCTGGTCGGCGACCCAATGGTGCGAAGTGTTGCGGTCTATCTGCCCGAAGGCTACGACAGTTCTGATGAACAATATCCCCTGATGGTAGACATCGTTGGCTTCACTGGCAGCGGTTTTGCCCACGTCGGCTGGAAAGCGTTTCAGGAGAATGTGCCGCAGCAGGTTGACCGGCTGATTGCAGAGGGCAGGATGGGGCCTGTCATTATTGCCTTCCCGGACTGCTTTACCTCCTTAGGTGGCAACCAGTACATCAATTCAGCGGCACTCGGTGATTGGGAGACGTTTCTTTGTGACGACATGATTGCGGCGCTTGAAGACCAGTTCCGCATTCGACCTGGTCGTGATCACCGTGCCCTGTTTGGTAAGTCATCGGGCGGTTATGGGGCCATTGTCCACGGTATGAAACATGCCGATACCTGGGCGGCGGTGGCCTGCCATTCCGGTGATATGGACTTTGATCTCTGCTATCGCGGTGACTTTGCGTCGACTGTGCGAACCCTGGCGGGTTATGGCAACAATATCGAGGCCTTCGTGAGCAAGATTCACGACGGCAGGAAGGTCAACGGCGGCGACTTTCATCACCTGATGATGCTGGCGATGGCGGCGAGCTACGATCCTGACCCTGATCAGCCCTATGGGATTCGACTGCCGGTTACACTCGACACCTGCGAGCTGATCGACGAACGCTGGGAGCAATGGCTGGCCTGGGATCCGGTGCGCATGATTGATTTTCCGGAGGCCCAGCACAACCTCAGGTCTCTGAAGGGGCTCTTCATCGACTGCGGAGACAGGGATCAGTACAACCTGGTGTATGGAGCCCGGCAGTTCACCCGCAAACTGCAACTCATTGGCATCGACCACCGTTTCGAGGAATTCCCCGATAATCATTCCACCATCGATTACCGGATGGATATTTCGCTGCCTTACCTGTTTCAGGCGATTTCAGGCTCAGACTGAATCGAGTAACTCGATCTCAGGTGGTGCAGCAACGAGCGGCCCGAGCCGTGCATTCACCGCTTTAAAGGCTTCTGATTTGCCGTGGGCATCGACTGCGGCCTGGTCAATATACTGCTCCATCACGTAGTAAGTACCGACCTCTTCACGGGAGCGATTCAGCGTGTAGTAGACATTGCCGGGTTCGTGTTCTCGAACCACTGCCATCAGCTCAGTGAATGCTGCCTCAAACTCTTCGACCTTATCTTTTTGTATCTTTAGTTTTGCTAGTATACCGATCGCCATGATGTCACTCCTCAATATCAGCCCGCATTTTACACGAACGTGATAGAGACTGAATTTGATCAGAATCGTGATGTCATGCTGCTGAAACTGAAGGGCATTGTCACAGTGCCTGAGCTGGTAGAAAGCTATGAGCGGGCGCTTGCCGATAAGCGGTTCAGGCAGGGCATGAGTGCGGTCTGGGACCTGACCTACCTGCAGTTAAGAAACATCCCGCTGAAGGATGTTCAAAGCCTGCCGGGCCAGCTGGGTCGGTTCATGGCGCAAAGAGGCAAAACCAGTGCAGCGCTGGTGACGAATCGCAAGACCGACTTTCAGTTGCTGCGTATCTACCTGACGGTCCTTCGTCTGATCGGCAAGAATGTCAGGATTCGCCTGTTTAATAATGTCGAAGCGGCCTACAGCTGGTTGCAAGAGCAAGAGCAAAAGCAAAAGAAGGAAGCCACATGATGAATTTTCCTGATGCCGAGATGATCGATCTCGGCGAGATAGAGCTTGAAGTTTTCCAGGCCGGGCAGGGCGGTATGCCCGTCGTGCTGGCTCATGGCTGGCCGGAACACGCCTTCAGCTGGCGTTTCCAGGTGCCGGCACTGGTGGCCGCGGGTTACCATGTCATCGTGCCGAACCAGCGAGGCTATGGTCGATCCAGTCAGCCAGCCGACGTCGACGCCTACGACTGCCGCGCGCTCACTGGTGACTATAACCGCCTGCTAGATAAGCTGGGCATTGATAAGGCTGTGTTTATCGGCCACGACTGGGGCGCTATATTGGTCTGGCATCATGCGCTGCTGAACCCTGAGCGCATTTACGGCGTGGCTAACCTGTCTGTGCCTTTCATGGCCAGGCAGGAACAAGAACCGGTGGGGTTCTGGGAAGAAATGCTCGGCCCTGACTTCTATATTGTGCATTTCAATCGTCAGCCCGGTGTCGCTGCTGCCGCCTTCGGCCGGAATGTCCGGCGTTTCCTGAGCAACATGTATCGCACGAAACAATGGCTCGAAACCGAGGTGAACGAGCCCTCCGGCCTCTCAATTGTTGACTACGCCGAACAGGAGAACCCGCGCGGTGAGCTCATGATGTCAGAGGCTGAACTGGATGTGTTTGTCGAAGCTTTTGAGCACAGTGGCTTCCATGCACCCTGCAACTGGTATCGTAATTTTACCCGCAACTGGGAAATCACTGCTGATGTCGAACAGAAAGTGAAGCTGCCTGCGCTGATGATTCACGGTAAATACGACATCGTGCCGGAACTCGACATCAGTGCCTATGTGCCTGATCTTGAAACTCACAGACTCGAATGCGGGCACTGGATTCAGCAGGAAAAACCGACCGAAACCAACAGCATTCTCATCGAATGGTTAGATCGCCGGATGAAGCCGCTTGTCTGAAGATGATGGTCGGCGGGCTGAGTTTGACGCGCTGATTGCACATCACTTTCCGGGTGGCCGGCTTACCGGCATTCAGCGTCTCACCGGAGGCGTCTCGGCGGATGTTTTCTGTCTTGATCTCCTGGCGCCGAAAGCTGGTCCTGCCAGATGCGTGCTCAGAGTCCATGGCGCAACCCACAGCGGTCATGATGCGGCGCTCGAACATGAGTTGCTGGGTGCATTGCGTGATGCCGGCTTGAAAGTACCGACACCTCTCGGATTTGGCACTGGCGGTGGCTGTCTGCCAGATCCATACCTCGTTATCGAGTACATCGAGGGTAAAAGTGAAATCCCACCGGATGATAGCGCGGTTTATATCGAGCGCATGGCGACGGAACTGGCCGGCATCCATGCCCTGGCCATAGATACCCTGCCTGCCCTGCCTGTCAGAATCGATCCTCGGCCCGAAGTCTTTGAGTTCCTTCCGCCTGGTGAGGAATGGCAGCCCCTGACAGATACCCTCGAAGCTTTGCCTGAGACGGCCTGGCACGGAGAACAAGTTCTGCTGCACGGCGATTTCTGGCCAGAGAACCTGCTATGGCGCGATGGTGACATTGTTGCTGTGCTTGACTGGGAGGACGCCGCCATCGGTGACCCCATGGCAGACCTGGCGGGCGCCTGCGTCGAGTTGCGTTACCTGTTCGGGGCAGACGTCATGGCAAGTTTCGCCGCCGCTTACGCCCGCCATCGAGCCGTCGATGAGTTTCGTCTTGCGCTTTGGCAGGTCTATGTCGCAGCAGCTGCCCAGCAGTACATGGGGGAGTGGAGGCTGCCGCCAGTACGGGAGGCTCACATGCGTAAAGAAGCGCTGGCCAGCATTCGAGATGCAGCCGCCGTACTGGCTGCCGCTGGCGACTCGGGATGACTTAAGACAGCCGCAGTTCGATAGCCGGCTCGTGATGGCTCTGGATCCAGGTCTTGCCGTCGCGTTGGAAAAACGCGATGCCGTCAAGATAGATCACATCGGGATAGCGGTCGGCCGCCTGGCCGAGCAACAGGTGCTTGATCAGGTACAGCGTGAAATCGTGGGAGACCAGAAGATCGAGCTGGGGAGCCTCTGGCGTTTCAGTCAGCTTGGTCTCGATTAAGCGACCGAGCAGGCTCGCCGCGGTCTCGGCGGGCATGAGGATGTCAGCGGCGATCTCTCCGGCAAACCAGCGCCGCTGAAAGGGTACGAGGCCGCCTGCTGCCTGCATGCCCATGAACATCTTCATCTGGTCGAGCACGTAGAAGACGCCCAGGCCCTCGACGATGCGATTCCGGCTGGTTTCGCCGCCACCGGCCTTGTGCGCGGCCATGATGAGCGCGGCAGTCTCCACGCAGCGCTCGGCAGGACTGGTATAGCCGCGGATCAGGTGTGATTTCGGCAGTTGCTCGCCGAGTGCGTGGGCCAGATCGCGACCTTCGTCAGTCAGGGGGTTCAACAGATCGTGTCGGCCTGGTTCGTACTCCCGTGCTGAGTGACGCATCAGCAGGACGATGTGCTCAGCGCCTGTAGCCGCGACGTCGTTGACCAGGGTTGCAGTACTCTCGCCAGGTTGCATGGTTTATTCCTCGGGGTTGATAGAAAACGGCAGGCGGACGCGGATCTGCGACGTCACTGAACAGGTCTCAATTTGCTCCACCAGGCTGCGGGTAAAATCGATAAATTCCGGGTTCAGGTCACTGCCGGCGATGACCTTAACCAGCAGCTGATGCGGATAAAGCGCGAGTTCAAGCTCGAAATCGAAATGCTCGTCTTCTTCTGACAGGGCTGTCTCCAGGGCGACTTGTATCCGCTCGAACCAGGCGAGGAGCTCTTCTCGATTGACCCGTTGTGCCAGGCTGTTGGTGCCGGACAGGTTGATAAACTCGTGCATCATGACCCGGGGTCGTTCAGCGTGCGGTTCCGGTGCTGTCTTGATGCTGCGCCAGGCAGCGACAGGTTGGTATGGCCGTGCTGGCGGTAACCGGCTGCTCCCGGTTTCTATCTGCAGGCAGAAAGGCTGGCTGCTGTTCAGTTCAAGCCTGATGTCTGCGCCCTGAATGAGAGCTTCGTTCAGGCGCTGGAACTGATCATGATCGAAACTGGCGGAGTAACCGTCCTCGGTAATCGCAAAGGCGCCGACTGCCTGCCGGCTGATTGAAATGAAGCTGCCACCAATGATGTCGCCGCTGGCATCGGGTGCCGCATAAGCGCCCGGCTGCTGCTGATCCTCCTGCCAGTAAAGGCTGGTGTCACAGGCCCGGGAAAAGGCGGTGTGGAATATTGCCAGCTGGTCGGGTCCAAGCGTGTCGAGTGCCTGCTTGAAGCGAGGCAGATCAGTTTTTGCCAGGTGCAGCAGCAGCTCATCATGGGCCTGCTCGACGGTGCTCTGGTCCAGCGAGATGTGGCCGGCGTCAGTCAGCAGACTGATTTCGCGGGTACCAGCGTTAAACAGACTGGGTCGCGCCGGGGTATTCCAGGTCGGATAGGGAAATGACGAACAAAACTTGCCGAGGCGTGACAGTAGTCGTGTCAGCCCGTACTGGCGGGCGTAGTCAAACTCGAGCTCGTGCACCAGTACCAGACCCAGGTAATCGTCGAGGCGGGGCAGTCCTTCGAACTGTATCGCCGGAACATAGAACAGACATGGAAAGCCGAAGATGCCGGTCTGGCCAAGCCGGGTGGAGTCTCCAAGATTGACCTGGCGATCACCGGCGGTCCGTTCATGCAGCAGCTTGAACATCTTCAGAGGCGTCTTCGGCAGTGCTGCCGGTTCTGCTTCATCATCGACCAGCAGTGACAGCGCCATCTCTTTCTGTCCGTGTGTGGCCATGCCTTTCGTCAGGTAGGTCCAGCACAAGCGGGTCCGGTCTCCGAGGAAGAATTCGTGCAGGTGGACCTCGACAGTCAGCGAATGGTCAATAGTCACTGTGTGGGGAAACTGCATTGACAAGAACGGATAATTCGGGTGTGAAGGATTGTACAATAGGCCTTTTGGATTCAGGTAATTTCATGCCGAAAGCGAGTGAACTGAAGCGCGGCGATGTCGTGCAGATCGACGGGACACCTCACGTGGTGAAGCAGCTGGAAGCGAAAAGTCCCTCGGCCCGGGGGGCCGCGACGCTTTATAAGATCCGTTTCGACAATCTCGTCACCGGCCAGAAACGTGATGAATCTCTGAAAGGGGATGACTTTCTTGCCGAGGCTGATTGCGAACGGGTCCAGGTTCAGTTTTCCTACATGGATGGTGAGCAGTATGTCTTTATGAACACAGATGATTACTCTCAGTACATGCTCGATGCGGCCTCAATGGAGGGCCAGCTTGACTACCTCACGGATGGTCTTGATGGCATTACAGCGCTGCTGGTTGAAGACTCCCTGGTTGCCATTGATCTGCCGCAGTCGGTTGTGGTGGAAATTGTTGAGACCGCACCGGGTATCAAAGGCGCCTCGGCCAACGCCCGTACTAAGCCTGCGACTTTGTCCACGGGGCTGATCGTGCAGGTGCCGGAATACATTGAGCAAGGTGAGATGATCAAGGTCAACACGACGAATGCCAAGTTCATGGCGAGGGCGTGATGGTCACCGTCGCTGACATTCCGGCGTCACAGATCGAGTTTGCCGCGATCCGCGCCAGTGGCCCGGGTGGGCAGAATGTCAATAAAGTGTCGAGCGCGATTCATCTGCGCTTTGATATCAAAGCATCCAGTCTGCCTGCGGATATCAAGGAGGCTTTGCTTGCATTGTCCGACACTCGCATCTCTGCTGATGGCCTCATCGTGATCAAAGCGCAGCGTTTTCGCAGCCAGGATAAGAACCGGGCCGATGCCCTCGATCGTCTTGATGCGTTGCTTAAGAAAGCACAGCAGAAGCGCAAGCAGCGCCGGCCGACGAAACCGACCCGGGCATCGGTCAGAAAACGACTCAACAGCAAAAAGAAACAGAGTGACCAGAAAAAGCTCAGAGGCCGCGTGGACTTCTAGGCTGGACCCGGACTGTCGCTGGTGTGCGTTTACACAGGGTTAACTGATGCCCAGCTCAGCTTCAGCGAAGGCTTTTATCGACTTGTAGTCAGCCTTCCCATTCGGCGCACGACCAAGGTTGTCTTTCGCCAGAATCCGTTTCGGAATCTTGTAGGCCGCAAGGTGCTCGCGACAGAACGTCCGTAACGCGGACTCATCGATCGTGGCGCCCTGGTTCGGCTGTACCACGGCAGTGATGGCCTGTCCCCACTTGTCGTCCTGGACGCCAACCACGAGGGCGTCAGCGACCGCGTCGTGAAACTTCAGCGCTTCCTCGACTTCTTCGGGGTAGACCTTCTCGCCGGCGGTATTGATGCAGTTACTGCCTCGACCCAGCAGCGTCAGGCTGCCATCTGTCTCAACTTTGACCCAGTCGCCAGGGATTGAGTAGCGGACACCGTCAATCACCTTGAAGGTCTTGTCCGTCTTTTCCTGGTCCTTGTAGTAACCCTTCGGCAGGAAGCCGGTGACTGCCACCATGCCTGATTCATCAGAGCCGGGTGTAACCTCGCGCAGGTCCTCGGTGAATACCTTGCAGCGGGGGCCGAGCGTGAAGCTTGCGACTTCAATTTCCTGATCCTTGGTCATCAGCGAGGTGCCAAGACCGATCGCCTCGCTGGAAGAAAACCCGTCAGACAGGAGCAGGTTCTCGTTGTGGCTCAGTAACCCGGCCTTCACCTCCCGGGTCCACATAACGCCGGAAGACGAGATAATCTGGACAGATGAAATGTCGTACCGGCCCGGGTTGGCGTCGAGTGCCTCTACCATGGGGCGAGCAAAAGCATCGCCAACAATAGTCACCATGGTAACGCCGTGCTGGTCGATCGCGGCCAGGGCCTCTTCCGCATCATAGTGATGTGAGGGCAGAGTGATACAGGTGCCACCACCCGCCATGGCGCCAATCGCGGACAATAACCCCGTGCCATGCATAATGGGTGGCAGCGGCAGGTTCACGGTCCGCGGATTCGCGCTGATGCGGGCTTTCAGCTCCTCAATATCCTCGCAGGGTGGCGTGCCGAGACGGGCGTTGCCGCCGGCGCCGAGCACGCTGAACAGATCGTGCTGGCCCCACATGACGCCCTTTGGCATACCCGTGGTGCCGCCGGTATAAAGGAACAGCATGTCATCGGGACTGCGTTCGATGGCGCAGGGCGTGCCGTCGCCTTCATTTACCATGGCTTCATAGGGCGACGGTGCGCCATCATCGACTGCCAGCCAGTGAATAACATCTGGCAGCTGGCCTCTGATATGGTCGATATGTTCCTGGAATTCGGTCTGGTAGATCACCACTGTCGCATCGGAATTGTCGATCAGGTAGATCAGCTCATGGTCTATGTAGCGATAGTTCACATTGACGTGCACCAGTGCTGCCTTGAAACAGGCGGCGATGCCCTCCGCATACTCCGGGCAATTGCGCAGATAGAACGCTACCTTGTCGCCCGGTTTGACGCCGCTGGCCAGCAGATTGTTGGCAAGGTTGTTGGTGCGTCGCGCGAACTCGCCCCAGGTAATGGCTCTATCGCCGTGAATCAGCGCCGGCTGTTCCGGCGGCGTGATGCTTTCCATGGCTTCAATAATGTCGCCATAGTTCCACTCGAAACTCATGGGTCACTCCGTCCTACTTTATTATTGTGATCAGCTGTATCTTGCCTCGGTCACGCTGTCACTGGCACCGGCTTCGACAGCACCAAGCGACTCTTGGAGATCGCGGAGGTAAGTATCGGTCACACCGATATGGAACGGCGACAGCATGAGATGAAGGGCTTTGGGTTCTGTGGTGAGGCTGGTAAACCAGCCCTTGCGGTACATCTGGCGATAGACGGCGAACACATCCACTTCCGGATGAGAGAAGGCGATGATGCCGAGTCTGGGTTCACCGAGAATCTCGAAGCCGAGTTCAGTCACACCGGCGGCAACCGCTTCGCGGGCAGCAGTAACCTGCCCGTGTTTGGCGCGATAGCCCTCGATCCCGAGATAATTCATGACCGCCCAGGCGGCTGAAATGGCGCCTCCGGGCCGTGTACCAGCGAGGGTAGGGGTCACCATGCGGCCGCCGGGCCAGTCGCTGCAGTCAAAAATCATATGTTGTTTCAGTGCTTCCGAGCGGAACAGCACAGTTGAGGCGCCCTTGGCGCAATAGCCATACTTGTGCAGGTCGGCTGACATTGAGCAGACACCCTCTACCTCAAAATCAAAAGGCGGTATGTCAGCTCCATTCATGCGCACGAACGGGGCGATGTAGCCGCCGACACAGGCGTCGACATGCAGCCAGATATTCCTCCGGGTCGCGACATCGCCCAGCCCTTCGATGGGGTCGATCAGGCCGTAGGGAAAACTTGGAGCAGAGCCGACCAGCATGATGGTGTTGTTATCACAGGCGTCATCCATGGCGGCCACGTCAGCGAGCAGATCAGCGGTGACGGGGACGCGCCGCTTCTCAAGCCCCATGATGTCGCAGGCCTTGTCAAAAGCGGGATGCGCTGACCAGGGCAGCACGATATTCGGTGTGCCCGTGACACCTCCCGTCGTCGCTGCATAGTCGCGCGCTGCCTTGACGGCCATATTGATGGAGTCAGTGCCGCCGGACGTAATCGTACCGGTACTGCCTTCAGGGCCGTGCAGCAGCGACAGGCCCATGCCGACCACTTCGTCTTCCATCTGCTTCAGGCTGGGAAAGGCGAGGGGGCCGAGACCGTTCTCAGACATGTAGAGGGTATACGCTTCTTTCTGAACCTGGGCAACGTCTTCGCCGGCATTGAAAACATAGACAGCGGTCTTGCCGTCGCGCCACTTCGCATCGTCGCCGCCGCGGTCGATCATTTCCTGTTTCAGATCAGCCCAGTCCCGGCTCTGTGCATTCATTGGTGTCGGCATGCGGATCACTCAGACAATTGGCTCAGGTAAGGGTTGTCGTTGGCAAGATCGTGATACAGCACACCGTCTTTCATCACGGTCAGCAGGCTGTGATCCTGCAACACGGTAATGTCGGAGAGCGGGTCGCCGTCGACGATAACCAGATCTGCCAGCGAGCCTTCAGCAAGTGTGCCGACCTCGCCGTTAAGGTTGTAGGCGAGGCCGCCATTGCGGGTGGCACAGATGATTGCTTCTGCGTTGCGCATGCCGAACAGGGTGACAAAGTGTTCGAGATCTTTAGCGTAAGTGCCGTGCGGTGCGATGGAAATACCATAGTCACCGCCGACCACCAGCATGATACCCGCCGCCCGCAGTTTCTCCACGGTGCGCTGCGTGGCTTCGATTTCTTCCTGGTAACCCTGGTCAATGACTGTTTGACGCGAAATTCCCAGCGTTTCGCATTTCTCAAGGTAGGCAACCTCCCAGGCGATTGCCGGGCCGACAAAAATGGAATCCCTGCGGGCCGCAATGAGTTCAACGGCTTCATCATCGAGATAATTGGCATGGCCGACAAAGTCGACACCGGCCCGCACAGCTTGTTTCACGGCGTCAGCTGAACGCGAGTGGCAGGCAACCTTCATCTTGCGGCGGTGGGCCTCTTCGACAACCGCATTGATTTCCTCGTCGGTAAACGAGAGTTCGCCGGCAGGGTTCTGGGTATTGATGTTCTCACCATCGACGAAGATTTTGACCACGTCGACACCAATTTTGCGCTGCTCTCTCACCGCTTGTCTGAGCGCCCAGGGGCCATCAGCAATCTGGCTGAGACCGCCGGGCGAATCGACGTTGCTGGAAGTCGTACCGAGATCACGGCCGGCGGCAAGCAGGCGCGGGCCGATCACGCGACCACTTTCAATGGCGGCACGCAGGGCAATATCGATTTTGTAAGTGGAACCAAAACTGACCGCGCTGGTAAACCCTGATGCGACCATGAGACGCGAGTTGCGGACCGCCGTAATGGTTGCCTCTTCAACCAGCGTTTGCCCGATGGCGAAAGGTGAGGCGTCAGCAAAAGACAGGTGCGCGTGCGTTTCTGTCATGCCTGGCATAACAAAGCGGCCGCCGAGATCCTGCTGGACGACGTCAGCCGGGGCGTCTTTCAGCCCGGCAGCGGGCCCGGCATAGCGGACCCGGTTACCCTCGATCCAGATCGCTGCATTGTCGATGGCCTGCTCGTCGAGTGCGGTAAACAGGGTGGCATTGGTCAGTATCTGATGCATGGCGTCACCTCAGTCGGCGAAGAAGGCTTCTTTGCGTTCACCGTTGGGGCCGTAAACGGGTTCGCTGCGTTCTGTCAGGTAGGCCTGGTTGATGCTTTCCCTGATGCCGGCGCTGGAGAGTGCTGCGACCATGGCATCATAGTTCGGATGCTTGAAGTGAGCCGCGAGAGAGTCGCTGTCCTCCCAGAGCTCGTACACCTGGATACGTGTCGGCACCGACGGGTCGGGTGCAAAACAGTAGGCATGGCAGCCGGCCTCTTCCTGTCGGGTTGCCATCTGGATGTCGGCGGTTTTCTCAACCGCGGCGTCGCGCGAGGCCTGGTCCTCAAACTCAAGTGCGGCAACAACAATGATCATTTGCTTTCTCCTGATTTTTGCCTGATCGTAAACTGCTTACATACCACTGGCAAACCGCCCTGAGAATAGTGGTATAAGTAGATCACTTGGAGTGTTAGGGTAACGTTGATGCTAAGAATACTGCTCATCCTCGTGCTGACAGTGATTCTCGGTTTTCTGAGCATGCTGACCGGGATCTATTTCTACCTTAAGCCGGATGAGCCGCTGGCTCGGATTGCATCTCCTTCCTCCGTCCGCATGACTGATTATGGTGAGCTGGTGGGCTACCAGGGCCGTTACGATGCCCACGCCTGGCTCGGCATCCCCTATGCGCAGCCACCAGTCAGGGACCTGCGCTGGAAAGCGCCCCGCCCGCCGCTGCCCTGGACGGGGCGTCGTGAGGCATTCGAATTTGGTGACCCCTGCGTGCAACTGCCGGTGCTGCCGGACAGTGATCAGGGCCGTGGTTACATCGGGAACGAAGACTGTCTCTACCTGAACATCTGGGCGCCGACGATCGGGCCTACCCTGATTCCGACAGGGGATGATCGGTTGCCGGTCATGTTCTGGATTCATGGTGGCGGCAATGCCATGGGCTCGGGCGGGAGCGAAGACATAGACCTTTACAATGGCTCACTGATGGTCTCCGAGCATGATGTCATTGTGGTGTCAGTCAATTACCGCATGGGGCCGCTCGGCTGGTTTGCCCACGATGCCCTGATGGAGACTTCAACCACACCGGAAGATGCATCAGGCAATTTCGGCACGCTTGATCTGATTGCGGCACTGAGGTGGGTACAGGCAAACATCCACCGGTTTGGCGGCGACCCCAGGCGAGTCACTATTTTCGGTGAGTCCGCAGGGGGCAGCAACGTCCTCAGCCTGCTCGCATCACCGCTTGCACGGGGGCTGTTCCAGCAGGCAATTGTGCAGAGCGGGGCGCTGGAAGTATTCAGCGTCGAAGAGGCTCAACAGGTCGGCACGGATTCCACGGGAGAAACCGTTTTATCATCACGCGAGGCGGTGGCACGCTGGCTGGTCAACGAAGGCCGGGCATTCGACAAGCAGGCCGGTATTGATATGCAGGACCAGATTCCGCAAGCGGAGCTTGCGCTCTGGTTGCGGAGCCTGACGGCGCAAGATCTTTATCGCATTTATGATAACTGGTTTGCCGGTCTGATCTCGATGCCGATGATTTTTGCCGACGGCTATGTTCTGCTGGACGATGATGTTGAGCGCACCTTCTCTGATCCAACCGGCTACGCGACCGATGTCCCGGTGATTCTTGGCAGCAACCGGGATGAGGCCAAACTTTTCATGGCATTCCTGCCCGAGTATGTCGAGATCGACGACGGCTGGCCGACAGACATCAAGGACCTCGAGGTATACAACCGGGATGCCTCTTACGGCAGCAGGCTCTGGCGCGTTGCCAACGTCGACCGACTGGCGGATGCCATGAGCCTGAATACACCTGACCATATCTTCGCTTACCGCTTCGACGCCGACGACTGGCGCAACCTCGGGTTCATTGATTTAAAAGATCTGCTCGGTGCCGCTCACGCGCTGGACCTGGCGTTCGTTTTCGGTAATTTTCCGCCACCGTCCAGGCTGATCTTCCCGGGTTCGACGTTCGATGCGGTTGAGCTCTTGTCGGGTTCAATGATGTCTTATTGGGCCGAGTTCGCTTATTCAGGCAATCCCGGGCAGGGCAGGCTTGCCGAGGATCCTGCCTGGCAGCCGTGGCGGCAGGGTAATGCCAATGGCAATTTGCTCATTCTTGATACGGAACTGGATGGCGGTATCCGGATGGTGCAGGAGGCGCTGACGCTGGACGGTATCAAGGCAGAGTTTTTCTCCGATCCGACCTTTAGTTCAGCGGCTGAGCGCTGCGACGTCTATCGTTGGCAATTCCGGGGTGAATATTTCGTTCCGGCTGAATATGAATCGATGGGTTGTCGTTGACCCGCCTGGCTGATGCAGAACTCAGAGCTGCGGGTCTGGTTCTGCAGGGCGTGCTGGCGACCACGGGCCTGATACTGCCAGTCGAGGCGGCACGTTTTCGCCAACTGTTGGTTTTCGGCCATGCCGGACGGCGTATCTGGCAGGCATCCAGCGCCAGGTCGGAAGAGGATGATCGGCTCGATCGGTTCAGCGAGGGGCTGGTTGTCGATTTCTTGCGTCGAATTGATGTTAACGATTTCCATCTGCTGTATCCGCGGGACTACCTTGCAGTGGACCTGAGCGAGCTGGGAGAGCGGCTGGGCTGGCAGCATCGAAGCCCCATGGGTATCGGCGTTCACCCGGAATACGGCACCTGGTTCGCTTATCGTGCGGTCGTTGCAGCGGACACTGATTATGAATCGACGCAGGAACGGTCTCCGCACCCCTGTCATACCTGTCAGGCCAGGCCCTGCATCACTGCCTGTCCGGCGTCGGCCGTGGATGAAGCCGCGTTCAACTTTGGCGCGTGCGCCGAGCATCGGCTCGGTCAGGCGTCCTCATGTGCGTCGCAGTGCCTTGCGCGGCTCGCCTGTCCGGTAGGTGCAGCGCACCGATACGACGACGAGCAGATCGGCTACCATTACAGGCTGTCGCTCGCCGCGATTCGCACTTATCAAAACCGCAGGTAAGTCAGTAACCATGCTCAGGGCCTCTGTCGCCAAAGATCTACCTAATTTGCCTGCCCAGCCTGATGGCGTTGCCTGGCCGACCGACAGCTGGCCGCGAGTTGAACCGGATACTGCAGACAATGACCGGTTCGTCAGCCTGGTCGATGAAATCTTTGATTTGAACGTCGCCCAGGGCGTCACCTATGCCATGATTGTCGTTCATCGCGGCCAGATTTGCTGTGAACTTTATGATGCTGGTGCCAATCCGTTTTACCTGCAGTACTCCTGGTCGATGGCAAAGAGTGTTACCCATGCACTGGTCGGCATTCTGGTCAATCAAGGGAGGATTGACCTTTACGCACCGGTCGATGTGCCTGAATGGCGCGAAGATGCGCGACGCGAGATCACGATGGACCAGCTCCTGCGCATGTCAAGCGGCCTTGCGTTTCAGGAAGACTATGTCGATGGCGTTGCCTCGGATGTCATTCCCATGCTGATGTCCGATGGCCGGCACGATACCGGTGCTTTCGCGGCGGCAAAACCACTTGAGCACGAGCCAGGTTCACACTGGCACTATTCCAGTGGCACCACGAATATCATCTGCCGCATCCTGAAAGATGTTATTGGTAACGGTGCCAGCGGCATGCTGAGGTTTATGAATGACGAGTTGTTCGAGCCCATTGGCGTGCGCACCGCAACACCCAAGTTTGATACGTCTGGCACTTTTATCGGTTCTTCTTTCCTCATGGCCATCCCGCAGGATTTTGCCCGTTTCGGGCTTTTGTATTTGCGAGGTGGCAGCTGGAACGGCACGCAGATTCTGCCACGGGAGTGGGTCGATTATGCCCGGACCCCGACTTTTCTGTCGGAGCAGGAGTGTTACGGTGCTCACTGGTGGATGAATCCAGCCAGCCCGAACCAGTTTTACTGTGGCGGCTATGACGGTCAGCGAATTCTCTGTGATCCTGACAAGGATCTGGTGATCGTCAGGCTTGGCAGGACGCCGGTGGATGAATTTTCTTATGTGTCCGATCGGATCTACGAACTGACAGGCTTGTTCTAGATAGGTCTTGTTCCAGGTAGCCGAAGTGATGTGGCTGCGAGAAGTGCCCGGCGAATGCCGGGCACTCGATAAGGTCGATCAGGAGTTGGTGAAGTTTCCGGCACGCTTCTCAGCGACGGCCTTGATGCCTTCCTTATGATCATTCGTGGACTGCAGCCATTTCTGTTCACGACTTTCTATCGTTGTGACAGCATTGACGGCGTCGGCCAGGCCGGGTCGCATCTGCTCACGCAGCGACAAGAGGGCGAGCGGTGCGTTCTCAGCAATCTCCTGGGCCAGTTCAATCGCGGCAGTGCGCACATTGTCAGTGTCTGTGTAGATGTCGCCCAGACCCCACTCGTGTGCGGTTTCACCGTTAATGCGCCTGCCCGTCAGAAACAACAGGTTGGCGCGCTGAGCGCCAACAATGCGTTCGAGGGTGTGCGTCAGGCCAAAACCGGGGGTAAAACCCAGCTTGACGAAGTTGGCCGTCATCCGGGTTGCCGGGCACACTGTGCGGAAGTCCGCCATGAGTGCGAGACCGAAACCGCCGCCGACCGCAGCGCCCTGGATGGCAGCGACAACGGGCTTTTTGCTGCGGAAGAGTCGCACCGCCTCGTCATAAAGCGGGTTGCGATCGTTCTCTGTGCGTTTCTCAAGTTCCGCAGCGCGCTCGCTGGAACCAAAGTTGGCGCCGGCGCAGAAGTGCTTGCCCTCAGAGCAGAGGACGATGGCACGGATGTCCTTATCTTCATCGATGTCTTCAAAACAGTCGGCCAGGTCCATGATCAGCTGGTGATCAAAGAAGTTGTTCGGCGGTCGCCTGATCTCGCACTGGACGACATGGCCTTCAAGCTTGGTGACTGTTACATCTCCGTACTGGTTTTTCATTGGGTTACTCCCATGGACGCTTGGTCGGCTGAATACCTTTCGGCCACTGATCGAAGTGTTCGGCGACCTTGTCGGCAATCTCGGCAACGGTCCAGGGCTCGTCAGTGTTATCTTTCAACGCCACTTCCTGCGACTGCCAGGAGATTAGCTGGACGCTGTTACCGGCAACCATAAAGGTACGACCGGTGACATCTTTTGCTGCATCAGAACCGAGGTAAACCACCAGCGGTGAGACCTTGTCAGGTGACAGCAGTTCTTCCATGTTCTGGCCTTCCGGGAAGATGTCCGCTGTCATACGCGAGTAAGCCGCTGGTGCGAGCACGTTGACGCGGACGTTGTACTTCAGGCCTTCCTGGAACAGGCAACGGGCGAAGCCCGCGATACCGGCCTTGGCCGCGCCATAGTTGGTCTGGCCAAAGTTGCCGAGCAGCCCGGACGTGGAGGAGGTCACGACGATGCTGCCACCGTTTTCCTGGGTCATCATCTGGTTGTAGGCTGCCTTGACGGTGAGGTAGGTGCCACGCAGGTGAACGTTGATGACCGCGTCCCACATGTCGTTGTCCATGTTCTTGAACGATTTGTCGCGCAGAATGCCGGCGTTGGCAATGAAGAAGTCCAGCTTTCCAAAGTTGTCGACAGCTGTCTGTACCATGCGGTTAGCATCTTCCTCGCTGGTGACGTTGCCGTAATCGGCAACGGCATTGCCACCTGCAGCCTTGATGTCAGCAACGACCTGGTCAGCCATCTCGGAACCAGCGCCGGCGCCATCGCGGGCACCGCCCAGATCGTTGACGACAACGGATGCACCTTCTTCGGCCAGCAGTTTGGCGTGACATTCGCCGAGACCGCCACCAGCACCTGTGACGAGCGCAACTTTACCTTCTAACATTCCCATTGATATTCCTCCCAGGGGTACGAAAAAGTTCCAAAAGTTATTAAGGGGTCAAAAAATGAAGGCCGAAAGTAAATCATATTGGCCCTGTTTTCTCCAGCTCCCATCGAGCGTTATAAGCCTTCGAATGATCAGGTAATTGACGCCGAATCACTGGCGGTGCTAGGAAAATGTGTAGCGATGACCCTGCTTTGCCCAGGCAAGGAACCCGGCAATCTTTGCCTGATCACGAAAGTCGCGCCAGTTGTCTCCGTAGTGCATCAGAATTGTCTTGCGGCGGATTTTTTCCGGCAGTTGGGTCAACTCCTCGAGCGAGGCGTGAACGCCGCCAGTGAACAACTGGCAGTCGTGGAAGATAATCTCGAAGTCGAAGCGGTCGTCATAATCGATAACGAGGTCCGGGTCGTAGCGGGTATCTGACGTGAAAAATACGCGATCATCGATAATTGCACCGCAGCTCCAGGCACAGCCGCGCCAGCTCGTGGCGCTGTCAGGGAAGTGCATGGTGCGGGGCATCTTGATATTGATGCTGCCGATATTGGCCTCGAAGGTCTCGCGTGGATAACCCTTGAGTTTCCTCGGGCGGATCGTGTGCCACAGGTCTTTAAATGCCAGTGGTTCGCGTTCTGACAGCTCGGCGCCACCGCGCAGGCTCTGTTCCCAGAGAATTTTCTCGTAGGCAGGCGTGATCACCATGGTGGGTTTCTGCTGGGTCACGTAACGTCCGAACAACATTGCCTCTTCAAGACCGCCGATGTGATCAGCGTGACTGTGAGTGATCAGGTAGTTCTTGATCTGGGCCATGGATACGCCAACATCGAACAAGGCCTGGGAGCAGCGAGTGCCGCAGTCGATCAGCAGGTGATCGCTGCCTTTGGTTATAAGCAGGTTGTTCTGATTGAGAGTTTTGGCGAAGGCTGACCCACAGCCAATAAAATAAAGGGACAACTCCCCTTTGTTGGTCAGAGGCAAACGTTTGAGTGGCCTGCTGGAGGTCTTCATGTGCTGCGCCCGATGATGTGCTGCGCCCCGTGCTTTGCTGGCAGTTTAGCGCAAATTTTCGCCATTTCGTGTTCAGTTTGTCATTCGAATGTATATAGATCACAGGGCCTGAGGCAGGCCATGGGACAGTCAGGCGCGACGGTGTGTTTCATCTGTTGAGTGCCTGCAGGAAAACGCTGAGATCACGCGCAGATTGATCGGGAATTTCTTCCATGGGGACATGTCCGACGTCCTGGTAGTAGGCTGTGCGAGTATCGGGAATCGCGGCTTCAAACCTGGCGGCGTGAGAAAAGGGGATGAGTGCATCCTCCTCCCCCCACATCACCAGGGTTGGTGTTTTAATCTGGCTGAGGTCTGCGCTCGGTGTCTGCCCGAACTGCTGGAATCGGTCAATTGTCGCCTTGCGGGTACCGGCACGCAGGTTGAGATCGTAGTAGCGCATGATCAGACTTTCGTCGACCACGTTGGAGTGATTGTAAGCGCTGGTAACGCCTTGCTGGGCGAGGTAGTAGGGGTCGATCTTTTCAGCGATGGCCCTGAACCAGGGTTTGCGCAGCAGCTCAAAGACCAGGACAGCACTGTTGTTGCCGGTGTTGTTGCCGGTTTGATCATCCCGCCATTTTGCGAGTCCGGTCGCGTTGATCAGAACGAGACCTCTCACCTGCGCTGGATGGGCCAGCGCATAGCGCCACGCGACGCCACCGCCCATGGAGTTGCCGCCGATGACGAATGTATCGAGAGAAAGATGATTGGCCAGTGCATGCACGACGTCGATATAGGCCGCCAGACTGTAATCTGCTGAAGGGACGGCACCGGTCAGGCCATGCCCGGGCAGATCCAGGGTGATGACCCTATACTCGCCGCTCAGTCGCTCGACCCAGGGTTCAAACGTATGCAGCGATGCTGCAGAGCCATGAATCAGCAGCACAGCGGGATGCCGTCGATTGCCATCATCCCGGTAATGAATTCGACCCGCATCACCGAGGTCCAGGAACTGAGACGATGGGCTGCTGTAGCGCGCATCAACGACATCACTGGGTATATCGCCCTCATATAATGCAGCCCCAGCGAGGGTCACCGCCAGCACCAGGAAAAGCCCCAGAAACTTCAATATTTTCATGGTTTTATGTCGAGCGATGGGCGTGGCAGGAGAATAGCGGAAATCACTCGGTGGCTGAAGTCCCTGATTTTGAGGCTTGTAGTGGCCATCCCCGCCAGTAAGATGAGGAGCCCCAATCTCAAGGAATGCGTGTCATGGCACCCGCTCTGGCAAGAGTCCGTGAAGAAGACGAAGCCGTAAAAAGTCTGATTCTTGAGGCCCTCGATGTTATCCGGTCAGATGATTTTGACCGCTATTTCGATCTGTTTACCGACGACGCCGTCTGGATGATGCCGTCCACTTTCAGGGATGTGCACCTTGACGAGGCGCGCAACTTCTATCGCTTTACCGGCAAGTTCAAGTTCGATCAGGAAACCCATGTCGATGAAGTCGTTGTCGCCGAAGACTGGGCATACGTGAGAGTCAGCTTCGATGGCTACCTGAGACCCAAAGTGGACGACGGCTCACCGCCGCTGCGTTCTGTCAGTCGTCATATCTGGATACTCAAGAAGCAGGCTGATGGTGAGTGGAAAATCGCCAGGGATATCTGGAACACACCCAAGTCGACCCGCTGAACTCGGACTGAATGGCAGGACCGCGGCGTGGCTGCCGCGCATCGACCATCACAGTGGTTTGTCTGCTGCGTTGATCGTTATCACGACTCAGTGTCTCAGTGGGCAAGTTGACCGCCGTTTATGGTGGTGACTTCAGCCTCTTTCAGCCAGATCCACAGGACAAACAGAGCGACGATAGAAGTGCTGACAGCAATGGCGGCAGAAGGGTTGCTCCAGCTGGCGATGGCGCCGCTGAACAGCGCGCCGAGCGGCATGAGGTTGTAGGTGATCGCGTGAAAACCCATGACGCGCCCGCGCAACTCATCAGGGACCTCGAGTTGCAGCACACCGGTCGATGTCACCATGAAGATGGAGTAAAACACCGCCGCAGCGAAAATAGCTGCCAGCGCCATGGCAAAGCTGCCGGTGTAGCCTGCCCAGGCAACCCAGGCGAACACATAGAGGAATACCAGAAACACCAGTGCTGCCAGGATCATTACCCGCCCCAGGTGAATGGAGTGCTGCAGGGTACCTGCAATGACTGTGCCCAGGACTGCGCCGATGCCGCCGATTGACAGCAGGTAGCCAAACCCCGTTTCATCCACCGCAAGCATGTCAGCAAAGGCTGGCATCAGCTGCATGTAGGAACTGGCGAAGAACGACAGGGCATAGGACAGCAGGATTAGTACCAGGAACAAGCGCTGCTGCAGGATGAAGCGGAAACCCTGTCGGATCTGCTGCAGGGTCGAGTGTCTGGGGGCGGGAACACTGGCATTGACCCGGAGCGTCAGCAGCACCAGGAACATGAAGAAGAAGCCTGCGCTGCAGCAGGCAAACAACAACCAGGTGTCCGCCACCGCGATCATAATACCGCCCATGGCAGGCATCACCATGCGAGTGGCCTGCCAGAGGAACGTCGTTAACGCGACTGCGCTCATCATGTCTTCACGTTCAATGAACGCCGGGAAGATCGATTGTCTGACCGGCCAGTCGAAGCCGGTGACCACTGAGATCGCGGCGGTGATCAGCAGCACATGCCAGACTTCGGCCAGTTCAAGGTAGTCGAGCAGTGCGAGCACTCCCAGCAGGCCTGCCGTCAACAGTGAGGTCACGATCAGCACCAGGCGTTTGTCGAGGCGGTCCGCCAGCGCGCCGCCAAACAGGGTGATTACTGTCGCGGGTATCCCGGCAGCCGCGCCCAGGTAGCCGAGGGTCAGGGAGCTGTTCGACAGCTCGTAGATCAGCCAACCCAGTCCCATGACCTGCAGCTGCGTGGCACCAACCGATGTGAATGACCCTAGCCAGTAGCGGAAGAATTGTGGATGGCGCAAAGCGCTGAGTTGGCGGGTGAACTGCACGGGTGGCGGCCTTCGAAACGAAGCGCGATCATAGCAGAGATTCTGCCGCCGTCTGCGGTGAAACGAGTCCGATGCGCGACAGAGGCCTTTAGATTGATGGCAGCGGTAACTGATAAAGCCTGCATCCTCGCTTATAATTCTAGGGTGCAACCGGTGTCTCTCCCTTGAGTCGAATTTCCTTACAGATATCAGAGCTCTCCCAGAACCGGAATTTTCAGTTCTGGGCCCTGCAGGCTCTTGGCTGGACCGGCTGGGTCACCCTGTTTGCCATTCGTGATGCCTATTGGGGTCAACCAGTTGACCGGATTCTGCTGTTGATCGTTGACGCGATTGCCGGTCTGATATTGACCACGCTGCTGCGCTACCTCTATCGCGCGGTATGGGATAGGCCTCTGGTGCAGCGGGTGATCACTGTGCTTGTGGCTTCCTATGTGATGGCCGCTATCTGGCAGCCAATCAAGAACTATTCGCAGTACTTCTATTATCAGGAGTTCGAACTGGTCGAGCAGTATGGCGCGATGGTTTATTTTGCCGGCATTCTGGGCTACTCCTACTTCCTCATGCTGGGGTGGAGCGGTCTGTATTTCGCCCTGAAGTTTTACCGGATGCTACAGAAGGAAACAGAGCGCAGTATCCGTGCTGAGTCCATGGCGCATGAGGCGCAGTTGCGCATGCTGCGCTACCAGTTGAATCCGCACTTTCTGTTTAACACGCTGAATGCTATCTCGACTCTGATCCTGGAGAAGAACACCGAAGATGCCAATTCGATGGTGAGTAAGCTCAGTCACTTCCTGCGCTACTCCCTCGACAAAGACCCGATGCAGACCGTGGATCTGGAACATGAGATCAACACGATGCAGCTCTACCTCGAGATTGAGCAGGTGCGGTTTGACGAACGCCTGCAGATTGAAATCGATGTCGATGCAGATACCCGCAAAGCACTGGTGCCCAGTTTGATCCTGCAACCGCTGGTGGAAAATTCCATCAAGTACGCGGTTGCCAACCGCGAAGACGGCGGTACGATCAGGATAGAGTCACGCAAACTCGATAACGAGTTACAGTTGCTGGTGATAGATGATGGGCCGGGCATCGATTCTGATGACGGACGGCTGCCTGAGTTCAGTGGCGTTGGTCTCGCCAATACACGGGAACGGCTCGCCCAGTTGTACGGAGAACGTCACCTCTGTCATTTTGGTACGGCAGAGCCCCATGGACTAAAGATCGATATACGCATTCCCTTTGAGGTCGAATCATGAGTACACCGCTTCAGGCAATCATTGTTGATGACGAATCCCTGGCCCGTAAAGGCCTGAATCTCAGGCTCAAGGAGATTCAGGGTGTTGAGGTCGTGGGTGAATGCACGAACGGCCGTGAGGCCGTGAACGCGGTTGCCGAGCTCAGACCCGACGTGGTCTTCCTCGATATCCAGATGCCGGGTATGAGCGGTTTTGACGTGGTTTCAAAGCTGCAGCAGGACGACATGCCAATGATCATCTTCACAACCGCTTATGATCAGTACGCCATCGAGGCGTTTGATGTTCATGCCGTGGATTACCTGCTGAAGCCTATCGTGCCTGAGCGGTTGCAGGAAGCTGTGGATCGCGCCCGCAGTCACAGGGCTCAGGATGGTGACGTTACAGACAAGCAACGTCTGCTGGAATTGATCATCAGCATCACGGGCAAATCGGAAACTGCCATCGCCCAGCTGCTCAAGGACCACACCGGTGTGAAGTCCTACCCGGACAAGATCGCTATCAAGGACGGCAGCGAAACAACGCTGGTCGAAACCAGGGATATCGACTGGGTCGATGCAGCTGGTGACTATATGTGTATACATGCTAACGGCCAGACTCATGTCATGCGCGTCACCATGAAGGAACTGGAAGCGCAGCTTGATCCAGCTAATTTCCAGCGGGTGCATCGCAGCACGATTGTTAACCTTGATCGCGTGACCAAGGTATCCTCGCACATGAATGGCGAGTTCCACCTGATCCTCAATAACGGCGCGTCAATCAAGATGAGCCGATCCTACAAGGAAAAAGTGAAGCACTTTTTCTAGGTCGCGTCTCAAGCCGCCGGGTTCCAAGTCGGGCCTGATCTGCTATGGTGCAAACATCATGCGGGCACTTCTGCTGACATTCTGGTTGAGTCTCGGACTCAGCCACACCTTCGAGACCTCTGCCGATACTGCAGCCGATCCGGCTGCCAGGAACAATCTTGTGAACAATCCCGTGGCGATCGTTATCCATGGCGGCGCCGGTACGATCCGGCGCGAGAAGCTTAACCCGGAGACAGAGGCGGCGTATCGCTCGAGTCTGACCGCAGCGGTGACAGCGGGGCACGAAGTGCTCGAGGCCGGTGGCAGTAGTCGTGAGGCAGTGATCGCAGCGATTCTGGTGATGGAGGATTCTGAACTATTCAATGCCGGGTATGGCGCTGTTCTGAATCATGAGGGTGATGCTGAACTGGATGCCTCTATTATGGTGGGCGGTGATCTTTCGGCTGGCGCTGTGGCCGGGGTCCGCCATATCCGCAATCCAATCCTGCTGGCGGATCGTGTCATGACACACTCCCGCCACGTTATGCTGATCGGTTCCGGCGCAGAAGAATTTGCCATGGAGCAGGGCTTTGAAAAGGTGTCGAACGACTACTTCAAGACCGAACGGCGCCTGGAGCAGTTGCAGCGCCTGCAGCAGCGGGATCAGGTCAGCCTGTCTGAGGCCGATGACAAATTTGGCACAGTCGGAGCGGTCGCGCTGGATCAACAAGGTGTCATTGCAGCCGGCACTTCAACCGGTGGTATGACCAACAAACGCTACGGCCGGGTCGGTGATTCGCCAATCATTGCGGCGGGCACCTATGCGGATAGTCACTGCGGTGTTTCCGCTACCGGTCATGGCGAATATTTTATTCGAGCAGCGGTTGCACATGACATTTGCGCACGGGTTCGCTATCAGGGGGTATCGCTGGCAGAAGCTGGTGAGGCTGTCATCAACGGCAAGCTGGTTGAGATGGGTGCTGATGGTGGCGTTGTCGGTCTGGATGCAGCCGGCAACATTGTCATGCCGTTTAATACCACCGGCATGTACCGTGCCAGCATCGATAGAGCGGGTATACTGATGACCGGGGTTTTTGCCGAAGAGGGAGAGTGAGATATGTCTATGGTACCACCATCTATTCAAGACATTACCGCTGACTGGTTGACAGTGGTGCTCGGCGAGCGTCGCCTGCTCAAGACCAGTGTTACCGGGGTAAAAATTGAACCCATTGGCGCTGGTGTCGGTTTGATGGGCGAACTTGGCAGGCTCCAGCTGACCTATGCGGGTGAAGAAGAACTGCCTTCGAGTATTGTCGCAAAATGTGCTGCCCAGAACGAAAATCGGCAAATTGCGCAGGTGTTGGATTTCTACACCCGCGAAGCGGATTTCTATAACCGCCTGGCGAGCGACTGCCCGCTCCGCGTGCCGGTCAGTTTTTATGCAGATGTGAATCCGGCGTCTTACGATTTCATCCTGCTGATGGAGGACCTGGGTGAGGTGTCAGTGCGTGACCAGCTGGTCGGTGCCGCGCGTGAAGAGGTTTTCTCTGCCGTGAAATGCATTGCGGGTATGCATGCCCGCTGGTGGGGAATCTCGGCTGAAGCCTATCCCTGGATGTACGAGCATATGTCAGAAGCTGAGGGTGAAAAGCTTAAGACCATGTTGTACATGCCCGCGCTAGAACCCACGATTGAAAATTTTGCCCACCTGCTGGATGCAGAAGCCAAACAGATATGCCGCACGGTCGGTGACCGGTATGTGGACTGCTGGGGCCAGCTCAGCTCTCCCGACACATTTGTCCATGGTGACTATCGCCAGGACAACATGCTTTATTCTGCCGGTCAGACTGATGCCCTGGTCATGGACTGGCAGATCAGTGGACGAGGCAAGGGCGCTTTCGATGTTGCATACTTCATGTGCCAGAGTGTTGACTCTGCGCTGCGCGCCGAGATAGAAGAGGACGTGCTGGAGTACTATGTCGAGACGCTGGCTGAAGCCAACATTCATTATGCGCTCGCCGACTGCCGCGAAGATTATCGCCGTGCCATTCTGGGATGCATGGTGTATCCCATCACGGTTTGCGGCACGCTCGATACCGCTAACGAACGTGGTCGGGCCCTGGGTGAATGTATGCTGTCACGCAATCTCACGGCTATCAGGGAACTGGACTGCCTGGAGCTGCTGAGCTGACGCAGGACGCAGGTCAGAATCTCACCGCTCAGGTGAAGAACTGATCTTTTTCCTCCCAGCGGGCAGTAAGCCATGACCTGACATCGTGAATGTCGGTTGCCTGATAGGTTCTGATGACGACCTTGATTGAACGGGTGCTGCCGCCGAGGCAGTGCCAGAAATTTGTGTCGCCGCGATAGACGATCGAGACATCAATCACTGGGGTTTCCGGGGGAACTGATTCGAGCGCAATCTTAAGGCCGCCCGGGCGTGGCAGCAGCAGATGCCGATAGGGTGACTTCTGATTGTGGTGTTTCTGGCGGGTAAAACGTGTCCCCTCGGCATAGATCATGAGGGCGCCTCGCTCGGTATTAAGTGTCTTTGAAAACGCCTGTATCGCCGCAAAGTCTTTGCCGCGTGCACCTTTACCCTTGCCCCGATTCAGGCGCGGAAAATTCAGGGCGTAGCAGATCCAGCCAATGATCGGTACCCACAGTAGTTCCCGCTTAATGAGAAATTTCAGAATCGGACCCTGTGCTGTGATGGCGCCGTGCAGCACGGGGATGTCCATCCAGCTCTGGTGATTGGAGATAATAATCGGGGCGGGGTGATCAGGCAGGTGGCCTTCGATCTCGAGCTGGATGCCGACAACACGGAACATCCAGAAATTGTGTACACCTGCTGCCCGCCGATAGATCCACTCAGTTGCGGTGCTGATGCGGCGTCGCATGTCCGGTGCTGTCAGCGCAAGGCGGAGGAACGCGAACAGCAACAGGAAGATGACCCAGAAGCCCAGGTTGACTACGACGACGAGAGCCGTGAGCAGGCTGAGAAAGTGGCGAAAAGGGTTCATTGGCGTAACTTGCACAGTTTTCTCGGGCAAAACAAGTCGCCGCCGGCTGTCGTCGCCTCAATCTTCGCTCAGAAATTCCGCCATGCCGCTGATGCGGGTTGCCCGGTTTGCGAGGGCGTCCTCCCAGTCAGTTTTATTCCCGTGCAGCGTGACAGACCGCCGGGCTCTTGTGATTGCCGTGTAGACCAGCTCTCGGCTGATCAGCTCATCATCCTGCTCCCGTTCATTGAGGATAAGGCTGATGTGATCAAACTCTGAGCCCTGTGATTTATGGACCGTCATGGCGAAACAGGTTTCATGCTCAGGCAGGCGCGAAGCGGCAAGCAGACGTGGTTTCAGGGGATCCTGGCCAGGGAACGCGATGAGATCAGCCCCCGAACCCGGCACGCAGATGCCGACATCACCGTTGTAGATGTCCAGGCGATATTCGTTCCGTAACACCATGACGGGGCGCCCTGGGTAGAACTCATCGTCGGTATTGCGCAGGCCCCGTGTTGCCAGCACCTCTTCGATAAAGCGGTTGATGGCGACAACGCCGGTCGGGCCGCCACGATAGCTGGTCAGTATTCTTGCCTTATTGAATGACGCGAGCAGCTCGTGAGGTGCGGCTCGGCCGGATTTGAGGAGGGTGAAATAGGGTGTCCAGGGGGCCAGCAGGGCTTGGTTAGCCGTCGACAGATCCAGTGTCGGCTCGATCCCGACTGCATTGTCATTGCTGCCTGCAAAAGCCGCATCCCCCCGCCGGGTCCGGGCAGCAAGCCTGCCAACAGCGCTGTCCTCGGTAAAGCGGAAATTTCGGTCGAGGTGGCAGATAGCGTTGCTGAGGCCGTGATGCGTTGTTTGTGCTGCCGACAAGTCCACGAGATCGCGGTACTGAGTGACAAAAGTTTCAGTGAAAACAGGGTCCGATGCGCAGAGATCAGCCAGGACATTGCCCGAATCCACTGACGGCAGTTGATCCGGGTCGCCCAGCAGGATCAGCCGGATGTCTGTTGGCAGGGCTTCCAGCAGACGGTGCATTAAGCGCAGGTCGATCATCGAGGCCTCATCCACGACAAGAACATCCGCCTGCACAGGATTGTAACGGTCGTGGCGAAACGATCTGCCATCAGCGCGCATGCCGAGCAGGCGATGGATGGTGGTGACGTTGTAGGGCTCTGCACCGTGGCCGTCATTCAGTGACTCGTTCAGCCGCATCGCGGCTTTGCCCGTTGGTGCTGCCAGTTTGATCACCAGTTCCGGGGTACGAGCTGTCAGGAGTTCCAGGATGCGGGCAACCGTGCTGGTTTTGCCTGTGCCTGGACCCCCCGAGATAATCGTCAGGCGACGGGTGAGGGCCAGCAGTGCGGCGAGTCTCTGCCGGTCCCGCAGATCTTCACCGAAATGTGACAGGAGCGCCGTTTGCAGCCAGGCCGTGGGTGGTTCATCGAGCGTTGCATTCAGGTGCCGAAAACGGGCGGCAACGTCGGCCTCCATCTGGTAGTACTTCGCGAAGAACAGCTTGCTGCCGTGCATGACCAGCGGCGCTGCGCTGCCGGGTGTACTGACGATGTCCAGCGACCGCAACAAGTCGAGCAGGGCCTGAGGTTTGTCGCTCAGGTCAATGCAGGTGTGTTGCCGCCGTGTTGCCCGTACCAGGTCCCGCAATACCCTTTCGATCTGCGGGTCGACACCGGGTGCAATCAGGTCGATGAAGTGCTGCTCAAAACGCTGGCTTGCGGTCTGGCTCACCTGCCTGCCTCCATCAGCCGGTCCAGCTCGGCAACCAGCGCCTGGTCAGGTCTGGCCGAGAAAACGCCCAGTGGGTCGCTGCCATTCATGCCGCGCAGGAACAGATAACTGATGCCGCCGAAATGCGTGTCGTAGTCGTAGTCCGGCAGCCGATTGCGCAGCATGCGATGCACCGCGACGCTGTAGATCAGGTATTGCAGGTGATAGACGTGGTGATCCATGGCCTCGTGCAACGCGTCGCTGGCGTAGTCTTGAGGCTGGTTGCCGAGATGATTGGATTTGTAGTCAACAATGTAATACCGGCCTTCATGGCGGTACAGGAGATCAATGAAGCCCGTCATGTAGCCGCGCAGCGTCAGCCTGTCGTCGCTGGCTTCGCGCAGATAGCCATGCCCCCGCAGGAAGTCTGTCAGCTCGGCGGAAGCACTGACCGGGAAATGGAATTCCATTTCATCAAGGCGGTCGCCACGCTCGATCATGTTGAGTGCCGTGGTCGCAAGCGGCGTCGCCAGGATGTCGGCGAGCCAGGATTCCAGCACTGGCAGCCAGGCATCTTCCAGGTTCAGTCTGAACAACGTGCGCCGACACAGCGCCTGGTGTGATCTGGCATCGATAAAGTCGGCATCCTCCAGCAGACTGTGGAGCGCGACCCCGGCGCGAGGGCCGCGAGGGAACCTGAAACGTGACAGGCCGCTGCCGGCTGATTCATGTTCCCCATCCCTGTCCGGATACCTGTCCCCGTCTCGCTCATCATCCTGGTATCCACTGATAACCTCTGTGTCTTTCTCGACGGTCAGTCTGGAAACCACGCTGGTGTAGCTGTGCAGCCGCCAGATGCCGGGTACCTGCGGTCTGGCAGGAGGTGCTGACGCTTCGGCAGAAAATTTGTGGACAGGCAGCGGAGTGCACCCGGCCGAGTTACCGTCGATGACATTGAAGTGGGCGGCGGGCAGTGCCTGGTTAACTGGCTCATACAGCGCGTCTGTCTTTTCAAGGCTATCGAGCGCCAGCAGCCGGCTTATGGCAGAGCCGTTCAGCCCCGAGAGTTTCGGTACGCCAAGGTAGCAGAGGTAGCGGGCCCGGGTCAGTGCGACGTAGAGCAGACGCATGTCTTCGGCATCGAGCTCCGTCCTGGCGAGCTGTCGGTGCGCCGCGTTATCGCCGAGTTCGAGCGCCGCGATGTAGGACTCTGCCTGCTCCCGGTGAAACAGGGCCGGCAATGTTTTGCCATCCTTGGTTGAATAGACGGACATTGGAAGCATAACGACGTCGTACTCAAGCCCCTTGGCAGCGTGCATGGTGACAATTTTCACCAGGTTTTCATCAGACTCGAGGCGCAGTTGCCGCTCCTCCGAGGCCATGTCCTCGGCCGCTTGTTGTTCGCGCGCGAACCACTTCAGCAGCTGGAACATGCCAGGCCTAGCTTTCGATCGCTCCTGCAGCAGTTCCACGAGGTGGCGGTAATTCGTCAGCTGGCGTTCTCCGTCGGGTTGAGCAAGCCATTTTTCGGCGAGTTGGCGTCGCACCATCAGCCGGTTCAGCATGGGTGCGATGTCATGCTGCAGCCATAGTTCGTGGTAATGGCGAAACTCATCGAGCGCAGCGCTCTGGGCCTCCAGATCATCATTCAACGCATCCAGCGACTTGAGATCGTTCTGCATCAGTCGGGTAGCCAGAGCCGACCTGACGGCCTGTTCATTCCCGGGTTCGGCAATTGCCTCGAGTATGAGCCGCAGGTCACTCGCTGTGTCCTGCAGGAAGACACTGTCCATGGCGAGGTAGACGCTGCGAATGCCACGCCGGTTGAGCGCATCGCGGGCTGCGGCTGCATCGGCACGCTTGCGCACCAGGAACGCGACCTGGCCAGCCTTGACGGGCTTACCGCCCAGGGCAACGCTGCTGTCCTCAGCCAGGAGTGCTGCGGTTGCCTCAGCGGCCCAGTTCATCGCCCGCTCAAGCAATATGGGACGATTAGCGAATTCGGTCGACTCTTCGAGCGTAAAGACCTGATAAGGCTGCATTTCGGTGCCGGCCTGGGTCGCTTTCATCTCTGTGTTGCTGGGTGATGCCATCACCGGCTGAAACGGCATGTCCTCGTCGTTGTCGAAGATCCCTGGACGGCTGAACAGCAGGTTAGTCGCCGCAATCATTGCAGGACTCGAGCGCCAGTTGATGTCAAGGCTGTGGATGCCTTGTGTCCTGCGCCTGACATTAACGTAGGTATAGACGTCGGCGCCGCGGAAGCCGTAGATCGCCTGCTTTGGGTCGCCAATCATGAGCAGTGTTGCCGCCCCACCATAAACGCGGGAGAAGATCTCATTCTGAATGCTGTCGGTATCCTGGAACTCGTCGATCATGGCGAGGGGCCAGCGGCTGGCAATCGTTGTCGCCAGGCGCCCATCCGGTCGTGCCACAGCAGTGGCGGTGCGACTCAGCAGGTCGTCCAGGGTGAGATGCTGCCACTGGTCTTTCTCGGCCTGGACCAATGCCTGGACGCGCTGCAGGGCATGATGCCAGAGCCAGGCGCGAATCCGACCGGCCGCGCCGGCGACCTCTTCGAACTGAGCAAAAATTGGATGCTCCGGCATGTAACCCTTGGCTGTGACCGCAAGCTCGAGCGTTGCCGGCGAGTAGATTTCCCAGCGCTCGTCCAGCAGGTCAGCGGTGCCACTCTGGCAAAATGTCTTCATGGTTGGTAGGCGCAGCATGGGTTTGCGTCTGCCATGCAGGGCCGCGTCCTGCAGGCATTGCTCAATGTCGTCGGCGAGCCAGCGCTGCTTGGTGTTGAGTGCGAGTTCGATCAGCGCCGTCGGATCGAGATCCTCGATACCTGGAGGATGCAGTTCCATCGGTCCCCTGAACAGGAGTGACTTCAGACTGTTGCCCAGCTTCTCTGGTGTGTTCCACAAGCCCAGAGCGAGCTGCCGGATCTCGGGGTTCAGGGTCAGGATGTCAGCGCGAAAAAAGTCCTCTGCGGCTTTCAGTAACAGCTCATCGCGCTCTGCAGAGAGTGCCTGGTTGAAGAGGACGCCGGATTCAAATGCCTGCTCGGCAAGGACCCGCGTGCAGAAACCATGAATCGTGAGGATGCTGGCTTCGTCCATCAGAGACACGGCAGCCGCCAGCAGCCTCTGATCGCGCACATCATCCTCACTTTCATCGATCAGTGCCTGCAGGAACGGATCATCCGTTCCGTCGCGATAGGCGTGGCGGGCCTCGTTGATCCGTCGGGTAATGCGGGCCCTGAGTTCCGCTGTCGCGGCAACGGTAAAGGTGAGTACGAGAATCTGGTTGATTGCGAGGGCCGGGTGGCCACGGCCCAGCAGGAGTCTCAGCACAAGGTTGGTGATGGTGTAGGTCTTGCCGGTGCCGGCACTGGCCTCGATCAGCTGATTATCCGTAAAGGGCAGGCGGGCGGCACTGAATTCAACGGCCATCGCTTACCTCCAGCAGCGGTTGCCAGACCAGGCGGGCACGGTTGATGAAGTCTGCATCGAAGGCCTCGGGTATCGAGAACAGGCGCTGCCACTCCGGGTCTTTGCTCTCACTGGTATCTGAGTCACCCTGCCACGATCGTCTGACATGCTCGAGGGCGCCTTCAACCCCTTTGTCGAGACGGCTCACCAGGTCTCGGCTCGCTGTTGCCGGCAGAAAGACGGGTTGTACCAGATTCAGATCGAACAGGTCGAGCAGCTGCGCCAGGTGCCCGGATGCCTGTTCCGGCTCGACGGGCGCCAGGGTCAGCACCGCAGCATCCTCCTTCTTCCTGTGGACAGAGACCGAGGTGATGGCCTCGCCCAGGGCACAGGCACCCAGGTGCTCGACCCAGAGTGTCAGCAGCTGGCGTGCATTCAGCTCGCCAGCCCGAATGCTGACCAGCTGGTTGTCGTACAGGTTATCGGTGCGCATGAAGAGAGGCTGGTCTCTGATCGTAATCTCGCCCTGCAGGCTCTGCGGGTCAGATTGAATGTAGTCGCTCGCCGTGCGGTAGATGCGCTCGGCCCGGCTGATCTGTTGCTGCAGCTGGAGCGTGCCCGGCGCACCAGGCAGCACAGCGCCGGAACAGCGGACATTCTGTTCAAACTGCGCCATGTCGGTACCCCTGGCCATGGCTTGCAGGGCCTGGTCGGCCAGCGCATATTTTTTCAGGCCGTCCAGTTCAAAAGGTTCGCTCGATGGCAAAGCTTCAATATCGGCTCGCAGTCTGACCCCCAGGCGCTCGCGCAAAAAATATTGCGCCGGATGCCGCAGAAACTGCCCAAGCTGACTGATGGCGCTGCAGGCCAGTGCTGGGTCGACTGTCAGTTTGAGATTCTCGACCGCAGGCGCGCTGCTGTTGAGGGCGGTATACCAGTGGCGGTTGAAGGAGGCCATGGCATCGCCGCGATAGTAATAAGGACTAAAGGGTTGCAGCGCGTGCAAACGAGGTTCGAAGGACGCCAGCACGCTCTGCAGGTAGTCGAGCAGTTCGCTGACGAGGGCCGAAGGGGGTCTTTCCTTGTTGTCCCTGATGCCGCGGCCGATATAACTACAGTAAAAGATGTCCTGAGCCGACAACAGCGCCTCGAGAAAGAGGTAACGATCGTCCATGCGTTTCGACCGGTCGCCCTTGCGCGGGCTGCCGGCTGCGATCAGATCAAACGAATGCGGCCTGACATCCCGGGGAAACTCGCCATCGTTCATCCCCAGCAGGCAGATCATCCTGAAGGGTATGGAGCGCATCGGGACTAATGTGGCAAATGTGATTCCGCCGGAAAGGAAGCCCGCGCTGCCGGCCTCGTCAGACAATGCCGTCTGCAGCCAGTGAGCCACAAGCTGATGGGAAACCGTGTCGGCATAGTCGCCGCCCATGGACTCGGCACCGAATCGCTCCAACAGCCTGATAATTTGGTCAATCTCCAGCGTTTCGGAACCTGTCGGATCTATAAAATCGGCGAGCATGTTGCCGAGCAATGTCAGCCAGGCATCAGCGGTTCGCGGTTCGTCCAGGGCGTCCCTGTAGTGTGCCAGCAGATCAATCACGTGGGTCAGTCTGCCGACCAGTTCCGCATCCTGGGCTGATATCTCATAGGGCAGGATGTCATGCCACGTGCCATCCTGGTCTGTCATGGCAAATCCGGCCAGGAGGCGCTGCAGGCCGAAACGCCAGGTGTGCGGATCATCGGCTGGCAGTTCCCAGCGCTGCTGTTTCGTCTCCCCGTCCAGTTCCCAGCGAACGCCGGTTTCGCTGATCCACTGAGTGAGCCTATGCAGATCGTCCTGGTGCAGCTCAAACCGACGCATGACAGCGGGAGTCTCGAGCAGGTCCAGCACTTCGAGGGCAGTGAGACGACTGGCCGGCAGATTCACTAGCTGCAGGAAGACGTCAGCCAGTGTGCCGCTTTCGGCGGCGTTCTGATCAGCGATGCGGTAAGGCAGGCTGTCATTGAAGACCGACTCGATATAGGGCGCGTAGCTCGCGACCTGCGGCGTCATGACCATGATGTCCCCGGGAGCAAGCGACGGGTGCTGCTGCATGGCCCGAAGAATTTCATCATGCAGTACTTCAACCTCCCGCATCCGGCTGTGGCAGATGTGCACCTGCAGGCTTTGATCGTCGAGTGCACGCCGGGCTGGCGTCTGAGAGAAGCCAAACTCGCCGCCGTGAGTCAGATTTAGAATGTCGTTCTTAACAAAATCCAGCACTCGCTCCGTCGTATGTGCCTCAAAGTATTCAGCGGAGTGGGCTGCACCTGATTCCAGCAGCAGTTCGAAAAATTCGCGACCCTGCTTGCCGAATGAAGACAGGAGCGGATTGCCGATCTCAAGGTAGTCTGCATCTGCCAGCGGTGCGTCGTGACCCGTTAGCGAACGCACGGAGCGGCGCGCCAGGTCCTTTGTCGAAATAATGTCGCCCCAGTAGTGCTCGCAGGGGTTCAAAAAGTAAATGTCGATATCGATGTGTGCGGCCAGAGACTCAAATGTCTGCAGCTGCAGTGGTGGCATGGTGGACAGACCGAAGACGCTGAGCTGTTGCCAGGGCAGTGTGGTCTGACCGGCAGCCAGTTGCGTCAGGGTCTGCTGGTGCAGACGGGCTCGGTGCAACTGACCGTCTGCGGGCAGATCTGCCAGAATCAGGCGCCACAACTCGGCCTGCCAGTTCTCATGGCCGCTGAGTGGTTGCTCCGCCTGTTCCCAGGCCAGCGGCCATTCGGGACGGTACATCAGGTATTCGTCAAACAGCAGTGATAGCTCATGGGCGAGCTGAAAACGGCGCAGGTCTGTGTCACCGGTACCAGCCAGGTAGTTGCTGACAGCGCCTGATATCCCGGGATTGGCCTTGAGCAACTGCATGATGCGCCACGTCAGTCGCTGGCGTTCGAATGGTGACTCGGTCTGCGCAGCAGCCTCGGGAATCAATTGGCGGTAGAGCTGCCAGAGAAAAGTCGCTGGCAGGATGCAGTCGACATTGGCTGCGATGCCGTCTTGCGCAGCGAGCTGCAGTTTCAGCCACTGGCCCATACCGAAGCTTTGGACGATCGTTGTCATGGGTATAAACGGATCGTCAGGTCGGCTGTTGCGCTCACAGAACACGCCCGCGAGTGTCGTCATCTGATTCGACTGGAACAGATTCAGCATGGTGTCAGGTTGTGAAGGCGCATGCCTAAATCTAGAGTGGAAGTCCGCTGGGTTCAAGCAGCATCACAACGGGCTCCGAGTACTTGCCGTCGGGTCCTGGCAAGAGGCACGTCGACGGGGTCGCCATTGTCCTCTCAGCCTCGCCAGCTCGCGGGGTCGAACAGGCGGCGCAGCCAGGAGTCAGGCTTACGTTTTGGTTGCTGCCGGACTGGCTCAGCGGCTTTCGATTCAGGCGGGTCTGCTGTGGGTTCAGTTTGCGGCGATGGCAGCTCGAGCGGTGGCACTGATTCGTGGGTGAGCGGTTCCGCGTCAAGCTGCTGCGGAGCTGTTGAAGGCTTTAAAGGCGTTGACGGCGCCGTGTCGGGTTGTACTGGTTTCATCGTTGCCGGCTGTGGCGCCGGAGCTGGCTCCGCGGTTTCGAAATTCAGCACCTGGTCGTCCTCGGGTGCAGTGCGCACCGGGACAGGTTCAGGCGTGACCGCCTGCGCTGCTGGTTGCGGCTGCCGGCGCGTTGCGGTTGGATTGACTGGCTCGTAGTTGCGGTCGAGCAGGCCGCGGTCGAGGTACTTCTGGCTGCGATGCACCGGTTTCCCCATATCACCGTCGAGGAAGGTGAGCGTCACCCAGCCGTCTTCCAGAGACTCGGCGTCGTGCTTACGGTTGTGTTGATCCGTGTTGGACAGCTCCGGTGCATACGTGCCATCGGGCTGCTTGTTGTAGCGTTTGCCGAGCAGTGAATGCTCCGACAGTCTGGCCCAGCGCACACCCCTCACATCGAGTGGCAAGACCGCCGGCACATTGATATTCAGCACAGCGCTGAGATCGTCAAGGTCAAGGTTCTGGATCAAACGGACCAGCAGCCGACCGGCACCGGGAAATGCGGCAACAGTGCTGGGAAAGCCCTCGCGGGCTTCAGCCAGCTTGATCTCAACTGATACGGCGATGGCAGGCACACCGAGTCGATGTGCGGTGATGGCTGCCCCGACCGTGCCCGAGATATTCACGTCCTGACCTGTGTTGTGACCAAAGTTGGCGCCGGAGACGACGAGGTCGGGCGGATCATCGAACATAAGGTAACCGAGCCCGACGCGGACAGCGTCGGCAGGTCGACCATGGATGGCCCAGATCTTGCCGGGATGTTCGGTGACGCGGACCCCGCGTGCCGAGATGGAAGCTGAAGCGCCACTCTGCTGGGTCGCTGGTGCGATGATGCTGACATCATGGCCTGCGCCGGTTAGCGCAGCATGCAGCGCCTGTACACCAGGGGAATCGAAACCATCGTCGTTGGTCAAGAGGATACGCAGCCGGCCTTCGCCGACGGCGGGCAGGCTGAGGCTGATCAGCAACAGGGCGAGACAGTAACGCACAACCACTCCAGCTGGGTAAAGCCGGATCATAGGTGACTTGGCTGCACCTATCCAGTGCCTTGACCGCTTCCGGCCCCGTCCAATAGGCTGGCAGCAAACAGAGGAGGAATGATTATGGCTTATCAATATGAAACGCTTGAAGTATCGAATGAGTCGGGTGTCCTGACGGTGACCATTAATAACCCGCCCGTCAATGTCATGACCCTACCGCTTTACATGGACCTGGTTGGGCTCACCGCTGAGGTTGAGGTCGATGATGCCGTTCGGGTCGTTGTTTTCCAGAGTGCTGACCCGGACTTTTTTATCGCGCACTTTGATGTTGAGGCGATCCTGCAGTTTCCGATCGACAGCCCACCCGAGAGAGCGGTCGAGCTGTCTGATTTTCACAAGATGTGTGAACGCGTCAGAACCATGCCGAAGGCGACCATCGTCAAAATGGCAGGCCGCGCTGGCGGGGGTGGCAATGAGTTCGCTTCATCCTGCGATATGCGCTTTGGTTTGCGCGGCAAGACGGTGATCAATCAGATGGAAGTTGCGCTCGGCATTCTGCCTGGTGGCTCCGGCACACAGCGCCTGCCGCGGCTGGTAGGCCGGGGGCGGGCAATGGAGATCTGCCTAGGTAGTGATGACATCGATGCAGAAACCGCAGAACAGTGGGGTTACCTGAACCGGATCTTCGATACAGAGCGCGATCTCGACCGTTTTGTCGAGTCCCTGGCGCAGCGCATCGCTTCGTTTCCGGCCGAGGCCATCGCACTCTGTAAGGCATCAATCAACAACGCCGAGTTGCCGGTGACTGAGGGGCTGGTTGAAGAGGCATTTCTGTTCCAGCAGACCCTGCGCACCGAGGGAGCCCAGCGGAATATGCGCAAGGCCATGGAAATGGGCCTGCAGACCCGCGGTGGCGAAATGCGCATGGGTGAGCTGTGCCAGGAGTTAGGGGCTGCCGCGAATGACGAGGGCTGAGTTTCCTGAGCAGCGAGCGCGGCTGATTCAGTAACGCGGCGCCGGTCGCGAGACGACGCCGTCCTCCGTCAGTGCCAGGTGAGTGAGGGTCTGCTCATCATGATTCATGCGCCAGGACAGCATCTTCTGGGCATAAGTCAGGATCAATGGCAGGTAGTCGGGATTATCGGCCAGGTTAACGAATTCATTCGGGTCCTGCTCAAGATCGAAAAATAATGGCGGCAGGCCGGTGAAGTGAACGTACTTATAGCGCTCGTCCCGGATGACGTTGAGAGTGCACTGGTGGTGGGTTAAACCCAGCGTTTGCTCCAGATCTTCGCCAGCTGTAATACTCCGGAAATCAAACTCCCAGTGTGCGGCATCGCGCCAGCCTGGCGGCGGTTTGCCGGCCTGCAGCAGCGGCAGCAGTGAGAAGCCGTCGCACTGTTGCGGGATGTCCAGCTCCAGCCAGTCGAGTATTGTCGGCATGATGTCGATGTTTTCAGAGAAGGCGCTGATTTGCTTGCCACGGTTCTCGTCAAACGCACTGCCAGGTGCACGCACGATCAGCGGGATGTGATACGACGCATCGAAATAGCCCATCTTGCCGATCAGCCAGTGATCGCCGATTTGCTCGCCGTGGTCAGAGGTAAAGATAATCAGCGTGTCCTCCCACTGACCGGCAGCTTTCAGGGCATCGAACAACCTGCCGAGATTAGCATCCACCTCGGTCATCAGACCGAAGTAGGAGGCTTTGAGTCGAGCGGTCTTTTTGTCATCGTCACTTGCAAAGTGTCTCGGCCAGTGCAGGTAGTAATGCAGCAGGGGGTGTTGCTCAGCCTCGTTCTCGAGGGACGGCTGCCGTATGAAGTCCATCAGTTCTTCTGGCGGATACAGCGCGTTGTAGGGTTCGGGGGCGACCCAGGGCGGGTGGGGACGCAGCAGGGAGAGATGCACGCACCAGCTGTCGCTTTGTGACTGGATGTAGTCGATGGTGCGGTCGACCATAAACCAGGTGTCGTTGTGTTCCGCTGGCAGGTCGAGCGGTGCGGGTACTGCGCCGCCATCTTCGAATTCCGCCTGTTCTGCTTTGCGGGTATAGAAAAGCCACGCGGGCTCCGGTATCGCGTAGCCTTTCTCGCCGAGCCACTCAGCCCAGGCTTCGCCATCGGCGCTCATTGGTACGATCGGTGAGATACCGGGCAGTGGACCTTCATAGGTCTTCATGTAGGCATGATCGGGGTCGTAGTCCCGCGGGTCATTCGACGTGTCCGTGTAACCGAACAGAGCGGGTTCATAGCCCAGCTTGCGGACCTCCAGGGCCCAGTTGGTGTGACGGGAATCGAGTGGAGTACCGTTGGTCCCGGAACGGTGATTCTGCAGGTACATACCGGTGTGCAGGCTGGCCCGCGAAGGACCACAGGGCACGGCATTGGCAAAGTGATTTTCGAACAGCACACTGTCTGCTGCGAGGGCATCAAGATGGGGCGTTTGCACACGGTGCCCCAGTACTGACAAACACTCGGCGCGCCACTGATCGGCGGTAATCAACAGGATGTTTTTCATGGCACAGGCAGTTTACCTATTTGTCAGCTGAAATAGGTAAACTGTCGCGTTTCCTGACGACACGCAGCCCATTGATTCCCGTCACCTGGCCCTTTGACCCGAAACGCTCACCGATTTACTACGGCTGGGTGGTGTGGGTGTTCTCAACCCTGGGTTTTCTGTTCAGTATTCCTGGCCAGACCATGGGCATGGCAGTCTTCACGGATCCGTTTATTGAGGTGCTTGGTCTGAGCCGGACAGAGTTGTCCATGGCATACCTGTTCGGCACCGTCGGTTCTTCGTTTTTCCTGACGCGCGCGGGCCGCTGGTATGATCAGCTGGGTGGCAGGGTGATGATAGCCGTCGCTTCGTTTGCCCTCGGTGTCATGGTGCTTTATCTCAGCTTCGTCGACCGGTTGGCTGATCTGCTTGGTGGTCATACCGCGGTGACTTTTATCCTGATCCTGCTGGGCTTCTTTGGCGTCAGATTCTTTGGTCAGGGCGTGCTGACCAGCTGCTCGCGTAATGTGCTGCTGCTCTGGTTTGTCAGGCGGCGCGGTCTCGTCTCTGGTGTTCGCAGTGTTGTGACATCGTTCGGTTTTTCGGTGGCGCCTTTGTTCCTGGCTCTTCTCATCGCGGTGTTCGACTGGCGCGGTTCACTCTGGTTCATGGCTGTTGTTGTAGGTCTGATCTTCGCGCTGTTGGCGCTTGTGTTCGTTCGTGACAACCCGGCCAGCTGTGGTCTTGTTGCCGATGGTGGCCTGGCTGAGGATGCCCCGGCTGCGCCGGCGGAAGCACCGTCGAAGACGCTGCAGGAAGCAAGACTTAGCCCTGTGTTCTGGATTTATGCCTTAAGTCTCGGCATGCATGCGCTGTTTGGAACAGCCCTGACGTTCCATGTTGTCGCAATCTTTGCCGAAGCCGGTCTTGGGCGGGATGTGGCCTTCGGCTATTTTTTTCCGGCGGCTGTCTTTTCCACTGCGGCCAACCTGCTGGCAAGCTACCTGGTGGATCGGATGGCGCTGAAGCCCTTCCTGGTCATCATGTTGATCGCCTTCGTCACTGGTGCTGTTGGCCTGATTCATCTTGATGAGGGTTGGGGTTACTGGGTTCTGGCAGCAGGCTTCGGCGCCGGCGGTGGGCTCTGGGGTGTGACCTCCAACCTCGCCTTCATCCGTTTCTTCGGACCGCTGCACCTGGGCGAGGTGAGTGGTTTCAATACATCTATCTCAGTTTTTGCGAGCGCTATCGGACCGGCTGCATTCAGCCTGGCGGTCGATTACCTCGGCAGCTATACCGCAGCGGCTAAGATCTGTCTCGCCATGCTGCTACTGCTGCTTGTCGCAGCAATAGTGATTCGTCAGCAGGAATTCAGCCGCTGATGGTTACCCGCAGGCGGGATGTCTCGCGCCGCGGCAGCAGCTCCAGCGCCTGCCGGCAGTGGCGCTTCAGGCTGGCAGCTGAAGCGTCGGTCCGGAAACCGGCGACAACGGTGTTGCCGAACTTGTCATTGCGAAGGGTTAACACCTGGTCGAAGTGCGCCCGGAAGACGTTTCTGCCGGCCCGGGCGTGCCTGTCGTCGATGTGGTTTTGAACCAGGACGCCGCCTGGTTTAAGTCGACTGATTAACCTGCGACACCACAGATCGTCCGGGTAGAACGGGCGGTCAGGGTCAACCTCACCATGCAGGAATACGTCGTCAACAATGTAGTCAAAGGAGTCGCGCTGCTTTGTTACCCATTGCCTGGCATCCGCCTGGACGAGGCGAGTATGGCTGAAGTTCAGATTAAAGTAGTCGCGGGCAATGCGAATGTGCATAGGGTCCAGTTCGATGCCGGTTACGGCCTTAAGGTCGTGCAGCCGATCTAGTTGGTGAATCACCGTACCGCCACCAACGCCCAGGGCCAGAACTCGCTGGGTCGGCCCGGGCCGGCAGAGTGAGGGCAGCGTCAGCAAATCCCAGACCGCGCCGGTAAAAAGAAATCCGGGGTTGAGCTGGGAGTGAAAAGCACCATTGGTGTAAAGCCGCAGTGAGCGACCGGCCTGACGTACCTCGTAGTGAATGTCATCCTGATCAGCGCTGAAGATAACCGCCACTAGGAATTCAGACCGGTCTTCTCGAGTAACGCCGTGGTTGACGGGTCATGTTCTGCATCACCTGTTAGGATCTCTGTCGCCAGCTCTTTGCCCAGCTCGACGCCCCACTGATCGAAAGGATTGATTTGCCAGATTGCCGCCTGGACGAAGACCTTGTGCTCATAGAGGGCCACGAGTGCACCCAGGGTGGCAGGGTCAAGCCGATCCAGCAGCAGTGTCGTCGAAGGTCGGTTGCCTGGGTAATGGCGGTGAGCATCATCCGACGCACGACCCAGCATCAGGGCCTCTGACTGGGCGACCATGTTGGCAAGCAGCAGGCGGTGATGTTCCGGGTGGCTGAGGGGGTCTTCGATGCAGCCGATGAAGTCAACGGGCGTGGCGCGGGTGCCCTGGTGCAGCAGCTGGAAGAAGGCATGCTGGCCGTTGGTGCCGGTCTGTCCCCAGATAATAGGGCCGGTATCCGTATCTACGGTTTCACCGGTTGCGGTCGCAGACTTGCCGTTGCTTTCCATGTCCATCTGCTGCAGGTGATCGACGAACAGACGCAGCCGCTCGCAGTACGGAATGACCGCCTGGCTGTCCATGCCAAGGAAATTGTGATTCCAGATACCGGTCAGCGCCATCAGGACGGGCATATTCTGTGCGAGGGGCGCGGTCAGGAAATGCTGGTCCATCGTTGCAGCCCCGGCGAGCAGAGCACGAAAGTGATCAAAGCCGATCTGGATTGCTATCGCGAGGCCAATCGCCGACCAGAGCGAATAGCGACCGCCGATAGATGTCGGGAACAGGACTATCTGGTGCGCCGGCACGCCATACTGTATGGCATTGTCCGGGCTGGCGGTAACGGCAATGACATGAGGGGTGGTCGCGGGATTGTCGAGATCGAGTCCCTGTTTCAGCCATGCCATCGCTGTCTCGGCGTTCCGCAGGGTTTCCTGGGTGGTAAAGGTTTTGCTTGAGATGATGACGGCCGTCGTCGCTGGTTCAAGTTCGCGTAGCAGACCGTTGATTTCGGCACCATCGACATTGGCGATGAAATGACAGCGCGGTCCGTCGGCGAACTCGCGCAGCGCGGCGCAGACCATCTTTGGGCCAAGGTCTGATCCGCCAATGCCGATGTTAATGACATCCGTGATGGCCTCGCCTGTGACTCCCTGCCAGCTGCCCTGGCGCATGGCATCACTGATCGCTGCCATGCGTTCGAAGCTGGTGTCGACTTCGGTATCAAAAGCCTCGTTCAACGCCGGTGGGTCCCGGCGGATGGCCATGTGAGCCGCAGGTCGCCCCTCGCTTGTGTTGACGGTGGCGCCCTCCGCCATGGCAGCTGCGGCGGAGCGCACGTCAGTTTCCTCGGCGAGATTAATCAGGACAGAGAGCACGGCGTCAGTGATGCGCTGTTTTGAGAGATCGGCATAAATGCCGCTGGCACTGACGGAAAATCGCTGCAGCCGGGACGGATCGGTCAGCAGCTCATTGATTGTGGCAGTGCCGTCAGTGGCTGCGAGCTGCGTCAATCGCTGCCAGGCCTGGGTGGAAGTGGTGTGCGTCATAGCTGCGCCATGATACAGGCAATCGTCGCGGCTTCACCAGCCTGGCTGGCGCCTGTGGGCGGTTTCGTATGACGCCAGGAGGCGCGATCTCTTCTTCAGGTTCTGTTGCTGTGGGCCATGATGAGCCCATGAGTCACTACTATCTCTATATTCTTTCGAGTCGCCATCATCGTTATCTCAGCATAGGCGTTACGGCGGACCTGGTGGAAGGCGTTCGCGCTCAGCGGGCCCTGGTAAATCGGCGGGTCGGGAGGCGTCGGGTCTGGCAGAAACTGGTCTATGTTGAGAGCATCCGCTCGGTCGAGGAGGCTGTCGAGCGCGAGATTAGATTGAAGCGGGCAACGCGTCGGCAGCTGCATCGCCTGATTGAATCGGTCAATCCCGGCTGGGACAGCATCAGTCTCAACCAACTTGTCAGTGCAGGATTTCAGCGAAGAGGTTAGGCTTTGTCTTTCCGGGTGTAACAGGCCCGTCTGTTTCGCGTCAGTTACCGCGATGAGACTTCCAGGAGTACAACGATGACAAGGTCCCGATGGCTGGCATTGTTTGCCGTCGCATTTGCGGTCGCCACTTTTTTCTATTTTGATCTGGATGCGTTGCTGACGCTGGAGAACCTGAAGGCGGAGCAGGCATCACTCGAGGCCCAGATAGCCGAGCAGCCGGCGCTGTTTGTCACCGGATTTTTTGTCATCTATGTCCTCGCCACCGCTGTTTCTCTGCCGGGGGCGGCAACTGCCCTGACACTGGTGGCCGGTGCGCTACTGGGTCTGGTCTGGGGGGTCGTGTTTGTTTCCTTCGCCTCGACAATCGGTGCGACCCTGGCGATGATCCTGGCACGCTGGTTGTTCAAGGAAGAAATTGAACGCCGCTTCGCCTCGCAATTGGCGACCATCAATCGCGGCATCGAAAAGGATGGTGCATTTTACCTTTTCACGCTGCGACTCGTGCCCATTTTCCCGTTCTGGGCAATCAATATCCTGATGGCGCTGACCCGCATGAGCGTGCTGCAGTTCTACCTGGTCTCCCAGCTTGGCATGTTCGCTGGCACGCTTGTGTATGTGAATGCCGGTACCGAGCTGGCGCGAATAGAACAGGCCTCCGATGTGCTGTCACCGGGCCTCATTGCATCGTTTGTGCTGCTGGGGGTGTTTCCTTTGCTCGCTAAATGGCTGGTTGATTTTCTCAGAGCCCGCCGGGTCTACAGCAGCTACGAGCGGCCGCGCCGGTTTGATACTGACATGGTTGTTATCGGGGCTGGTTCAGGCGGCCTGGTGGCCGCCCTGATCGCTGCCACGGTCAAAGCCCGGGTGACGCTGATCGAGAAGAACAAGATGGGCGGAGATTGTCTGAACACGGGGTGTGTGCCAAGCAAAGCGCTCATCCGGTCAGCGCGTCATGCCTATGATAATCGCCGCGGCAGCGAACTCGGCTTTGACAACATCGAGCTGCCGGTCGACCTGAATAAAGTCATGCGGCGGGTGCAGCGAGCCATCGCGAAAATCGAACCTCACGATTCAGTCGAGCGCTATGAAAGCCTCGGCGTTGATGTCGAACTCGGAGAGGGCCGCATCGTCTCACCCTGGCAGGTAGAGGTTAACGGCAAGCTCATCACGACCAGGAACATTGTCATTGCAACGGGTGCCGAGCCGTTCGTGCCGCCGATTGCAGGCATTGAAATGGTTGATTATCTCACCAGCGACAACATCTGGTCGCTGGAGCAACTGCCGGGCCGGACGATTGTGCTGGGTGGCGGTCCTATCGGCACCGAACTCACCCAGGCACTGGCGCGACTGGGCAGCCAGGTGACCCAGGTCGAACTGTTGCCGAATATCCTGCCGCGGGAGGATATTGAGTTTTCAACTCTCGTGCGTGAACAGCTGGAAGCTGAGGGTGTGTCAGTTATGACCGGCTACAAGGCAACCGAAGTTGGCAGTGATGACGGCGAGAACTATCTGGTGGTGACGGACGAAGCCGGCATCGAGCAACGGGTGTTGTTTGACCAGCTTGTCGTGGCCGTGGGTCGAAAGGCCAATACCACAGGATTCGGCCTCGAAGAAATCGGCGTTGAGCTGACCGCCAACGGCACGGTTGCCGTCGACGACTATCTGCGCACTAACTTTCCCAACATTTTTGCGATTGGCGATGTGGCCGGCCCCTACCAGTTCACCCATACCGCTTCACACATGGCCTGGTATGCAGCTGTGAATGCGCTGTTTGGTATTTTTCGCAAGTTCCGAGTCGACTATTCCGTCATCCCCTGGGCGACTTTCTGTGCCCCGGAGATTGCCCGGGTCGGTATGAATGAGCAGGAGGCGAAAGCCGCGGGAATTGACTACGAGGTGACGACCTACGATGTGTCAGATCTCGATCGGGCGATTGCTGACGAGGCGGCGCATGGATTGGTCAAGGTGTTGACCCGGGCAGGCTCTGACAAGGTGATTGGCGCGACGATTGCGGCTGAGCATGCGGGAGAATTGATCGGCGAATTCACCCTTGCCATGAAGCACGGCATCGGGCTCAAAAAAATTATGGGCACGATTCATATTTACCCGACTTTCCTGGAGATGAACAAATTTGCCGCCAGTGAATGGCGCAAGGCGCATAAACCGGAGTGGGCGCTGGCGGTTGCCGAGCGATTTCATGCCTGGCGCCGCGGCTAAGAACTGACGTTTGCTAGCGTAGGTTCACCTCGCGGAATCGTTTCACCAGGGTATCAATGTCCGCGTCAGTGGGTTCGAGGTCGACCTGCCTGTTAAGCTGTCTGGCGGTTTCAATGGTCGTCTCGAACTGGTGCAGGAACAGACGGCAGGCCTGACACAGGCTGAGATGCCAACGGAACTGCAGGCGTTGCAGCAGGCCAAGCTCACCTTCCAGGTGATGGGTCGCGTTCTCACAGATGTCTTTGCACTTCAGCATAAGCAATTAACTCGTACAGCACTCGCCGGTGGCCTGAAAGTGTTCAATGCAGCGAAATAGTCGCTGTCGAGCGCGGTGTAGCAGGACCCGGACGTTAGACTCACTGACATCGAGGATGTTACAGATTTCGGCGAGGGAATAACCCTGGTTTTCGCGCAGGTTCAGGGTGGCACTCTGCATGTCGGGCAGGACTTCGATGAGCTGCTGCATGCAGGCGTTCAGCTCATCACGGGTGATCAGTGCCTCCGGCGAATCGTTGGACCAGTGGCCCGGTCCCGGCTGCCAGTGCTTTGTGTCATCGAAACGCTCCAACATCCGGGGATCGGCTTCCAGCATGGCGTCGAGCGAAGTGAGCCGGTTTTCTTTGCGCAGCCGGGTCTTGCCTTCATTGGCGACGATGCGCAACAGCCAGGTCTTAAGACTGCTGCGGCGTTCGAATCGGGCGATTGCTCGCAGGGCAGAAAGCCAGGCCTCCTGAACCACTTCGTCGGCGATTTTCTCTCCCACCAGACTGCGGGCGAGATAGCGCATTGAAGACTGGTAGGCGCGAATAGCCGCGCGATAGGCATCGTCGTGGCCTGCGACCAATCCTGCTATCAGTGCGGCTTCATCGTTGTACATGTGCTACTCGTTGTTTCCTTCTTTGGTTCCTTCTCTGATTCCTTCTCTGATTCCCGGCGGCCCAGGGTAATCGTCTATGAGTGGGAAGGCGCTGACAACATCGGGTGCCGCCACGGCAGTAGCCTGGGTCACAAAGGCCGGATTGAGGTCCGCCAGTGTGGTAACGCCGGCCAGCGCCATGCTTTTCGCCAGTTCCCGTTTCAGCAGTGTCAGGCAGCGCAGCAGGGCTGGAACGCCGCCCGCCGCCAGCGCCCAGGCTTCCAGCCTGCCGATGCCGACGCAGTTGGCGCCGAGAGCAATGGCTTTCAGGATATCAGTGCCTCGATAAAAGCCGCCGTCGACGATAATTTCGGCTTCACCCTGAACTGCTTCGACAATCGCGGGCAGCGCGCTGATGCTGGCTATGGCCTGGTCCAACTGGCGGCCACCATGATTCGAAACGTAAATCGCATTCACGCCAAGGTCGACGGCGCGGCGAGCATCTGCCGGATGCGAGATGCCTTTGATGATGAGCGGAATATTGTGGCGGGCGCGAACCTCGGCCAGTTCGTGCCAGCTGAAGGATGCCTGGTATTCCATACCACCAGCCGGCTGCGCAGATGTCGGTGAGACGCGCTTGGCGATATCGCGTTCGCGCCGACTGACCACAGCGGTATCGACGGTAAGACAAAATGCTGCGTAGTCGTTGTCGAGTGCCCGCTGAATCACGTCGCTGATCCAGTTGACGTCGCCACGGACGTACAGCTGGTAAATTTTTGGTCCAGCTGAAGCGCTGGCGATGGCTTCAAGGGACGGCTGGCAGACTGAACTGGCCATACTGATGATGCCTGCGTGATCTGCTGCGATGGCGGCGCTGGCACCGCCTCCAGGATCAAACGACTCGAGTGAGCCAATAGGCGCCAGCAGGACGGGCATGTCCAGTTGATGACCCAGCAGTGAACCGGATGTGTCTACGGCTGATACATTGTTCAAGACGCGCGAGACGATACCGAGCTGGTCCAGCGCCAGCCGGTTCCGGCGTAATGTGGTTTCAGTATCGGCGCCGCCAACCAGATAGTCCCAGTAGGTTGCGTCCAGTTTTTCTCTGGCCTGCTGAACGATCTCGTGAAGGGCCATGTAGCGCTTATCTTCCATGTTACGGACGATACTATGACGGCGGTTTGAGCTGAAGCGCTGTTGTTGTCGATGCAGCGGCTGTCGGCAGGATGCTGGCGCGACTTGACTCAATCGCTGGGCAGGGTAGGCTGGTGCACTCCATTAGTTCGGTGAGGGAAACTAAACATGTCCGTATTCAATGAAGAAGACACGAAAACCATGAAACTGATAGGCCTCGCGACCGCCGGCTTTGCTGCGCTGACCGTTGCGCTGATCCTGCTCGCTAATTTTGTTGTGTAATCTGTCGGCTGCCTAGCGCAGTCCCATCACCATCATCTGCTGATCGCTTGTTGCCGCGATCAGTTCATAGCCGGCTCGCTGGTAAAAGCCTGTCAGGGGTCGTTCGCAGTCAACATAGACGGGATCCCGGCCACGTATCTGGGCGAGCGTTGCCAGCATGGCATGGCCCGCGCCGAGACCCCTGGCGGCCGGTAGCGTGCCAATCTGATTGATATACCAATGGGGTTCCTTCGGGACTTTCATGGAGATGGCCCGCGCCATTTGCTGGGACAGGACGAATTTGTCACCAAGGAGTTTCCTGGCTTTCAATGCCTGCAGGGCTGAACGCCAGCCTGGCATTCTTGCAGCGGGTGACCTAGCCAGCAGTACGCCAATGAATTGACCTGCGTCTGCCAGGGCAATGGCATGGTCGGCCTGGGCCAGCTGCAGCCGAAAGTAAGGCGCCTTGATCGCTGACCATTTTTCGTCCCCCAGCATTTTTCGCATGAGTGGGTCTTTGGCGAATGCTGCGGCCAATACTGCCGCAAGCTCAAGCTGGCTGGCTTTCTCGGTCGGGAGGGCGATAATCCGGGTATGCCAGGTTTGCATGCAGGGAAATACGGACGGTAGTGCAGAATGAAACTTGATCATATTATGTTTGCAGCGAATGATCTCCATGCGGGTGTCAAACACGTCCAGGATTTGAGCGGAATCAGCGCCGCCGGGGGTGGCAGCCACCCGGGTGGTGGCACGCGCAACGCGCTGCTGTCCTTTGGCGACGCCCAGTACCTTGAAATCATTGCCCCCGATCCGGCCCAGACGATCAAAGGTACGCTGGGGGATGAGTTGAGGATGGCAGAGCGGCCGTTCATCAGGACCTGGGCTGCGGCAACGACGGATTTTGATCCGGTGGTGGCTGCAGCTGCCGCTGCGGGCTACCAGCATCAGATCGTGGCGATGTCCCGGACGCGACCCGATGGCATCGAGCTGGCCTGGCGTTTGCTTTTTGTGACGCATCACCCGTTTGGCCTGAGCCTGCCATTTTTTATCGATTGGCAGGAAAGTCCTCATCCGGCGGATGATGCGCCAGCAGGCTGTGGCTTGAAAAAATTTACCGTCAGCCTGCCGGAGCCCGATGCACTGCGCACATTCTGTGATGGCATCGGGCTCGAGGTTCAGGTCGAGACCGGCGGCGCCGGGATGCAGGCGATCATCGACAGTCCCCGGGGTGAGATAACGTTATCGTGACTTCGGCAGCAACACCAAAGAGCTTGTCGCCCCTTGGCCCATAAACTCAGTCTACCGACCATGGCGGCCTACGGCTTCGGCCAGGTGGGTGAAGCCGTGAAAAACGTCGGTTTCAGTGTCTTCCTGTTGTTCTACTACAATCAGGTACTGCACGTGTCGGCAACCGGTACCAGCATCGCGCTCGCGCTCGCTCTGATCTTTGATGCCGTGACAGACCCGGTCGCCGGCAGTCTGTCAGACAAGTTGCGCAGTCGCTGGGGCCGGCGGCATCCGTTTATCCTGTTTGCGGCACTGCCGTTGGCGATCACCTTTTACTTTCTGTTCAATCCACCCACTGGTCTGAGCGAACTCGGGTATCTGGTCTGGCTCTGCGTCTTCGCCATCCTCGTTCGGGCGTCCATGACGTTCTACCACGTGCCGCACCTGGCGCTGGGTGCTGAGCTTGCAGAAGATTACAACCAGCGCTCGACGCTTTATGCCTTCAGTACGTTCTTCGGTTTCATGGGCAGCGCCCTGTTTCTGCCTCTGTCTTACCGCTTGTTCTTTCCCACAACTGAAGCCTTCAATCCGGCATTGTTGAATCAGGCAGCCTATGGCCCCTGGTCACTGTTTGCCGGCGGGATGATGATATTCGCTATTGTCGTCTGTGTGCTGGGGACCTATCGTGAGATACCCAGACTGCAAGGGCAGAAAGCCATCGCCCGCGAGGCGTTTGGTGCCAGGCGGCTGCTGGCAGAGCTCGTCGATGTGTTTCGCAATCGCTCTTTCCGCGCAATTTTCATTGGTATGGTGCTTTCGACCTTTATGCTGTCGGTCGAGGCTGTCTTCAATCCCTTTATGGGTTTTCACTTTTGGGGCATGACCACTGAACAGCTGACTTACATCCCGCTCGGGCAACTGACTGGGCTCACGTTGTCTGTCTTCCTGGTACCTTTTCTCACCAGCCGTTTCGACAAAAAACCCACGCTGATCGGGGCGGCGTTCCTGACTTTAATTAATATCAACGCGCCGATCGTTCTGCTGCTGCTGGAAACGAGCTGGTTCCCAGCGCCAGGCTCAACAGTGCTGCTGATCATCCTGATCGTAAGCCACGGCATCACTGCGCTGCTGGCGCCGGTAGTCTTCGCCAGCCTCAACTCCATGTTCGCGGACATTACAGATGAGCATGAGCTTGAAACGAATGAACGCCGGGAAGGGGTGATCTTTTCAGCGCGGTCATTTGCAACCAAGGCGACGGCCTCACTGGGTTTGGTCTTTGGCGGTGTCCTGCTGGATCTCATCGCCTTTCCCAGAGGTGCACTGATGGGCTCTATTCCCGCTGAGACTGTCTGGCAGCTGGGTTTTATCGCCGGACCGGCGACCTCAGTGTTTACAGCGATTGGGCTGTTGTTTTACATGGGGTATCGCATTGACCGGGTCCGCCACCAGGAAATCCTGAGTTCGCTGGCCCAGCGGGGCGAAGCCGGGAAGGGATGATCCGGCGTCAATGTGAAACATACTATGCAGAGCGCCGCTGCCTTGCCCGCGACTGCAAGGCGCTGGGCTAGCCCGTAAACCTCAGGGCATAAAGCACGCGTCCGGTAACACATAGCTCACCATCGGCGTTGCGGATATCCACATGGATGGTGCTGAGCTGACGGCCGCGCTTGATAACCCTGGCTTCGGCCTCAATCCAGGGCCCGTGGGCCTGTTTCAGGTAGGTCAGTTGCAGGTCAGCCGTACCGGCAGGCTCGCTGCCCTCCCGCAGAAGAGTGAAGACGGCGGGGACGGCGGTCATATCCACCATGGTAGCAAGTACGCCGCCATGGACACTGCCACCTATCCCCGTTGGCGTAGAATCATTGATGACGAGGCGGGTCCGCGCATAGTCTGGTTGGGTTTCCTGCATAGTGAGCCCAAGATATTTATGGAAGGGCATGTCATCAAAGTCCCCGAAGGGGTCATCGCGCAGGTGTCTTGGATCATCCATGGAAGTCTGGCCTGGGTTAGCGACTGCGCTCGAGTGCGGCGATCCTGTCTTCGAGAGGCGGGTGGCTCATCATCAGCGCTCGCAGGCCCGTGGGCCGGCCGCCATTGATACCGAAAGCCGCAAATTCGCCCGGCAGGTCCTCGGTTGCATCACCCTGCAGGCGCCGCAGGGCTGCAATCATCTTCTCACGCCCGGCCAGCGCAGCACCTCCTTCGTCTGCGCGGAACTCGCGTCGGCGTGAGAACCACATGACGATCATTGAGGCGAAAAACGACAGAAAGATCTGGGCGATGATCGATGTGATGAAATAGCCGATGCCGAGACCGCGGTCATTCTTTAGAAGCACGCGGTCGACAAAGAAGCCGACTAGGCGTGACAGGAAAATCACAAAGGTGTTCACCACGCCCTGGATGAGGCCCATTGTTATCATGTCGCCATTGGCAACGTGGGCCACCTCATGACCAAGTACAGCCTCCGCTTCATCGGCAGTCATCTTCTGCAGCAAACCGGTACTGACAGCCACCAGCGCGTTGTTCCGATTCATGCCAGTTGCAAACGCATTCACGTCATCGGACTGAAAAACTCCAACCTCGGGCATGCCAATGCCAGCTTGTTCGGCCTGGCGGGCGACCGTATCGAGCAGCCACTTTTCCTGCGGGTGGCCTGGCGACCCGATAATCTGCACACCCATGGCATGTTTGGCCGACCACTTTGACATGGCCAGCGAGATAAAGCTGCCGGCAAAGCCGATCACCGCAGACATGACGAACAGACCGTAGAGGTTCAGGTCGACACCGTTCTGGGCGAGGATCCCCTCGATGCCGAGCACCTGGAAGGTGATGCTGATCAGCGCGATGATCGCGATATTGGTTGCAAGAAATAATGCCAGTCTTGTCATTGCTTCATCCGTTAGATTCCTACAGGTCTAATATTGAGATCTGATCAGAGATATTCAAGGTGTTGGCTCCAGCGTGATGGCTATCCGAGTTTGTCGACACCCGCATGCTGATAGGCGGTGATACGCTCAAGCATGGCTGCAGGGTCATCATCGACGATCAACATTTCCCGATGCGCGGGTCTGATAAAACCTGCGCTCGTTGAGGCGTCAAGGAAATTGACCAGGCCGTCGTAGTAGCCTGCCACGTTGTAGACTGCGATGGGCTTGGTGTGGAAGCCGAGTTGGGTCCAGGTCCAGATTTCGAACAGCTCCTCCAGTGTGCCGAGTCCGCCGGGCAGAGCGACGAAAGCATCCGACAGATCAGCCATCTTCAACTTGCGCTCGTGCATGGATCCTGTCACATGCAAGGCCGTCAGGTCGGCGTGAGCAACTTCCCTCGCCGCAATCGCCTCGGGTATGACGCCGATCACCTCTCCACCGGCAGCCAGTACGCTGTCTGCGATGGTGCCCATTAAACCGATACTGGCGCCGCCGTAGACCAGATCCCACCCGGCTGCGGGCAGCAGGGTGCCGAGCGCCGCTGCGGCTGAGCTGAACTCAGAAGCATTTCCCGGGGAAGAACCGCAATAAACGCAGAGGCGTTTGTTGCCTTGATGACTAATCAGTTAGCTGATCTCTGTCACGGATGTCACGACCTTGTGCACGATGCCGTACTCGATGGCTTCATCGACTGACATCCAGTAGTCCCGGTCGGTATCCTGCTCGACCTGCTCGAGTGGTCGCCCGGTCTCATCCGCGATGATCTTGTTGATGCGCGCCTTGGTCTTGAGGATCTGTTCTGCCTGGATCGCGATGTCCGTCGCATCGCCCCGGGAGCCGCCGGAAGGCTGGTGGACGAGGTACCTCGTGTTCGGCAGCGAATAGCGGTTTTCAGGTTTTGCCGCCAGGTAGATATTGGTGGCGGCGCTGGCAACCCAACCGGTGCCGACGACGCGGACTTCCGGTTTGATGAACTTGATCATGTCGTAGATAACATCACCGGACTCGACGTGACCGCCGGGAGAGCTGACGTAAATCGTGATGGGATCGTCGCTGTCTGCTGACAGAGCCAGCAGTTGTTCCGTCACAGTGCGTGCGATTTTCTCGTTAATCTGGCCGAAAATAGAGATCGACCGGGACTTGAACAGTTTCTCATCCATGAAGTTCATGGATGGCAGTTTCACGTCCTGTTGCTCTTCGTTCATCACGATTAAAAAACCTCAAATTTGTCTGTACGCATGCAGGCGCGAATGTTATCACTTTGGCGCGCCTTGAACACGACATTAGCGTGTCTTCCACGGTATAAATGGGGCGCGATAAGACTGATTTCAACCGACAAATATCCCTGCTTTTTGTAGGCTTTTGTAATGTCAGGGCAGGAGGCATATGATCCCTGCTCTATTTCATGACTGAGGGACCAAAAAATGAGTGAATTCGAAGGCAAGGTGGTCGTCATAACGGGTGCTGGTGGTGGTCTGGGCAAAGCTCATGCCCTGGAATTTGCCAGCCGTGGCGCAAAAGTCGTGGTCAATGATCTTGGAGGGGCCGGCGATGGCACCGGTTCTGGCGATGCCGCGGATGCCGTGGTCGAAGAGATCAAAGCGGCCGGTGGTGAAGCCATCGCCAATAAAGCCTCAGTTTCTGACCGGGCCGGCGCCCAGTCGATTATCGATGATGCGGTCAGTGCTTACGGTACTATCGACATTCTTGTTAATAATGCCGGTATCCTGCGTGACAAGAGTTTCAAGAACCTGTCCATGGACGACTGGGACATTGTCATGGATGTGCACCTGAACGGTACGGCATACGTTACCAAGGCAGCGTGGCCAGTCATGTACGAAAAGAATTACGGCCGCATTGTCTTTACCAGCTCAACATCTGGCATTTTCGGCAACTTCGGCCAGACCAACTATGGCGCAGCAAAGATGGGCATGCTTGGTTTTATGAACGTGCTCGCGATCGAAGGTGCGTCGAAAAACATTCGGGTCAATTGCCTCGCGCCAGCAGCAGAAACCCGGCTGATCGGCACGATTCCTGGGCGCGATGTCGACCCGGACAATCCCGACCCGATGCGCCACCCGAAACTGGTGACCCCGGTCGTGCTGCTGATGTGTGCCGATGATGCGCCTACCGGTATGACGTTTCATGCGGGTAACGGTCGTTTCCGCCGCAGTGCAACCTTCGTGAACGAGGGACTGCAGTTTGATGCTGATGTGACCTACGAGGATCTCGTGGCACAGAAAGATCAGTTGCTTGATCTGGCAGAGGGGCGGGAGATGTCAGGTCTCATCATGGCGCGCCGTCGTCAGGAACAGCAGCAACAGCAGTAATTACTGTCGATCAGGTCAAGTCAGGACAGGTCAAAGACCTTGCCGGGGTTCATGATCCCGTCAGGGTCGAAGACCTGCTTTAATCCTTTCAGTGCGGCAAGCTCAGCCGCCGATCTTGAATAAAGCAGATGGGGTTTCTTTAAGAGCCCGACACCGTGTTCGGCGGAAACACTGCCGCCCATCTGTTGCACAATCTCCAGCACCGTTTTACTCAGTTTGTCACAATCCTGCTTGAAGGCGGCGACGCTCTGGGTTTCCGGTCGGAGCACGTTAAGATGCAGATTACCGTCGCCGATATGACCGAACCAGACAATTTCGAGGTCTGGATACAGGCTCGAAGTTGCCGCCTCAACCCGCTGCAGCAGGGCCGGTGTATCTGTGACGCGAACCGAAATATCGTTCTTGTAGGGCGTGCGTGGAGTGATGGCCTCAGAGATGCGTTCCCGGTATTGCCAGAGATTCCGGGACTGCTGCTCACTGCTGCTGAGAATGGCGTCTAAGCAGGAGCCGGCATCAAGACAGCGGCTGAATGCCGTTTCTATCCTGGTGTTTGCGTCAGCGGACGTATGCGCCACTTCGATCAGGACGTAGTAGGGGCTGCGAGCGGCGAACGGGGCTTCCAGGTCGCTGGTCGCAAGGACATGTGACAGCGCATTGTCCGAAAAAAATTCGAAAGCATTGATTGTCAGGGCCTGCTGGAAGGCCTGCAGCAGCGGCAGGCAGTTTGCCATCGCGTCCGTTGCCAGCAGTAGAACCGATGTGGGCTCGGGTGGTTGCGTCAGTCGCAGGGTCGCTTCAACAATAAACCCCAGCGTGCCCTCGCTGCCAATAAACAGATGGCGCAGGTCATAGCCCGTGTTGTTCTTGATGAGGCCGCGATTCAGGTCGAGGACCTCGCCAGTCCCCGTCACAACCTTCAGTCCGGATACCCAGTCGCGGGTCATGCCGTAACGAATGACGCGAATACCGCCCGCGTTGGTGGCAATGTTGCCGCCAATGTGGCTTGAACCACTTGAGGCAAAGTCGACCGGGTAATAAAGATTGCTGTCACTGGCCCTTTGCTGCAGATTGGCGGTGATAAAGCCGGACTGGACGGTGGCGGAAGGCTCTTCAGTATTGAGTTCCAGCAGCTCGTTCATTCGCTCAAAGGAAACGACGATTTCACCATGCAGAGCGCAGGCGCCGCCTGAAAGACCCGTTCTGCCACCGGAAGGTACAAGACCGATTTTCTCCTGCCTGGCATATTGGACGAGTGCTACAACCTCCTCTGTTGAACGAGGGAAAACTACCGCTGCAGGTGCTGGCTGGTAGAAACGGGTCCAGTCCAGACCGTAGGCTTCAAGGTCGTCCGCCTCTGTCGAGACTGATTCAGGCCCGAGCAGGGATGCCAGTGCAGACGCTAAGGACATGATCAGCCGCGACGCTGACTCACTGCCTTTGCCAGATCGCGGAGCAGGGTGTCGGTATCTTCCCAGCTGATGCAGGCATCGGTGATGCTTTGACCATAAGTCAGCGGCTGGCCCTCGACGACATTCTGGCGCCCCTCGACCAGGTGGCTTTCCAGCATGATGCCGAAAATGTCCTGGTTGCCGCGGGCGATCTGGGTCGCGATATCCTGAGTCACGTGTATCTGGCGCAGCGGCAGTTTGCGACTGTTGGCATGACTTGCATCAATCATGATGCGGGCCGGCAGGCCGGCTTTATCGAGCAGGCCGGCGGTGTCTTCAGCTGAGAACATATCGTAGTTCGGTGTTTTCCCGCCGCGCAGAATCAGATGGCAGTCCTGGTTGCCGGCTGTCTTGAAAATCGCAGAATGACCGCCCTTGGTGACCGAGAGGAAGTGGTGAGGTTGCGAGGCCGATTTGATGGCATCAACAGCCACCTGGATGTCACCGGCCGTGCCGTTCTTGAAACCGACAGGGCAGCTCAAGCCAGAGGCGAGCTCGCGGTGCGTCTGGCTTTCTGTCGTCCTGGCACCGATTGCACCCCACGAGATCAGATCAGCCAGGTACTGCGGGCTGATCAGGTCGAGGTACTCGGTGCCACAGGGTATCCCCATTTCGCCCAGGTCGAGCAGCAGCTGGCGTGCCAGATGCAGTCCCTTGTTGATCTGGAAGGTGTCGTTAAGGTCGGGATCATTGATCAGCCCCTTCCAGCCAACGGTTGTTCTCGGTTTCTCGAAGTAGACCCGCATGATGATGCAGAGGTCTTCTTTTAGTTCATCGGCGAGTGGCTTCAGGCGTGAGCCATATTCGAGTGCAGCTGCAGGATCGTGGATCGAGCACGGACCCGTGATCACCACCAGACGATCATCCTCACCGGCGAGAACGCGATGAATACCCTCGCGCGCGGCGGAGACCGTCTCACTGACGGTACTGGTGACGGGTAGTTCCTCGATCAGAGCGACCGGCGAGATCAGTTCCTGGGTTTCCAGAATACGCAGGTCATCGGTATTGGTGGTCATGACTTGAAACACTTGATTGAATTTTGCGGGCGCGCATCTTACCACGAACCGGTGTCAGGTGTTGACCGGACCATGCTAGGCTTTACCGCGTATGTCTTACCCGAATTGCCGCACGCTAACTTTCCTACTGCTGATAACGTTGGCGGGCTGTGCTGTATCACCGCAGACTGAAATCAGCCTGTTCGACGGCCAGAGCCTCAGTGGCTGGCGCTCGCTCGACAATGCCAAATGGTGGGTGGCAGACGGCAGTATCGTGCTGCAGTCCGGCGAAGACGGGTACCTTGTCTCGGATGCTGTGTTTGAACAATACCGACTCAGCGTCGAGTTCTGGGTCGACGGCCAGGTTAACTCCGGCATTTTCGTGCACTGTGCTGACCCCGCTGATATCAACCCGATGACCTGCTACGAGATCAACATCTGGGATGACCATCCGCGCCAGGAATATCGTACCGGCGCGATCGTTACCCAGGTCAGGCCCAAGGTCCGACTGGATACCACCGGCCAGTGGAACCGCTACGACATCCTCGTTACAGGAAAAGCGATTGTCATCACACTGAACGACGTTGAGGTGTCGCGGCTTGAGCTGCCTGAAAAGCAGCATGGCTATCTCGCGCTGCAACGTGCCAACGGTGGAGAGGTGAGGTTTCGACACATCAGCCTGCAACCACTCGGGCCCTAGGCGTCAACTCAGATTGAACAGTGCCCTGGCGTTGCCACCCAGTACCAGGTTGCGTCTGGACTCCGCCATCGGTGCGAGCGAAGTCAGCACCTCGTCAACGGCGTTTGCATGTGAGTCGATATGCGGGTAGTCGCTGCCCCAGAGAAACTGTGTTTCACCGACGAGATCACACTGGGCGTCAATGGAACGCTCGCCGGGGTCCATGACAAACCAGAAATTCTCACGAATGTATTCAGACGGTCTGCGTTTGATCGGCGTGACGTCGCCGAACCGGTCGAATTTTTCGTCGAGTCGGTCCATCAGGTAGCTGGCGTAGCCGGCACCGGATTCGACCATCGCGACTTTCAGTTTCGGGAAGCGGTCGAACAGGCCATCGCAGGCAAGAGCCGCTGTTGCCGGGAGCAATTGCATGGTGCCGCCGAGGCCGAAGCCGAAGACCACATTCATGGGCTCGACTGCACTGTTCCACCAGCTGCTGGCTGCATTCACCGACCGGTTAAAGCGCACGATCAGGTGCACACAGATTGGCAGGTCAGCGGCGACGAGTTCCTGCCAGAGAGGGTCGAAATCGGGGTGTGACGGACGCTTGCCGCCGACCGGTTCCGGTGCCAGGAACATGCCCTTGAAGCCCAGTTTGATACAGCGCCTCAGTTCGCTCAGTGCCAGGTCAACGTCATACAAGGGGACATGGGCGATCGGGATGATGCGATCCAGCGCCGGCGATGCGAAATCCCACTGCCAGTTGTTGTAGGCGCGGGCGTAGGCCATGGCCAGCTCAGGGTCCTCCTCTTTGTCCCAGAGGATACCTATCGTCGGGAAGACCACGCCGGCATCGACCCCCCACTGGTCCAGCAGTGCGACCCTTGCATCCGTGTCGTAGCTCGCTTTTGGGCAGCCTTCGAGGTACGGGATCTCCGGTTTCATGAATAGTTCGGGCGCGTAGTGATCAACGCCACCGAGCACGGCGAGCCGGCCTGCCAGCAGTACCTGGCCGTCGACAATCAGTTCCTCGAGGCCATCGGCATTCAGCCTGATGTGAATGCCACGGTCCTGGTATCGGGACTCAAGGTAATTTTCCCAGAGATCCGGTGGTTCCATGACATGGGAGTCCATGTCGACAATAAAGGGTTTGTTCATGGGCGCAGCCTTGGCAGTACCGCATCCGCAATATACTGCAGCCGCCGATTGCCGGACTCGACGGACTCACCTGGGAACTGGGCCCAGAAGTGGATATCGCGAATGTTTGGATAGGTCGCCAGCAGTTTCGACAGTTCTGTCACGGCCGTGTCGGCATCCCAGAGTTCATACAAACCGTTTTCGATCGCACTCATAGGGTCTTCAAACAGGGGTGTTTCTTCTGGCGGACCGAAAGCGCCCCACTTAATGTACTCATTGATGTGGTAGAGCACATGCTCGCCGATGGCGGCGGCTTCCTTTTCGGGATCTTCAGCAATAATGGCCCAGCAGCCTAGGATAATATCGCCGTCGTTGATCGATTTGCCCTGATTCAGCAGCGCCTCGTTATAGATGTCGAGGCCGATGCCGCCGGTGCAGAGGAAGCCGTCTGCGATGCGAGCAGCGCGCTGAATCGCGGGTTCCACCATGCCGCCAAGGTAAATTTTGGGCTCGGTTTCGGGGGCTGGTGTCACGCGGACATCACCGATGTCAAAACGTTTGCCGGAAAAGTTAACGGGTTCACCACGCCAGCTGCGGCGCAGAACCTCGATGCCTTCTTCGACAAGGCTGGGGCGGTGGGACAATTTACGTCCGAAGTGGTCGAACTCAAGCTGGCGGTAACCGATGCCGACGCCAAGATCGAAACGACCGGCACTCAGGAGTGACAAAGTCGCTACATCCTCTGCCATCCTGACGGGGTCATGCAGGGGCAACAGCATCAGATTAGTGCCAACCCGCATCTGTCGGCTTCCGGTTAAAATCGAAGCTGCGATCACCAGCGGTGAGGGCGTGTAACCGTCTTCACAGAAGTGATGCTCAGTCAGCCAGCAGGAATCGAAACCGAGATCTTCCGCTGCGCTGATCTGTGCCAGGCGTTCAGCATAGAAGGCCTCAAACGGCATCGCCCATCGGGCTGGATTGCGAAAGTCGTACCAAAGGCCATAGTTTACAGTTGCCGTCATGCCGGGCCTCCTTCAAAGGTGGGCATCGATAAATGCCGTGAGGTGCTCATGGTACAGGTCAGGCTCCTCGATAAATGGCGCATGACCCGATGCCTCGCACTCCACCAGGACTGTGCCGTTGTTGTAATCTGCGATAGAACGGCAGACGTTGGGGTCGACTACCGCATCATTAGCACCAACAAACGATAGTATCGGCATCGACAGCTCCGCCAGGATCGAGCGCTGGTCCAGCGGCCCGAGTTCCCCGAGCGCCTGGGCAGCAAGGGGAGAGGCTTGCATGAAAATTTCCCGCATCCATTCGATCACCGTGTCAGATACCTCGGCGGCGCAGACGCCGGCAGCGAGACCCGAGAGGAAGTTAACCCGGTCCGCAGCCATGGCCGCCAGCGTTTCTGCGAGCGCATCTTCGGTGCCGCCGTGAGGGAAGCCGTCTTTTTGCAGATAGCACGGGGTAGCGGCACAGGTGAGCACCAGGCCGGCACAGGCATCGCCCAGCTGGTGTGCTGCCTCTACTGCGACGGCGCCGCCCAGAGACCAGCCGTTCAGGACGACTTTGGTGAGTCCGAGGGAGGCAATAAGCGCCACGACATCATCGGCGATAGCCTGCACACCCATGTCGGCAAAGTCTTTGTCTGACTGACCGCAACCCCGGTGGTCGAGCAAGACGATGCGCTTGCCCGCACCGGCCAGGCGCGGCAGTGTGTAGTCCCAGGTGCGAACGCCCATGCCCCAGCCATGAATCAGGATGAGCGCAGCGTTACCGTGGCCGTAATCCTCATAGTAGATGTGCTTGCCGTTCTCCCTCGCCAGGTATCCCATGCCGTCTCCCCTCGCTTGTACTCAGCGCTTGCTTGAATTTTAATCAACCTAGGAGTTCGCCAGGACTAAGTCAAGAAGAGGGATGTGGCGTTATGAACAACAAAAAACACAGTGAACCGGATTTCGATGCAATCGCCATTGGCGCGGGTTTTGCGGGGCTCGGCCTCATTCATTACCTGCGCGAGGCCGGCTTGTCGATCAGGGTCTTTGACAAGGCATCCGATGTCGGTGGTACCTGGACCTGGAACCGTTATCCCGGTGCCGCGACCGACAGCGAGGGCTATTACTACTGCTTGTCTTTCTCGAAAGAAATTCTCCAGGACTGGACCTGGTCGCAGCGCTATCCCGGCTGGGAGGAAACCCTCCGCTACATGCATTTCGTTGCCGACCGTTGTGATATGTGGCCCCACATACAGCTGAATACCGAGATCGCCAGTGCAGCCTTTGATGCGGCAGCAGGCATCTGGACGGTGACCAGCAGTGGTGGTGAAACCTGGACCTGCAAGTATTTCATCAGTGCCATGGGCATGATCTCAGAGCCCAACATGCCGAAACTGGAGGGTATGAATGACTTTGCAGGACCCTGTTTCCACTCCTCCCGCTGGCCCCAGGAAGGCCTCGACTATGCCGGCAAGCGCGTTGGCATTATTGGCGCTGGTGCGACTGCGGTGCAGATGTTGCCGGTCATGGCCGAGACCGCTGCCAGCGTGACGCTGTTCCAGCGCACACCTAATTACGTGCTGCCTGCTGTCCAGAAGCCGATGACACCCGAGTGGGAAAAAGAGATTAAGGACAACTACGACGAGATACTTAACAAGTGCCGGCATCACGTCTTCGGTATGGCATTTGACAGCCCGGTGGGGCGGACGGTGGCTGATACGCCGCCCGAGGAAGTGCAGCGGGTGTTCGAAGAACACTGGCCCCGCGGCAGTTTCAGGTTCTGTTTTGAAACCTTCGATGACCTGCTCGCCGATGCTGATTCCAACGAAGCAGCGGCGGAGTTTATTCGCAGTAAGATCCGCGAGAAGGTTAACGACCCCGATACGGCCGAACTGCTGACGCCGCGCGGGTATCCGCTATTTGCCAAGCGGCCGCCGCTGGATCACGGCTTTTATGAAGCGTTTAACCGGGACAATGTGAAACTGGTCGACATCAAGCACCGTGAGCCCATCGTTGCGGTCACGGCAACCGGCTTAAAGACCACGGAACAGGATTACGAGTTCGATATCATCGTGCTGGCGACGGGTTTCAAGGCCTACACGGGCGCGCTTGAGGCCATTGAGATTCGTAATTCGCAGGGCGCCACGCTCAGCTCCAAGTGGCAGGAAACATCTGCTTCGATCATGGGCGTGTGCGCAGCGGGCTTCCCGAACCTGTTCATCATTACCGGCCCGCAGGCACCGTTCGCCAACCTGCCGACCTCCATCGAGCAGAATATCAAGTGGATCACGGACTGCGTCCGCAAGATGGAGCAGGAGGAGTTCGATGTTTTTACCCCACAGCAGGCGGCAGAAGATGCCTGGGCGGCGCACACAGAGGAGATACATGCCCAGACGCTGATGGCGGAAGGCTACAAGGTCAACTCCTGGATGATGGGTGCAAACATCGAGGACAAGAAACCGCGGGTCTTAATCTACTTTGGCGGCGCTGATGTGTATTACGACAAACTCAGAGAATCGGTCGATGCCGGATTCCCTGAACTCGAGTTTTCAAAGGTTGCGGGAGCCTGATTAATGTATCCAGACTACACCTCCAGGTACCCGGAGCTGGGCTTTTACGGCTTGCCGGGTCATACCCGTACGCCCCGTGACATCCTGCAGCAGGTGCAGGACGCCGAAGCCCTGGGAATTGGTAATGTGATGATATCGGAGCGGGCGGACTACAAGGAGATCGCAGCGATCTGTGGTGCGGTTGCCGCGGTCACGAGTGAGATATTTATCGGCACCTCGGCGACCAACCTGAACAAGCGCCACCCCTCGGTTACCGCTTCCATTGGCAGCACACTGAACCGGCTCTCCGAAGGTCGCTTCGCCCTGGGTCTCGCCAAAGGTGTGCCGCAGATGTGGATGCCCCGAGGTATGCAGTCGATTACCTACGAACGCGAGCGGGACTTTATCGACCTGATGCGGCGCCTTTGGCAGGGCGAGACCTTGATGGAATATAAAAGTTCACTGGGTGAGTACGACGTCATCTCGGTTGCCTCCTATCTTGACGAAGACATTCCGCTGCTCTACGTCGGTTTCGGTCCCAAGAGCCTCGAGCATGCCGGACGGCACTATGATGGCACTCACCTGCATACGTTCATGAATGACAAGGCGCTCGGTGATTCGGTTGCCCAGGTGCGCGCCGGTGAGGCCGCCGCGGGACGTGCGCCGGGCACCGTAAAGAACTGGTCAGTGTTTGCCACGGCGTGCGATGTTTCGGAAGAGGTTTACCTGAAGTACATCATTGCGCGGCTGGCCACTTACCTGCAGATTCCGGGATACGGCGACATGCTGGTCCGGATCAACGGCTGGGATCCAGAAACGTTGCAGGTGTTCCGGACATCAGAGGCAGTCCGTTCGGTCGGCGGCCTGATCGACAGTGTCGCGACGGTGCAGCAGATGGCAGAGGTTGAAAAGCTGATCCCCGAGGACTGGCGTCCCGCCGCTGTTGGTGATGCAAAAGCCTGTGCTGAGGCCTGGGTCGGACAGTTCGAGGCTGGCGCAGATGGCCTGATTATCCATGCCAGTACCCCGGAAGAGTTTGCGCCGGTGTTGAGCGAGTACGACAAGATCCGACCAGCACACTTGTTTGAAGGGCGCAGCAACCGACCAGGCTGACATTCAGTTGGCGGGGTGCCCCTGTCCCCGCTCTGACCTGCAAACCTGTTTAGATCGGCTCCCCAAGGGCGCGAGCACGATCCAGTCGTGTCTCCTCATCCTTCTTCAGGTTGAGAGCCGCGATGGTAAGGTTGACGGCGGCAGGAATCAGGGCGAGCAGTCCCAGCATCATAGCGGTTCGCAGGGCTTCGGCGCTGCTGGCACCGGTTGATGCCATGTAATCGCTGGCAAGGCCGATACTGTAGGGGCCGAGCGCGAGGCCAATAAACGTCAACATGAGGATGTAAAAGGCTGATGCAATCGCCCGCATGCGCGGCAGCACCAGATCATTTACCGTCGAGATTGCCGCGCCCAGCCACATCGGCGAAAACGCTGACAGCGCGAAGAAGCAGAAATAAGCCCAGTTGACGCTTTCAACCAGGGCAAAGCCGAGTCCAGCGGGGACGCAGAGCACGACCGAGGCAAAGCAGACAAAGAAACGGCCCATGGCGTAGCGACGCTTCAGCAGGTCGGCAATAATCCCGCCGGCAGTGACCCCGATCCAGCCTCCGGCCGCAAGACAGAGTCCCATGATAACGCCCACATCACCTGCACTCAGGTCGAACGCGCGCTGCATGTAAGGCGGACCCCAGAATCCTAGCCCGTAGTTAATGAAAGCGATAAAGGGAATGCCGCTGACAGTGAATATGAAGGTTTTGCTGTGGAACATCATGGCGAAAGTAATGTAATCAGCATACTTCAGGTTTTGTGCCCAGCTGAAGGCGACATAAACGCCGAAGCCGAGCGCTACCCATTGCGCGGTATCGCCCGTGAGCGAGACCAGCAGGGTCGCGACCCCGACGACAACGATCAGGCCGGCGATATTTGTGAGGACGGCCGCAAAGCCCGGGCCATTCTGGTAAAGGCCGATCAGGTTGATCAGCGGCATCAGGGCGCGTAACTCGTTCCAGGTCTCCCGGAAGGGGTGTGGATGCGGTGGCGTCACCAGCCCTTCACTGATGCCTCGAACGGGCTCTTTTAGCGAAGCCACCCAGATCGACATCAGAATGCCGGGCAGGCCCACGGCAAAGAAGGCGACGTGCCAGCCCTTCAATTCGAAGGGTGCGTCGTTGTAATCAGGGTAGAGGCCTTGCCAGCCGTCCAGGATCAGACCGCCCAGGAAGATACCGATACCGGCGCCGATGTAGATTCCGCTTGAGTAAATGCCCGCGACGGTTGCCCGCTGCGCTGGTGTGAAATAGTCAGCCAGCATGGAAAACGCAGCGGGCGATGCAGAGGCTTCGCCGATACCGACGCCGATTCTGAAAAAGGCGAGTGCGCCGAAGCTGCGGGCGGTGCCTGAGAGCGCGGTCATGGCGCTCCAGAACAGGAGGCCCAGGGCAATCAGATTCTTTCTGACCCAGGTGTCAGCCAGGCGGCCCAGGGGAATGCCGAAGACGGCGTAGAAGATCGCGAAAGCGGTCCCGTAAAGGAAGCCGATGTCGGAATCTGTGATGCCGAGATCCGCCTTGATGTCCTCGGCCAGGATAGAAAGTATCTGGCGATCGATAAAGTTGAAGATATAGACGATGACCAGGATGACGAGGACGTATTTGGAGTAGCGTCCTCCGATTTCGGGTTGGTGCTCTTGTTTTTGTTCTTGTTGTTCGTGTTGCATGGCTCTGGGCCCCATCTGGCACGGGCTATAGTGCCGGAGAAGGCAGGGTGAGGAAAGGGAAAGTTCACGCGACAACACGCGCTATACCTGGTCTTCGGGGTAATGCAACCTGCCAACCGGGTTTTTCTGATCCAATGACTGTCTTCGCACGAATACTTTGATGACGACCCGCTGGCGGGCGCTGTTGACAGCAAAGGGAGATGAAGTTTGCCGGTAGCCGAACGAGCCCTGTTCATATTCAGAAGAGACCTGCGCCTCACCGATAATCGGGGACTGGAGGCCGCCGCCGCGGCACGCGAAGTCATCCCTGTGTTCCACGCAGATGCTGTTCTCATGGAGCGCTGGGCGACGGCCGGTAAACGCCTGGCGTTTCTTAGACAGCAGCTCAACCGACTGGATGCAGAACTCAAAGCGCAGAACAGTCAACTGCATGTCGTTGCCGATTCCGCAGAAGCGCTGGTCGCTGAGTGCCGGCGGCAGGGAATCGGTGCGATCTACCAGCACCGGGACCACACACCCTATGCTCGCAAAAGAGATGCTGGCCTGCGTCGCCACTGTGCAGCGGCGGGTATCGACTTTCACAACATTGATGACATGACTTTGAATGCACCGGAAACGGTGCTCAAGAAAGACGGGACGCCCTACACCGTCTTTACGCCATACTATAACCGGGCTGTGGACGAGACGGTGGATGCGCCCGCAACCCACGTGCCGGGCAACCTGGGACTTTGCGAAGTGCTGGCGACGAAGGCTGTTGATGAGATATTCCGGGGGCTCGACCTGCCGTCGGCCGCGAGCGACGACGTCTGCGTCCTTCCGTCGCTGACCGAAAGGCTCAGGCCACTGGCGGATTACGGCGAAGCCCGGGACTTTCCAGCGCAGCGGGGCACGAGCCGGCTCTCGGCACATATCCGGTTTGGCACCTTCTCACCGAGGCAGATCTACCTCGCTACACTTGAAGAACACGGTACCGACCATCCGCTCATACGCCAGTTGTACTGGCGCGACTTCTACTACCAGATTGCGTTTCATTTTCCTCATGTCTTCACGGGGCCTTTTCGCCAGCAATATCGCGGCATCGCCTGGCGCAGCGGGGAAGAGGGCCTGTCAAGGTGGTACGAGGGCCGCACCGGCTTCCCGATCATCGATGCGGGGATGCGGGAACTGGTAGAGACGGGTTATATGCACAACCGGGTCAGGATGGTTGTCGCTTCTTACCTGACGAAGAATCTGGGCTATCACTGGAAGAAAGGCGAGGCTTTTTTTGCCCGGCACCTGCGTGATTTTGATCCGGCCGTAAATAACGGCAACTGGCAGTGGGCGTCCAGCACCGGCTGTGATGCCCAGCCTTACTTCAGGGTATTCAACCCCTGGCGCCAGCAGAAGAAGTTTGATCCGGACGCTGCATATATTCAGCGCTGGGTTCCTGAACTACGTGCCATGACAGCAAAAGAAATCCACGGTCTCGAGAAAGCTCCGCAAGGCTATGTCGAGCCGCAGGTCGATCTGAAGTTGAGCGCCGATGCGGCCAAGCAGCGATTCCGCGAGTAACGGCGGAGTCGGTCGGTGTCGTCTGAAAAAAAATCACAATCCGGCTGATCCAGCTGTACACACAGGGCGTATGAGATATCATTGGTAACCAGTAAACTACTGATATGCATCGAAAAACCGTGACTGAAGTCGCAATCGACGAGAAAACCAAGTGGAATGAATTGCTGGAGCGTGTAGGCGCCAGCAGTGATAAAGCTGCCTTTACGGCACTTTTCGCCCATTTTTCTCCACGGTTGAAGGCATTTTTGATGCAGGGCGGGAATTTGTCCGCTGAGAACGCTGAGGAAGTCATCCAGGAAACGATGATCAAGGTCTGGCGCAAGGCGCCCACCTACTCGTCGAAGCAGGCATCCGCCAGTACCTGGATCTACACAATCGCCCGAAATACGCGGATCGATTGGTTCAGGAAAGCGAATCGGCAAAACCCCGACGATTTAAACGCCGATGATCTCTACGAGGGCAGGGACGAGCCAGTTCCACTGACGTCGCTGACACGCTTTCGCAATAGTCGCCTGGTGGGTGACGCGCTGAAAGAGTTGCCTCAGGATCAATCTGCTGTGCTGTCGCTGATGTACTTTCAGGGCAAATCCGGACAACAGATAGCAGACGACCTCCAGATTCCGCTGGGCACGGTGAAGTCCAGAGTGCGTCTTGCGTTGCAGAAGCTTCAGATACGTCTTGCTGGTGATGTTGAACCTATTGGAGAGGGGGCAGGCGTATGATCAGACACCATCCCGACAGCGATTTATTGCTGGAATATGCTGCAGGCGCGCTGACACCGGCGCCAACAGTATCAATCACTGCGCATTTGCATTTCTGCAAACGTTGCCAGGCGGCCGTAGAGGCCATGGGCGAGGTAGGCGGCGGTATGCTCGAACAGCAGCAGCCCGCGGACGTCTCAGATTCACTGCTCGACAAGGTGATGCTCTGCATTGCGGATGACACTCCTGCTGAGACCAAGCTCGTACCTGTACGGAAATTTAACGACGAACTTATCAATAAGCTGCCGGCCTATGTGCGTGGGCTGCTGCCGGGTCAGGAACTGCCCTGGCGTAAGCTGACGGCGGGTCTGCGCGTTGCGCAGATTGATGTCGGCGAAGATGAATGTGAACTCGCGCTGCACCGCATCGATGCGGGGGGCAAAACACCGAACCACGACCACCTCGGCCGCGAGATCACCGTCGTGCTGACCGGCAGTTTCTCTGACGAAGATGGCGTCTACCAGCCAGGTGACTACCTGGTGCGAGAACCCGGTGAGAAGCACACACCGTTCGCAGCACGAAACGAAGCCTGTATATGCCTCTCTGTCCTGGAAGCGCCGATCAAGCTGACTGGCATGAAGCGGGTCTTGAATCCATTCCTCAGGTTTTCACCGAGTTAAGCTCCTGATGAATCGGGTGGGTCCCATCCGATTTCTCGATCCCTACCCTCCCTTCGGCAGCAGTCAACAGCCTCGTTAACGTATCGTTGACAGGAGCCTGCAGGCCGAGGGTGGTCGCGACCCGTGGAATCGCTCCGTTGATGATCTCGACTTCGCTTATTCGACCCGCCTCCACGTCGAGCAGGACGGAAGGTTTGGCGTCGCGCATGCGGGCAGCGAAATCCCTGACATGCTGCACCGGGTCTACCACGTCGATATTGATGCCGGCGGCCTTCGCAGTCTCCCACGCCTCAGTGGCGGCAGCCTGGCTGATCGGCCCGACGACGGGGTCGTCCATGATTTCGCCCACCGTCATGCCGGTGAGTCCGGCAATTGCACTGTAAGCAACATTGCATATCAGCTTTTCCCACTGCATGGCGGCGATATCATGAACGGCGGCAGCATCGAAACCGGCTGCGGCGTAGGCATTGCTGACCTTTTCAACCTCGGCGAAATCCAGATTACTGTAAGCCCCCATGCGGATGGCTTTCATATCATTGTGGTGCGCATGACCTGGCGCGGGCAGGGAGGCGCCGAATCCCTGGGCAACCCCAACAATCAGGCGATCCCCACCGATGACCTCAGCGAGCGTATCAGCGCTGCCTAGACCGTTCTGAATGGTCAGGATGATTGTCTCAACGTCCACCAGCCCGCCAATTCTGGCTGCGGCTGCTTCCACCTGTGCGCCCTTGACGGCGACGATCAACAGATCAGCGGGTTCGTCGCCGGGCTCAGTCAACGCATTGATATGCACGGTTCTGTCGCCGGAGGCGCCGGAGACGCGTAGGCCGTTTTTGTTGATGGCATCAACGTGGGCGCTGTTAGTGTCAATACCAGTGACGTCGTGGCCGGCTGAAGCCAGCAGGCCGGCATAGATTGAACCCATGGCACCGCAGCCAACGATAGTAATGCGCATAGTAAGCAATCCTTCCTGCTGATTAGAGTTAAGTGGGTCAGTCCAGTAGTTTTTTGAGCCAGTGCGAGAGTTCGGGTTTCTGTTCCAGACCGAACCCGGGTGCATCGCTGGCAGCAACATAGCCATCTGCTACAGGGGAGTGCGTCGAATAACCGCCAAAGGGTTCAAACACGCCGGGGTAGGCTTCGCAGCCGCCCAGACCCAGACCCAACACGATGTGCAGATTAATGAGATGTCCGCCGTGAGGGAAGCACTGTCGACGGTCATGCCCCGCCTCTTCCAATGTTGTCAGCATGCGGGCGTACTCGGTCAACCCGTAACTCAAACCCGCATCCATCTGAAAGATATCGATGCCGGTGCGCATGCCGGCATAGCGGACGAGGTTGCTGGCGTCGATGGCGCTGAACAGGTTTTCGCCAGTAGCGACGGGGCAGGGAGAGATCTCGCAAAGCGCGGCATTCAAGCGGAAGTCGAGAGGGTCGCCAGCCTCTTCAAACCAGCGCAGGCGGTAGGGATTCATCGCCTCGGCGTATCGCAGGGCCTGGTCCATATCAAACCGGCCATTCGCGTCGACCGCCAGATGTTCGCCGCTGTCACAAACCTCCAGTGCTGTTTCAATTCTGTTGAGATCATCGGTCAAAGGCGCACCCCCGATCTTGATTTTGTAAGCGTTGAAACCCTGGTCCCTATAGCTGGAAAGCTCAGCCTTAAGTCCTGCCGATTTGCCGTCTGAATCGTAGTAACCGCCGGCTGCGTAGACGGGAGCGGCATGGGCGGGGGCAGGGCGACGAAATGTCCGGGCGATGGTCTGCGCCGCGGGTTCATCATTGAGCTTGGCGTTCAGATCCCAGACAGCGAGTTCCAGCGCGGCGAGTGCGCCGGCACGATCGCCGTGACCGCCTGGTTTTTCATTCGTCATCGCGACGCGGCTGAATTTCTCTGCGTCGATGAGTATGCCGTCTTCTGCGAGGTAAGTATCAGGATCGGCAGCGAGGAGTCGTGGCAGCATGCGCTCAGCCAGGATGCCGTGCTGACCGTAACGGCCGATCGAATTAAAACCCAGACCGTAGACAGGTTTGCCACCCCTTACGATGTCCGTGATCAGGGCCACGAGGGAAACCGTGTGGTCGTCGAAGCTTACTACCGCATTGCTGATGCTGGCTTGCAGTGGAACGGTGATTTGCCTGATTGCGGTGATCTTCATGTGCGGTCTTCTGCTGGTCCCTGTGAGTATAGCCCCTGA
>JAYQAI010000002.1:106300-106702 GCA_038136715.1 Gammaproteobacteria bacterium | reverse complement strand
GTCGGGCTCTTCGTTCTGCAGCGCTTTGACCGGCGCTACCCGAAAGTGCTGTAGGAGTGAGCGTGAGCAACTCTGTCGTACTGTCGCTGGACAACGTCGGGATCCGATACCGCAAGCGGGTGTCACTGCTCCGCAGCGGCTGGCACTGGGCGATACGGCAGCTGTCGTTCGAAGTCCATGCTGGCGAGACACTGGGCATAATCGGTCATAACGGTGCTGGCAAAAGTACGCTGATGAAAGTGCTCACCGGTATACTGGCGCCGGATGAAGGTGAGGTAACACGCAATTGCGAAACGGCTTCACTGCTAACGATTAATCTCGGCTTCATGCCCCATCTTTCGGGGCGTGACAACGCCATTTTGAGCGGCATGCTGCTCGGCCTGGGTCGGGCGGAGGTTCGAT
>JAYQAI010000002.1:104891-106290 GCA_038136715.1 Gammaproteobacteria bacterium | reverse complement strand
CTTCAGAACCTATTCTGCGGGCATGAAAGCCAGGCTGGGTTTTGGCATTGCTTTCGCATCCGACCCTGACGTGATCCTGATTGACGAGGTCCTCGGGGTAGGCGACCGGGACTTCCGCCGTCAATCCACCGCCGCCATGCGAGAAAAGATCCACTCTGACAAGACTGTGGTGCTCGTATCTCACAGCGAAGCGATGATCAGGGATACCTGCGACCGGTTGATCTGGATTGACCAGGGCCGGGTCGCTGCCGAGGGTGATGTCGAAACAGTCCTCGCTGCCTACGCCGAAGCGTCAGGCAAAGGCCAGCTCGCGTAATACGAAGCATAACTGCCGAGCATCATTTTCTGGCGTGAAGCCCGACGTGTTGCTGATCTGCAAGTGCAGAGCGCTGTCAGCGGAGACGTTGATGGGTGCCTCGACCCGGAACAGTCCGTCGCCGACTTCGGCAGTGTAGACCGTTTCTCCAGAAATTTTGACTGTCAGTGTTGACGGCTTGGCGTCTTCTGGGCGCCAGCCCTCCAGTACCAGCTTCGTCAATGCAGCATCGCTGCGCAGGCCAACATCAAAGCTCTTGCCGGCCCAGCCATCATCCCAGTAACCCTGGACATTGGTTGTCTGCGTGGCGCCGGCGACAGGCAGATCATCGAAGGTTCTCGGTGATGAAGGTTCTTCTTTAAAGCCAACAAATATATCGCGCCAGATACCGGCCTCACCAGCGGGATGAAACTCGATGGTGTGGAAGTTTCCGCGTGATGCCATCAGGTCCATTACCCAGTCCTTGTCAATCTCGCGCGGGCGATCCTGGATCTTTTCCTTGTAGATGTCTTCGGCCGTGTAACCCATCTCGATGACGCAGATGGATTCCGCCTTGTTGAAGATATGATCGAAGCATTTGACACCTGCCTCATATCCCTGTTGCGCCATCACCCATTGGATCGTGGCAAAGGTACTGATGACGTCAAAGGTTTTCTCTGTTTCGTTCAGGTAGGCCAGTACATCCTGCTGGGCGTAATTCACCGCTTCACCTTTGATGTGGGCGACGCGCTGTGCCCAGTCGATGAAATCCCGGCTGACATCGACGCCGTGCGAGCGAAAGCCCTTGGTGGACATGCCATGAGCGAAAAAGCCGGAACAGCAGCCTAGATCAATGAAGCTGGGCTGCTTTACCGCATCGGCCAGTTTTGTCTTGACGGCATCGCAGCGGTCGACGGCTTCCAAGACAATGTTCATGCGCGCGGGGCAGTCCATGCGGACCAGTCCCCAGCCTGACATGTCGATATCGTAAAACGGCTGATAGGTGTGAAGTTCACCCGGAAATGGTTCGGACGCCTTGACGGTTTCTAGGAGATTTCCAACTTCGGTGCTCATATTTTCCTCATGACATTGGGTGCAATGATG
>JAYQAI010000002.1:58560-104881 GCA_038136715.1 Gammaproteobacteria bacterium | reverse complement strand
CGTCCACACTGACAGGGGACAGTGATGTGCACCGGGGTATATTCGACCTTTTTAAGTGCTTCGAGCTGCGCAGGCGAAGGGGTGCCAACCAGTATGTCGATATCTCTGTGGGAGGCTTCGGCCCAGTGAGGGACAATGCCGGGGCTGAAATACTGAGCCTCATCAAACACCATCATGGTGCCTGGCTCTGCTGCTATCAGCAACTGATGCGCTTCCTCTGTGGAGATAACATGGTCGATCGGGTAGTTTTTGCTCGAATCCCGGCAGCCCATCAGGCCACCTGGCCGCACATTGGGCCTGCGAGTCAGTTCTTCATGTTCGCTCGAAAGAATCAGGACGACTTCGCCACCGTCATCTTTACGTTCGCGCATGGCATTGATAATCGCGCTGGTTTTGCCGGAAGCCGGTAAGCCAGTGAAGACTTGAAGTGACATGTTTTGAACTACGGGGCTACAAAGCCGCGTATTCTAGCTCAATATCCCAAGGCTTGCCTCATTCAATTGCCCGGTTACGATCCGCGGCGCCAAGTCTTACCGGCCGCAAAGACCATTTCTCCAGACTTTGCCAGATAGTTACCACCGTCTGCCAGCGGTTGTCAGGCTGTCTCTTCGCCAGAACGCCAGGCAGGGCTACCAGGGCGTCCTTTTTCGCCCGCAGAGTGGTTAAGCCCTGACCACGGGTTGTCATGATGACAAGGCTGATAATAGTCACCAGCAGGTGCAGCGGCAGAGTCAGTAGCAACAACAGGAGTGGCATGTTCTTGAAGTAGCTGAGCGCGAGGTTGCGATGCCCGTGGTACGCTGTGAAATCGCTGTCTTTGCCAGTCGTGGCAGAACCGACGTGAAGAACACGTGCAGTCGGTACAAACAGGCAGGGATGGCCCCGGAGCAGGAGGCGAAAGCCAAGATCCACGTCCTCAACATACATGAAGAACGAAGCATCGAAACCACCGGCATTCCTGATCAGGTCCAGCCGATAAAGTGCAGCCCCGGCACAGGCACTGAAGACCGATTCCTCGACCAGCGTGACGGCCTCAGCGGGCCTGCCGTGGTATCGACGCCAGGGTATGCCTGAGACATGCAGTACGTCACCTGCGCCATCAACTAAAGCGGGATTGTCGGCCTTGAGCATCAGTGGGGCATAGGATCCGAAGCGTGGTTTGCACTGCGCTGCCACGAGCAGGTTCTCGAGGAAGTGAGCCTCGGGGAAAGCGTCAGGGTTTAGGCAGCACAGAAAATCTTCATCCGTCAGCAGCGTCAGGGCACGATTGATGGCGCCACCATAACCCAGGTTTTCTTCAAGATAGTGCACCTCGGCACCGGTGACTGTTTCCAGGCACGCGAGCGTGGCAGGATCACTCGAACGATTGTCCATGATCAGGGTTCGGTCGGCAGGCAGGGTCTGTTCTGCAAGGCACGCAAGACAGCGTTCCAGCAATATTCCACTGTTGTAGCAGACGATGACGACCCCCACCTTCGCCACGATCAGGCTGCCCCCGGATTTAACGGTCGGCTCATGAAATTTCCCGGAATGTGACTGGCGCGGAGATTGAAGGCGATTTCTGCGTTGGCATTGTCTGACGCTTGCGGATTCGGGCAGATCAGGGGCACCGGTATTTGCTTGCGCCGGGCTTGGAGGCAGTAGCCGGTGATGGAGGGCGAGGCCGTTATATTGCGATTCATGGTGGTGGCGTGTCTGCCTGCAGCAGCTCCCATGCTACGGGTTTGTGCTGACGAATTTCATCATTACTGAGACCCGAGAGTTCATAGGGCAGGACCAGCCAGTTATCAGTCTCGTGCAGAAAGTAATCCGGTTCTCGGTCGATGCGTCGACTCCCTGGTTTGTAATAAAGAGTCGCGACCCGTGTGTCGTCAGGCATGTTGCGCTTGAGTCTGCCTCTGAGGCGCTGGATCACCGCTTCGACATTGAGGCCTGTGCTAAAGACATCATCAACGATCAAAAGGCTGTCGTCGCTGTTGAGTTGCTCCAGCAGGTACTGGGTCCCATGCACGCGTATCTCCCGGTCAGGATTGTTCACCATCTGCTCGTAGTGGGGCGCACCCTCATAAGAGGTCCGAAGAGCGATGTGATCGGTTTGAATGCCGAGCGTCTGCAGGCACTCCTGAACATAAATGCCGATCGTACTGCCGCCGCGCCAGAGACCAACGATGAAGCTTGGTCTGAACCCGGAACGATAGATCTGCACGCCAAGTCGGAAGGCGTCCTCCATGACCTGCTGCTCGGAAAGAAACTGCTTGTTTTGCAAGGGGGCCAACTATAGGCTGATTTCCAGTCGTTGAGCATAGCGTACCATGTCAGAAAAACTCTATCTGGATACCCAGGATCTGCTGGATGACAGCTGGCGGCTTGGTGCCATGGTGGCTGATTCGGGGTTCCGTCCAAGCTTCATCGTCGCAATCTGGCGCGGGGGTGTACCCATCGGCGTAGCAGTTCAGGAGATGTTGAAGGTGCGTGGGATTGAGTCGGACCATATCGCGATCCGGACGGCCTCCTACGACGGTATTGATGGTCGTGCAGATGAGGTCAAGGTGTTCTCGATGAACTACATCATCAAGCATGTTTCGGCGGAAGACTCACTGCTGATCGTGGATGATGTTTATGACACCGGCAGAAGCGTTGATGCCGTCATCGAGCATCTATCTGCTCGGGCCCGAAGAAACTCGCCTCACGATATCCGGGTCGCCGTGCCTTACTACAAGCCATCGAGGAATCTGACTGAAAGAGTGCCTGACTATTACCTGCATGAGACGGAACAGTGGCTAAAGTTTCCTCATTCCCTCGAGGGTCTCAGCCATGAAGAGATCTCTGCTCACAGGCCCGAGCTTGCCCGCATCCTTGCAGAGATTTAATAGATCGCAACGTCGCCCAGCAGCCAGTCAACCTCATTAAGGTTATTGGCGGCCCGTTGTTTCCTCAGGTAGTAATTGACCTGGGGGACTTCATGCAGCAGACGTTCAAGCTTGTCCTTGCGAAACGTGATGAAGCGACAGTCTGTGTGGCAGGTGACTGCAGCGATGTTAGCCTCAAGGAAAGGCCGATAGCCGTATTCCATCGCAGCAGTTGCTGAACCTTCATCATCTTCGGCTTCGCCGTCGATCAGTATAAACCAGGCAGATTCATCAAAGCGGCGGGTGTCGCCGGCCTCGAGTTCCTCGAAGCGGGCGATATTGCCGACCTTCTCGAGCGCGGTTGAGGTCATCATTGAAAACTGCGGTAGTGATTTTATTACCGGCCGGACAGACCAGCGGTTCATCAGCTTGACACGAAAGCCTTCTGTCTCGATGAAGGCGGTGAAGGTCTCCTCAGCGAATACGCAGACGGTCACCGGCGTGCGCGCCACTACGCTTGCATTTCGGGTGCCGATACCGGTGATGACCGCCATCTCACCGATGATATCCCCGGTCTGCAGGCTGGCTACGGTGTTGAACTGTTTGCCATCATGCTGCACCACATCGCAGTAACCCGTCAGAATCAGGTAAACGAAACCCCGGGTTTCGGCGCCCTGGATCACAATTACGTCATCGGCGTTGTAGCGCCTGATTTCTTCTTCCGCCAGCAAGCTGCGCATCCAGCGGTTCGGGAAAGGTTCGCCGAGCCAGCTGCTCAGGTAATGATTGACCTGTGAAGTGTAGATGCTGGGATCGCCGTCAATGACGGTGTAGCGTTTGCCGGCGCTGGCAAGGGAGAACGTCGTATCAAATTCGTTGGGCAACCGTTCGACATGGACGAAGAGCACACGGTCGGCATCGGATTTGATGGCATCGGCGGGATCGCCATGGAGGGTGCCAGCGCCACCGTCGGCAACCAGTAGACTGAACCTTTCGGCATAAAGGTCTTCAAGGTTAGCAAGGGTTTCATCCCTGACCTGTCCGGATCCGTTCAGTTCTCGAATTTTGGCCATGCTGTGGTTGTCACCGATGACGCAGATCTGCCGTTCGTAGCCGCGGTGAATGGTCTTAAAGGTCGCTCCAATGGTGGGAATGCTGTGGACTGTAACGTGAGGCAGGATGCTCAGGCCGAAGTAATTGAGTTCTTCGCCTGGTATGACCTCGACCAGATTGAAATGCTCGGTAACGACCTCCACTGACCAGCCAAGGCTGCAGGCAAGCTTCTCCATTGCCATGTTGAAGATTTCACGCGTCGTGATGATTTCTACCTTGTGTGGCATCAGCATCAGCGGAAACATCGCGCAGTGGTCATCGTGCAGGTGTGTCAGGAATACCGCGGAGATCTGATTCTTGGAGATGCCACGGGCAAACAAATGCTGATCAAGAAACGGTATTGAATCGATCAGGATGTAGTCACCGTTGTAGCAGAGCGCGAGTCCGGTGCAGGGTTCATCCGGTGCGAAACCTGAAGCACCGCCCAGAATCTCAAGCCCCAGTTTGACGAGCCCGGCCGGAACATAGTCCTGTTGCACGGCGTAGGAGGGTTGAACGTCGTAATCCTGGTTCAGATCGACATCTGCCTCGCCTGCGTTAGAGATGACCTTGTAGTGATCCTCGCCGACGTGGCGGATCGTGACATCACCGACCTGTGTCTCGCCATCGACGAAGGGACACACATTAAAAAAATCTTCAACTGGAATGGTGCTGCCGTCGGGATACTTCAGGGCGGAAGCATCAGCGACGGCCAGCCACTCTTCCTTCAGCGGTTCATTCGTGCCCCAGGCATCGAGTTCCGGTCGGGTGGGTCCCATCAGCGTGTAGCGCAGCAGTCGAAGCGCCTGTGCAATACTGTCAGCCTCGCCGACAAGGTTCAGCCGCTTGCCTTGGCCTAGCCCATCCATGACGAAAAGGAAGAAATAAATTGGGAATTCGAGGTTGTTGAGCAGGGAGCCGTCCTTTTCTTTGACGTCAGTCAGCACGAGGGTTTCAAAACCTGTTACCCCATTGACCAGCAAACCCTTCAGCACCTCGGGCGGCTGGCCAAACAGGACGACGTCGTCACCCGCAGTGACCAGTCGGCTGCCCTGCGCAGGGGTTCCCACCTTGGGCTTTGACATGTGGACGATCTCCTTCAAGCTCTAGGAGTGTACGGTCTATGTGAGCTCACTTAAAGACCATTCATCGACCCGACGGAACATTACTCATAGAATGACCGCGTAATTGCCGGAGACAATCACCATGAGTGGAAGCCAAGCCCTGTCGAGCAGTGAGAAAACGTTGTTTCGAGACAGCGTCGTCAAATTCCTGGAAAACGAGGTTATGCCTGACTACGAGTCCTGGGAACGTGAGGAGATCTGGCCCAGAGAGCTGTGGCGAAAATTTGGTGAGGCAGGTTTTCTCTGTGTAGATCAACCCGTCGAGTATGGTGGCTACGGCGCGTCATTCGAGCTCAGCTGTATGGTTGTTCAAGAGGTTGCGCGAGCTGGTTTCGGTGCGCTGGCCAGTGGGCTGTCCGTGCACTCGGATATCGTTGCCCCCTACATCCTGCATCTGGGTACAGAGGAGCAGAAGCAGAAGATTCTGCCTGCTATGGTAACAGGCGAAATTGTGGGAGCCATTGCGATGACAGAGCCCGGTGCTGGCAGTGACCTGCAGGGCATCCGCACCTCTGCCGTCGAGAATGGCGATGATTTCATCATCAACGGTAGTAAAACTTTTATCACCAACGGACAGCACTGTGACATGGTGATTGTCGCGGCGAAGACGGATCCGAAAGCCGGTGCCCGTGGCATGACCTTGTTTACAATGGACTGCGCCAGCCCTGGGTTCGAGCGGGGCCGTAACCTCGAGAAGATGGGGCTGAGTTCCGGCGACACCTCCGAGATGTCATTCAGTGATGTCCGTCTGCCTGCGGCAGAGATTCTTGGTGGGCGTGGTAAAGGCTTCTTTAATCTGATGAACGAACTGCCGCGGGAGCGGTTGATTCTGGGCGTGGGTTGCATTGGTGCAGCTGATGGTGTGCTTGAGCGAACGATTGCTTATGTCACCGAACGTAAGCTGTTCGGTGAAACGCTTTCGAGTATGCAGAATACTCGCTTCAGGCTTGCAGAAATGAAAACCGAGATAGAGCTTAACCGCGCCATGATGGAGAAATATGTCGACAAGTACATGGCAGGAGAGCTGACGACCGAAGAGGCTTCGATGTGCAAGCTGGCGAGCAGTGAAATGCAGGGGCGTGTCGCCGATGGCTGTCTGCAGTTGTTCGGCGGCTATGGTTATATGAAGGAGTACCCGATCACACGAGACTATGTTGACGCGCGGGTTCAACGAATTTACGGTGGTGCTTCCGAAGTCATGAAAGAACTGATTGCGCGGAGCCTGGTCGGCCGTTAGACCGTCCGCCACAAATAACTCCCGATTTGCTAAGAGGATAGAAAACCAGATGGATATCAATATCGGTCAGCTGCTCACTAATCGTGCACACATCTCAGGTGAACGCGAGGCCTATGTCGACAGCAAGTCGGGCCTGCGTCTGACCTTCAGAGAACTGAATGATCGCTGCAACCAGGTAGCGAATGTGCTGCTGGCGAAAGGGGTCAAGAAAGGCGATCGGGTCGCGATCATGTTGATGAACAGCGCGGAATTCTTTGAGGCTTACTTCGCCATCGCCAAGGTTGGGGGTGTTGTGGTCCCCTTGAACTGGCGTCTGGTGGCGGATGAGCTCGAATTTATCCTGAAAGACAGTGGTTCAACCACGCTCATCTTTGGTCACGAATTCCTCGATCTTGCCTCTGACCTGAATAGTCGAGGCGACAAGACTGATATCGTCAACTGGCTCTACTCGTCAGAAGCACCGGCAGAGACGCACTACGCCGACGACTATGAAGCGTTGCGCAACAGTGCAGCGGTGGCAGAACCGACATTAGTTGGTAAAGCGGATGACCTGCTCTACATCATGTACACCTCCGGCACGACCGGTCTGCCCAAGGGCGTTGTGCACACGCACACCACCACCATGTGGGCGCTGATGACCTTCAGTGCCACGGCGGATACCCACGAGGGCGATCGCTATCTCGCGGCGCTGCCCATGTTCCATGTCGGCGCTCTGACACCGATAACGGTGAATGTGTACGAGGGCACCACCAGTATTGTCATGCGGGAGTTTGACCCGACCCGAGCCTGGGAGTTGATGGGTGAGGAGCGCATTACTTCCGGCCTGCTGGTGCCGGCGATGCTGAACTTCATGGTCCAGGTCGATAACCTTGAACGCTTCGATTACTCGACGCTGCGTTGGATTCAGAGCGGTGCATCACCGTTGCCCGTTAATCTGATTCAGCAGTATGCGGATATGGGCATCGACATCCACCAGATCTATGGTTTGACAGAAACCTGCGGGCCTGCCTGCCTCATTACCGGTGATGATGCCATTGCCCGTATAGGATCGACCGGGCGGGGCTTCTTTCATACTGAAATTCGCATCGTTAAGGATGATGGCAATGAAGCAGCGCCCGAGGAGCAGGGTGAAGTCTGGGTCCGCGGCGGCCACATCATGAAGGAGTACTGGAATCGTGCCGATGCGACGGCGGAAACGATCACCCCTGACGGTTGGCTCCGCACCGGGGACGTCGCCGCCATGGATGAAGATGGGTTCGTCTACATCCAGGATCGAATTAAGGACATGATTATTTCGGGCGGTGAAAATGTCTACCCGGCAGAAGTAGAGAACGTGATCCTTTCCCACCCCGATGTTGCCGAAGTCGCAGTTATCGGCCAACCCAGTGAACGTTGGGGGGAATCCCCCTTTGCTGTGGTTGTGCCAAAAAATAACGGCCTGCAGGAAACCGATATCCTGTCTTTCTGTGATGGCAAGATGGCGCGCTATAAGCTGCCGAAAGGCGCCGCATTCATTGAGGTGATTCCGCGTAATGCGAACGGTAAAGTGCTAAAAAGACTCCTGCGTGAAGAGTTTCCAGGTCCGGCGCCGGCCTGAGAGTTAAACGCCGGAGGATTAGTTGCGACATTCATTTGCAGCAGCGTTGTTGTGCTGCTGGCTGCCTGTACTGGCTAGTGCTGAGCTGAGCGACCTCGTTGTCGATATTTCACCCGATCAGACCCTGGTGCTGAGAGAGGTGCCGGATGCTGATATCCGTATTGATGGCAGATTGTCTGAGGCCGTCTGGGCCGAGCTGCCCGCCTGGGACGAGTTCGTTGTGCTGGAACCTGATACGCTGGTCCAACCCGAGTTCCCTACTCGCGTCCGAATTTTCTATACCGCCAAGGGTCTTTACGTGGGCGTGGATATGGACCAGCCGCGCGAAACCCTGGTGAAGTGGCTCTCAGGGCGGGATCGGCGGGATATCAATCGAGATCAGGTTGGAGTCACGCTGGATACGTCCGGTGAGGGGCGATACGGCTACTGGTTTAGCGTCTATCTCGGCGATTCGCTGAGCGACGGGACACTCCTGCCGGAGCGGAACTTCTCCCGTGAATGGGATGGTGCCTGGCGTGGAGCCAGTGAAGTCACTGACACCGGCTGGTCAGCTGAACTGTTTATTCCCTGGGGAACCGTCGCTATGCCCAGCGTCGACGGTTCGCGCAATATCGGTCTCTACATGTCACGCAAGGTGGCTTCGCGCGATGAACGTTACGGCTGGCCGGCACTGCCTAGAACCAAACCACAGTTTATCTCACAGCTGCAGCAAATCGCAGTCAACGGTGTTAATCCGAAGCAGCAGTTCAGCATCTATCCGTTTGTGGTCGTCGGTGATGACCGGTTTGATGATCAGGTCAGGTACCGCAGTGGGGCCGATTTTTTCTGGCGACCTTCTTCCGATTTTCAGCTGACCGCCACGCTCAACCCTGACTTCGGTGCCGTTGAGTCTGACGATGTGGTCATCAACCTGTCTGCAACTGAAACTTTCTTCCCGGAAAAGCGTCTGTTCTTCGTCGAAGGACAGGAAATTTTTGTGACCTCACCCAGGGCCGACACGCGAGGTGGTGGGGTTGGCAGCCAGGGTGCACCGACCACACTGATTAACACGCGACGTATCGGTGGGCGCCCACTGGCGCCGGCGCTGCCGCCGGGTGTCGCTGTCTCGGACCGTGAACTGGCTCAGCCCGTTGATCTGCAGGGCGCCGTGAAGATGACGGGACAGTCCGGTCGATTCCGTTATGGTGTGCTGGCTGCTTTCGAAGACGATCACAAGTTTGATGCCACCTTGAACGGGGACCCATTTCACCTTGAAGCCGAGACCAGTGACTATGGCGTTGCCCGGGTCCTGTTCGAGGATGCGCCTGGTGGTTCGTACAAAGCGCTTGGGGTGATTTCGACGGCGGTGCTGAATGAAAATCGCGATGCCATGACCCATGGTATTGATGCCCACTATCTGGGAGCAGACGGTAAATGGAAGATTGACGGCCAGCTCTACATGTCCGATATCGAGGACGCGGAGACCGGCTACGGCGGCTTTCTCGACTTTGAATACACCTACCGTCAGGGCATGGTGCAGGGTCTAGGTATCGAGTATATCGACGAGCATGCTGACCTGAATGATCTCGGTTTCCTGCAGCGGAACGATAGCTTCCGGGTGCGCAGTCGCTTCACGTGGGTCAATTCTGATTTAAAACGGGCCCGCGATAATGAATTCGATATCAGGGGCTTTGTGCAGAAGAATGATGACGACCTTTTCACTGGCGGTGGACTCTTTATCGCCAACCAGCTCACTCTGAACGATTACTCAAGGTTTATGGTTCGGATCAATCATTTTTACGAGTCTTACGATGATCTGAACGGGTTCGGCAATGGCACCTATCGCATAGAAGAGCGATCCTTTCTGGGTCTGAGCTGGGATTCAGACTCATCCAGGGCCCTGCGCTATGGTATAGGCATGGGAATCCAGGAAGAAGAGCTGGGAGGAGACTCATATATTGGCCGAGCCAGTGTGACCTGGCGGCCGAGCGACCGATTTGCCCTGTCACTGCATGCGCGCTACATGGATCGAGATGGCTGGCTGCTGCACCAGGAAGACAGAAACATGACCAGCTTCCAGGCCCAGCAGTGGACACCAAAAGTCAGTGCTGAATATTTTCTCAGCGCCCGTCAGCAGATACGGTTCTCGCTGCAGTGGGTTGGTATCAAGGCGAAGGAAGACAGGTTTTTCCTGATCCCAACGAAACCGGGGGAGCTGATCGAAGTCGCCAAACCGGCCGGTCCTTCGGACAGCTTCAGCCTGTCACAGATGAGTATGCAGCTGCGCTATCGCTGGGAAATTGCACCCCTGTCAGATATTTACCTGGTCTACACCCGCCTGGTTGACCAGGGCAGTCCTTATAAGAGCTTCTCAGACACCTTCTCTGATGGGTATGATAATCCCGTGGGTAACCTGCTTGTGTTCAAGCTCCGGTACCGCTTTGGATCCTGAATATCTATTCTGAGACATGAGTTATTAATGGAAGTGACGTCAGATGCCCAGATACGACTATCGCTGTGATGACAATGGTAAGACCATCGAGGTCGTGCACGGCATTGCCCTTGAGATAAAAAACTGGGGTGAACTCTGTGAGCTGGCCATGATTGAAACCGGTGACACGCCGGTTGATGCCAGTGTACGCAAGGTCATTACGACGCCGCCGATGGCTAACACCCCGGCCGGCAATGCTCATCTCAAGAATCTCGGCTTCACCAAACTCGAAAAACGTTATGACGGTACCTATGAAAACGTCACTCGCACCGGCACAGAGAAGCGCTTCCTTGATCCGAAAGATCCGAGCTCGCTGCCACATATTCACAAAAAGGTCAGTGACTAGATGAAGAGGCTCGCTGCATTCTGCCTGTTGCTGGGCCTGTGTCACAGCGGCGCAGCGGAAGAAGCCAATTACTTTTTGCTCAGCTATTACCCTGGGGCCTCATGGAATAGTTCACTGTCTTACGAGGCACAACCGGGTCTGCAGGGGCATCACGATTATGTGCGGCAGATGCATATCTCAGACCAGATCGTCATGGGTGGGGTGGTCGCGAGTTCGCGCCATGGGCAGCTCAGCGTTATGCTGGTGCGAACCGGTTCGCTCGAACAGGCGGAGCGACTGGCGAGTCAGGATCCCGGGGTACAGATGCGGCTCCTGCGGACTGAAGTCCTTCCCTGGGAGGTCAATATGTCGTCCATACGAGTGGTACGACGCCAGCCGATGGCGCCCGTGGGTGATCCCGATCAGACGTTTTCGATCAAACGGGTTGATCCCGAGAGTCGCTTGAATATCGACGATTAACCCTGAGTCGGCGCGGTCTCCAGTGCCTGCCTTTCCTTCTCAACCAGGAAGTCCATGACATCGAGCATACGTTTTGGCCCAATTTCCCGAGTGGTCCTGACGATGTACTTGCCCTGAATGACAACGGTTGGGACGCTGGCAATCTTAAGTCGTCGCGCCATCTGGTCCGCACGAGTGAGGTTAGAAGTCACTTCAGTAGAATTAAATGCCTGCAGGTACGCGGCCCGGGCTGGCTCGCCCGACGCGTATGATGCCGCCAACGCTTCCGGGGTTGGGAATGTTTTTCTGCCATTGTGAATTTCGCGGAAGAAGTTCATGTGCTGGCTTTCTACCTCATTGAGGGCTTCAAGCGTGAAATAGTGTCGCCCCAGCAGGCGCCAGTATTCGTTCGCGACGGCTGGCATACGTACGAAATTAACGCGCTCTCCCTGTGCTTCGACCCAGTCAGTCAGGTCCGGATCGAAGTTATAGCAGTGGATGCAGGCGTAGCTGAAGAATTCCATGACTTCGATCTTGTCGCTGCGAATCCGACGCGGATTGTCGACGATTTGATAATGCTCGCCCTCTACGAATTCGCCCTGCGGTACGTCGGCGACTGTCAGCCAAAGCAGGTAAGCAGCGATTGCCGCCACCAGCACACCAAACGCGGCCAGGGCTGCTTTCTGTTGTACGATCGCTTTTGATTGTTTCTTCGCCATCAGCTTGCCTTCTTTTTTGCCATCGCCGGAGCGACAAATATTTTGCCGAAATCCGCCTGCCAGCGCGCGAAATCGCTGTCCTCCTGAAGTCGGATACCGACGAGAAAACCATCCTCGAGTGGCGAGCACCAGCGTGTGCCGGCATGCAGATTGAAAACGACTCCTGAATCTTCGAGCAGAACTTTCAGAACCAGCCGCGAACCGGCCTTGAGTGGCTCGTTCGTTGTCAGTCGCATGCCGTGCAGGCCGATATCCAGTGTCCTGCCGTGCAGGGTGGTGTGGTCAATCGTGCCATCGTGCGCCAGCACCCCGAGCTCGACAGTCACGTCATTTTCGATCCTCGGTTCGAGCCGCATGTTGGCCCATTTCCTCTCTTCCCTGCGCGTCGGCCAGAGAACGTTGTGGTGTCTTTCGATGAAGGCTTCAACCTGCTCGACATCCTCCAGCTGCATGACTTCGGGCCGGTCGTGGTGGTTCAGGAAAAGCCACTTGAAGTACTCCACGGCCTCATCGTCCTTGCCGTCATAGCTTTTTCTGTCAGGCCACTGGAAGTGCAGCTTTAACAGCTTCGTGGTGGTTTCTATTGGTAGCACAGACTGGGTATTGCTCTATCGAAACTGAAGGCGAAGTCTAAAAAAGATCGTAGCGACTGTCACGCCTGCTGTACTTGCCGGCGACGCTGAATCGGGATCCCATGTCAATCTGGTAATCCTCAGGCAGATTAAGTAAGTTGCTGCTGAGGTTCATTTTTTGGTGGTATAGATGACGACCGTAACAGTCCTGACCGGGGATGGAATTGGTCCCGAGATTGTTTCTGCGACGATTAAGATTCTTGAGGTGCTCGATTGTGGTCTTGAGTTTGATTATGCGCTTGCGGGTGGTGAAGCCCTGAAGCAAGGGCTCGACCTGGTGCCGGAGGAAACGCTCGAGAAGATTGCGCAGCATCCGGTCGCCCTCAAAGGGCCTATCACGACTCCGATCGGACGTGGTTTCAGTTCGGTTAACGTCTCCCTGCGCCAGCATTTCGACTTGTTCGCGAATGTACGTCCGGCGTTGTCGATTCCAGGCGCCACGATGCGATATAGCGATATCGATATCCTGGTTGTGCGGGAAAACATGGAAGGGCTCTATTCAGGGGTCGGTCATACCCGCAGCGAGGACGGTGAACGGGCGGAACTGCGCAGTGTGGTCACGCGCAAAGGTAGTTCGCGGGTTATCCGCCATGCTTTTAAGCTCGCAGAGCAGATGCACCGCCGCAAGGTGACTGTGGTTCACAAAGCCAACATCATGAAGTCGACCTCAGGGCTGTTCCTGGAGGTCGCGCGGGAAATTGCCAGGGAATTTCCTGCGATAGAGTTCGAGGAGATGATCGTGGACAACTGCGCTATGCAGCTGGTCATGAACCCTCATCGGTTTGATGTCATCGTCACCACCAACCTGTTCGGCGATATCCTATCTGACCTCTGTGCCGGCCTGGTGGGTGGCCTTGGTCTTGCACCAGGCGCCAATATTGGTGACGAGCGAGGTATATTTGAGGCGGTGCATGGCAGTGCCCCGGATATTGCGGGCCAGAATATTGCCAATCCCACCGCACTCCTGCTGGCGTCAGCCCTGATGCTCGACTATCTTGACATGAATGAGGTAAGTAACAGGATCAGGGCAGCCGTGCGGCAGGTGATCGGAGAGGGTAAAACGCTGACCCCCGACCTCGGCGGCGCGGCTTCAACCGATGCTTATACGGAAGCAGTAATAGGCAAACTCATCGAATAGCCCGCAGGCGAGAAAGGAAGGGGGAGGGGTATGGCTCTACCACGGAAGACCTTGTTTTATTATTCCCTGGCGGACTTGCCGGTCAGTATGTCCATGTTCCCCGTACTGGTCTTTCTGCCTAAGTTTTACACCAGTGAAATGGCTGTTGATATCACGCTTGCGGCTTCCATCATGTTGGGGGTCCGCATCTTCGATGTGGTCACGGATCCGTTGTTCGGTGTGATCACTGACAAGTATCCGACCCCCTGGGGCCGACGCCGTTTCTGGATAGCGCTGGCCGCGCCGATAATGATGATATCGATTTACCAGCTGTTCATGCCGCCGGAAGGCGCTGGCGCCATGCACCTGTTCGGCTGGATGTTCCTGTTGTCGATTGCGACAACGATGATGATTATTCCTTATTACGCCTGGGCTGCAGAGCTGTCTCCAGACTATAACGAGCGTTCCGTTATCACCGGGGCCCGCTCAATGATGGGCGTCGTGGGCAGTCTTGCCGCACAGCTGGCACCCGCTGCAGCGCTGTTCTTTTTTGCCATTGGCGGCAGCACCGCCGTTCTGGAGATCGTGGGTATTACCATGCTGGTGCTGATGCCTATCTGTGTTTACCTGACGGTGACCCGTGTGCCCGAACCAACAGAGTATGTTCACGCGGGCACTCCACTCCTCGAAGGCTTCAAGGTGATGTTTACCAACAAGCCTTTTCTGCGGCTCATTGCGGCCTTCATGGTGAGCTCCACGGCACTCTCGATCACAACGCCGCTCTACCTGTTCTTCATTACCTTCGTGCTGCACGAGGAAGAAAAAGCCATCTACATGCTGACCTTTTTCTACCTCGCAAATCTGAGCGCGGTGCCTTTCTGGGTCTGGCTGTCATCAAAGATAGGCAAACACCGGGCTTATGTATCCTGTTTTCTGCTGATCGGCCTTGCGCATCCGTTTTACATCTTTCTCGGCGAAGGGGATTTCTGGCTGATGCTGCCCATCACTATCATTACAGGCTTCGCTGCCGGCGGCTTCGCCGCCCTGCCTAATTCCATGAAAGCAGACGTTATTGATCTCGATACACTGAGCACCGGTGAAAACCGGGCAGCTTTGTTTTTCTCGACCTATTCATTCACCGCAAAGCTGTCTGGCTCTCTTGGTGGGAGTATCGGCCTGTTTGGCCTTGGTTTTATCGGTTTCAACTCGGTGATGCCGGAAATGAACAGCCCGGAGCAATTATTTGGCCTCAAGTTTCTCTTTGCCATGTTCCCTTCCGTGTTTTATCTGACGGCTTGCGCTATTGCCTGGAACTACCCGATCACCGAAGAGCGGCACAAGGAACTGCGTGCCGAACTGGAGGCGCGTAATCAAAGCATGGCGGTATGACAGGCTGCTGCTTCAGGTGTGAAACCTGATCTCCTGGTTTCAGGTGTGAAACCTGAGCGGTTGATGCTCGAAGCCATTCGATAACAGCGAGTTGATCGGGTCTAGTGCGTCGCTGAGTGGTTCTATCTCGCGGGTTCTCTCCAGCACGACCTGCAGCATGGTCAGGGCTTCCATCTTGGCCAGGGATATTCCCAGGCAGGTGTGGATGCCGTGACCAAACGCCAGGTTATTGGGCGGCTGACGAGTAATATCAAAGCGTTGCGGGTCTTCGCAGAGAGCAGGGTCGCGATTGGCTGAATAGATCCAGGCCCAGACGATTTCCCCTGGGTTGATGCTAACGCCGTGCAGTTCAGTTGAAACTCTTGCTTCGCGAAAGGTACCGCGAATTGCAGGGGCGTAGCGCAGGGTTTCAACCATCGTGCTGCTGGCGAGTTCGGGCTGACGACGCAGCCTGGCCTGTTGTTCGGGATGGACCACCAGTAGTCGCAGGATGTGATTGATCAGGTTCGTTGTGGTTTCGTTGCCGGCAACCAGCAACAGTCTCGCAAAAGACACACTTTCTTCCCGGCTCAGTCCCGAGCGAGCGATCTGAGTGAGGACATCGTTGCCCGGTTGGCGCAGTCGGTCGTCGATTTTCTCGGCAAAATAATCGTGCATCGTCTGCATCGAGGCGGCGATACGTTGCTCGTAGTCCGGGTTCGTTTGCTCATGCCAGAGCAGGTCGAAACCCAGCTCGCTGGCCTCGCGGGTCCATTCCCGAATCAGCGGCTTTTCCTCTTCGGGCACGCCGATTAACTGACAGATTAGGTGGACTGACAGCTGGGCGCCAAAATCTTCCACGGCGTCAAATTCGCCCATATCGAGTACGGTATCCATGATCTGGTTGGCATGGCTGCGAATGACAGGTTCGAGACTGCGCACCATGCCTGGCGTAAAAACGTTCTTTACAACTTCGCGCATGTCGCGATGGCGGGGTGGGTCCATGCCGAGCAGGTTGTAGGGGTCTGTTGAGGCCTTGTTCTGCTGTGCCCCAGTCAGGGTGTTCGAGAAGCTGTCCACGTCGCGTAAGACTGCGCGGATATCATGGTAGCCAAAGATGTTGACGATGGGCACCGCAGACTTCTCGTAGCGATAGACGGGGTTTTGCGTCCGCATCTCTTCGAGCACGGCAGACGGGTCGAGGAGAAAGGCCTTGTTGCCGACAGGTTCAAACATGCCTGCCAGTATAGCTGACTCTTTGTCGAATCAGATGCAGGTGATGCTGTGCTTTCTAACGACGTCTGATTATTGCGCCCGGGAGCAGCAGACAGCGGTGGGCGAATGTTATATCGTCGGCGGGTGGAGCATGACCTCCGATCAATTTTCCAGACCGCAAACTGATAAGGGTTTAATGATGACCAGAATGCCAGCGCTCAGCTTGGCTGCCGTGCCAGGCAGAAGAAAAGCAACGATTGAACTTGCCACTGAAATCGAGAAACGCGGGTTTTCCGGTATCTATGGCCCCAGCCTGGGTGATTCTTTGGCGCTATGCGAAGCTTTGGCGTTCGCCACGAACGAGATCACCTTCGGCACTTCGATCATGCCGATTTACTTCCGCCAGGTCGTCGATTATGCGAGTACGGTGTCGTTCATCCACGAAGTCTCTGATGGCCGTTTTCGTTTCGGCATTGGTGTCAGTCACAGCCCGGCCCTGAAAGCGCGGGGCATTGAAGGCGGCAAGCCTCTGACAGACACGCGCCAGTTTGTTGAAGATCTGAAAGCGGTGCCCCGGGTAGGTGAACTCCCACCCATCGTGTTGGCAACCCTGCGCCAAAAGATGATCGCGCTGTCTGAGGAAATCGGTGATGGCATGGTCTTCGCCAACGGCGCTCGGTCGCACATGCAGACCTCGCTTGCCGTGTTGTCAGATGAAGCCCGGGCCAGCGACAACTTCTTCATCGGTGACATGATTCCTACCTGTATCTCCGATGATATTGAAGCGGCCAAGGCTGTAAATCGGAAGACCCTGACGTCATATGCCATGCTGCCGAACTATCGGAACTATTGGAAAGAGGCAGGATATGTCGAAGAAATGACGGGTGTGGAGAAAGCGGTTGCGGATGGTGACTTTGACAAGGTGCCGCATTTTCTTACTGATAAGTGGCTTGCTGATACGACGCTGTTTGGTACGGCCAGCCAGGTCCGTGAGGGTGTTGAAGCCTGGTTTGATGCCGGCGTCAAAACGCCGATCCTGGTGCCTTCGTCTGCCAACGGCGGTCAACTGGTGGCATTTGAGGAGCTACTGTCAATCTACTAGAACCGCTGACGAGAACGTAAAGTCGCTCACTGCTGCAGGATACTCTGGGCGCGGTCGACGAATTTCTTTTCGTCTTCACCCTTGAGCTCGCCTGCAGGCGGGCGTGGTTCCGGCACTTCGACGCCAGCCCGGCAGGCGGGTCTGGCTTTCATCTGTTGAAGCCAGCGGTCCAGTCCTGAGAGACCATCTCGCGACACGCCCGACCAGCGGTAGGTTCGAACCCAGCACCAGTTGGCGATATCTGCGATCGAAAATTCATCGGCCAGCCATTCGCTGTTCTGCAGCGCAGAGTCGAGGACTTCAAACAGGCGACGAGTTTCGTTCTGATACCGGTCAATGGCAGGCGGGATCTTTTCGGGGAAATACCGGTAGAACACATTGGCCTGACCCATCATCGGGCCGATACCGCCCATTTGAAACATCAGCCACTGCAGCACCCGAGAGCGGCCGGGTTCCGAAGTCGGCAACAACCTGCCAGTCTTTTCGGCGAGGTAAATCATAATTGCGCCGGATTCGAAAACCACCAGGTCGTTTACCTCTCGATCCCTGATGACGGGTATCCGCCCGTTCGGGTTCATGGCAAGGAATTCCGGCGTTTTCTGATCTCCCGCGCCGAGATTCACCGCGACCGGTTCGTAATCCAGTCCAAGTTCCTCGAGTGTGACAGAGGCTTTGTGGCCATTGGGCGTGGCTGACGTGTAGAGCTCAATCATGTTGGTTAGAATGAAATCTGGCGTGCAATGATCTGGTCGTAGAAGTCGCTGTCGAGACGGCTATAGCCGTCTTCTCCGGGTTTCTTGACTAACAGATGATCCTCAACCTGTTCCAGGTGAAATGCCTGATCCCGCAATTCGTTCTTCTGTAATTTATGCGTGGAGGTGGTAGGTAGCTCTTTGAGCAGGCGTATAAAGACGGGACGAGCGTAGCCCGGAAGGTTGTCGCGGATATGATGCGACAGACTTTCAAGATCGATCTCGTCTGCCGTGATGTGCTCTTTCAGCACGATGGCCGCCATGCCGGCTCTGCCATCGGTACCTGGAATCTCGACGCCGTAGACGTTGGTGAAGATGACATCTTCGTGCTGATTGATGATCTCTCCGACCTCGTTGGTTGATACGTTTTCGCTTTTCCAGCGGAAAGTATCTCCAATTCGGTCGACAAACTGGTAGTGCTTCTGGCCCCACGCGAAACCCACATTGACCGTTTTCATCAGGTCGCCTGAATTGAAGTAGGCGTCGCCTTCCCGGAAGGCAGCCCGAAGTATCTTCTTCTCTGAGGCTTCCTGGTTTGTGTATCCCTCGAAGCTGGATTTGTCGGTGATTTCGATCAGGAGCAGGCCGGATTCGCCGCCGGGCTGCTCGATGCAATAGCCGTTCTCATCTCGAATGATTTCGTCGTTGGCAACATCATAGGCGACGATCTTCGCGGGTGCGGTACCCAGACCGACAGTGCAGTCCTTGTTGAAGACATTGGCAAAGCCTGCATTGCCCTCGCTGGCGCCATAGAATTCACCGATGCGTGCAATCTCATAACGGTTCTTGAACTCATGCCAGATGTCAGGGCGAAGCCCATTGCCCACGATAGAGCGTACGCGGTGTTGCCGGTCGAGGGCCGACTCAGGTTGCGTCAGCAGGTAGCGGATGAACTCGCCGATGTAGACGAAACAGGTGCAGTCGTGCGCTCTAATGTCATCCCAGAAAGCGCTAACGGATAACTTACGTCGCATGACGGTTGAGGCGCCAACGGTAAAAGCAGCGGTCAGTCCAACCATCAATCCTGTGCCGTGGTAGAGAGGCAGACAGTTGTACATCCTGTCATCTTCATTGATGCGCAGCACCATGTTTGCGGACATGCCCGCGTTTGGCAACAGACGCTTGTGGGAAACTCGCGCTGCCTTTGGCAGCCCTGTCGTGCCAGAGGTGAAAATGTAAAAAGCCGTACTGCCGATTTCGAGTTTGCTGGTTTCGGGGTGGTTTTCCTCGGAGTGATCTTCGTGACAGCTGTCGAGTTCGATCGCCCAGTTGGGGGGTGGCTCATCGCTGCCGTTAGCGGTCATGCCTGGATCCCTTACCCAAAGGTAATCCTCACCATCCTTCAGGTTCAGCTCCTCGCGTATTTCGTTGAGCGGTGCCGTCAGTTCCTCACCAAAGATGCACTTTTTAGACTCCGTCAACGTAATGCAGTGCGTCAGCTGCTGGCGAGTGAGGTTCGTGTTGATCAGGCCGGCAATGGCGCCAAGTTTGCAGATGCCCAGTAATTGCACGACAAACTCGATCCGGTTCTGCATGAAAAGCGAAACGCAGTCCCCTTTGCCTATGCCTTGAGACTTCAACAGATGTGCGACTCGATTGGCTCGTTGGTTAAGCTCCCGCCAGGTTACCTCCTCGCCCTCGCAAATAAGGGCAACGCGGTCAGGTAAAGTACGTGCGTTGCTTTCCACCAATAGCGAAAATGATGCGATCTGATTACTTTGCGGTGGTTTCAGCGTTGCCGCGGCATAAAGTACTTTCAAATCGCCGAAAAAATCCTTAAGTGCGCCCATAGTTTCTCGTTGTATCGCTGACAGTATCGTTAAGGGATGATAGCCAAACCACTCTTGGGGGAGAAGGGAGCCATGACACAACTTTTGTTTTTCGGTGAGGGTTAACGGACATCCATGGCTGGCGGAAATTACTGACGCTGTGCCGGTTAAAAGAGGGTCAGTTGTCGACTTTTTCGCTATAGATGGCCTGTTTGCAGTGTGTATACGGGCTTTTTTGATAACTCAGTCAAAGAGTTATTCACATTTTCGGGGGTCAGATCACCGGTCAGCCTGTTAAGCAGGATAACTCGCCTTTATCAAGCCTTTATAGCCTAAGTAACTGATTTAATTGAAAATGGATCCTCGTTGGTCAAAATTTAACCAATTGGCCGAAACCCGCATTAACAATGGCTGCTGGCGAATTCGGTAACTTATCACCAGAGTTATCCACAGAAAATGTGGAAAACTGAGTGTTCAACGGTAGGCTGCACCATACTGGTGCGAATGACAGCTTGGTTTGAGGCTGGTTTGAGGCTGGATAGCCGATAGCAGGGCTGAGGATCTGCCTCGCACAGGTTTCCATCCAGACTGTGCTACAGTCCGTGGCATCGCCCTGGGCAACGAAAAAGGAGTAAACGTGTCAGCAGTCATCGACGGCATCTCAGTTGAAGGACACTTCAGCGAGCGGTTCAGTGCAACGGCCTCGCAATTTGCAAAAAACTTCTCGTCAGGTGCGGATCTCGGGGCCAGTTTTGCCATGTCTGTCGACGGTGAGATGGTCGTCGATATCTGGGCGGGTCATAAGGACGAGGCCAGGCGGGAACTCTGGCAGGAAGACACGATCGTTAACGTCTGGTCATCGACCAAGACGGTTTCTTTTCTTTGCGCCCTGGTGCTGGCTGATCGCGGCCTCCTGGATTTTGACGCACCCGTTGCGCGTTACTGGCCAGAGTTTGCCGAGAACGGCAAGAATGATGTGCTGGTCTGGCATATCATGAGTCATGCAGCCGGGCTGTCTGGGATGTCAGAAGCGGTGACGGCAACAGATTTCTGCGACTGGGAGAAGATGACACGCCTGCTGGCAGCACAGGCATCCTGGTGGCCGCCAGGTACAGCCAGCGGCTATCACGCGATGACACAGGGCTACCTGATTGGGGAAGTGGTCAGAAGGATTACCGGCAAGACCATGGGACAGTTCCTGCAGGAGGAGATTGCCGGCCCGCTTCAGGCGGATTTCTTTATCGGTGTGCCGGAGAGTGAATTCCCCCGGATTGGTAATCTGCAGGTGCCACCCGGAACGAATGATATGACAACCGATGATGCTGACAGCATTGCTGCCCGCACCTTTGCCAACCCAAAGCCGCGGGCGGAAGATGCCTGGACCGATGCCTGGCGCCGGGCCGAGATGCCTGCCGTCAATGGTCACGGCAATGCGAGAAGCCTGGTCAGGCTGCAGACGGCGCTGGCGTGCGGAGGGTGCGCTTTCGGTGTCGAGCTGATGCGGGAGGAAACAACGCGCCTCATCATGCAAGAACGGATCAGCGGGGATGACCTTGTGCTTGGTATGCCTGTTACGTTTGGGCTGGGTTTCGCGCTGAACCGCGGGCCCGTAACGATGTCGCCAAACCCGAACACCTGTTTCTGGGGTGGTTGGGGTGGCTCCATGGTGCTGATCGACCAGGATGCGCGCGTGGTTATGAGTTATGTGATGAACCAGATGTATCCAAGCCTGCTTGGCGACCTGCGGTTTTTTCAGCTCGGCGCCCAGGCGTTCCAGGACCTTGGCTGAATTTATCGTTCGTGCCAGGTCGGGTCCGACAAGGGCCGATAGCTTTCGTGCGGCGATTGGGCGCGGTCACGGCGTTGAGTTCCTTGCAGATATCGTTCGCCACACCTTGTTTGTCGCGCAGGGGCATCGGCAGGATGCCGTGCTGCACCTGGTCCTGGAAAAGAGTCAGGATTTTTCGCGGGTAGTGAGCCTGACTGCGGCGGAACTGGGCAGTGTCGGTGATCTGCACGAGGTTGCATTGCTCGAACTCATTGCCTGTACCCTCGCTGCAGGCGAAACACTTGGCAAGGACGAAATTGCAGTCGCGGGCGCGGGGTTGCAGGTCCAGGCGATCAGTTTCGAACATCTGGTAAGGGACAAGGCTGCCGGGAACCCGACCTATGTCTTGAGTCCGAAAGGCACGGACATCAGGGAAACACCCCTGACTGATAAGGACGTGTACGTTATGACCGATCACACGCCAATGCCCAAGAACACTTTTAAATCGATGGCGCGCCAGGGCGTCAAACGGCTCTCGCTCGGCCCGCAAATGCTGCATGCGGCGCAGTGCATTACGTTGATCCATAACGAACGCGACCGGCGCTGCTGAGAGGCTGATAAGAGGGGCTGATCAGCAGGTATATGAGCCCCCCCAGCGCCTGCCGCCACGTTGTTTGCGCTCGTCTATTAGGGAATAATCTGGCCCTTTCAATTTTGACGAGTGAGCAGCAACGACATGGCAGATAAGATTGAATCAATCGCGATCCTTGGTGGTACCGGCGATCTGGGTGGCGGGCTGGCCCGCCAGTGGTCACGTGCGGGTTACAAGATCCTGATCGGCAGCCGGACCCTGGAAAAAGGCCAGGCTGCGGCACAGGCGCTGCTTGACGAATTTCCTGACCTGAATGTCACCGGTCACGAAAACCTGGAAGCCGCTACCCAGGCCGATCTGGTTGTCCTGACGGTCCCATTCGAACACCAGATCAGCACGCTCGAAACCGTGCAAGCCGGCCTGACCGGCAAAATTCTGATCGATGTAACCGTACCGCTGATGCCGCCGAAAGTCGGTACCGTACAGCTGCCAGCTACCGGTTCTGCCGGCCAGCAGGCCCAGGATTTCCTTGGCGAGGAGGTGCAGGTGGTCTCTGCCTTTCAAAATGTTGGTGCTATGCACCTGCAAGAGGATCATGCGATTGCCTGTGACGTACTGGTCTGTGGAAACAAGCGTGCAGCCCGTGACACGGTGATTGAACTGGTGCAAGCGGTAGGCCTGAAAGGCTGGCATGCCGGCCCGATTGCCAATGCCGCTGCTGCTGAAGCACTTACCTCGGTGCTGATCACGATCAACCGTCATCATGGTGTGGAAGGCAGCGGTATTGTCATTACCGGCGAACCCACCAAGTGAAACTGACTTTCACGGGGATTGACAATATTCCCATGGTCGAGCCGGGTGATGACCTGGCCGGCCAGATCGTGACAGGTCTCGCCACGATGGGCGAGACGCTGCAGGATAACGACGTCCTGGTGATCGCCCAGAAGATCATCTCCAAAGCTGAAGGCCGCTATCTCGATCTGCGCACAGTCGAGCCCAGCGCTGAAGCAATCCGCCTTGGTGCAGAAGTCGATAAAGATCCCCGAAAGGTGCAGGCGATCCTGGACGAATCCAACGAGGTGGTGAGAAAACGCCCGGGCGTCCTCATTGTTGAACAGAAGCAGGGTTTTGTGCAGGCGAATGCGGGTATCGATCAGTCCAATATCCCGGCAGGTGATGGCGGTCCTGATGACCTCTGTCTGTTGCTGCCCGTTGACGCTGACGCCAGTGCCGAACAGCTGCGCGAGGCGCTCTATGAACGAACCGGCGCCCGGGTCGGCGTGATCATTAATGACTCCCTTGGCCGTGCCTGGCGCATCGGCACGCTGGGGCTGGCGATCGGCGTTGCCGGTTTCACAGCGCTGGAAGACCACATTGGCGGCAATGATATTTATGGCCGGGAACTGGTGGTGACCCAGGTGGCGGCGGCGGACGAAATGAGCGCTGGTGCCTCGTTGGTGATGGGTCAGACCACGGAGAAAACACCTGTGGTGCTTGTGCGGGGCTACCAGCCCCAGGAGCCCGATGATCCGGCTCAGCGGGGCGTGAAGCCACTGATTCGCCCAAAAGAAATGGACATGTTTCGATAAGTGGGCGGCGTGACCCACAACGCTGACAGGCTGAGGTAACGACGGATCATGTCGGAAGCCAATACACATGTTGTCGCCTTGTCGGGTGGTGTCGGTGGCGCCAAGCTCGCGCTGGGCCTGAGTCAGCAACTTGACCCTGCTGACCTCACTGTGGTGTGCAACACGGGTGACGATTTTGAGCATCTCGGCGTAACCATCTGCCCTGATCTTGATACGGTGCTTTATACCCTCGCTGACTGGAACAACAAGGAACTGGGCTGGGGCCAGGCGGAAGAGAGCTGGCAGTTCCTTGAGGCATTGCGTCGTCTCGGAGGCGAAGACTGGTTCAGTCTTGGTGATCGAGACATGGCGACCCACATCGTGCGAACCCAACTGCTCGAGGCAGGCCAGTCCCTATCTTCTGTCATCGCACACCTGGCTACCAAAATGGGTATCACCCACCGGGTTTTGCCGATGAGTGATGAGCCGGTCCGGACTCAGGTTCTGACTCAATCGGGTGAGCGACTCATGTTTCAACACTATTTTGTCCGTGATCGCTGTGAACCGGCAGTTACGGGCTTTGAGTTTGCTGGTATCGAAAACGCCCGCCCCAGTTCTGGATTTCTTGAGGCGTTGCGGCATGCCGGCAGCATCATTGTCTGTCCGTCAAACCCGTTTGTGTCTGTCGATCCGATTCTGCGCCTGCCAGGCGTCGAACAGGCGATCAGGGCCGCCGGGGTGCCGGTAATCGTGGTCTCAAATATTGTCGGCGGGCAGGCATTGAAAGGCCCGGCGGCCAAAATGATGACCGAGCTGGATATTCCCATGACGGCGCTTGGCGTTGCCCAGCACTATGCCGGTCAATATCCGGGCCTGTTCTCAGGCTTTGTGCTTGACAGTGAGGACGAGTCGCTGCAAGAGGCCGTTGAGGCGCTTGGATTGCCGACTATCGTCACTAATACAGTCATGTTAACGTTGCATGATAAAACTGAACTTGCCCGGGAATGCCTGGCTTTCGCCGACAGCCTGAAACTTCCATGACGACGACCGCGGTTTTACCGATCAAGCAGCTGGAGAATGCCAAGCAGCGCCTCGCCGGTCTGCTCTCGGCTGATGAGCGGCGTCATTTATTTAAGGCGATGGTTGAAGATGTGCTGACGGCGGTTGAAGCCTGCCCCTTGATTGATGACCTTGTCGTTGTAACCAACGATGTCGCAGTCGCAGAGCTCGGACGCGGTTTCGGTGCGCAGATCTGGCCAGAACCTGAGCCCCCTGGGCTGATTGAAGCCGTGACGATGGCTGGCCGGAAGCTGGCGCAAGCCGGTGTCAGTGTAATGGTGTTCCTGCCGGGAGATGTGCCACTGGTGAGCGCCGATGAACTGGAAACGGTGCTGGAAGGTTTCGGGAGCGACAGTGAAGCGGAATTCCTGATTGTGCCCGCAAGTGACCTGGGCGGATCAAATTGCGTTGCCTGCTCACCACCGGACTGTATGACCTTCGGCTTTGGCGAGGACAGCTTCAGGCGCCACCTGGCCCTGGCGAGGGACCTTGGTCTGAATCCTATGGTGGCCAAGCTGCCGGGTATCGGCCTTGATATCGATGTGCCCGGTGACCTGGCTGAACTGGTTGCGATGGTGGCGCGGGAAGGGCGTGACGGCCAGGAATATAGTACAGTGCGATTCCTCATGGAGAGTGGCGTGATTAACAAGATTGAGACGGATCGGGTGGAGCACGGTTGATGTCAGAGAGAGCTGTGTTGTTAATGCAAGAGGCGCTGTCGCGCCCCCTTGAAGACGAAGAAGTGATGGCGTTTGCCGACTTCAGCGATACCCGTATGCTGATGGAGGTGGCCGCCATACTGCGGGACCGTGGGCACCAGAACACGGTGTCCTACTCGAGAAAAGTGTTTATCCCGCTGACCCATCTGTGCCGTGATGTCTGCCACTATTGCACGTTTGCCCAGGTGCCAAGGAAGATCAAGGCGCCTTACCTGACACCAGAAGAAGTGTTGAAGATTGCAGAGGACGGCGCCAAAGCCGGCTGCAAGGAGGCGTTGTTCACGCTCGGCGACAAACCTGAGTTGCGCTACAAGGCGGCGCGCGACGGTCTGAAGGAACTGGGTCAGGAATCCACGCTGTCTTACCTGCGAGACATGGCTGAGCTGGTGTTTGATGAAACGGGCCTGTTTCCTCACTTGAATCCGGGGCTGATGGAAACCGACGAGCTTGAAGAACTGCGCAAGGTCTCCATTTCGATGGGTATCATGCTCGAGAGTGCTGCCGACCGGCTGACGGAGAAAGGCATGCCGCATTATGGCTCCCCCGACAAGGTGCCGGCTCGACGTCTTGAAACACTGCAACGTGCAGGCGAGGCGAAGGTGCCGTTCACATCCGGCATCCTGATCGGTATCGGCGAGACCCGCAGGGAGCGACTCGAATCCATGCTGGCCCTACGGACTGCCAACGCACCCTATGGCCATATCCAGGAAATCATTATCCAGAACTTCCGGGCTAAGCCTGAGACGCTGATGGCCAATGCGCCGGAACCCGACCTGAATGAATTGCTCTGGACCCTGGCGCTCGCCAGGATCATTTTTGGACCAGACATGAACATCCAGGCGCCACCGAATTTGAGCCCAGGCGTACTTGAGCAAATTGTAGATGCAGGTATCAATGACTGGGGCGGCGTATCGCCAGTGACACCGGACTTTGTTAATCCGGAGGCTCCCTGGCCGCATCTCACAAACCTTGCCAATGAAACGGCAAATGCCGGCAAGCTTTTGATTGAGCGACTCGCCTTGTATCCGGCCTACGCTAACGAGGCCGGTCAGTGGACCGACCCGAACATTGAGCCGCATGTGCTGCGCGCGGTAGATGGTTCCGGGTTCGCCAGAACAGAGAGCTGGAGTGCTGGCGCTGTGGTAGAACCACCGGCTGCTGAGCTCGCGCGTGTTACCGCCATCCCCAAGTCAGGCCCGATGCCAGAGCTGGCGGTAATTCTGGAAAAGGCCGAAGCAGGGGAGCGACTCGCTGAAGCGGAAATAGTCCGTCTTTTTAAGGCGCGGGGCAGTGACTTCACTGCGGTCTGTCAGGCCGCTGACAGGTTGCGAAAACAAGTCGCGGGGGATGAGGTCACCTACTGTGTCAACCGCAACATCAATTACACCAACGTTTGCTATTTCAAGTGCCAGTTTTGTGCCTTCTCGAAAGGTAAGATGAGCGAAAACCTGCGCGGCAAACCGTACGACCTCTCGCACGAAGAGATCATGCGCAGAACCCGCGAGGCTTGGGAGCGTGGCGCAAGCGAAGTCTGTCTGCAGGGTGGCATACACCCTGAGTACACAGGGCAGACCTATATCGATATCTGCCGTTCCATCAAGCAGGTCGTGCCGGATATGCATATTCATGCCTTCTCGCCACTGGAAGTCTGGCAGGGCGCGAAGACGCTGGGTTTACCGATCCCTGCATTCCTCAAGCAGTTGAAAGAAGCCGGTCTGGGGACGCTGCCGGGGACAGCGGCAGAAATTCTTGATGATGAAGTGCGGGCCACCCTCTGCCCCGACAAGATCAATACCGCGCAATGGCTCGAGGTGATGGAGGCGGCGCATGGCGTTGGCTTTAACACCACGGCCACGATCATGTACGGACATATCGAGCAGTATCATCACGTCGCCCGCCACCTGCTGCGCATTCGGGATCTGCAGGCTAAAACGGGCGGCTTTACCGAGTTTGTCATCCTGCCATTTATCCACATGGAAGCGCCCATGTATCTTAAGGGCAGGGCTCGGCAGGGACCGACATTTCGCGAAGCGGTTTTGATTCACGCGATTTCACGTCTCGTCTTGAATCCGCATTTCAGGAACATCCAGGCCTCGTGGACCAAACTGGGCCATGATGGTGTCCGCGCCTGCCTGCAGGCGGGGGTGAACGATCTGGGTGGCACGTTGATGAATGAAACGATCACCCGGGCGGCCGGCGCTTCTCACGGCCAGGAAACTTCGCCGGAGGAGATGGAAGAGATCATCCGAAGCATTGGCCGAACGCCGAGACAGCGCAGTACTGCTTATGGTGAGGTCAGTGAACTGCAGCGGCAGCGGTCTTTTGGTGCTGTTGCGCTGACGGAACCTGCTTACACTTCGGCGAAAAAATACAATCGAAAAACCAACAAGCATGAACTGGTCAGGCCCGGGCTTGATGATGAAGAGCGCCTGTCCGGTCAGGACATAATCTAGTTAACAAAGGAGTCATCATGGCTGTACCACAACGAACTGCGCTGACCCTGCCTGACCCCCGCGGTGTCGAGCAGACCATTGAAATGGCGAAATGGGCGGAAGCAGAAGGATATGATGATCTCTGGTTTGCTGACTCCGGTGGCATTGACGCGCTGACCACCACGGCCGCAGTGGCCATGCACACCGAGCGCTGTCGTATCGGTATCGCTATTGTGCCGGTCTATACACGAACGCCTGCTGTTTTTGCCTCTACCTGTCATGTGCTGAACAAACTCTCTGGGGGGCGTTTCATTCTTGGTCTTGGCTCTTCCAGCCAGACGATGATGGAAAACTGGCATGGTATTGAATTTGAAAAGCCGCTGAGCCGGGTCAAGGAAACCACCGAGCTCGTCAAGCAGATGCTGAAAGGTGAGAAGACCGCCTACGATGGTGATACTGTGCAGAGTCACGGTTATCGTCAGTTGCCGCTAGGGGAAGGTGAGGAGCAGCCTATCTATATGGCAGCACTTCGCGCCAAGATGCTGGAAGCCGCAGCAGAGTTTTCCGATGGTGCCATCCTGAACCTGTTCCCCAAGAGTGCTTTGCCGAAGATGATGGAGCATGTGCGAGCAGGGGGGGCACGCGCCGGGAAAGCGCCTGAGGATATTGATGTGGTTTGTCGTCACATGGTGGTGGTTACCGATGACAAGGAAAGTGCCCGCAATGCCTTCAGGGCAGCGTTTGCGCCTTATTACGCGACACCGGTTTACAACAATTTTCTCGCCTGGTGCGGCTATGAAGACGTGGCAGCAACCATTCGTGAGGGGTGGGCGGAAAAGGACCGGGAGAAAACCACCGGCGCCCTGACCGATGAACTGATCGACCAGATCGGTATTATCGGCACGGAGCAGGAATGCCATGATCTTATTCGTGAGCGCGGTGAGATGGGTATTACTACCCACATCATTTCGAGTCCGTCACCGAAGGATGCGATGCGAACCTACGAAGCCTTTACGGCGAAGAACTTTTCGTTCTGAGCCAAGGCCTCATCGTCGAACAACACACAAGAGAGGAACCCGATGAAAATTGATGGTGGATTGATGGGGGACCTGGCCAAGGCCGGTCAGAGTGCAAAGAAACTGGAGGCGCTGGGTTACCAGGGCGCGATCACGGCGGAAACTTCCCATGATCCGTTTTTTCCACTGCTGCTGGCAGCGCAGGAAACCGAAAAGATTGAACTGATTACCTCTATCGCCGTCGCTTTCTCGCGCACGCCGATGAACCTGGCCAACATTGGTCACGACCTAAATAGTTTTTCCAAGGGGCGGTTTGTGCTGGGCCTTGGTTCTCAAATCAGGCCGCACATCACCAAACGCTTCAGTATGCCCTGGTCAAAACCGGCGGCGAGGATGCGTGAGTTTATTCTCGCGATGCGTGCCATTTGGTCCGCCTGGCATGAGGGTGAGCCGCTCAATTTTGATGGCGAATTCTATACGCACACACTGATGACACCCATGTTCTCACCGCTTGATAATGAATATGGTGCGCCCAAGGTGTTCCTTGCTGCTGTCGGACCGATGATGACGGAAGTTGCGGGTGAAGTAGCTGATGGCGTCATCATGCATGCCTTCACGACAGAAAAGTACATGCGTGAAGTGACGCTGCCAGCCGTTGAGAAGGGCCTGGCGAAGGCCGGTCGGTCTCGCGATGACTTCGAAGTGACGTACCCCGGCTTTATCGTGACCGGCAACACGGAAGAAGAATTCAATGCCACCAAGACCGCCGTCTGCAAGCAGATCGCCTTCTACGGCTCAACACCGGCTTATGCGCCTGTGCTCGGCGTCCATGGCTGGGGAGACCTGCAGCCTGAACTCAATAAGATGTCGAAACAGGGTCAGTGGGACGAAATGGGCACGCTGATTACCGATGAGATTCTCGATCAGTTCGCTATCGTCGGTGAAGTCGATGATATCGTCGACAAGTTCAAAGCCCGTTGGGGCGGCCTTGTTGACCGGACGACGGGTACATTGCCGGCGCGGAATGATGACCACGCCAGGGAACTGCTGGCGCAGTGGGCAGACTGAAGACTAATTAACCGAAGAGGAAATTGACATGAAACTTGGGATCCTGAACGGCATCGGCGGCAAGGTGCTGTCAATCGATATTGATCGTATCAAAGCAGCCGAAAGCATGGGGTTTGACTCAGTCTGGACCGCAGAGGCCTACGGGGCTGACGCTGTCACACCGGCCGCATGGATTTTGGCGCAGACTGACAAGATCAAGGTAGGCACCGCGATCATGCAGATGCCAGGTCGCTCACCTGCCTGCACGGCGATGACGGCGATGACCCTGAATCAGCTATCGAACGGTCGATTCATTGTCGGTCTGGGTGCATCAGGACCCCAGGTGGTTGAAGGCTGGCACGGTGTGGCCTACGGCCGACCCATGACCCGAACCCGCGAGTACGTCGACATCATGCGGAAGATTTTTGCTCGCGAAGCGCCGGTTGAGCATGAGGGTTTCCACTACTCGCTGCCTTACTCCGGTGATGACGGTACGGGCCTCGGTAAGCCTTTGAAGAGCATTCTGCAGGCAGACGACAGCATTAAGATCTACACGGCTTCGATAACACCCAAAGGTCTTGAGACCTCGGCGGAAGTGGCAGATGGTGTCTTCCCGATCTGGGTGCCGCCAGAGAAGACTGACGTGCTGGGTCAACATATTAACAAGGGCCTGAATAAGGCCGGCAAGACCATGATGGATTACGATGTCGCGCCGTTCGTCACCGTGATTGTTGGCGATAACGTTGATCATTGCCGTATGCCGATCAAAGGCAACATGGCGCTTTACATCGGCGGCATGGGTGCTCGCGATAAGAACTTCTATAACGACTATGCCAAGGCGCTCGGCTACGAGGATGCCGCTGTGAAGATTCAGGATCTCTATCTTGCCGGTAAGAAAGATGAAGCCATGGCTGCTGTGCCCGATGAGCTGGTTGATGCCTGCCATCTGGTTGGCCCTGCCGAGCGTATTAAGGAGCGTCTGCAGGAATGGAAGAAGGCCAGCAACGAGGGTCGTATCGGCAGCATGCTGCTGGGCGCCGGCCAGGTTGAAGCCATGGAGATCGTTGCCGGAGAGATGCTGTAAAGAGCGAGTTTCTTTGAAGAGACGCTGCCGCCATCGAATCAACGACCGCGTACTGTTCAGTGCGCGGTCACTGATTCTGATGCGGGCCTGTTGAATCAGTCATGTCCACCGAGGCCTATACTCTTAAAGCCCACACCAGCATAGAAGAAATCGGTCAGCAGGCCTGGGACCGGTGTGCCAATCCCGCGCGTGCCGGAATCGCAAGTAATCTGCCGTTCGACCCGTTCCTTTCTTTCGCGTTTCTTGCTGCGTTGGAAGAAAGTGAGTCTGCCGTTGGCCGCACTGGCTGGGCGCCATACCACTTGAGCCTGGAGCACGCAGCTGAAGGGGTGGTTGGCGTCCTGCCGATGTACTTGAAGAGTCACTCTCAGGGCGAATATGTCTTTGATTATTCCTGGGCAGACGCGTTTGAGCGTGCCGGGGGTCGCTACTATCCGAAGCTCCAGGTCTCGGTCCCTTTCACGCCGGCAACAGGTCGGCGCATTCTGACCCGGCCGGATATCACCGACCCGGATATCGACAAATACCTGGTCTCCGGCATGATGCAGGTTTCAGAGCAGATGGAAGTCTCATCGGTACATGTCACTTTCGCTGAGAAACCCCAGTGGGAGCGTATGGGTGAGATGGGTTTTCTGCAGCGGACCCATAATCAGTTCCACTGGCAGAACGACGGTTACCAGAGCTTTGATGATTTCCTGGCAGCACTCTCATCGAAAAAACGTAAGAATATCCGGCGGGAGCGTCGTGATTCGGTGGAGGCGGATATCGTCATCGAACGCCTGACGGGCGATGACATCAGACCGGAACACTGGGATGCGTTTTACCGCTTTTATATCGACACCGGCAGTCGCAAATGGGGTTCGCCATACCTGACCCGAGAGTTCTTCTCGATCGTTGGCGAGACCATGCCCGATGATATCCTGCTCGTGATGTGTCGACGTGAGGGTCAGTATGTTGCCGGTGCCATTAACTTCATCGGCGGCGAGTGTCTCTTCGGCCGAAACTGGGGCTGTACCGAGCACCACCCCTTCCTGCATTTCGAGGTCTGCTACTACCAGGCAATTGAGTTTGCGATTGAGCGGGGCCTGCACCGCGTCGAGGCCGGTGCCCAGGGGCAGCACAAACTGGCGCGTGGCTATATGCCAACGCATACTTACAGCGCTCATTGGATTGCGAATGAGTCTTTTCGCGATGCCGTTGAGAATTACTTGCGCAGCGAGCGTCACCACGTTAACGAGGAAATTGACTACATGGCAGAGTTCAGCCCCTTCCGGCAGGCAGACTGAACCGCACTGTCAGGCGTACTGCGGCAGGGCAGCAGCTTCGATCTCAGCCCGTATTTCGTCCGGGATAGGAATAGCCCGCCGGGCATCCAGATCCAGACACATCCCGATCTGGTCGTGAACACCGAACAGGGCATGGCTCTCCTTTGAAAACAGCCAGCGCCGGGTATGGCGCCATTTCTCACCAAACTTCAGGTCTGCACTGAGTGACACAATGGTTTCACCTGCAGTAGGGCGTATCTCATTAGTCACTCGGGTTTCGATCATGGCCCAGCCGAGACGGCGGCCGGTCTTGTCCATGAAGATTGGGGGGCCGGGCTGACGTTGCTGCTGCTCGGCGAATGCCCGAAACAGGACGAACAGGGGTTCGAGCTCTTCTTTCAGGCGGCCTTGCTCATCGCAGTCGTCTGCCTTTACGGTGCCCTCGCGGCGACCGTGAAAAACGCCGGGTTCCTGGTCATTTGGAACGACCGCATCGAGTTCCGCAAAAGAGACCTGACCTGGGGTGGCCAGTGACAGCGAGCGCGGATGCCCGGCCTGCGGCAGTTCAATCGTCAGGGATAGCAGATCAGCAACCGGCAGTTTGATTCCCTGTCTCGCCTGTGATGCTGTGTCGATGATGTCGCTGGTCATGATGAAGCTCGCAGCCGTCTCGCCCTTGTCGACGTTGCGGATTTCAAGATAGGTCGTGACGCCTGCTGCCACGCCCACAGACTCATTCGGCACAATACCGCCGTAGGTATGTAGTGTTGCCCCAGTAAATTGCTCGCGGTGAAAGCGGTTGTAGGTGTCTACACGCCGCATCATCTGGCCGGCCGGGGCGGGTACGATCCCGGTACGACGCAGCAGAGCCAGATTGGCTTTTACTGCGCGCTCAACGTAGAAACGCACGTTGAGATGGCCCAGGGTATCGATCTCGTCTTCGGTGACGACGGATTCATGCAGAAGGAGGGGGGCAATCATGTTACGGGTGAGTCAGGAACTTTAAGTGCGTGAATCCTAAGCTGCCAGGTGCAGCTATTCAAAAGCTATCGAACCACCGAATTGTTGACCATAAGCGAGCTCTGGTTTATCACTGTGGCTTGCGTGGTACAAACCACAGGGAGCCAGAACATGAGTGATTTTTCGCTGGAAAGTTTTTTCAGCCCCGAGATTATTGCCAACCCCTATCCGATGTATAACGGTCTGCGTGAGTCCAACCCGGCGCTCTACCTGCCAGACAATCACATGCTGATTCTGTCGGAATACGATCAAGCCCAGGCGGCACTTCGAGATAAAAACCTCGGTCATTCTGACGGACCGGACATCACACCGGAAGAAATTGAGGAGATGATGAAAAACCCCTCGGTTGCGGGTCTCAGACGAACCATGCTCTTGATGAACCCGCCGGATCACACACGTATACGGAGTCTTTTCGTCAAGGCATTCGATGCCCGCAGCGTTAAGGTCATGGAAGAGCGCATTCACACCCTGTCGCACGAACTGATCGACGATTTTGCCGAGCAGGGTGAAGGCGATCTCGTGGCGCTGTTCAATCATCCGCTGCCGGTTATCGTGATCTGTGACATGCTGGGGATTCCAGAGGCTGACCGGGCGCAGTTTATTGCCGGTACCCGCATTCAGGGTCGCCTGATTGATCCAACGCCGATGACTGAGGCCGAGCTCGCTGAGGCGAACCGCAATTCCAGCGAGAGCTTCGATTATTTTGACGCACTTTGCGAGGAGCGCCGCGCGCGGCCCCAGGATGACCTGCTGACAGCGCTGGTAGAAAGTGAAACCGAACACGGCAAGCTGACCAAGGAAGAATTGATTTCAAATATCAGTCTGCTGTTTGCAGCCGGCCATGAAACCACGGTCAACCTGCTAGGTAATGCGCTGCTGGCACTCTATCGCAACCCGGATCAACTGGCGCTGTTGAAGTCCAAGCCTGAATTGATGGGGAGTGCAGTGGAGGAGTTCCTGCGCTACGACAGTTCGGTGCAACTCAGCGCGCGCAATGCCCTGGTTGATACCGAAGTTGCCGGCTACGAAGTGCCCAAAGGTACGCAAATCCTCACCCTGCTGGCGGCTGCTAATCGCGATCCTAAGGTGTTCGCAGATCCGGACAGGCTAGATATCACCCGGGACGAAGCGCGTCCGTTATCCTTTGGCGGCGGCATTCATCTATGTTTGGGTGCGCAGCTGGCACGGCTGGAAACCAAGATAGGCCTGGGTGCATTGCTCGAACGTCTGCCGGACCTGCAGCTACAGGAAATCGACAATCCCGATTGGAAGCAGACGATCACATTGAGGGGTCAGAAATCTATTCCAGCGATCTGGTAGTGCCTGGCGACTGCCTTGCCCATGGCTTTGAGTTAATCCTGCTTGAGCCCGGGTCCTGTTGTAGCCCTGATCTGACGGGGCCCGAGCGGTTGTCCGTCCTGGCTGTAGGCTGACATACGGGCGATCGGTCTGCCTGTCTCCCGCTCACGGAAGATCAGCCTGTCGCCTGCTGGATGGGGCAGGTGCTGATCGCCCCAGTGCGTCAGTGAGAGCAGCACGGGTTGCAGGTCGAGTCCTTTCAGGGTCAGCCGGTATTCAGAAGACTTGCCGTCAATCGGTCGCTTTTCGAGAATATCTTCCTCTACCAGTCGCTTCAGTCTTGCAGCGAGGACATTGCGCGAAATGCCGGTACCAAGAAAATCTTCAAATTTTCGCGTACCGAGAAACGCGTCGCGCAGGATCAACAGCGTCCAGCGTTCGCCGAGGATTTCCAGTGACTGCGCCACTGAGCAGTTCATGTGTGCAAAGGACTTGTACTTCATGGAAAGATTGTACCGAATTAGTCCTCTCAAATGACTAATTTCGACGGTTGAATCGTCACCCATTTGCCGAATGAGCGAGGTCGCAGGTACCTTTGTGATTATCCGGTCGCTTCGTTATATTGCGCTCACGTCAGGATTTTTTGTGTTGTGGGATAAAGAGTTTGAACACACTTTCAATTGAGGAGCGGGAAGCGCTGAAAGATGCCGTCAGCAAGCTGATGGCAGACGCCAGTAACGAAACCGCAGTACGGGAAACAATGGAAACCAGCAGTGGTTTTGATGCAGGACTCTGGCGTCAACTCGCTGAGATGGGCGTTACAGGGCTCATCATTGAAGAGAAGTTTGGCGGTTCCGGGGTAGGTCCGGTCGAACTTGAGGCTGTCATGGAAGAAGCTGGTGCAGCACTTCTCTGCGCCCCACTGCTGGCCAGCAGTGTGATTGCGGCGAGCCTACTGCAGCAGCTGGGCGATGTGACGGTGTGCGAACACCTGCTGCCGATAATGGCGTCAGGTGACTGCATTGCCAGTGCGGTGCTGACCGGTGATGCTGGCAACTGGACACCCGAGGGGGTCTCGGTTGAAGCGACAGAGGCGGCCGATGGCTGGCAGCTCTCGGGTCGCGGCAGCTATGTGCTGCACGCTCAAAATGCCGATATCCTGATTGTCATTGCAAAAACAGCGGCGGACTTTGCAGCGTTTACCGTCGACAGTAAAGCCGCGGGTCTCTCTATCGTAGCGCTGCCGACGTTCGATAAGACCCTCCGGCTCGCCTCGGTTGACCTTGAGGCGGTCGCTGCAAGCCGCATCGACGCCGTGAACCCGGTCTGGGATGCCGTCAAGCACACCCTCGACATGGCCCTGGTTGCGCTTGCCGGCGAACAGGCGGGCGGTGCCAGCAAAGTACTGGAGTTCACCGTAGAATATGCCAAAACCCGGGTCCAGTTTGGTCGGCAGATCGGCAGCTACCAGGCGATCAAACACATGGCGGCTGACCTTTTGGTTGAAACGGAATCTGCCCTGTCTGCGGCCCGGTATGCTGCCGCCTGCCTCGCCGAGAATTCAGATAAGTCTGATGAGGCAGTCAGTCTTGCCGCTTTTGCCTGCGCTGATGCTTATGTGAAAGCCGCGGCTGACGGTATCCAGATGCATGGTGGTATTGCGTTTACCTGGGAACACCCGGCTCACCTGTACCTGCGTCGGGCCCGGTCAGGTGCTCAGCTGTTTGGCGATTCAGACTATCATCGAGAAAATTATTTGCAGGCCCTGGGAGGTTGAAATGACAGAACAAGTGACAGTAAGAGAACAGGACCTGCTTGATGAAGTGCGCCAGTGGCTCAGCGAAAACTGGACGAAAGAGATTGCTGAAGAACTGCGCCGTGAAAATGTCTACTGGGAGACCTCCGCTGCAAGGAAGGCCTGGCTCGGCAACGTTCTTGAGGCCCGCTGGGCGGTTCCCAGCTGGCCGGAAGCGTGGCACGGGCGTGGACTGGATAACGACCAGGCGAAACTGATTGAACGCGAGTTTGCCCGCGTCAAGGCGCCAGGCGCTGGTCAGGATCGTAACAACCTTTGGGCGAATACGTTGCTGGCTCGTGGCCAGGAGGCGCTGAAGCAGCAGCTGATTGCGCCGCTGCTGCGTAGCGAGGTCAACATGTGTCTGCTATACAGTGAACCAGGCGCCGGCTCCGATCTTGCGGGTATTCGTACCCGGGCAGACAAAGAGGGTGACCACTACGTCGTTAATGGCCAGAAAGTCTGGACGTCCGGTGCAGCGACCGCCGACTACGGCATGCTGGTAGCGCGGACCAACTGGGATGTGCCAAAGCACCAGGGCATCAGTTTCTTCTTCTGTCCGATGAAACAGCCAGGTATCGAAGTCAGGCCGTTGCGCCAGATTACTAATGAGAGCCACTTTAATGAGGTGTTCATCACTGATGCTATCGTACCTGCCGGGAACCTGCTGGGTTCGGAAGGAACGGGATGGCAGGTCCTGACGATGGCGCTGGCCTATGAACGGTCCACCATGGGTGAGGCCGCGCGTGGACCTCGAAGTGGTGTCAGGGAGGGCAAAAACGAGGAGCCACTGCTTGCGCTGGCACGTGAAGCGGGAAGGCTCGAAGAGCCAAACCTGCGGCAGGAAATCGCCCAGGCCATCGCCTATAAACGCCTCAATGCGCTGAATACAGCGCGGGCGAAGGCTGAGCTGACCCAGGGTAATTCGTCGTCCATCATGAGTCTGGGAAAGCTGGCGATGTCGCGTATCCTGCATGAGGAAGGTCGAATTCGCACCAAGATCCTGGGCGCCGGGAGTCTCCTCGAAGGTGAGGCACATCCCCGTGCCGAAGACGCGAATTTCCTCAGCCTGAATGCGTACTTCACTTCGATTGGCGGCGGGACTGACCAGATTCAGCGCAACATCATCGGTGAGCGTGTACTGGGGCTGCCGAAGGAACCCGAGGTCGATAAGTCGCTACCGTTCCGCGATGTCAGGACCAGCGGCTGAGCGGGCGGGTCAAGTTCAACCGTTATGGGGTGAGATCTCCCCGGATTGACTGCCAGGCCGCCTCCGCGAGTAAGGCTGAGACGTCGTCGGGTGAACGGCGATTTCGGCCCGATAACCACAGCCTCGAGTACTCCAGGGTCGGGCCGCAGATGATGGGGATATAGAGGCTGCGGGGCAGCTCCAGCAGTTCACCCTTCTGGACGTGGGGTACAAACCAGTCGTAGAGTGCCTGGCCGAAAGCTCGGTCTAATTCCTTGAGCTCACGTTTTGCGGACTCCGACAGTTTGATTTCTCGTGACAGCAGGAAAGCTGCCAGGGCCGGCTGTTCGGTGACCCACTGGCAACAGTATCGAATGATGGCACGCACCCCGGTCTCGCCGGTGCGGCGCGACAGCAGGGCGGCCAGCAGCCCGCCGTTGAACTGCCTGATACCCTCAATAAACAGGGCCTCGGCAATGCCTTCCTTGTTGCCGAAATGATGATAGAGGCTGCCAACGGAACATTGGGCATCTTTCAGGATATCGCCGACATTGGTGCGCTCGATACCTGCCTTGGAGAAGTGAGTGAGGGCAACCTGCATAACCCGGTTCTTCAGCTCACTGGTACGGTTCTGGCGCGACATTCGAGTATTAGAACATCATTCTAGTAATTCTTTCTAGGTTTGATATATTTCAGCACTTGAACATAAGGATAGTATGCGATGGATATCGAGCTGAGCAGCGAAGATCTTGAATTCGAGAAAGAGGTCAGGGCCTTTCTGTCTGAGAATGCCTACAAGCCGGGCGAAGACCCGAATGCATGGCGTATGGGCTGGTTTGAAAAAGCCCGTGAGAAGGGCGGCTGGGACGTGCCTAAGTGGCCCGAAAAGTTCGGTGGCCCCGGGTGGTCGCCGAACCAGCATTACATCTGGCAGAAAGAAACGGCGGCAGCCAGCAAACCCTGGGATCTGCCGTTTGGCCTCAGTATGCTGGCGCCGGTCCTGATGGCATATGGTTCCGAGGAACAGCAGCAGCGTTTTCTGCCGGATATCCGGGCCCGCAAGGTGAACTGGTGCCAGGGCTATTCCGAACCCGGCGCGGGTTCTGACCTTGCTTCACTCAAGACCAAGGCAGAACTGTCCGAAGATGGCACGTATTACCTGGTGAACGGCACCAAGATATGGACGACCATGGCGCACATTGCCGACTGGATTTTCTGTCTGACCAGGACGAGCGACGATGGTATCAAGCAGGAAGGTATCACGTTCCTGCTCTTCCCCATGAAGCAGGAAGGGGTAGAAGTGAAACCTATTATCACCCTGGGCGGTTCCCATACGGTCAACACTGTTTTCTTCCAGGACGTAAAAGTCCCGGTTGAGAATCGTATTGGCGAAGAGGGTAAAGGCTGGACCTATGCAAAAGGCCTGCTGGAGCATGAGCGCACAGGTATCGCAGGTATTTCGAATTCGATCGTCGCTCTCGAAGAGCTGAAAGCGAAAGCACGCAGCGTCAAGCGCGGCAACGGCAGCCTGATGGATGTGCCGAGTTTCAAAGCCAAGATTGCCGCACTGGAAATCGATTTGATGGCTGTGGAGTACACTGAACTGCGGAGCCTGGCGACTGCCAGCGCAGGCACTGCGCCCGGGCCGGAGTCTTCCATCCTGAAATTAAAGGGCACGGAAATTCAGCAGCGTATTCAGAAACTGACGATGGAAGCGGGCGGTCAGTTCGCCGCCGCGTGGGGTGGCTCTAACGCGGGCCCCGACTTCGCTCGTGGCGGTATGGCGGGCTATATGGGCAGTCGGGTATACACGATTTACGGCGGTGCCAGTGAAGTCCAGAAAGACATCATTACGAAGAAAGTGCTTGGCATTAAATCCGGTAAGAACCAGGGAGCGGAGCGATGAATTTTGACCTGAGTGAAGAACAACAGCTGGTCGCTGACTCCATTGAGCGTTTTGTCCAGGATAACTACGACCTTGAAAGCCGTCAGGCAATCGTTGCGCAGACTCCGGGTTTCAGCGAGATGCATTGGCAGACGATGTCGGAGTTGGGCTGGCTTGGCCTGCCGTTTGCCGAAGCAGATGGAGGTTTCGGCGGCAATCAGATCGATACGATGGTATTGATGGAACAGTTCGGTAAGGGCCTGGTGCTGGAGCCGTTCCTGGCCAGTATCGTTCTCGGAGGCGGTGTTCTTAAACGTGTTGGCAGCGAGGTCCAGAAGAAGACCTGGCTGGAAGGCGTCATTGACGGTTCGAAGCAGCTGGCGCTGGCCTATGTTGAGCCTGAGTCCGGTGATGAACCACACAATGTTGCGCTTGCCGGTGTGAGTGGAACAGATGGCTACACGCTGACCGGCACCAAATGCATGGTGCTGCACGGCGGGACGGCCGATGCCTTCGTTGTTTCGTTCCGTACCAGCGGCGGCACAGTTGATCGTTCCGGCATTACCCTGGCGCTGATCCCTGCTGATCGGCAGGGTTTGTCAGTGCAGGGGTTCCCGACGGTTGATGGCCTGCAGTCAGCAGAGCTGACATTCGACAAGGTCGCTGTATCGGCCGACGATATTCTGGGTGAAGTTGATCATGGCTTTGCTGCGCTGAATGCAGCAATCAATGATGGCATTCTTGCGGTCGCTGCTGAGGCGGTCGGCGCGATGGAGGTGCTCTATAAGGATACGGTGGCATACACACAGGACCGGGAACAGTTTGGCCACCCGCTGGCTGATTTCCAGGTGCTGCAGCACCGCATGGTTGAAATGTTCATGGAGTACGAGCAGAGTAAATCCCTGCTTTATCGTGCCACCATGGAAGTCGCTGCCAGCGGTGAAGACGCTCAGCGCAACGTCCATGCGCTGAAGCACCTTATCGGCAAAGCTTCATCATTTGTCGGAGAGAACGCGGTGCAAACCCACGGGGGCATGGGCGTGACTGAAGAACTGCGCGTAGGGCACTACTTCAAGCGGCTGCTGGTGATTGAAGCCCAGTTCGGAAATACGGACTATCACCTCGAGCAGTTCGCTGCTTAAAGCGCTTCATGGGGAGAGGCTAGCTACTTTCCGCCCCGCCTGCAGCTTGCTTCCTGGCCAGTAGCGCCGCCTGGATTTCCTGGTGGCGCGCTTTGGTGATTCGGTATTTCGCATAGAAGTAGATTGCAAATACCGAAGGCAATGCGGCGATCGGTCCTTCGATCAGACCGAGATTGAAAATAACACCTGGGTCGACCTCAGCCGCTGATTTAACGCCAGTCGGCCAGCCAATCAAATCGATGGCAATTCCGCCAATCAGCAGGCCAAACGCGCTGGTCGCCTTGCCGACAAACGTTCGTGCGGAGTAGAAAATACCCTCCTGGCGTCGCCCCGTGTTCAATTCATGATCGTCGGCCACATCCGCCAGTGCACTCATGACGGAGATATTCAGGATCGCACCGGCACCATAGACGATAGCAATCAGTGTCAGCAGCATAGGGAAAATCATTGGGTGGCCGTTCTCTGGCAGCAGTCCGAGCAGTCGCAGGGTTGGCGCAATCGATTGGGCAATGACAAGGATCACGACGCCACCCAGCATGGTGCCTACCTTCTCAAAGCGATCGTTCAGAATTGGTGTGGCGAAGAATGCAAAGACGAATGCGAGGGGTGTTGCCAGTCCGAAGTAGCGCAACTGTGACGGTTCCAATTCCCAGAAAAAGAGTCCGATGTAGGCGTTCATGGCTTCGCGGACCCCGTTGGTGGCAGACAGGCAGAGCAGTCCGAGCAGTAACCAGAGGTAATTGCGATTCTGGAAGCACTGCCAGATTTCTTCCCACAGCTGTCTTACAGAGAACCGGGATTGTGCATCGGTTGCCTCGCGTAGATAGGGTATCTGGTCACGGGTGAAGAAGGCCGAGAGCAGCACGACGATCATCGCCAGTGTCCCTACGGTGATGCCAATGATGGCGAAGTTGGCTCGATCAGATACGCCGCCTTCGACGCTGCCGAAATAGGTCCAGGCGAAGAAGTAAGCCGTTGACCCCCCGACCATGGCGAGAATGCTGTTGTAAGCGTAAACAACACTGCGCTCCCTGTAATCGTCCGAGAGTTCAGCGCCAAGGGCAAGGTGGGGTACGTGGTAGAACGTCAGTGAGACCCGCAGGCCGATCGTGAATAACGTAAACCAGAGGAACAGACCGAGTTCGTTGAGAAATGCGGGGGGTATGTAGATCGCAGTGAAACACAGCGCCAGTGGCACGGCAGACAAATACAGGAACGGATGTCGGCGACCGAGGCGCGAACGCCAGCGGTCAGAGATGGAGCCGATGACCGGGTCTGAAACGGCATCAAAGACTACGGCTATCGTCACCGCGAGACCTGACAGCGTGCCGGAGAGTCCGAGCACGTTGTTGTAGAAAAGAAAATTAAATGTGTTGAAGATGATATGGATGGCTGCTTCAGCCGTCGCGCCGGAACCATAGAAGAATTTGGTCCGAATGGTCAGCGGTGGTCGCGTGTTGCTCGTTTCGATTTCGGTCACGATTCCGAACCTTATTGATTACTGCGCAGCAACGCTGTTGCTTGCCAGGCTTGAGCCGATCGCGCGAAAGAGGGCGATGGTTTCGAGTTCGCGATAGCCGGATTCATCTGGTGTGCTGGCATAGTCACTATAGGCAGACAGCTTGACGATAACCAGGTCGCGGCTCGGATTGACATAAACGAACTGGTTGTAAACGCCGATGGCGGCGTACTCGCCCTCATTCCCATCCATGACCCACCACTGGTAGCCGTAGCCGAGAACATAGTCTGATGCTGGGTTCTCGCCAGGCTCAAGGTGTGGTGCATCCGGTGTGACGGAAGCATCTATCCAGTCAGCGCTGACCAGTTGCTCTCCCTGCCAGGAACCCCGGTTGCGAAAGAGTTCGCCGAGTTTGGCATAATCCCGGGCCGTGGCATTGAGGCCGGCAAAGGCCATTTCCATATTGTTGTCGTCGACCATCCAATAAGCATCCGACTCTGCACCGAGGGGTTGCCAAAGCTTGCGCTGCATATAGGTAGTGATTGACTCGCCGACGGCACGCTGCAGCAGCATACCCAGGGCCTGGGTGTCGGCGGAATTGTACTGATTGAACTCGCCCGGGGCTCTTTCACCCTTTACCGCAGCGGTGAAATCATCCAGTGAACCCCCGACGGCCATGATGCCCGCCATGCGCATGACGTCAGATTGCGGGTCAGCATAATCCTCGTTCCAGGCGGCGCCGGATGACATCTGCATGACGTCTTTGATCCTGACCCCGTCATAGGCTGAGCCTGCCAGTTCCGGGACATACCGAGTGATAGGGTCTTCGATACTGGCGATATCGCCGTCCGCAACAGCCATGCCAAGCAGGGTCGCGATATAACTCTTGGCAACGCTCATGGAGATCCAGGGCACTGTTTCACCCCCGGTCAGGTAATACTCCTCAAACCGCAACTGACCATCTTCCAGGATGAGCAGGGCGCTTGTATCGGTGCTTGTGAGGAACTCGTCGGTCGGCTGGTTTTCGCCATTAAAGAGATAGGTTTCGGGCAGCATCACCGAGTCATCGACCGGGAAACGATAGGGGGTGGTGGCGGCTGTCAGTTTTGTGGTCGGGTAAATCTCGTTAATCCGGTTGAAGTTCTCATACTGCTCCGCGCCCGAGAAAAGGGTGGCGGAAAATTGCAGTCGTTCGACCCTGGGTTGATCGAGGAGGGTAATGCCCGCGCTAACACAAACCAGTGCGATCAGGACAATGATCAGAATTTTTTTCATAGCATGAGTCAAGCCAGCTCACGCTGAATAGAGTTCCGGAATGATCTCGTTCAGGGTTTGAACTATCTGGTCGATTTCCTGCTCACTGATAATGAGAGGTGGTGACATGCAGATCGCGTCGCCGATGCCACGTATCATGAGTCCCTTTTCCCAGGCACGGGCCAGCGCCTTAGGACCCAGGGTCCCTGGCTTGCCATCGACGGGTCTCAGTTCCACGGCACCGACCAGGCCGTAGTTTCTGACGTCGATCACCTGTGGCAGGTTGGCGAGGCTGTGCAGGGCATTCTCAAAATAACTGCCGAGGGGGCCATCTGTTTTGGCTCGGGTCAGCAGGCCCTCCTGCTCGTAGATGTCGAGGGTAGCCATGCCTGCGGCGCAAGCAACGGGATGGCAGGAATAGGTGTAACCGTGGAAGAACTCAACACCGTCCGGCGCCAGCGCCATGCAGGTGTTGAAAATCTGGTCACTGACAAACACCGCCGAGAGCGGGATAGTAGCGTTGGTGATGCCCTTGGCTGAAGTCATCAGATCCGGTGTGACACCGAACTCGATTGCCGCGAAGGTTGAACCGGTGCGTCCCCAGCCGGTAATGACTTCATCAAAAATCAGCAGTACGTCATGTTCATCGCAGATCTCACGCAGTCTCTGCAGGTAACCCTGCGGCGGAAGAATGACACCGCCGGCGCCGGCAATGGGTTCAACAATGACGGCAGCAATTGTATCGGCACCATGAAAGGCAATGAGCTCTGCGAGTTCCTCTGCCAGCTCTGCGCCCTCAGCAGGCAGGCCGCGACTGAAGCTGTTCCTCTCAATATCCAGGGTATGACGCATGTGGTCTACCATGAGCCATTGACCGAAATTCTTGAAGTTATGCGTGATCCCGGCGACTGAGACGCCACCAAAGTTAACGCCGTGGTAGCCCTTCTGGCGACTGATGAACCGTTTCTTTTCTCCTTTGCCTTGTACCTGCCAGTACTGCATAGCGATTTTCAGGGCTGTGTCGACGGCCTCTGAGCCAGAGTTGCCGAAAAAGACATGGTCCAGTCCGGCTGGTGCGAAACTCGTCAGCCGTTCCGCGTAGGCGAAGCCAATATCATGGCCAAAGTTAAACGCAGAGCTGAAATCAAGATGCATGATCTGCTGATGGACCGCATCAGCGATCTCCTGTCGGCCGTGGCCGGCATTGACGCACCAGAGCCCGGCGGTAGCATCCAGCACCTGCTGGTCGTCTTCCGTCGTCAGCCAGCAACCTTTGGCAGCGTTGACAATGCGTGGGTGTTGTTTGAATGCCCGGTTCGGTGTGAATGGCATCCAGAAAGGGGTGTCTTGAAGATTTTGAATTGAGCTGTTCATAGCCGGAGCTTAGACAGTGCCCCCGTCGGGGTCAACGACCGGGGGCAGTGTACTTTATTTGCGGCTAACGCGAACCGGCATGTGGGTATAGCCTTTGACGAAGACACTCTGTGACAGTGTTGGTTCGCCGGTGACTTCGATGTGCTCAAAGCGTTTCATGATTTCTTCCCAGAGGATTCTCAACTGCATCTCGCCGAGTCGGTTGCCCATGCAGCGGTGGATGCCGTAACCGAAAGACAAATGCTGGCGTGCATTGGCTCGCTCGATATCGAGCTGGTGCGCGTTCGGGAACACGCTCTCATCGCGGTTGCCCGAGACATACCACATGATCACCTTGTCGCCAGCCTTGATAGTCTGCCCGCCGAGTTCGACATCTTCGTTGGCGATTCGGCGCATGTGTGCGAGTGGCGTCTGCCAGCGGATGACTTCCGGCACCATTTGCGGAATCAGGTTCTGGTTGGCCTTGAGCTTGGCGTACTGCTCAGGAAACTTGTTTAACGAGTACACGCTGCCGGTCATTGAGTTGCGGGTTGTGTCGTTACCGCCGACGATCAGGAGGATCAGGTTGCCGAGCAGTTCAAATGGACGCTCGGGCAGATCGCGGGTATCCGGGTGGTTCGCCATCATCGAAATCAGGTCGAATGACTCTGAACCCTGCTTCTGCTGCCAGAGTTCGCCGAAGTAGGAAAGGCACTCCAGCAGATCAGCACGAGCAGCCTCCTGACTTTCTTCTGTAAAGTCGTTGTAAACGCCGCCTGTGGCAACGTCTGACCAGTGTGTCAGTTTGGCTCGATCTTCAAATGGGAAATCAAACAGGGTGGCGAGCATGCGCGTGGTTAGTTCGATTGATACCTCACTGACCCAGTCAAACTCCTCGTTGTGCGGGATGCTGTCGAGGACTTCTGCCGTCCGCTCACGGATCAGATCCTGGAAGTTGACGAGGTTTCGCGGCGCAACGACTGGCTGCACGACCTTGCGTTGGCCATCGTGTTTTGGCTGGTCCATAGCGATGAACATCGGCAGGGTGAAATCATCGTCAGGATCTTCGATGGTGATTGCGGGTTCTGAGCTGAACAACTTGTGGGACTGGTCGACTTCCTTGATTTCCCGGAAGGAACTGACAGACCAGAAGGGTCCAAACGCGCTCTCCCGGTTATAGTGTACCGGGGCCTCTTTGCGCAGGCGTTCGAAGTAAGCCCAGTGCTCACCGCGCTCAAAATACTGCGGGCGGGCAATGTCGAGTTCTTCCAGCGGTGTTTCCCAGGGGTCCTGGTCGGGCAGATCGAGAGGATTAATTTTGTCGAGGAAATTGGGCGCGGGTTGTTCGCTCATGAAACTGTCCAGATTTTGCCAGAAGTGTGGTGCTATACTAAATTATGCAGTTTAGTAAGAAAAGTGCTGCGACAGCTTCGCTTGCGGTTGTCGCGCACGTTATCGAAGCGGTTGAATCAAAGGGATAAATCAGGTGTCACTGGAAGCCTATAGACAGAAGCGGGAAGCCGACAAGCGCGCGTCTATTATCCATGC
>JAYQAI010000002.1:50709-58460 GCA_038136715.1 Gammaproteobacteria bacterium | reverse complement strand
TCGCAGATCGAGCAGGCGAGCATCGAGTTAAGCGCGATGATCTCGGCCCAGACGCTGCTCCGCGGTTTGATGTTTAACGAGTTTTCCAGCGAAGCCGAGATCGAGGCGATAGTCCTGAAGGCGCTCGAATCCTGGCGTGCCAGTTGGCTGGTAGACAATTGACAGGTCTGACATGCAAGTAGAGCCACTGACACCGACCATCGGTGCCATCGTGCACGACCTCGATCTGCGTGACGTGGTTCAGGACGATCAACTATTTGCGGTTGTTCACGACCACTGGATCAGACACCAGGTGCTCTTCTTCAGGGACCAGGCGCTGTCTGCTGCTGACCAGCTAGCGCTTGGCGAACGATTCGGCCCCTTGCATATCCACCCGGCTGCTCCTTATGTCGATGACAACCCGGCACTGATGAAGATCCATGCTGATGCAGACTCACAACGCAATAATGGCGAAGTCTGGCACTCAGACGTGTCAGCTGATGCTGAGCCACCGATGGCTTCCATTTTGAAAATTCATCAGTTGCCGGCGAGCGGCGGCGATACGCTTTGGGCCAGCATGTATGCGGTCTACGAGTCCCTGAGCGAAGAGGTGCAGGAGTGGCTGCTGGACCTGACCGCCACGCATCACATGAGCTACACCGGTTTTTACGGTAATCACACACCGCAGCGTCAGTCGCCGATGGCTGTCCACCCGGTCATCCGAACGCATCCGGTCTCGGGACAGCGTGCGTTGTTCGTCAACCGGGGGTTCACCCGCAGGATCAATGAACTCAGTGCTGCCGAAAGTGATGTGGTGCTGGCGATGTTGTTTGACCAGGTGAAGGAGCCGCTGTTTCACTGCCGGTTCCGCTGGACCGAAAATGCTGTGGCTATCTGGGACAATCGCTGCACCCAGCACCTTGCTCTCTGGGACTATTTCCCTGAGACCCGTAGTGGTATTCGCGTGACGGTGCAGGGTGACAGACCTTATCTGGAGCGCTGATGGACAGGCAGTATTACATCACTGAAGTATTTGGTGAGGCCCCCTATGGCGGCAACCAGCTGGCGACAGTGGTTGATGTTGAGGGCCTCGGCGGCGCAGAAATGCAGCGGATCGCCAGGGCATTTAACTTCGCTGAAACAACGTTTTTGACTGGCGGTTCAGACGCTTCGGGCTTCGATGTGCGGATATTCACACCGACAGAGGAGTTGCCGTTCGCCGGCCACCCGACACTTGGTACCGCTTTCCTGTTGCGGGAAGTGCTAAATCTCGCGGCTGGGCCCGTGGTCAGGCTGAACCTGGGTGTCGGCCAGATTCCTGTTACGTCCGATTCAGGTTTGCTGTGGATGCGGCAGAAGGAGCCAACGTTTAACGGCGAGATTCCCCGTGCCGTGGCAGCGGCAGCGCTGGGTCTGGAAGAAGATGAGGTAGATGAAGCCTTTCCCTGCCAGCGGGTCTCAACTGGCCTGGAGTTTCTACTGGTGCCGCTCACATCTTCTGCGGCGTTGAAAAAAGCTCGCGTGGTTGATCCGTCTTTTGCCGACACCTGTTTCCTGTTTTGCCGTGGTGGTTACAACGAACATCAGCAGGTGCAGGCAAGGATGTTTGCCGGCGCGTTGGGTGTTCCAGAAGATCCTGCGACCGGCAGTGCCAATGGCTGCCTGGCAGCCTATCTGGTTGAACACACCTATTTCGGTGCTGACGAAGTTACAGTGGCGGTGGGTCAGGGTTACGAAGTTGGCAGACCGTCGCAACTGCATCTGCGAGCCAGTCGCGGCGTTGGCGGTTTTGTGATCGAGGTGGGTGGTCGCGTCAGACTGGTCGCTGATGGTCGCTGGCACCTTTGATCGTCATGGGGGGTAACAGCGGATTCTTGCGCGCAAGGACAAGAACACAAGGACAAGAATAGTTGATCCGTACCGGTGAAAGAGATGTTATGGTTTGCCCCGCCCGGACCGCCGAGAGGAAACAGTGACGGAATTTATCGATGACGTGCCCGCCTTTGGACAGGCGATCGGACTTGAATTTACCGACGTCAGGGATCGTGTCGTTCGCTTGAAAGTACCTTATGCGGAACATCTGGTGGGTGATCCTGATACCGGTGTTATTCATGGCGGGGTGATCACCGCTGCGCTCGACAACGGATCGGGCTGGGCAATTCGCCACACAGATCTCTGGGAAGAGGGTATTTCTATGGCCACACTCGATCTGCGTATCGACTATATGCGACCGGCTGTCCCGGGGCATGACTTGCTGGTCGAGGCAGAGTGTTACAAGAAAACCCGCAACATCGCTTTTGTTCGTGCGGTAGCCTACGACAAGGACATCAATGATCCGGTTGCGACGTCTGTTGCCGCTTTCATGCTGGGCACGCCGAATCAGCCAAGGGGGTAGCTGCGCCATGGAAATATTGAAACAGCTGCGCGAAGAAGGGCGACCGGAAGACATGCAGGCATTGTTGGACCATATTCCTTTTGCCCGTTTTCTTGGTGTCGAGGCTGACATCAAGGGTAATGAAATCACCATGATTCTGCCTTTCCAGGAAAAACTGATCGGCAACCCGATACTGCCAGCCATCCATGGCGGTGCTATCGGCGCTTTCCTTGAGATCACTGCTGTTATTCAGCTGTTGTTTATCACACAGTGTGAGCGCATTCCGAAAACGGTCGATATTTCAGTGGATTACCTTCGCTCCGGGCGCCCGGTGGAGACCTTCGGCAGGGCGATCGTGACGCGCCAGGGCAGGCGGGTCGCCAATGTCAGATCCGAGATCTGGCAGGAGGCGCGGGACAAACCAATTGCGGCCAGCCATGGCCATTACCTGCTGACGCCGATCTAAGACCACGCAGATAACTCGCCGGGGGCTTGTTGCGCCGCACACAGGTCATCCGTATGCTTGGGCAGCGATTTATTCAAGACTTCTTACTGGAGGAAAGACATCATGTCGGACGTTTATATTGTCGAGGCCTGCCGCAGCCCAATTGGTAAGCGAGGGAAAGGACTCTGCGGGCTGAAGCCTGCTGACCTGCTTGGCGCCGTGCAGAAGGCCGCGCTGGAGCGCAGCGGCATTGACCCGCTGAACATCGACCAGGTTGTGGGTGGTTGTGTCTCCCAGGTGGGCGAACAGACATTCAATATTGCTCGCATTGCCTGGTTGTCGCAGGGGCTTCCGCTGGAAGTGCCCTCCACCACCGTTGATGCGCAGTGCGGCTCCAGTCAGCAGGCAACCACTATGGGTGCGACCATGGTGGGTTCCGGCATCGAAGATGTGGTCATGAGCTGCGGCGTTGAAATGATGTCGCGGGTGCCGCTGGGTTCAGCCATGAAAGATGGCAGCCCCATGGGAGAAAAGTACGGCGAGTTCTATCAGCCAACCAGCCAGTTCATGGGCGCGGCGATGATCGCTGAGGAGTACCAGATTACTCGCGGCGATACCGACCAGTTCGGTCTTGAAAGCCAGCAGAAAGCCATCAAGGCCTGGGAAGAAGGCCGATTTGATCGTGAGATAGTGCCGATCGAAGCACCGGTGCTGAATGAGAAGTTTGAACCCACCGGCGAGACCCAGATGATTTCCCGTGACGAGGGCCTGCGCGAAACCACGCTGGAGAGCCTGCAGAAGCTGGAGCCCGTGCCGGGCCAGGAATTTCATACCGCAGGGTCCAGTTCCCAGGTCTCAGATGGTGCAGCAGCAGTGATCATGGCCTCTGGCGAAGCCTGTGAGCGGCTGGGCCTGAAGCCTCGTGCAAAGATCGTTGCAACGACGCTGGTCGGCGTTGATCCGGTCACCATGCTTAAAGGCCCGATTCCAGCGACGCGCAAGGCGCTGGACCGGGCGGGCCTGGCGCTTGAGGATATCGATCTCTTTGAAGTTAACGAAGCTTTCGCCTCCGTGGTGCTGGCCTGGGAGAAGGATCTTGGCGTGGATCATTCCAAGGTTAACGTCAACGGCGGGGCTATTGCGCTGGGCCACCCGACCGGCAGTACGGGTGCGCGCCTGATCACAACGGCGCTGCACGAGCTGGAGCGACGTGACGGAAAGTATGCGCTGATTGCGATGTGCTGCGGCGGTGGTCTCGGCACCGGCACGATTATCGAACGCCTTTAGGACGGCGTCTGCAGAAAAACGGGGCCGCGTCGGCCCCGTTTTTTTTAGCGCTTGTCGAAGGCGACACTGAGGCCGGTGAGGCCATGCAGCAATGCATTCGCGGCGAACTCCGGTTCGCTTGCGCCTTCGGCCATGCGGAAATTTTCCATCCGCTCCAGGATTGCCTTAAAGCCCCCATTCATCTCACGACGGGATAAGGCAGCACCCAAACAGTGATGCACACCTTTGCCGAAAGCGACCTGCTCGCGCAGATTGTCCCGCATCAGGTTGAACTTCTCGGGTTCCGGAAACTGGCGTTCATCCTGGTTGGCTGAGGCAAAGCGAGCAAACAGGATCGAGTTTTCGGGAATGGTCTCACCATGCCAATCGACAGCTCTCGTGGTTCGACGAAACATGTTGGAGGATGGGCTGGATATCCTCAAGGACTCCTCCACGAGGCGCGAAATCATGTCCTCGGAAGGGTCATTTTTTAGCAGCTCGTACTGATCCGGGTTCTGGATCAGGAGCCACATGCCCTCTGTCAGGGTGGCGCTGGTGGTTTCGTTGCCGGCGACCAGAATCTGGGAGATCATCGACAGGCACTCTGCATCCTCCAGCGGCTTCTCACCGTCGATGCTGGCATTGACGACCATGGAAAGAATATCGTCCTGAGGATTCTCGCGTCGCTCGTTCATGCGGTCGACAAAGTAGTGCTGAAACTCGACCATATCCTTTGCCGCGTTCAACAGGCCATCACGATCGAGTTGCTGGCTCAGGTTGCCGATGAAAGCGTCGGTCCACTTGCGAAATAACGGCAGATCTTCTTCTGGAGCCCCCAGCTGACTGACGATTACCCGCAGGGGCAGGGGGACACCAAACTCAGAGAGAAACTCGCATTCACCGCGGTCAATGAAGGCATCGATTAGTTCATGCGACAGCTGCTCGATATAGGGTTCCAGTCGCTTCAGGTTGCGCGGTGCAAAAGCCCCGTCGACAAATTTTCGATAGCGGCGCTGCAGCGGTGGATCTTCCGTCAGCATCGTGTCGACCTGGGGGTATCCACTCGCCATGACGTCACGGATTTCCGGATCATCGCTGGCTGCCAGTTGGCGATTCGCACTTAACATCTTGCTGGAGAATGTTTCGTGATCCTGTGCCATGCGCACGACATCTTCGTAGCGTGAAACGAAGTAAATCCCACTGAGCGGATCCTTGAACACAGGAGCTTCATCGCGCAGACGTCGGTTCATGCCCCAGGGTGACTTCAGCAGTTCCGGGTGCATTGGGCTCATTTCATGGATCGGACAGGTAGCCGCGCGGGCGACTTCATCTGACATGCTGCTTTCCTCTCATCTTGCAGATTCGGTGGGCAAGAATACCAAATAAGACCGTCAGTTGTGACTGTATTCCGATATACTCGTGACGTGTCAGGGGATGAGGGGGATGCAGTGAAGAACACGCAGGTATTGCTGGCGAGACGGCCTGTTGGTCCGCCCGTCGTTGATGACTTCTCGGTCGCGGAATCTGACGTGCCGGAACCGGGCGCCGGTGAAGCGCTGATGCAGAACCTATATATCTCGCTCGATGCAGGCTTTCGAAACTGGATGGACGAGGGCGCCGGGGATGATGTGCTCCCAGCAATGGCGCTCGGCCAGCCAGTGATGGGCCTGGTAGCAGGTAAAGTGTTGCAATCGAACCGTGACGACCTGACTGAAGGCGAAGTTGTCGTCGGCCGGCTCGCCTGGGAAGCGTATTCGATTGCAGGCCCCGGCGACCTGATGACACCGATTCAGCAGAAATATGATCTCGCCCCCAACTACTATCTGGGTGTTATGGGTGACACGGGCCTGTCGGCCTATTTTGGTCTTACCCGCGTGGCGGACTTGCAGCCGGGAGAAACCGTACTCATTTCTGCTGCCGGCGGCGCTGTTGGTAATGCCGCTGGTCAGATCGCCAGGTTGCTGGGTGCCGGTCGTGTCGTCGGTTTTGCGGGCAGTGATGAGAAGTGTCGCTGGCTGGAGCGCGAAGTGGGATACGACGCGACCATCAACTATCGTGCCGGCGATATTGAGGCCGCCATCGCAGCGGCCTGTCCGGAAGGTGTTGATGTTTACTTCGACAATGTTGGCGGCGATCTGCTTGAACCTGTCCTTGCTAACATCAACTATGGTGCGAGGATACCCTTCTGCGGTGCCGTCGCTGACTATACGGCCACCGATGCCCGGGGCCCTTCGAACCTGTTCCGGCTGGTCGCGAACTGTGCAAAGTTGGAGGGTTTCATGACGCACTACTGGATGGATGATTATGAAGCCGCCCGGGATGTGCTGGCAGTGTGGCTTGAGGCGGGCAAGTTGAAGAATTTTGAGGCCATGTATCAGGGGGTTGCTGCCTGTGGCCAGGCCTATGAGGACATGTTCGCCGGCCGTAACCACGGCAAGGCTATCGTCGAGGTCTGACGCGCGTGAAGAAGTATTCAGATTTCACGCTCTGGTATGTGGTGTTCCTGCTGACAGTGGCGTCGACCCTGTCGTTTATCGACCGTCAAATCCTGAACGTAATGATCGGACCGATCAAGCGCGACCTTGGCGGTCTGTCTGATACGGAGATTTCACTGATCATCGGTCTGGCATTCTCGCTGGTCTACTCGCTGACAACACTGCCACTTGCCAGGATTGCTGACCGCTTCAACCGCCGCAATGTGATTGCTGCCGGTATCTTCAGCTGGAGTCTGATGACTGCACTTGCCGGTATGGCTAACACTTTCTGGCAGCTTTTCACGGCCCGCATGGGGGTGGGAATCGGCGAGGCTTCTCTGGGCCCGGCCACCACCTCAATGCTGGCGGATTACTTCGAGGAGCATCGGTTGCCTCTGGCCTATGGCATTGTGGCAACGGCCCCTTTTATCGGCACAGGGCTTGCCAGCATTGTTGGCGGACCGTTGATTGACTATCTCGAATCCCAGCCGTTGCTGGTTCTGCCTGTCTTCGGCGAGATGTACTCGTGGCAAACCGTATTGGTATTGGTAGGCCTGCCTGGGATTCTGTTGGCGGCAGTGATGTTCACTATTGCTGAGCCACCGCGACAGGGTGCCAGTGCCGACAAGACCGAGGGGTACAGCTATCGTGAGCTTTGGGACTTCTGCATGTCGCGCCGCAAGTATCTCACGTATCATTTCATTGCCTACCTCTGCCTCTCGATTCAGGGTTTTGCTTTTCTCACGTGGATCGTCGAATTTTTCGTGCGTATTCACGGCTGGACCCGGACTGAAATTGGCCTCACCTACGGTTCTATAGCTTTTTTCGTTGGCATCCTTGGCAGTGTCTGGGCGGGTTACTACGCCGGCGCCATGCTTGCCCGCGGCCGCGCCGATGCGCCGATGCGGCTGACCATGTGGGGCACGATTGCGCTCGGCCCACTCGCCGTCATCATGCCGCTGCTGAGCAATGACTGGTGGGCGATCGCACTCATCATTCCGATTACCTTTTTCATGGCCATGCCACCAGGGCTGTCAAACGCTGCGTTGCAGGCGATCTCACCCAACCGGATGCGAGGTCAGATGATTGCGGTTTACCTGATCTGTGTCAGTTTTCTGTCTTACCTGTTTGCGCCGCTGATTATCGGGCTGATGAATGACTATGTGTTTGGTCGGGAAGATGCGATTGACCTGTCACTGTCATCGCTTGCTGC
>JAYQAI010000002.1:17840-50609 GCA_038136715.1 Gammaproteobacteria bacterium | reverse complement strand
GAATTAGTGCCGGCTTTGGCAGCGCCATAGTGAGCACTGCCTGGTACCGGGCCTGTACCCGCGCCTGAGGTGATATTGATGATGGAGCCTGTTTCCATATGCTGCTCTGCAGTGAGGCAGCCTTCGTAGATCGACGTCAGGTTGAGTGCAATGGTGCGGTGCCATTCCTCACGCGGCAGCTCCCGTGCTGGCATGCGCATAGGTGAACCGCCGGCATTGTTGACCCAGTCAGTCAGTTTGCCGAATGTGTCAACGGCGGCCCGTGCCAGGTTTTCCAGCTGGGAGAGATCCGTGACGTCAGTCTTTACTGCGATGGCTTCACCACCGGCATCATTGATCGCGCTGGCAACCGCATCGATTTCGTCCTGACGCCGAGCGGCGACGACAACCTTTGCGCCAGCAGCCGCGAAGTCTCGGGCAATACCCTCACCAATACCGCGGCCGGCGCCGGTCACAACGGCGACATGGCCGTCCAGACTGTAACGATCAAAAATAGACATCTCAACGCCTCCTTAGTGCGAAAACGGTGAGACTAACACGATTCCTCAGGCGGCGGCCTGCTTCGCAGCCTCGAGTCGTTCTTTCAAAGCCGCCAGTTCCTGATGGAGCTCGGCGGGTACACGGCCGTCATACGAAGCGTAGTATTCCTCAATCAACGGTATTTCAGCGAGCCAGCCGTCAATTTCAACCCGGAGCAACTGGGCGATGTCGGCATCGCTGAGATCGAGGCCGCCAAAGTCCATGGCATCGATGGTCGGAAGGTTGCCGATCGGCGTCTCGATAGCATCAGCGGTGCCCTCGCTGCGCTCGAAGACCCACTTCAGTACTCGTGAGTTTTCACCGAAGCCTGGCCACATGAAGTTGCCGTCGTCGTCCTTGCGGAACCAGTTGACGTAATAGATCGCCGGCAGCTTTGCGCCGTCGGTCTTGCCGATGTCGATCCAGTGGCCCCAGTAGTCCGCCATGTTGTAGCCGCAGAAGGGCAGCATGGCCATAGGGTCGCGGCGCAGTTCGCCGATTTTGCCGGCGGCGGCAGCCGTTTTTTCGGACGCAATGATGGAACCGAAAAATGTGCCTTGCTGCCAGTCCTTTGCCTCGTTCACCAGGGGGACAACGCTGGCGCGTCGACCGCCGAACAAGATGGCGCTGATCGGCACACCTTTCAGATCTTCCCATTCCTCAGCGATCGCCGGGCACTGTGCTGCAGAGACGGTAAAGCGCGCATTGGGATGCGCTGCCGGGCGGTCCATGTCAGGCGTCCACTGCCTGCCGGTCCAGTCGACCAGATGAGCCGGTGGCTCATCGGTCATGCCTTCCCACCAGACATCACCGTCGTCGGTCTCGGCGACGTTAGTGAAAATGCAATTGCCGGTGAGCGTGTTCATAGCGTTGGCATTCGAGTCCATGCCCGTGCCTGGCGCGACTCCGAAGAATCCGGCTTCCGGATTAATGGCGTAGAGCTGGCCGTCGTCGCCAAATTTCATCCAGCAGATGTCGTCGCCGACCGTTTCGACTTTCCAGCCCGGAATCGTCGGTATCAGCATGGCGAGATTGGTTTTGCCGCAGGCGCTGGGGAATGCACCGGCGATGTATTTGGCCACACCTGCGGGGTTAGTCAGCTTGAGGATCAGCATGTGCTCGGCAAGCCAACCCTGATCGTGGGCCATTGCAGAAGCGATTCTGAGGGCGAAGCACTTCTTGCCAAGCAATGCGTTACCGCCATAGCCTGAGCCGAAAGACCAGATCTCGCGGGTGTTTGGGAAATGCGCGATGTAAAGGTTCTGTGGATTGCAGGGCCAGGGTACATCCACCGTTTCATCATCGAGTGGCATGCCGACCGAATGGACGCAGGGTACGAAGTCGCCGTCTTCACCGAGCTCGTCGAGCACCGACTGGCCGACTCGCGTCATGATATGCATATTGGTGACGACGTAAGGTGAGTCGGAAATCTCGACGCCAATGTGGGCAATTGGGGAACCGACCGGTCCCATGGAAAACGGAATAACATACATGGTGCGACCTTTCATGCAGCCTTCGAACAGGCCGTTCAGGGTCGTTCGCATCTCGTCAGGGGCGATCCAGTTGTTGTTTGGGCCTGCCTCCTCGGGGGTATCGGAGCAGATATAGGTTCGGCTCTCAACGCGCGCCACGTCAGCGGGGTCTGACCTGACAAGATAACTGTTTGGCCGCTTGGCCTCGTCCAGCCTCTTGGCAACGCCGGCATCGACCAACAGTGCCCACATGCGGTCGTACTCTTCCTTGCTACCGTCACAGAGTACGACTTCGTTCGGCTGGCAGAGTGTTTTCATGTCCTCAAGCCATGCCGCCAGCTGCTTGTGTTTAACCATCAAGTTACCTATCCCCTGTGTCGAAAATCTGAGAAAAATCCGCTACTTGGCCCTGTCCGCGTTGCCGTCTCGTTGCGAATTTTGACGGCCGCAAGAATACATGATCTGTTAGTAGAGGTCCAAAAAACGGGGCATCAGCTGCTTTAGAAAAATAGCCTCATATCGTTGCTGGCTTTTTTATGGATTCCGGCCTCGTATCCTGGGCCGTGGATTTCATCAGGTCCCATCAAATAGTGCCAAGTAACGCTGAAGGCGCTCTATGGACGTCTACTGATCGGTTGCATCCCGCGGATTTCATCAGGTCCTATCAAATAGTGCTAAGTATCGCTAAAGGCTCTGCTAAAATACGTTGATGGAGTTTAAGCCGACCAGAAAACTCAATGATTACCGGCCCTACTGGGCCGAATGCTTTGGCGTGGCGCCGTTTCTGCCGACGACGCGAGAAGAAATGGACCTGCTGGGCTGGGATTCCTGCGACGTCATCATCGTCACCGGCGACGCCTATGTCGACCACGCCAGCTTCGGCATGGCGGTGATTGGCCGGGTACTGGAAGCCCATGGCTTTCGTGTGGGAATTATCGCGCAGCCGGATTGGCAGAACACCGCTGACTTCATGAAGCTGGGCCCACCCAACCTTTACTTTGGCGTTGCGGCCGGCAACATGGACTCGATGATCAACCGCTATACGGCTGATCGCAAGATTCGCAAGGATGACGCATACACGCCTGGCAATATCGGTGGGCGGCGCCCGGACAGATCGGTGATTGTCTACTCGCAACGCTGCCGGGAGGCGTTCAAGGATGTGCCGATTGTCATCGGCAGTATCGAGGCCAGCCTGCGCCGCCTCGCGCACTATGACTATTGGAGCGACAAGGTGCGTCGTTCCATCCTGTTTGATGCCCGTGCAGACATGCTGTTATTCGGCAACGCAGAACGGGCGATCGTTGAATTGACTCATCGTCTTGCCGACGGCGAGGCTGTTGACGAGATTGTGGACATCCGCGGCAGCGCTTTCATCCGAGCTGAATTGCCCGATGGCTGGCGCAGGCTCGACGAATCAGCCTTGCCCGACGACAGGGACGACCGCGTCAGGTTGGTGGATGAATCGGCAACGGAGTTCATCGAACTGCCGCCCTATGAATCAGTCAGGGACGATGACGCGCTTTATGCGCATGCTTCGAGAATCTTTCATCGCGAGACTAATCCGCACAATGCCCGTTCGCTCGCCCAGCGCCATGGCGATCGTTATGCGTGGTTGAATCCGCCGCCAATTCCCCTGACAACTGAGGAACTTGACTGGGTGTTCGAACGCCCGTACCAGCGGGTGCCGCACCCGATGTATGGCGAGGCTCAGATTCCCGCCTACGAAATGATCCGGCATTCCATCAACATTATGCGGGGCTGCTTTGGTGGTTGTACCTTTTGCTCTATCACGGAACACGAGGGCCGGATCATCCAAAGCCGGTCGCAGGATTCGATCCTGAGAGAGATAGAAGAAGTGCGGGATAAATCACCGGCGTTTACAGGGGTTATTTCTGACCTCGGTGGTCCAACCGCCAATATGTGGCGCCTGGGCTGCAAGGACACAGAAACGGAGCAGGCCTGCCGGCGACCTTCCTGCGTCTACCCGGGTATCTGCTCTAACCTGCAGACAGATCAGATGCCGCTGGTTGAGCTCTATCGGAAAGCGGGCGACGTAGACGGCGTGAAGAAAATACTTATTGCCTCGGGTCTGCGCTATGACCTCGCTGTGGAAACGCCGGAATACGTCAAGGAACTGGTCACCAATCATGTTGGCGGTTATCTGAAGATCGCGCCAGAGCACACAGAGTCAGGTCCACTCAGCAAAATGATGAAGCCCGGGATTGGCACCTACGATGACTTCAAGGCGATGTTTGATCAGTATTCGAAGGCTGCAGGTAAGGAACAGTACCTGATTCCATATTTCATCGCTGGCCATCCCGGGACGACCGACGAGGATATGCTGAACCTCGCACTTTGGCTGAAGGCCAACGGTTTTCGCGCTGACCAGGTGCAGACCTTTTATCCGTCGCCGATGGCAACAGCCACGGCCATGTACCACACTGAACGCAACCCGCTCCGTCGGGTAGGGCGAGAATCAGAGAAAGTTGCGATCACCCGCAAGGGCCGGCAGCGCAGGCTGCATAAAGCCTTCCTGCGTTATCACGACCCTGATAACTGGCCAATGCTGAGGAAGGCGCTGCGCGAGATGGGCAGGGATGACCTGATTGGTAACGGGAAGGATCACCTGGTGCCGAGAACGCAATTCTCCAAACCGCGCAGACCCGGGCGAAAATTCAGAACTCAGCACACCGGGTTACCAAAGTAACCCGATCTGTATGATCTTAAGTTGACCTGTTTCAGGTCACCTCACGGCACTGGCTGACAACTTTACTGTTCCAGGTCGCATTGCGTTCGATCAGCCGGTTGGATCGATTCAAAAACTTCGTCATTTTCTTCTTATAGCCTTTGCCCAGGACCGGATCATTGTTGATCAGGTTCATCCATTCCGCTTCTTTGCCGAGTATCTTGGTGCGAGCGCCATCAAGATGCTCGTTCTGGAAGCAATAACCGCGGTATATCCGGTCAGTCACTTTCTTGATTTTCAGGCTTGGGTTCGGCGCTGCGTAGCGGGCAGCGAGAATGCCGCTGCTGTCGAAGTCATAGAGGACCGGGATGAGCTCCCCGCTGTCATTCTCCATCAGCTTCGCGTTGTGACAGCAGGAACCTTCCATGGCAGAAACCAGGGAAAAGTCCGGATTGGCAACGACGTAGTTGAACAGGCTTGCCAGGGTAGCGGTTTCACCATGCAGTTGTTCGTATTCCGCGTGCTGTAGGTCGAAGTTCTTCATGTCTGCGCGTTTTGCCAGGCGCTGTTTGCGCTCAATAAAAAACGCAGGCTCAGTTCGCGTCGTACCATCTTCTTCAACGTAGGTGGCTTCGGCCCAGCGGGTTTTGAAGCTCACCGGGAAAATGGATTCATACATCCGGTAGACCAGATACTCTGCCCGCAGGTAGTCATAGTTCACCTTGGCCTTGCGGCACAGTACGACCAGCTTGGTGTGCTTCTGATGATCCCAGAAAGTGTCTTTGCTCTCTGCTTTCTTGAAATCCAGCCACAGAGGTGGGTTCGTGCAGGTCATGGATTGTAGGCGCTTGTTGCCGCGAACGCTGACTTCAATGTTGTAGCGCTTGCCGTCGTGGGTCAGGGTGGCGGGGTATTTGATCTCTTTGTCGCGATCATCCCTCATCTTGGCGAGTGGTGCCTGCAGCGTGAATTTAACAGTTTCATCAGCCTTGAAAAGATCATCGGCGAGAATGGGCGTCGCGCCACAGGCAAGCAATGTGGCGATGAGCGTCAGCAGAATTCGTGGTAATTTCATCAGGGACCCTTTCCCGCAATGGCATTTAACGCCGATCATAGCAGGAGCAGGGATTTCAAACCAAGATGACAGAGCCCTTGGGCGAACAGCTCAGGAAGCTGCCGCCGTGATGACAGAGTAATATTGTCAGGTGTGATGACTCTGGGTCATTGTGCGTCGGCCAGTGCCAGGGTCTCGCGCAGTTCCCGCTTCAGGAACTTGCCATTGGCGTTACGTGGCAGTTGTTCCGTGCTGAACCAGATGTAGCGGGGCACCTTGTGCTTGGCCATGTGCTCAGCGCAAAAAGAACGAATTTCTTCAGCTGAAACGTGGCTGCCCGGTTTCAGAAAAATACTGACACCGACCTCCTCGCCAAGCCGGTCATCCGGTATGCCGAATACGGAACACTCCTGGATGTCATCGATCCGGTGCAGACAGGTTTCGACTTCGGAGCAATAAATGTTTTCTCCACCGCGCAGTACCATGTCCTTAACGCGGTCGACGATGAAAATAAAGCCGTCCTGATCGATCTTGGCGACGTCACCCGTGTGAAGCCAGCCGTCTGTGATGGATTCGGCCGTGGCTTCGGGCCGATTGATGTAACCCTTGATGACCGGGGCACCCCGTACCCAGAGCTCTCCGGCTTCGCCCTGGGGCAGGGCATTGCCGTTGCCATCGACCACCTTGGCTTCAAACGAAGGCATGGCCGGGCCGGCACTTTCCGGCTTGTCGATGAAAAAGTCACCGCTGATCGATGTGATGATGCCGCAGGTTTCTGTCATGCCGTAGCCGGTGCTCGGTCTCGCGGTTTTGACGCTTTCATCAATCTTGCCGACCAGGTCAGGTTGCAGTTGAGCGCCGCCACCGCCGACAGAGATCAGCGTCGAGGTGTCGTACTTATCGAAATCAGGATGGGTGATCAGCTCTCGCGACATGATTGGGACACCGGTGATGTTCGTGACCTTCTCTGCCTCGATAGTGCGCAGAGCGTCGCCGGCATTCCAGCGGTACATGTGAATGAGCTTGCCGCCGCCGGCCGTGGTTGCATGTGCCAGGCAGTTGTTCGCGGTGACGTGGAACAGGGGCGTCGTCACGAGCGCAGAAATTGCTGGCGCATCCTCTGGATTAGGTGGTTCGACACCATTGATGGCCGCTGTCGCCAGTGATGACAGGTTACCGGCGAAAGCCATGTTCATGACATTGTGAATACAGCCGCGATGAGTGAGCTGAGCACCTTTGGGATAACCGGTGGTACCAGAGGTATAGAAAATGCAGGCATCCTCATCGGGATCAATGGTCACGGCAGGCAGGTCGCCACCCATTGTCAGTACCTCACTGAAGGGCAGCACACCATCGGTTTGCTCCGGCAGTCGAATGCCAACGACTTTAAGGTCAGGGAATTTCTCGCGAATGTGAACAAAACGGTTCAGGCGTTCATCATCGCAGAACATGACTTTCGGCGCCGCATCGTTAAGGCCGTACGCCATTTCATCCTCGACCCACCATGCATTCATACCGACGACAGTGACACCGGTCGATACACAGGCCCAGTAGCACAGCAGCCATTCCGGGTAGTTACGCATGGCGATGGCGACGCGGTCACCCTGGTTCACACCCTGGTCCCTCAGCCAGTTCGCAATAGAAGCAACATCGCGGTGAGCTTCAGCGTAAGTCCAGCGTTCGTCCTCATAAACAAGGTAATCGTTATCAGCGTGTGCAGCTGAACCCAACCAGAGCTCCCTGAGGCTTGGGACGGCCTGGGTATAGACCCGCATGGGTGAACCTCGCATTTCGATTTCTTCGACTTCAAATGGGGCGCCCGGAGCCGTTAGTTGGTTCCAGACCTGATGATAGATGTCGTACACTGCGAGGATGCTCCGTAACTGCTGCTGATGAAGTTTCGGTAAGATAGGGATTCTGCACAGTTCTTGCAATCCGGTGGAGGGGACATCGTGACATATCTATTGGAAGGAATAAGAGTGGTTGATCTGGCCAGTTTCCTGGCGGGACCGGGTGCTGCTACCGTGATGGCAGATTATGGCGCCGAGGTGATCAAGCTTGAACCGCCCGGCGGAGACGGGTATCGCCGACTGCACGGTGCCTGGGATGTTGACTACAACTGGCAGCTCACCTCACGTCACAAGCGAGGACTGTCGGTCAATATTAAGTCTGAGGATGGCAAAGCCGTGTTGTTCCGACTGCTGGAGGATGCGGATGTGCTGATTACCAACTTTCGCAATGATCAGTTGGAGGAGCTGGGGATGAGCTGGCAGGCGCTGCATGAGAAGTTTCCGCGACTCATCGTCGGCCAGGTAACGGGTTACGGGAACCTTGGTCCGGACCGCCAGCGCCGTGGCTACGACTCCACCGCCTGGTTCGCTCGTACCGGTGTTATGGAGATTACACGGCCACCAGGTGGTGAGCCACCATTCCCGCCCGGCGGTGTCGGTGATCATGCAACGGCCATGTCGCTGTTCGGTGGCATCATGATGGCATTGTTCAAACGCGAACGGGAGGGTGAGGGTAGCTTCGTCGAGACTTCCCTGATTGCAACTGGCTGCTGGGCGAACGGCATGCAGCTGCAGGGCGCTATCGCTGGCTTCGATATCGGCAAGGCGCTCGACAAGGCCGGAGTGCGCAGTCCATTTGCCATGGTTTACAAAACTCGGGACGATCGACACGTTGTGCTGGTGTTAACCAACCCAGGCAAGGAATTTGCCGAGGTGGCCGCCGCCCTGGGCCTCCAGGACTGGTCCATGGAAGAACGCTTTGCTGATACGCGCTCGATCATGCGTCACCGTGATGAGATCCGCGAACAGTTTGTCGAGTGCTTTGCCGCCATGAATTTAAAAGACATCTGCATTGCCCTTGATGAACATCACCTTACCTACGGTGTCGTCGAGGGACTGTCTGAAGTGGTGACTGATGCCCATCTCATAGAGAATGGTGTGGTCATCCCGACGCAAAGCGAAGACCCGCGATTCGGCTGGACGATTGCCAATCCCATCAAAATTTCCGGCGAGGCCTGCCGCCCGGTGGCCGATCCACCGGTCTACGGTCAGGACACACGGCAGTTGCTAGCAGAGCATGGCTTCTCTGCGGAAGATGTGGAACGACTGCTGCAGGAACAGGTAGTATTTGCCGCGGAATAATCAAGTAGCAGGGGGCTAGCATGACCGAGGGGATTCACTCAGAGAACGTCACCAACTGGCTCAGCGATCGGGTGCCGGCTCTCGAACCACCACTCGAATTTTCACTGATCGCCGGTGGCCATTCGAATCTGACGTATCGTTGTGAAGATGTCGCAGGCAATGCTTACGTGCTGCGTCGCCCGCCGCTGGGACATGTGCTGGAGTCTGCGCATGATATGGGGCGCGAACACAAGATCATTGATGCGCTGAAAGATGCTGCTGTGCCTGTGCCAAAAAACTACGGTCTCTGTAAAGATAAGTCAGTGAATGACGCTGATTTCTACGTTATGGAGTTCATCGATGGCCTTGTGTTGAATGACTCCACGGTCAGTGTCCAGCTGTCCGATACGGACCGCCGCACGATCAGCGAGGACGTGGCCGAGATTCTCTGCCAGTTGCATGCGATCAATCCAGACGCTGTCGGTCTGGGTGATCTGGGGCGCAAGGAAGCTTATCTTGCGCGTCAGATTAGTCGCTGGGTCAAGCAATGGGAGGCGTCTAAAACAGACGAGATCCCTGCCATGGAAGAGAGCTGCCGGATACTGCAGGAGCGCATGCCTGAGCAGGTCGGGGCGACGATCGTCCACGGAGATTACCGCCTCGGCAACATGATCGTCCGCGATGGTCGTGTCCAGGCAATCCTTGACTGGGAACTCTGTACTCTGGGTGATCCTCTCGCTGATGTCGGCTATATCCTGAACAACTGGGTCACCGCGGACGAGGTCCCGGAGATGGGCGAGAATGACATGTCACCGACCGCGGTGGGTGGTTTCTTTACCCGTGACGAATTCACGGATTTCTATGCCAGCAAGACGGGCAGGGATCTCTCTGAAATCAATTACTACCGGGCCTTCTCGCACTGGCGTCTTGCTGCGATTGGGCAGGGGGTTTACAAACGCTACCTGGTCGGAGCCATGGGGGAAAACCGCGACGTGGATATCGAACGTCAGCAGCAGAGTGTGATCAGGCGGGCTGAAGCCGCCCTCGAACTGCTTAGCTAGTGAATCGTCTTTGACGTGCTTTCCAGTGCCAGCAGGCGTTTCGATGCCAGCTGGCGCAACTTGTCATCCTCGGCGGCTTCCAGCACCTGGATGTAGGCGTGCTGGGCGAGATCCGGATTGCCCTGCATTTCATATACCGCGCCCAGCTGAACGTTGAACTCTTTCTGGTCCGGCAGCAAGAGTAGCTGCCGTTCAATGCAGGCTTTGCTCTCATCCCAGTCTTTCGCCCGCCAGAAGATCTGTTTCAGGTTGTCGAGCACTCGAATCAGGATATCCCGCGGTGCTGCTGCTTCGAAATATTCATCGATTAGCGTGGCCCTGGGCCCCGCGATCTGGCGCAGCAGATTCTGGCAATCGGCCTTGCTCAGCTCCCTTCCTGAAAATGGGTCAACGATGACCGGCGAACTCTGGCCATAACGAATCAGGAAATGGCCGGGGAAGGAGATGCCTTCAACGGGGATGCTCAGTCTGCGGCCTATCGCCAAATGGACCAGGGCCAGACTGATGGGAATGCCCTGCCTGGTATCGATGACGTGGTTCAAGTAGCTGTTGCGGGGATCGTAGTAGTCAGTGACATTGCCACTAAAACCCAGATCAGTGTGGATAAAGGAAATCAGACCCGAAACCGGTACGCCCAGGTCAGTGCGATAGTGAGTATCCTGCTGAAAGCGCATCGCGTAGGTATCAAGCTGCTCAAGGCGGGCGTCCACATCAACGTCACCCTCCGCTTCTGCGGCGATCAGCAGGGCTGCTTCGTCAAGCTGAATCTCGTCGTCGGGACCTGCGGCAATGGCCGCAAATCTTTCACGGTGGTCAGTGGTCATAGTTCATCTTTACAAGGCTCCGACGGATATGCAATCCTCGGCGGCAACTCCAACCCGGCGCCTTAGCATTGCAGGACATCAAACCGCCCAGCCCGCTGCTGATGTTGATGGAGGGGCGTGTCATCGCCGAGGCCGCCCAGCTGATGCTGCAGCTGCCGCTGCTGCGCCGGCAGGCGGAAAAAGGGGACGGCGAACCCGTGCTTGTGCTACCGGGTTTCATGACTGACGATCGCGCAACTTTCTTGCTCCGGGATTTCCTCCAAAGTATTGGCTATGACGCTCACCCCTGGGGCCTCGGCGTCAACCGACTTCCCATGCACGAATACCTGCCGCCGCTCCGGCAGATGATCCATGACCTGCATGCCGCGACTGGTCAGAAAGTGAAGCTGATGGGTTGGAGTCGCGGCGGTATTCTGTCGCGGGAGCTAGCCAGGGATGACCCGGCGTTGATTGATCGGGTTGTGACGCTTGGTTCGCCGGTCAAGGGCGGTACGGCCGTCTCATCTATTGGGCGATGGGTCCAGCGCGAAACGGGCTTGAGCCCGGTGCAGATGAGCAAATTGATGCTTGAGAGAAACCGGCATGCCATTAGGGTGCCGGTCAGGGCAATTTACAGCCGCAGCGACGGCATTGTTGCCTGGCAGGCCTGTATTGATGAGACAACACCGGATATAGAACATCATGAAGTGCATTGCAGTCATGCCGGCATGGGCAGCAGCGCGGAGGTTTTCAGGTTGCTGCCAGGGCTCCTCAGATAATTCAGGCGGGCTCGAGACGTCAGCTGAATTATTCTGTCGCGCCGTCCTTGCCGGCAAGCCGCTGGGATTGACGAAAAGCTTTTTTCTCTCCCGCGTGTCGCGCCTGGACTGACTGTGCATCGCCGCCGATATGGGCTTCGCCGCGCTCCCGCGCGAGCCGCATCTGCAGTTCGCGCTGTCGGTACCTTTCGCGGTCGGCATCTGACTTTACGTCGATACAGTGCGGGCATGACACACCAGGTACGTAGTGATCGCTGACCTTGTCGGCGTCACTGATGGGCATGCGGCAGGCGTGGCACTGGTCAAAGGTGCCCGGCTCGAGCTGATGATTCACTGTAACCCGCTCGTCGAAGACGAAACACTCACCCTCCCAGAGCGAATCCGCTTCCGGCACCTGCTCCAGATAGTTCAGGATGCCTCCCTCGAGGTGGTAGACCTCATCGAACCCCTGTGACTTCATGTAGGCTGTCGATTTCTCGCAGCGGATACCCCCGGTACAGAACATGGCCACCTTCTTGTGCCTGCCGGGATCAAGGTGTTTTTTGGCGTAGGCAGGAAACTCACGAAAAGTTGTGGTGTGCGGGTTGACCGCACCTTTGAAGGTCCCGATTCCAACCTCATAGTCATTGCGGGTATCGATGCAGATCACATCCGGATCAGAAATCAGTGTGTTCCAGTCCTCCGGGGCGACATAAGTACCGACGATTTCCTGCGGGTCGATATCCGGAACACCCATGGTGACGATTTCCTGCTTGAGTTTGACCCGTGTTCGCAGGAAAGGCCGAACTGTCGCCTCGGACTCTTTGTGCATCAGTTGTTTGAAGCGATTATCTGCCTTGAGGAAAGCCATTAGCTGGTCAATGGCATGACGGCTGCCAGCCACGGTGCCGTTAATACCCTCACTGGCGACAAGCAACGTGCCGCGGATATCATGTCGGGTCAGCAGTTCGAGTAATTGTTGCTGCAGGCTGGCAGGATCTTCAATTCTGACGAAGTGATAGAGCGCGCAGACGACGTAGTGGTTGGTTTCTATTCTCTTCAACGCTTGTCTCAAAAGGTTATGTGGCAGGCCATGGCCGGTGGTTTCGCGTATTATCTCGCAACAAGTTCAGCAAATTAAGAATGTGATGCTAGATATAGGTGATACTGCACCGGATTTCTCACTGAAAGATGACGAAGATCAATGGGTCAGCCTCGACGATCTTCTTCTCGATGGACCACTGATTCTCTATTTTTACCCGGCTGATTTTACGCCGGGCTGCACAGCAGAAGCCTGTGATATCCGAGACCGGCATAACGATATCCAGGAAGCCGGTGCGACCATTGTTGGCGTCAGCCCGCAGAGCGGATCAACCCACCGACGCTTCCGGGATCAGTTTGAGCTGCCGTTTCCGCTCCTTGCTGATCCCAAAAAAGAAGCCATCAAGGCGTTCGGTGTCAACGGCCCCCTCGGTCTGGGGGTGCGCCGGGTGACCTACCTCATTGACCAGAACAAGATGATTACCAATCGCGTTGTGGCGGATTTTGCCATTGCCCGGCACAGCCAGTTCATCGACCGGGTCGTCTCTGACCTGGGAGATTACTGATGCTGCCTTGTCGTGCTGCCCTGGTGTCTGCTGCGGATGCGTTGTTCGTGCAGTCCGCGCGGCGCGGCGCGGGGCCAAGATCAGGGTGCCAGAGTCAGTATTGAAACTCGGGCAGGTTGACCACGATGCCATCGAGGTCCTCTGACATCGGAATCTGACAGGCAAGCCGCGAAGTCGCCTCACGGTCCGGATTCAGGTCGAGCATGGAGTTTTCCTGGTCGCCGGGCTGACCGGCTTTTCCTACCCAGTCCTCGGCGACCAGAATATGACAGGTTGCGCAGGAGCACTCGCCACCGCAGTCCGCGTCAATCCCGGGTACGAGGTTGTCGAGTGCAGCGCGCATGAGCGACACCCCGTTTTCGACTTCAACCGTAGACTCTTCGCCCGAATGCTGGATAAACGTTACTTTTCCCATTGATTTGTCCCTTGTTAAGCTGCTCGCGCGATATTGAGCGAGGATGATTGATGATGAAAAAACGCCGAAATTACCAAGTTCGATCAGGCCAATAAAGGTGAACTTCGGTCAGGATGTAATCATTTTAGGTCATGTCTCTTTCGGATGGTAGTTACCTGACCTTCCTGAAACAGGTACGAACCTGGTCGACGAAGCTTGCTGGCTGTTCAAAGGCGGCGAAGTGGCCCCCGCGTGTCAGCGATTCGAAGTGAACCAGATTGGTAAACCGTTTTCTTGCCCAGCGCTCCGATGTCTTAAAGATCTCTTTTGGAAAGATAGAACAGCCGACCGGGATGGAGATCGGATCCGCGCCGGTACTGCCAAAACTCTCCCAGTAGATCCGGGCAGATGAAGCGGCCGAGTCGGTGAGCCAGTACATCATGACGTTATCGAGCAGTTCATCCTTGCTGGCGATATTCTCGGGGTGTCCGTCGCAGTCCATCCACTGGTAGAACTTTTCGAGAATCCAAGCTGCCTGACCGATCGGAGAGTCGGCCAGTCCATATCCGAGAGTCTGTGGACGCGTGCTCTGCTGTTTCGAGTAACCGGAGTCATGCTCCTGGTAAAACTGTAGGGCCGCCAGCGCTGATTGTTCCAACTCGCTCAGATCGTCCATGGTTTCCGGGTCTGGCGGCGCGATCGGCATGTTCATGTGAATAGCCTGGCAGTGCCCTTTATTCTGCACGCCGATGGCTGCCGTAACTATGGAACCCCAGTCTCCGCCCTGGGCGAAGTACTTCTCGTAACCCAGCCTGGCCATCAGTTCATCCCAGGCTGATGCGATCCGGTTGATATTCCAGCCGGGTGCGGTGGGTTTGTCAGAGTAGCCGAACCCAGGCAACGTTGGCATTACCAGGTGGAAAGCATCAGCGGCATCTCCTCCATGAGCGACCGGATCAGTCAGTGGTCCGATAACTTTCTGAAATTCAACGATTGAACCCGGCCAGCCATGGGTCAGGAGCAGCGGCATGGCGTCCTCATGGGGAGAGCGCACATGCAGGAAATGAATACCCAGACCGTCCAGCTCGGTCTTGAAACCGGGCCATTGATTGAGCAGGGTTTCGCGGGCTGGCCAGTCATACTCGTGCAGCCAATAGGCGTGAATTTCCTGCATGTAAGCGAGCGGAATGCCCTGGGACCAGTCGTCCGGTGTTTCCTTGTCGGGCCAGCGCGTCAGGGAGAGACGGGTTTTCAGGTCCTCGATATCAACCTGGGGTGTGTTTATCTGAAATGTGATGATTTCGCTCATCTCGCTCTCCTCTTTAGTTGCTATTCACCGGGTCGAATAACGACCTTGCCGACTGCCTGCCGGTTCAGCATCTTCATCATCGCCTCACCTGACTGTTTTAAGCGGAATGACTCGCCCGCTTCAGGGTTGAGGCGACCGCTGGCGATCCATTCGATCAGGGTATTGGTGACCTCACGGGCAGTGGAGGGATGTTCGGCGATGTGGCCACCCCAGTTGACGCCGACGATGGAACAGCGTTTCAGAAGCACCAGGTTAACCGGGAATCGTGGTATGTCGCCTGAGGCAAAGCCGACAACCAGAAAACGGCCGTCCGGCCCCAGTGACCTGAGTGCAGGTTCGGCATAGTCGCCGCCTACCGGGTCGTAGACCACGTCTAGTGTCTCGCCACTCAAGACAGTTTTCAGTGCGTCGCGCCAGTTGTCGGCGCTGTAATCAATCACATCGTGAGCACCGGCGTCGAGGCAGGCCTGTCGCTTTTCCTCTGTTGAGGCTGCGGCGATGACCCTTGCGCCCATTGCCCGTGCAACATCAATAGCAGCAACGCCGACGCCGCCGCTGGCGCCAAGGATCAGAACGTTCTCTTTTTCCTTGAGCTGACCGCAATAGGCGAAACCGTGATAGGCAGTACAGTAATTCACCAAAAAGCCGGCAGCGGCTTCAAAGCTCAGTGATTCGGGAATGGGTGTGCAACGGGAGGCATCAACGGCGATGTACTCCGCCAGGCCGCCCGCGGAAATCGAAGCGAGAACGCGTTGACCGTTACGCAGGTGTTTGACGTCATTCCCTGCATGCTCAATCACACCAGAGATCTCATTGCCCGGGATAAACGGCAGCCTGGGCTTGATCTGGTACAAACCAGCGACAGTGAGTGCGTCGACATAGCCGAGGCCTGTTGCTTCTATGCGAATCAGGACCTGATTCGCATCGGGTTCCGGAGCATCAATTTCTGTCACGCTTAATGAAGCGGGACTGTCAAAGGATTCGCAAACGACAGCGCGCATTTAAGTACACTCGGCTTTAACAAACAGCAACGGATATTAAGTCAATTGGATCGCCCCGGCTACATGGTAATCCCTACCGGGGATGCCTTATGATCGACGCTACGAATTCTACTCAATGTGGCCATGGGGCTGGTGATGACGCTTCGCGCAATGCTCAAACAGGGCGAGAAAATATCCGCTCCGGGGGTGTTTGACCCTTTCTCAGCCAGGATCGCCGACAGCCTCGGGTTTTCTGCCATTTACATGACAGGTTACGGTGTCAATGCGAGCCTGCTCGGGCTGCCGGATGCTGCCTTCGCCTCCTACGGTGAGATGGTGGAGCGGGTCAGGCAGATTGCGGAAGTTACCGACGCTGCATTGATCGCTGACGGTGACACTGGCTTTGGTGGTCTTGCTAATGTGGATCGCGCTGTGAGGGGATACGAAGCTGCGGGTGCGGAGGTCATCCAGTTGGAGGATCAGGAGTTCCCGAAGCGTTGCGGCCACACGAAAAATCGCAGGGTCATCGGGGCTGACGATATGGTGAGAAAAATCACAGTCGCGACGGAAGCCAGGGCCAGCGATGACTTCCTGGTCATGGCAAGAACTGATGCGTTGTCGGAACACGGGGTTGATGAAGCCCTGCGGCGTGCAGAAGCTTACCTCGAAGCTGGCGCCGATATCCTGTTCGTTGAATCACCAGAAACGCGCGAACAGATGCAGATTATCTGTGAGCGCTTCACCGGTGTGCCGCTGCTCGCTAACATGGTGGGGGGTGGCAGTACGCCACTTTTGAAGGACTCGGAACTGTTTGACCTCGGCTATCAGCTGGTGATTCACCCCATCTACCTGCTGGGTGCGGCGCTGAAGGGTATGCGTGAAGCCGCACAATATCTGCAAAGTCGAGGGGAGGAAGCGGACCTGGACGGTATTAACGAACTAAATTCTCTGCTCGATTTCGAGCGCATCTGGCAGCTGGATGCGCGATTCGGAGATCAGCAATGAAATCCGGCTGGTGGCTGGCTGCAGTCTTTCTCACGGGATGTTCGAACACCAATGTCTGGCAAGAGCCCCGTGTTGATATCCCGCCACTCGAGACAGATCAGTCTGTCGACATAGAAGAGGTGGACGGGAATCTCATATGTGTGACGGAGGCTGATGATCCCGCGACAAGAACCTGCGTGCCGATTGTTCACACTGGAGACGAGACGATAGGAGACAGCCGATGACCGTTGGACTGGGACTTGGCACCTCGCGTTTTCCTTTTGATGCTGCGCGGGATTACTTTCGCTGGATCGAGCATTGTGAAGAGGCTGGCGTTAACAGCATCTGGCAGACTGACCGGCTTGTGACGAATGAATCCATGCTTGAGTGCATGTCGGCTATGGCTGTGATCGCCGGGCATACGGAGCGGATAAGGTTTGGCATGAACGTCGCCTCCATTGCGCTGCGCGACCCGCTCCTTACCGCCCGCCAATGCGCGACGATCGATTTTCTCAGCGATGGTCGGCTGCTGCCAGCGTTTGGCCTCGGTAGTGCCTTCTCTCGCGACTATGTGGCAACTGGCACACCGACAAAACGCCGGGGTAAAAAAGCTGACGAGGCGCTCGAACTGCTGGCCCGGCTCTGGTTGGAAGACAGCGTTGACTTTGATGGCGAGTTTTTTCAGTACGCGGGCGCCTGTATTGCGCCAAAACCAGCGAATGCAGATATACCGCTGTGGATTGGTGGCTCTTCTGAAGTGGCGATGAAGCGGACGGCAAAATATGGCACCGGCTGGCTGGGTGGGATCGATACACCGGAACAGGCGAAGCGGGTCGTTGACGGTATCAAGCTCGCGCTGCAGGACACCGGGCGTGCCATCGATGCTGATCATTACGGCGCCTCTTTCCTCTACCGCTTCGGCTCAATGGAGGATCCGATAGTCGCTAAAACTGCCGCTGGCTTGACTGCGAGGACGAAAGGCCAGTCTGATCGCTACCTGGTTGCCGGCGATGCGGCCGCGGTCCTGCAGCGCATTCAGGAATTTATCGAGGCCGGTTGCGAAAAGTTCGTGTTGCTGCCGATGGCGAATGGGACGAAGGATATGATGGAGCAGACTCGGCTGCTTACCGCTGAGGTGCTGCCAGAGTACGCCGATTAACTGTTATGAATGCAGATTTTCGATGACATCCTGGAACTGATCGTAAATTTCGTCTTCCAGATAGTCCTTGAATTCACCGGCATCAAAGTAGGTTCCCTTGCAATTGGGACAGCTTTCGAATTTGATCTCGAACGGCTCCGTGTGCAGCACGTGGTTCATTCTGGTTCGACACCTGGGGCAGGGCGCATCGAGAATTTCGTTGTAGGTTGCGCCGAGAAACTCATCGCCAATATCGAGCACCTCTGAGCCAGCCATTTCTTTCAGCATCTCTTTCTCGAGGTGATCGAAGAACAGGCCGTAACAAGCCGTACATCTGTCGACTTCGACATTGTTGAAGTTCAGAGTTTCCATATTTCCCAGGCATTTCGGACATTGCATGGCAGTTACCAGAATTACGAAATTCGACGCGTTAGCTTAGCACAGGCGGGTAGCTGGGAGCGGATGTCTGGTTTGCCGTTACTTGTCGAGTGAAGGCGTGAAGATAACCTCAAGCCCGGTATAGCGAGGCTGGTTGTATTCGGTGAAGGTGATCAGTGTTGGCACACTGGTGCGTCCGGCAGCCACGGGCAGGATATCCGTTTGCCTGATCTGACGCGCATTCTGAATGTATTCCTTGTTCTTTACATTATTAGAGAAGAGCCGAAAAACCCATTCCTCCCATTCGTAGCTGATCGACACGTCCCAGGCGGTCCAGATCTTGACGTCAGCCTCCTCGAGTATTGGGTTTGTCTGGTAGTCGTTAATCAAGCGGTAGCCGGCATAGGTTCTGAAGATGCCGGGGCCATAGGGAAAGCTGTAGACTGCTGAGGCAAACAGATTTTCATCGGGTGCGTAGGCAGACGTGAGGTTCGACAGGTCGATCGTCGTGCCCGGATTGGCAAGGTCTGGCACCACGTAATTGTTGTAGTCGCCATTGATGTGGCTGTACATCAGGCGGATTTCAAGATTTTCCAGCGGAATCGTGGTCACTTCGGCCTCCCAGCCGGCGATCTCGACCTCGGCGATATTGTCGAGCAGGGATTCAATCTGGCCGCCGTTGACCATGGCATCGAAGCGTTCGACCTTGTTGTTAAGGTCGGTGCGGTAATAAGCAAGGTTGACTCGCAGGCGGTCATCCCACCAGTCGCTCTTCAGCCCGATTTCAGCGCCGCGGGTTGTCTGGGCACCATAAGAATTTCCGGCAACTGCCGACATGGCATTTTCATCAAAACCGCCAGGCAGAAATCCTTCTGAGTAGCGCATATAGATCATCGCTTCCTCATCGACCTTGTAGGCGAGGCCGCCCGACATGAGGAACTCCTTGCTCGTCTCAGTGCCGACGATGAGGGTGCGCAGGGGGCTCAGGACGTTACCGAGTCGTATCCGCGACGGACTGTGCTCAAAATCCCGATCGACATCGCTCCAGCGCGCGGCAACATCCGCTGTCCACTGATCATTGAGTACGTAGGTGGCGGAGGCGAAGGCTGATCGCAGGTTGGATTTCTGCTTCGAGCGAAGTTCCTGGATTTCGCCTGCGGCACGCCCTGCAGAGAAACCGGCGTCACCAAGTTGTTTCAGGATCTGCCGCTCCTCCTGGAAAATCTCGTACTCCGTGTTGAGAAAATAGGCGCCGATCTGGTAGCTCAGGCGGTCAGACCATTGTCGCTCGAGCCTGAACTCCTGACTGAATTGCTCGTACTGCTGGTGCTGGTTGAGGTGATAAAAGTCCGCATTGGATGCATCCATATCCATCGCGGACGTTTCTTCAGTACGCCGATGGCCGGTGATAGAAGTGAACTGGTGACCCGCGAGTTCAAGATCGAGGCGCAGGGTATGGTAGTCACCGTCAAAGCTGCGGTCGTTGCTGTAGTTCTGTGCCGTGGTCTTCAGTGAATCCAGCTCAGGGTTGCCGATGCCGCGGCGACAGTTGGGGTATGGCAGGCTGGCTGTCGTCGCACATAACAGATCAGCCGGTGCGCTGATGTTGAGCAATGCCGGGCTTGTCTCATCGCTGCGCTCAAAGTCATAGGTGTACTGCAGCGCCAGGTTGTCATTCCAATCCCAGGCGAGGGCGGCAGAAAGGAATGTGTAATCCTCAGTGTTTTCGTCGCGATCGTTCAGGACGTTCTTCATGTAGGCGCCACCACCATCGCGTCGGAAGGCTGAGATCTTGCCGTTCAGGCCCTCGGCGATCGGGAAGTCAAAGATGACGTCTGCTTCCATGCGGTCATCAATGCCTGCTGAAGCGCGCACCCTGAGGTCCATCTCACCGGTGGGTTTCGCCCGCCTGATATCGATGCTGCCTGTCAGGTTCGGATTACCGTCGCGGGCGCCATTTGGGCCGCGTGTTACCTCAATCTGTTCGAAATCGAACAGCACCTGCAGACGGCCGGTATGGGTGCCGACATAGACACCGTCGACCTTGACCGCAACGGCAGGGTCAAAAGACTTTGCCGCGTGATTCGAGCCGAGGCCTCGCAGCGCGATCGCCGCGCCGCGTGGTGTGGTGTTCATGCGGTCAACGATCATGCCGGGCACGCGACTTTCGAGGTCTTCCAGGTCCCGACGATAAGTATCCTCGAATTCATCCGCTGCAATCACGCTGACAGAACGCGGTGTCCATTGCACGGATTCTTCCTTGTAGCGAACCACCGTTGTTTGGTCCGCGAGCGTGGCCGGTGAATCAGCTGCTGCCGAAACGCCGGTCGCTACCGCTGCAAGGATGATCGCAGGCAGGACTGCAGAGTTCAGGTCGCTATGTTTGCTTGGTCTCATAGGTCCGGTGCAGGCGAGGATTTAGTCAGAAACTCATGGTAGGCTGGTTTCAGAGAAAATCAACACCAGCAGATGTCAGATAAAGCGGCAGGAAAAGAATCTAAAGCGCGCAGTGGGGTCTTCTACAGCAAGTCAGGCAGTGACTATGTGGTGCTCTGGCAAGGCCAGGAAATCTGTCGCTATGAGTCGATAGAGGCCTTTATAGACGCCCACGCTGCGGGGCTGGCAGCGCTGGAGTCGAATCAGGCGGACCTGCTTGAACGTTATTACAACAGTATTGGAATCTCGTCTGGCCGGTCAGGCGGTGAAAGCTGAGAGATCAGACTGTGGAGGTTGTCGCAGTTTGACTCACGCGCAAGGCTTGGCCGGTCAAAGCTTGGAAGGTCAAAATTGCGAACCCAGTCAACCTAACTCGCGGCCAGGGCGATGGAGATGACGGTGTCATCGAAGCGCACGGGGTAGGTCCTGATCGGTTCAAACGCCGGGGCGCTCAGGGCCTCGCCGGTTCGCAGATTGAACTCTGCGCCATGGTAAGGGCAGGTGATGCAGCTGTTGCTGATAGTCCCGCCCTCCAGTGTGAATGCCTCGTGTGAGCAATAGTAGGACACGGCGAAGTACTCGTCGCCATCGCGGCACAGCAGAATCTCCTCGCCCTCAAGGTTTACATGCAGCCAGGGTGTGTCATCGAGTTCGCTCCTGGCGGCAACAACGTGGAAGTTCTCTGTCATGGTATTGTCTGATGGCTCTGCAAAGTGATGTCAGTGAGCTTAGCCTACCAATTTGTGCCCTCGCATCCAAAGAAGGGTTACGGTAATGTGGCAGCCAGCGTGTAAACAGGCAGGCAGGAAGTTTCATTTGAGCGAGCGGCAATTTGCAGAAGCGGTGATTCGCTATCGCTGGCTCATTATCGTCCTGACGCTGACGTTCTGCCTGAGCGCAGGCTACGGCGCGCAATTTATTAAGATCTCGACCGAGCCCAGGGACAATTTCGGTCCGGACAACCCACAGCTGAATGCCTTTGAAGAACTTGAAGCCACCTTTACCCGGGTAGAAAACCTGTTTTTTGCCATCAGCCCGAAAGAAGGCGATATCTTCACGCGTGAGACCCTTGCCGCTATCGAGGAGCTGACGGAAGACACCTGGCGCACCGCGCATGTCAATCGAGTGGATTCGATCACCAACTATCAGCATACAGAGGTGGAAGAAGATGACCTTCTGGTCAACAACCTCGTCGAGTTCCCGAATGATTTGAGTGACGCGGAGCTGGTCCGTATTCGTGAAATTGCGCTGAATGAACCGCTGGTGGTGAACCGGCTGGTGTCAGAAGACGGCACTGTGGCGGGCATCAATGTCGATCTGCACTTTGGCGGTACTGAGCAGGACGAAAATATCAGCAAAGCGCACTGGGCCTGGGATAAGAAAGCGGCACTCATGGAAAAGTATCCTTTTCTCGATGTGTATGTGACGGGTTCCGTCATTATCTCTGCCAGTTTTGCCGAAACAGCGCTGCGTGATCTCAGTACGCAGACGCCGATGATGTATGCTTTTGTCATCATCGTCCTGGGGTTGCTCCTGCGTTCCGTCACCGGTGTCGCCGTCATCGTGCTGACCACCGCGCTGACAATTGCTGCAGGGATGGGTTTTGTCGGCTGGCTTGGTATGACGATCGCGTCAACGTCAGCAACGATTCCGGTCATTATCCTGACGGTCGTCGTGGCCCATGGCGTGCACCTGATGGTCAGCTACTACCACAGTTTAAGGAGCGGACAAGAAAAGCACGAGGCGCTGATTCACGCGGTTGAGATCAACGTGCAGCCTGTTTTTCTGACCAGTGTATCGACGGCGATTGGATTCTTCAGTCTCAACCTGATGGCAGATCAGCCGCCGATTCAGCAGCTCGGCAACATCGTCGGCATGACTGTGTGTATTGCGCTGGTCACCTCGCTAACGTTTCTGCCGGCACTGGTATACATCCTGCCAGATCGTGTTTATGCCCGGGCTTCTCGCTCAACAAACCTGATGGCTCGGTTCGCCGAGTTCGTGATCAGGCATCGGCGCTGGCTGCTCGCCACCAGCAGTGCGGTCGCCGTGACGCTATTGTGTCTCGCGCCACTGAACGTAGTAAGCGATCGGTTCAGCAAGTATTTTGCTGAAGACCTGCCGGTCAGAACGGATACAGACTTTACGGATGAGAATCTCGGCGGGCTTTACCGGATCGAGTACTCGCTGAGCACTGGAGAGGCCCAGGGTGTGTCTGACCCGGCATACCTCGCCAAAATTGATGCTTTCGCTGAGTGGTTCCGCCAGCAGGATTATGTTGCGCATGTCAGTACCTATACCGATATCGTTAAACAACTGAATCAACGTCTGCACGGTGACGACGCAGCCTGGTACAAACTCCCGGAAACCCAGGAACTGTCGGCCCAGTATCTGTTGCTCTACGAGCTATCGCTGCCCCTTGGGCTGGACCTCACCAACATGTTGAGCTTTGACAAATCGGCCTCACGACTCATTGTCTCTTTACCGAGCCTGCAGACTCACCGCTTCGTCGAATTGCAGGAACGTGGCAAGGCGTGGCTTGAGACAAACGCGCCTGAGCTCGCTCAGGAAGGCTCATCGCTGTCGCTGATGTTCACGCATATTGGTAAGCGTTCGATGATCGCGGGGGTCAAGGGTGCGCTGGTTGCCTTGATCCTGATTGCGGTCGCCCTGGTGTTTGCGTTCCGCTCGGTGAAGATGGGCATCATCAGCATCGTGCCGAACCTTTTACCCGGCGCGACCGGGTTTGGCGTCTGGTACCTGCTGTCGGGTGAGGTGGGTATGTCGCTGGCGATGGTGCTGAGTATTACCATGGGTATTGTCGTGGATGACACCGTGCATTTTCTCAGCAAATATCTGCGCGCCCGCGAGACCCAGTCAGCGGAGGATGCGGTGCGTTATGCCTTCAGTACGGTTGGTGTGGCTTTGTGGGTGACGACGCTGGTGCTCGTGGTTGGTTTCATGACACTGGCCAGTTCTGACTTCAAGTTGAATCATGACATGGGCTTGCTGGTCAGTATCGTGATTTCCATCGCGCTGCTGTTTGACTTCGTGCTGCTGCCGCCGTTGCTCATGGCTGTGGATCGCGGCACGCCACCTGCCGGCGACGCGCTGTCTGCCGAACCGCGGGCAATCTAAACGGGAGCACTCACCCCGTCGCGGCACTCGCCGGTATCTCAATCAGCTGGTCGGCATACTGGCGGATGCTGGGTCGATGTGAAATCACTACGATCGTGCGATTTGCCTTGAGTGAACGAATTGTCTGCATAAAGGCCGACTCACTCTGGATATCAAGTTGGCTGGTCGATTCATCGAAGATCATGACCCGTTGGTCCAGCAGCAGTGCTCGCGCCAGTATCAGACGCTGCCGTTCTCCGCCGGACAGGTTGGAACCGCCAGGTTCGATCAGTGTGTCGAGACCCGCGGGTGATTCGAGAATGAACCGAGCGTCTGCCAGTTCCAGTGCTGCCAGCAGAGACAAATCAGAGGCCGGTTTGTTCACCAACAGGTTCAGGTTGCTCCGTACGCTGCCGGCGATCAGGAAGGGTTCCTGAGGCAGGTAGGCGATATCCTGGCGCCAGTCCTGTTGTGTTGCGGTAGTCAGAGCGACACCGCCGGCGGAGATCTTCCCCGAGGTCGGCAAGAGGATACCGGCGATCAGATCGACCAGCGTTGTTTTGCCAATACCGGAAGGGCCATGGATGACAATAATCGTATCGGGTTGCAGATTCAGGTCACTGTACTCGAGCCGTGAAGTGCGCTCGCCGGGGTGCTGGCAGCTCACCCCGCACAGCCTGATGCCTTTGCTGAAGTCGACGTGCCGGCCTTTGCCGGGATGTTCCTGGTTTTTTGCTGCAGCCTGGAGGTAGAGGGCCAGTCGATCAATCTCGGGATAAATATAGATCAGTCGCTGCACATGGTTCTGCAGAGCAGAAACGAGCGGCAACACGCGTGAGAAAATCACCGCGAGGAGAATGATCAGTGTGACATCGAGAGAGTCTGCTGCCAGTGCAAACCAGGCCAATACAAAGAAGGCGACAGCGGCCACCAGGCTGTGAACGAGGCGGGCGAGTGCCGTAGCCACGGAATACTGCATGGATGTTTTTCTCAGATCGCTGATATTGTCAGCAAAGCGGTCCTGATGCAGGGATTCGGCGCGATTGCCCTTGATCGACTTGATCCCTTGAATCCCTTCCTGAGCGCGGCGGTACAGCGCCTCATAGCTGTTGAACTGGTTCTGCCCCGCCGCCGCGACACGAGTCTGTAAGGGCATTACCGCAAGCAGCATAACGATGCCTGTTGCCACAGCCAGCAGTGTCAGTTGCGGCGACAGGGCCAGGCAGATCAGGACGTACACACCTATGAGAAAAGTCGTGCTGACTGTCTGGAACACTTCATCGAGAGCGGTGATGGCACTTTCAACATCATCAGTGACCATGCGCGTGAAATCAGCGCTGTGGACACCTGCCAGGAACTGCCAGCTTGCATTCAGGGTCATCTGGCACAGGTGCTGGCGCAGTTGCAGCATCAGCGTATGCTCGGTCGCCTCGGCAAACAGGTTTTGACTAAAGCTCACGATGGCGAGAGTCAGCATGATCAGCAGCAGGGTAAGCAACACGCCCGTGCCGGACTCGAAGTCTGGTATCAGCTCAAGCAGCCAGGCAGTGGATTCTGGCGGAGTCTGGTCAGTGAGGCCTATGAAGCCCAGGAGCGGGACAATCAACAGGAACCCAAAGCCGCCCAGGATTGGGCGGACGATAATAAGTGCCTGCAATAGCAACAGGCGTCCATAGAGATCAGGCAGAAACCTGAGAAAGTAGTTCACGACTGCTGCGCGGCAGGCGCTTCGGCCGGATGATCCTCGTTGTAACCATGATACTCATAGTAATTCTGGTATCGGGCATAATTGTGGGCGGCATCAAAGTCCACCTGGTTCAGCAGAACACCGGTGACACTGGTGTCGATACTGTTAAAGCGTGCGATGCAATTGCGGATAACCGGGACTGGCGTGTTGTTCGCCTTGGCGACATAGATAACGGAGTCGGCCTGGGTCGCCAGCACGTAGGCATCACTGACCGAAACACAGGGCGGTGAGTCGATGATGATATTGTCATAGCGATCGGACAGCTCTCTGATAAGCGTGATGAACTCATTGGATGAGAGCAGTTCCAATGGTTTCAGCGTTCGGGAGCCAGCAAACAGCGCATCAATACATTCCTTATCTCGGTGCATAATGGCGTCTTCAACAGGCGTGGTACCAGCGATGACATCAGCGAGCCCCGGATGTTTGTGGTTGCTGTCGATCAGCACCCGCTCCACTGTTGGGCGGCGGAGATCACCATCGATGATCAGCACCCTTGAGGTCTGACCCATGGCTGTCGCAAGGCTCATGGCGACGGATGACTTGCCCTCAGACATCTGACTCGAAGTCACAAGGTAAATCTTGCAGCCACCCTCGCCAATGGTCGAGAGAGTTATCGAGGTTCTGACTGTCCTGAGCGCTTCTGAGAAGCGGGATTGAGGGTTGCCCAGGTATTCCCGTATGGGGGTGCCGGGCCTGTCGCGACCGCCAGCAATCAGCGGCAGGAAGCCGATCAGTGGTACGCCGAGTTTTTTCTCAACGTCGTCAACACTGCTGACCTTGTTGCTGGTCAGCTCGAACAGCAGGCCAATACCGACGGCGAAACCGAAGCTGAGGACCAGCGCCACAATGCCGGCGCGGGAGAGTGGTGTGCGATAGCCGGCAGCCGGTACGATTGCCGGGTCTGCTACCCAGATGTTGTCATTGCGCACAGGGCCGGCCGCGCCGTCCTGGTTGAGGCGCTCCAGAAATATCGCATAAACCTCGCGTTTTGCGTCAACGTCCTGCGTCAGCTCGTTGTAAGCGAACTCTTTCCTGCCGAGCTCCTGCTTGCGGCTTCTGACATCGTTCAGCGTCTGCTCTGCTGCCACCTCTATCTTGCGGGCCAGTTCGTATTCGTTGCGGATGCCTTCAATGATATCCCGCACCTGGTCACTCAGCGCGGCCTGGGTGGACTGGATTTCTGACGCGAGGGCAATCATGCGGTTGTGGCGCGACCCATAGCGTTTACTCAGCTCACCTTCGCGTTGATTCAGCTGGAACAGGTCAGACTGCAGTTTGCGGATGTTTGACTGATTGGTAATTGCCGGCAGATTTTCCCAGGATTGCCGTGAACCTGACACATTTCGGACCTGCTGGTAGAGGTTTTCCTGGCGCAGCCTGTTCTCACGTGCTTCAAAGTAACGATCTGACAGTGATGAGAGTTCCTGGTCAACCTCGTTGATGCCCGAGCTCGACAGGACGATATTTTCTTCCTCGCGGTAGTCCTGGAGGCGCTCTTCAGCAATGCGCAAATCCTCTCGCAGAATCGTCAGTCGGTCTGTCAGAAATTCCTGATTTTTCCGCGCCGACTCAATTTCATTCTCGAACACTAGCTCGATATAGGCATCCGCGATGGTGTTGGCGATCTTCGCGGACAGCTCGGCTGCTGCTGTCGTGACCCTGACATTGAGCAGATTGGAGTATTCCCGCCCTGGCGGTTTGGCGATGTCAGTCAGAGAGCTGATCTCGTCAGCGGCGGCGGCGATCTGGTCTTCGATGGTCGCAGCTGGCATTTCGGGTGCATCATCCTCGGTAAATTTGGCCAGCCACTGTTTGCCAAGCTTGGCGATGCCGGAGTCAAATGATGCGGGTGTAATCCGTTCGGCCTCGTGGGCCTGTGCCTTGGCGGCGACACGTCGCATCAGTTTCTTGCTTTGAAGAATCCCGATCTGGGTGTCCTGAAATTTTTCGTCATCGCTCCACATCCACTGCTCAAAACTGAACATTGTATTGGCGGGAGCGATATGTAGTGTCACGGTGGCCGTGTAGCTGGGGGTCTGGGATTGAACATACAGCACGGAGGAAGCAATCGAGGCAAGACAGAACAGCCCGATGACGCGGTACCGCTTCAGCAGCACGGTGCGGACCAGGTCGAAATAGTAGCGGTAGTCTATGACCTCGTCGTCATAGAATTCGGCTGGTCCTGCCATGATCTAGAAAAACCCTTCCAGCACGGTGACGGTGTCTCCCGGTCGAATCGGGGTATTGCGATCTGCTGGCTGGGATTCATCCCGTCCTTCCCTCAGGATCTCAAACTTGGTTGAGGAGGCCCACTCAGTTGCGCCGCCTGCCAGTGTGATGGCTTGCTTGATAGTGAGGCCGGGCTGATAAGGATAACTGCCCGGTCGTTGCACTTCGCCGTCAATATAGAAGTCGCGGTAGGTAATGATCGAAATGTTGACGCTCGGATTAATCAGGATGTCCTGTAACAGACCATCAGTGATTTCATTTTTCAGGGCGTTGGTGGATTTGCCCTTGGCGACGATCTGGCCGAGGTAGGGGTAGTCAAATGTGCCGCTTTGATCAATTCGCAGGGTCATAGAGAGATCGTCCTCCTCGTACACGGTGATCGAGATCTCGTCACCCGCCCCAAGGCGATAATCTTCACTGGTGGCGCCAGCCACGGGCAGGGCCATTAGAAGTGCTGCGAGCACAGCGAGATAAACTAGACTGTTCATGTAGATCCTCACGCGGATAGTGTAGCTGATTTATGCAGCTACAGCCTACAGTGAGTAATCTGTACGAAACGTGAAAGTTTTGCGTCTGACGTCGTCGTCGTCGGTAAAGGCGCTGTCGAAGGCGAACAGGACTTTGTCGGTGAAGCGGTAGGCGGCGCTCAGCAGCAGCTGATGGCCTGTGATGCTGTCACTGGTATCGCTGCCCTTGAGTGAAATGTCGCGATAGACAAGTGAGGTCTCGGTCAACAGGCGGTCAGTCCAGTTTTCCCGCCAGGAGGCCTTGACCCAGTCCCGGATGTTGAAAACGCTGGTATCAACCAATTCGTTGATGGCGGTGTCCTCGTAAATTTCGCGGCCGGTTTCGAAATTCAACAGAGTGGTGCGTCGCATGGACCACTGGACCGAAGCGTTCCAGACGGCTTCATCGAAAAAGTCGTCAGCCACAGCCTCCTCAAATTGTTTTTTCTCATAGCCGGCTCGAAGCGAGGCGCGAATGCGACGACCAAATGACAGGTCGGAGCCAGCGAGCATCTGCGCGTGCCGATTGTCGCGGAAATCAAAATCGTACTGGTAGTCAGAGTAGCGAGCCTCTGCTACCAGGGCGAACTGGCGTCGCATCTGCCAGGTGTAGGAGCCGCCGACTGTCTGAGCTCTCATTTCGTAGCCGGTTCCTGCAGGGTCGTCGACTGTGTTCGTCTCGTTCGCGTAGAACGTATTGAGTCGTGACCGGTCTCTCACTGTACCGCGACTGTAGGCGATGTTGAAGAGACGCCGGGTCTCCCGCAGGGAGCGTGCGCGGAGGTTGGAATCGAAGTCTTCTATCGGGTCCCGATTGTCGATACCTTGCGAGACCGAGTAGGCTGTTCGCAGTTCGAGCTGGCTGCGATCTTTTATTCGGACAGTCCAGTTCACGTCGGTGTTATGCTCGCGGTAACTGTCATCGTAATCACCGTACGATCGACTCTGCAAATAATCATAGGTCGCCGCTACCTGCCAGCTTCTGGACTCGTGGTTGTAGGCGAAGGTCGGGTTCACTGTTGTCAGATAGGTCGAGCTGCCCGGCGTTGTTGCGTTGCCCGTGATGTGGTCATAGCGCGCGGTCGTGCTGACCCGACGCATATAGCGGGGCAGTGCCTGCGTGACATCGCTGAGGTTGTCAACGACGATGTCCTGGAGCGTGGCTTCAGCAATGAGCTGATCAGGGATATCTTCGCTGGCGGCGGTGAAGGGCGGCAGTGCCTGGTATTTCTCTTCAAGCACAATGTAGAGCGGGTGTGGATGGCTCTGGATCAAGCCAGCAAGTGCAATGCGGTCATCGATGCTCTGAATCGGCGCATCGGGGCGGCTGGAAATAACGTCATCAAGTGCCAGGCGAATATTGCCCTGCGGTCCATCGGCAGCCAGGGCACCGCCGCTGGCGAGGCTGATGGCAGCTGCCAATGTGGCTCTCTTTGGGCAGAAATGTGCACTCACAGTCGTATTTCCCGATTCCTCAGAGGTCGTATTCCAGATGACCTAGCGAAAACGGCCAATGTTACCTGAACTAAGTCGGCTAAATGTATGAAAATTGTAGTGATTCGTTCAGCAAATGAATGTGTTTGTCGCTTCATCGGCGATCCGATGCTGGAGAACGAGATATAAAAACAAAAAAGAATAAAAATTAGGGAATCTATACCGGTTGGATATATATCGTTCTAAGGCAGGTTTGATGCGGCTGGGTTGCCCTCAGGGCAGGACCTCTTCTTTCCAGATCTTCAGCTCGTCGCCCTCGTGGAGCAGGAACAGGCGCTTGCGCACCTCATCCTGGTAGCTCGGCGAGCGATACTGCTGTCTGAAAACCACGTCGAAGATGCCTGAGTCTTCCAGACCCATGCTTTCCAGCTTCAGGTTAATCTGCGCGGGTCGGTCCGGAGTGACCCGCTCTCGACGGTTCTGCACCCAATCTGACCGGTTCATGTCATCCCGCGGCGAGCGGACGCTGGTGTAAAGGCTCAGGTAGGTGTCGATATCACCAGTGCCCCAGGCGCGGACCCAGTCTCGCAAAAGATCTCTAACTTCGTCCGAGTGACAGCGCAGGCGTTCCTCGGTGGTGCCTGTGCACTCTGCGGCGCTGGTCAGGCCTGGCAAGGCAACCAGAACAAACAGGAGGGTCAAAGCCCGCCAAATGGAATGGGCATGTTTCGTCATCAGGCGCTTCTTAAATCCGGCAGCTGGTAGTTCTCTTCCTCGAGCTGTGCCCTGATCGTTTTCTTGTCGATTTTTCCGGTCGTGGTTAACGGAATAGCGTCGACAAAGATGACGTCGTCCGGAAGCTGCCACTTGGCGAAAATCTCGCCACAATGCTCGAGTATGCGGTCTCTGGTGATATTGGAGCCCTCGACGAGGATGACGAGCGCGACGGGTCGCTCATCCCATTTCGGGTGGGGCTGGGCCACGACCGCGGCCTGAACGACGCCGTCAAGCGCGACGATATGATTTTCAAGATCGACTGAAGAGATCCACTCGCCGCCTGATTTGATCAGGTCTTTCGAGCGGTCTGCGATGATGAGGTACTCCTCCGGGTCGATCTTGGCGACATCGCCAGTCACCAGCCAGCCGTCGTGGAACTTCTCTGGTTGCGGGTCGTTGTAGTACTCAGAGCAGATCCAGGGGCCGCGAATCAGCAGTTCACCCACCGCTTCGCCGTCGTGGGGCAGGGATTGCCAGTTTTCATCGACAATATCGATCTCAAGGCCCGGCATCAGCAGGCCGGCTTTGGCAATATTGTTGAACTGCTCGTCTTCCGGCAGATTGATATGCGAACGCTTTGCGACCTTTCGGCTCAGCGTACCGAGCGGGTTGGTTTCCGTCATGCCCCAACCCTGTACCATTTCGACACCCAGTTCTTCTGCATACCAGCGCATAAGAGAAACCGGTGGTGCGCTGCCGCCACAGGTCAGCCGGCTCAGATTGCTGAGGTCGTACTTGTCGGGATTGCCCTCAATGATGCCTTTCACGCCCTGCCAGATAGTGGGTACCCCGGCTGAGAGCGTGACTTCCTCCTCTGCCATCAGTGAGACGAGGCGTTCCGGATCCATAAAGCGATGGGGCATCACCTGCTTGCAGCCTAGCATTGAAGCTGAAAAAGGCAGGCCCCAGCCCATGGCATGGAACATCGGCACGATGCCACAGACGGCATCCAGTGCAGACAGGGCCATGGAGTCTGTCATCGCCTGCGTGATGGTGTGCAGGTAGGTTGAACGGTGCGTGTACATGACGCCCTTGGGCTTACCAGTCGTTCCGGAGGTGTAGCACAGCCCCATTGGCGAATTTTCATCGATCTCCGGCCAGTCGTAGCTGGAATCCTGGCCGGCGATGAATGCTTCGTAATCCACCTGGTTGGCAAACGATGTGTCGCCGCCCTCGCCGAAGCGCGAAATTACCAGCAGCTCAACGCAGGGCACCTTGTCAAGCACCGGCTCCAGCAAGGGCAACAGGTCTTCGTCGACAAAAATGACTCGGTCCCCGGCGTGGTTAATGATGTACTCAAGGTCATGTGGGCTGAGTCGTATATTCAGGGTGTGCAGTACGGCACCCATCGAAGGCAGAGCCTGGTACAGCTCCAGATGACGGTAGTTGTTCCACATGAAGCTCGCGACCCGGTCACCGGGTTTGATGCCGTGTGCTGCCAGCGCATGGGCCAGCTGTGCACCTCGTGCCGCGGTAACTTCCAGGGTCTGGCGGTGCGTACCATCGGCAAGCAGGGTGACGATTTCTACATTCGGATCAAGTTGTGCACCGCGGCCCAGAATTCGGGAGAGAAGAAGCGGCGTTTGCTGCATTGTCATTGATGTGTGTCCTTGCAGGCCGGTTAATAAATGCCGCTAGGATAACGAAATTCGCCGCATTTTTCTTTGGTGATACCAGCTTTCGGTCGAGAAGATCGCGAGTGCTGCCCAGATGCAGCTGAAGCTGATGAGGCGCCCGGTATCAAAGGGCTCGCCATAGTAGAACACCGCCAGCAGCAGGGATACTGAAGGAGCCAGGTACTGGATGAATCCCAGCACGGTCAGAGACAGCCGGGTCACCGCGGCGGCAAAGCAGAGCAGCGGGAAAGCCGTGACAAAGCCTCCCAGCATTAGCAGCAGGCTGGTTTCGATATCGTTGCCAAACACCATGGCACCCTGGTGCCGCCAAAAGACTAGGAATATCAGAGCGACTGGCAGTACCAGGGCTGTCTCTAACGCCAGACCGGCGACGGCATGGAGCCCGAGACTTTTGCGATACAGCCCGTAGAAGCCAAAAGAAAATGCCAGCGCGAGGGCGATCCAGGGAACCTGACCGAACAGCAGGACCTGGATCAGGATACCGATCGCGGCGATCCCGACGGCGGTCCACTGCAGCGTTCGCAGGCTCTCGTGCAGGAAGGTCACCCCGAGAAAAATGCTCACGAGGGGGTTGATAAAGTAGCCCAGTGCGGCCTCCGTTATGTTGTTGTT
>JAYQAI010000002.1:2663-17740 GCA_038136715.1 Gammaproteobacteria bacterium | reverse complement strand
TACTGCTACCTGAACTGCGATAGTCGCAAGGTTCAGCTGACCTGAGAGCTACCTGCAGTTTTTTCAATGAAGACGGCGGTGCCGGTAGCACTGACCATCATCATGCCGCTGGTCTGGCCGAAACTCTCGTAGTCAATATCGACACCGATGACCGCGTTGGCGCCCAGTTCCTCCGCCCAGTCTTCAAGTTCTGCGAGTGCAATCTCGCGGGCCCGACCCAGTTCGCGCTCATAGCTCGCTGAACGGCCACCGACAATGTCGCGGACAGCCGCAAACATGTCGCGAAAGATATTGGCGCCCAGTATGGCCTCGCCGGTAATGACGCCGAGATACTTGACGACGCGAGCCCCTTCAATCGATTGGGTGGTTGTGATAATCATCATTCATTGCAACTCAGGTTTCTGCAGAAATGATAGCAACTGCTCGGCCAGATGCCATCGTGTCGGTGTTGCCAGCGATGCTTTTCTCCCCTGGCCGGTCAGGTGAACTGTGTGATGATGACAGCCTTCACATCGTTGCGATCAGGATCTCACCAGAAGCATTGACGGGCCGTTTCAAGAATTTCTCAACCACGGCTATGTTTTCAAGCTTGTCCTGGCAGCGTTCTGCCAGTGCCGTAAACGGCGGCCGGCACGGATCAGCAATCATGACCTGCCTGACGCCGGCCTTGTCGGCGCGTTTGATCAGGTTGAACAGTTGTCCCGTCATCTCGTCCCAGAAACAGATGTCGGCGCCGAGGATGACATCAAAGTCTTTCAGGTAATCCACGGTCAGCTGGTTGAATGTCTTTTTCTCGCTGGTCATCTTTACCTTGTTGATGTCCGCATGTAGTGACAGATAGGGCAGCACGTTGCCGTCAGCGTCGATTCCGTGGACGCGATTGCCAAACTCGCGGGCACAGTACTGGCCAAGAAGACCCCAGCCGCAGCCAATTTCGAGTACACGGCTGCGTTTTGGCAGAGGATGCTTCTTCAGGTACTGCATGATGAGAAAACTGGAGTTCCAGAACTTGTTGCCATGAATCTCTGCCTGGTGGCCCTCGCGTTTGAGGCGGCGTATGCCAGGATGCTGAGCATTAAGAATTTTCAGGCCGAAAGCCTGGCGAAAATTGCGTTGTGACATGGCGGCGACGAGTACAGCTGCAGAAAAGACGGGCTAGTGTACCACGGCTGCCCGAGATTCCTGTCAGTCAGTGCGCTCAGAAGGCATGAATGGATCCCGGTCTCGCGTGTAGTTGAAAAAAGACTGCTCCGGGTTGCGATTGACAAGGTTACGCTGCCACATAGGGTGGTAAAGGCTGCGAACCTCGTGCTCGATCTCAAACAAAGGATTGCCGTTGCCGGGATCGATGATGTGCTGAAAACGATATTGGTGCTCATCCGATTCCTCGGTAATCAGCCCGCGAGATTTGAGGTATGTGTGCGGTGCTGAAAAGCTCGCCACATAGACAGCGATGTGGTGGCCGTCATAGACAGGTTCGATCTTGCCGGACTCTCGAAAGATCAGTTTCTGAAACTGGCCGATCCTGACCTCTGCGCGAGCCCTCAGGCTGATAGCAGCGGCGCCCATGACCTCGCGGTAGAACGCAGCGATACCTTCACTCGTTGCCTCGGGGACCTGGAACTCAATGTAGGGCAAGCCTAGCTGCATGTCTCCCCAGTTTCCCGGCGCGTGGCAACGGATCTGGTTACCCCACGGACAGGTGACATCGATCCACTGCTTTCTCACCTGGAAGTCGAAAGCGGTATCGCGGAGGGGTTTGCGCAGGCGCTGCAGGCGACGCACTAGGGCAGCAAGGTTTGGTAGTACGACACCGATGCGGCCGCGCAGTACCTGCGGCGCCGCTGTCGGCAGATGAAACTGTTCCCGACCGGCATTGACCCAGACGTTGAAGGTTCCCCATTCCATGTAGGGGTCTCTCGTCAGACCAAGACCGGTGGCGTAAAACAGAAGTGCGAGGGACTGGTCCGGCACGGTGACATTGACGTGTTCGAGAGCGAGGATATTGCCGACATCGCCCCTGGATCGGTTGAAAGTCTTTTTAGCGATAGTCTGTCATCCAAGGTTCAGGAAACTGGATTAGAATGGTCCCTGAGTATTCTTCTGTCAAAGAGTTTTAGCAATGAAACACCGATGGCTCGCAGCCTGGCTGCTGGTACCCCTGGTCACGCAGGCCAAGGTTGAAATTACTGCCGATGCCCGGCTTGAACTGGAGATGAGTATCTACAACCAGAACTTTGCCGTGATCCGGGACGCGCGCAGTGTGGCAATCGGCAAGGGTGAGGCGGTGCTGGAATTTCGCGATATTCCCCGCACCATCGTGCCGCAGTCGGTCACACTGGCATCTGACGACGCACGCGGATTTATTGCTGCCCAGCAGAACTATCGCTATGACCTGTTGAATCGGGAGTCACTGCTGGAGCGCTATGTCGGGCGCAAAGTGAAGTACTCGCGGATGATCCTCGAAGAAGATAACACCTACGAGAAGTTGCTGCGGGAGGGCATCCTGCTGTCGATTAACCCCGAGATTGTCAAGTTTGGCGATGTCATCGAAGTTGAGCCCGAGGGTACGATCTCTCTGCCATCCATTCCTGCCGACCTGCGCACGACGCCGACGCTGGTGTTCCAGGGAGCGAACGGTCGCGATGCCCGCCAGACCCTGAACCTGCGTTACCATGCAGGTGGCATCGGCTGGGAGGCCGATTACACGCTGAACCTTGACCGCAGGACGACATTGAGCGGCTGGTTGACTGTGACTAATCAGACGGGCTCTGATTTTGATGTCGACGGTCTGCAGCTGATCGCCGGTGAAGTATACAGGGCTGCTGTGCCGGCCGCGCCCGGTTTGGTGCGGGGTGCCGCCATGGAGATGATGGCCGACGTGGCGATGCCGCCACGATCTGTGGCCGGCGATTACCACAGCTATGATATTCCTGGCCGCGTGACCCTGACTAAAAATGATATGACTCAGCTGCGTCTGATTGATGCGAGTGGTATCAGGGTTGAGAAATCCTATCGGCTTGTTTCAAACGTCAATCGCTATGCGTCTGAAGCTGCAGAATCGCAGTCACCGGAATCTGTTTTGACCTTTGCTAACAGTGCCCGCAACAACCTTAATGTGCCGCTGCCAGCAGGTACCCTGCGCGTTTACGAAGCGGGCCAGTTTATTGGTGAGAGTCGGACCCAACATAAGGCTGCAGGTGAGACCATCGAAGTCACACTGGGACGCGCGTTCGATGTCAAAGTTAAACGGTCCCAGCTGAACTATCGGCGCATAGCCGACCGGTCCGTCGAAATTGAGTACAGTATTGAACTGACGAACGCAGGTGAAAGGCCTGTCACCGTCATCCTGGAAGAAAAATTGAGCGGCGACTGGGATGTCGTCAGGGAGTCAGTGAAAGGACGCAAAGCTGACGCACGGACCCTGGTTTTTGAACCCTCCGTCCCCGCAAAGGGTCAGAGCTCGCTCAAGTACACGGTTCGCATGAGCTGGTAGAAGCCCCTTAGATAGGGTTGGTCAGTCCGTCCAATGTGCGGAAGTCGTTCAACCCGACAAAGGTACCGCCGTTACGTTCACACAGGGTACGCATCAGGATAGAAAACTTGATGCCGGTCTCCTGGTAGCGGGGCGGGTTGGCAAACTGCACCGGGAAACCCACGCCGTGAATACGTACCAGCCGCTCGCCCTGACGATCAGCACGATTGATGCGGTCGACGACATCGACCACCTGCTGGATGGAACGGCCGGAGAACTCATCGCCGAAGACATACAGGCTGATCTTGCGATCCGGCCGGTAGTAGGTGGAGATGGCCTTGGTGATGCCCTCGACGGGCGAGGAGTTTGAAAACACATTCCAGGTCCGCAGGCGATCGATAATGGCGCGGCGTCTCGCGTCGGTATCAGGTATCCAGGCATTGGCATACTGCGAGAACATGTAGTTGCCCATGTCGTTCATGACCTGGATACCTTTCAGGCGCGGGTAAACTGCCAGTGTTTCGGACACTTTTTGCAGCACCAGGGGCCAGGCGTAGTTGTACATGCTGCCACTGGTATCGATGATGAAAATGACGTACTCACTGTCGACCGGTACACCACCAATTTTGCTGTCGTCCTCCGGGCGCTTATAGTCAGCGAGCAGTGTCTCCATTTCCTCGGTCAGGCTCTGCTTGGCATCTGCCAGGCGACCTTCAATCGTGTTGGCGATGCGGGTCTTGTCCAGGGTTTTTTCGTGCCTGGCCTGGAGTGCTTCGAGCTGGGCATTGAGCTCCATGAGTTTTTCCAGCTGCTCTTTCTGCAGATCCTCACGCCGCAGCATGGTCCGGTTCAGGGCCCGGCTTTCACCGCGGAGGTCATACAGGTCCTGCTGCAGGTCAGCGAGGTAGCCTTCCAGGTTGGTGATGGATTCCTCGAGTACGACAGGTTCAAACACCTTGACCAGAACCAGTAGCAGAATGATCGCACCGAAACCACAGCTGACTACATCAAGGAAGGAAAGGCTCACGCCCTCAATTTCACGCCTGCGGGTCCTCATGGCCAGTCCTCCGGTGGTGACAGGAATGAACCGCCCGTGATCTGGGCCAGCCGCCAGTAGGACGGTGCGGCAATGGGGTCCCCCTCCATTGGGAACAGGATGACATTGACCGGGCTCTCAAAAGGCAGCAGTTCAACGCTCTCTGTGAATAGCTCGATTCGGTCCCGGCCCTCGATGACGGACCGCCGCGGTTCTTCCATGCCCATGGTGGGCAGGCTGTCGACGATCAGAAAAACATTGTCCGGTAGCGGGTCAAGACTGGCTGCGAGGGAAAATGCTTTGTGCAGTGACGTGCCGCCGGCTGGGATAGTCTCTCGCAGACTGTCCATGACCCCGTCGGTATCGGCGCGCTCGATGGCGCGCAGCCAGTCGTTCTCGGTGTCAGCGATGGCGGGTCGGGTTTCGGTGTTAAAGGTATACAGCTGGAAATTGGCGTCCTTTGGCAGGTTGGCAAGGATCCAGTCCACCGTGGCAATGGCACGCTGCCATTTTGGGGATGCCAGCTTGTCTTCGTCTGGCAGGTTGCGGCGGCGGATGACGTTGACGATGGTTTTGTCGAGCATGCTCGCAGAGGTATCCAGCAGGATCAGGACATGCTGTCCGCCGACCTTCATGCCGGTCAGGTACTGGCGATCACCCTCGCCAGCGACAGTTCGAAGTGCGGTGCCCACCGACTCGTCGGCGGCGACGCTGCCCTCAAGGTTAGCCGCCTCAAGTTCCAGGGCCTGCAACTCAGACTTTAGTTCTTCTATGGTCTCATTCTGGCTGGCACCTTCCTGCTGCATGGCGAGAATCTCGGCCTCCAGTGTCTGGATGGTTTCAATGATGCGTCGGGTCATCTCCTCGGTGGTGACAATTTCGTCATCAGTGTCATCGACAGTGTTGCGCAGGACGACGAGATCTTCGGTTTCGTCCTCGATCCTTTCCTCAATTTTCCTGATCTCTGCCAGCAGCTGGGCGTTGATCTCCTGGCTGGTGGTTTCTGTGGCGTGGTTGATGACAATGTAGATCAGGATAACCGCACCGAAGCCACAGGACATGATGTCCAGGAAAGAGAGGCTGAAGACGTTTGCCTCTCTCCGCTTAGCCATGTGAACCTACTGAGATCAGGGTAAGCGTCTCGTTCTGTAACTGCAGGACATCGCCGGGCTGCAGTTTCGTGCTGGCCTCGGGCTGCTGGCCGTTGAGCTGCAGCTGCTCAGGCTGGTGGCAGTCCATCAGCAACTGGCCGGCGCTGGTGTAAAACGTTGCCACAGGATTGTCGGAGCGCTTCGGGCCGTTGTCGAGGCTGGCATCCAGTTTGAACTGTGTGCCAATGGGCGTGGCATGGTGCCGCCAAAGCAGGTGAGTTGCGGTGCGCTCGTTGACGCTGTCATCGCTGGCAATGTCGCCAGCCTGGAGCTGGGTGACATGGCTGATGGCACCGTCGCTGGACATGATTTGATCTCGGTTCAGACTGGCGGAACCAATGCCTTTCATCTCGGCCAGCTCAATGCAGCTGATCTCGGGAATAAGCCTGAGGGAATCCTGCAGGCCTGGAAACCCCTGCAGCCGATGGCTCAGCAGCAAGCTGGCGTTTTCACCAGCAGGAATTTCTGCACGTATGGCCTGGACAATCTGCGGGTAGAGTGAGGCACAGGCTCTGAGTAGATTGTCTTGTGAAACCGCTACCGAATGCGCGTTGCCTTCTATTTCGAGTTCGAAGGTATGCATGGTCTCATCGCCGAGTCCTGCGACCCAGACTGGCAGCTGGTCAAACAGGCGTTGCTCACTGGCGGCCTCATGCATGGGGTCAAACCGGGTGGTCTGGATAAACTGATTGGCGATGATGTCTGCCCAGCGATCCCAAAGCGTCGCCAGGCCAGTCTCGACAATGGTTTTGGCGGATCGGCGGGCGAGGGTGCCAGTGTTGCTTAGATTGCTCAGCGTCATACTGTGCAGGTGAATGTCCAGATGCAGGACATTCTGCCTGAGCGGCAGATTGCTGGCGGCAACCACCGAGTGATCGACGATCCCCCGTACCGGAATCTGACATTCCCGGGCCATACCCAGCAACAGGCCAAGCTGTTCGGTGCTGAAATAACCTGGCACGATCAGGATGGCGTCGGTCGCCTCGGTGCTGATCGGCTGCCACAGGTCTTCCAGGTGGGCAAAGGCGAGATCGGCGTGGTGCCTGACCTGGGCGGTGCCTGATTCCATGGGGGCCGTCGACAGCTGGCTCCAGAAGCGGTTGCTGGTCCAGCGCGGCAGTAGCCGGGCATTACGCGCGGCGACTTCTCCGACCATGAGTTGATCGTTGTTCAGGACGGCGTAGCCCGGGCTGGTGCGGGTCAGGTCACCGTCGAGGCCAACCTGAATGCCAGCGTCGTTGATATTGATGACAGCGAGAACCAAGACAAACCTCCCAGGTGATTTACGACTGCAGATGCTGGATCAGGCGAGCATCGCAGTACTCCTCTGAATCCAGGACGAGGCGTTCCTGCGCCAGCTGGACCTGGTGCAGCAGGAACATGATCACAATACTGATCAGCAGGGCAACGAATGTAGAGTTAAAGGCTACCCCTAGTGCCTGGGTGACGCCGGCGATGTCACCCTGGACAGCCTGGTGGGCCTGGCCCAGGGCCTGCCCGATACCACGAACGGTGCCAAGGAAGCCGATTGAGGGAATGGCCCAGGCAATATAACGAATCATCGAGAGTTCTGAGTCGAGCCGTTCAGATTCTGTTTCGCTCACCGCCCTGACCGCGTTGGATACGTCCTGGATATTGCGGGTTGAGCGAAACCGGTGCAGCGCGGTCAGCAGCGTTCTGGGCAGCAGGTAACGCTGTTCCGTATCAGACAGCGCCTGGATAGGGCGCGAAATCTCGCGTGTATCCTCGGGCAGGATACTGGTGCCACGATTCAGTGGAATCAATTCCATCTGGAGAACCCGCCTCTCCTTCGCAGTCTGCAATGCCTTGTAACCCATCAGTGACATTGCCCAGAGAGCCAGGATGAAGCAGGCCTCTTGTTCGAAGTCCCTGATGACGACGTAGGCAGAGCGTTCCGGCACATAGTCGGGGTTGGCGTTCATCTCTATTGCCTGCGCTTCAAGGATCGAGGTCGCATTGGGGCGAATGACCCCGACGTAGACCGCGTGCACGATGATGATGGCAATGATTAAAGAGAACAGCTGATAGATGAACTCAATGGGTAGTTGCTTACTCATGACTCAATACTCTTTGTCATAGACTCAGATATCAACAGGGAACGAGACGGCATTGTCGGCGCTGATCTCTTCACTGGGTTTAAAATTACGGAAAGCATCGCCGAGGTCGCGCTGGCGCAGCTGGCTGGCTTCGGGCAGGGAATCGGTTGCCTTTTCTTCGGCAGCTTGTCCGGCATCAGACTCGGCGTTTGGTTGCCTGTCAGTATCGGTTACAGTCTGCTCATTATCGCGCGCGACTGCTGCTGTTTCAGCGGGCGCTGCCAGAGCAAACGGTGCCAGGCTGCCAAACGCGGCCAGGATAGTCAGCAGGAGTAATCGGCTCATTCCAGGTACCTCACGATACGAAACCCGACGTCAGGCCTGGCATCAGAACCGTAGTCACGGAACGTCCAGCGCAGCTCGCTGAATCTGCCATGGGTGTAGTTCGACCCTCTGATCGTATGATATTCACCGCTGTCAGGACCAATGGGGTCGACCAGGGTTTCCCGGCTGAGATCAATAGAGTAGAAGTCGTGGACCCATTCAGAGACATTGCCTGCCAGATCGTAGAGCCCGAGTTCGTTCGGGCTGAAACTGCCGGAGGGTGCCGGACCGCGGTAGGCATCGCGATATCCCTTGATACTGTAGGGCACCATGCCGGCCGCGGATTCATCGGCGAAGTTACCCGACCCCTCAGGTGGCGGCATGTTTTCCCCCCATGGGAACCTTGCCGGGGACGGACCTGCAGCATAGCGTGCAACCCAGGCCCACTCCGCCTCGGTTGGCAGGCGGTAACCGGTGTTGACCGGAGTTTTCAGTTGCCAGCGACCAGCAACCAGTTCGTAGGCAGGATCCAGGTTGTCCTGCTCGCTCAGCCAGTTGCAGTAACGTACTGCCTTCTCCCAGCTGACGTTGACGACAGGTCGATCGTCTTCGCTGAGCAGTGCCCGACCCAGCATGCCCGAATCGTGCCCGGGGTCGAAGGCTTTGAAGGCGGCATTGGAGATCTCCTTTTCACTGATGTAGAACGACCGCGTCAGTTCAACTGACTTCTCGATTTCATTTGAGCGTCGCCCTGGTTCGCGCCGCCCCGCGCCCATGGTGAGGCTGCCGGGCACAACAAAGCGCAGCACATCGCCCTGTGCCGTGGTCAGGCGCTGCGGTATGGCTGAGACTTTTGCTGCTTCCTCGGTCAAGAGCGTGACATTCAACTGCTGGGAAAACCCTGGTTGCGGCAGAACATTCGTCTCGAAGCTCGCGTACCCCGGCAGTTCAACCCGAATCGTGTGATTGCTGGCAGTCAGCTCCAGGGTTCGATTCGGCTCGCCAAGCTCGCGGCCATCAACAAATAAGGTTGCGCCACCCGGTGCCACATTCAGCTTGACGAGGCCTGTGACCGGCTTAAGTCGCAGGTTGATGACCTGATCCTGCTCAGGTTTGACGCTAAGCAATCGCTTCTGGCTCTGATAGCCCGCACGCGTGGCGATGAGTTCATAGTTTTCACCCGGCGCCACAGCCACGGCGAGTGGTGTCTGCCCCTGGTAAATGCCGCCGATGGTGATATTGGCGCCTGCTGGTTCAGAGTTGACTGCGAGCTTGCCGTCTGATTTTGTAAGGACAATTTCGTCCAGGTCCATGTCCATTGCCGCGGTCACGTCGAGGCTGGTTTCCCAGCGCTTGTAGCCGGGGTGGGTGATTGCAATCTGACGCTCGCCCTGAATGATTTCCAGGGTCGACGGCGTCTGGCCGGCTGGTTCGCCGTCAACCAGAATCTGGGCGCCGGCGGGCAAAGACGAAATTCCGATGTTCGCCCAGGCTGGCTCAAGCGTGATCGCTGTGTTCTGTTCAACGCGCCGCCCCTCGATTTCGATGCCGAGCTGCACCGGCAGGTAGCGCGGGTGGCGGATGTAGAGCTCACGGCTGCCACTCTCAATTGCATCGATGGTCAGCGGTGTTTTGCCTGCGACTGCCTGATCAATGAGGACTTCGGCGCCACTGACTTCTGTCTCACCCTCGAAGGTCTTCACGGTCAGAATGCCGGGCAGAGGCGACAGTGTCAGGGTGAAGTTTTGCTCTGCCGCGTCACCAATGGTCAGAATCGTATTCAGTGCCCGGTAGCCTGTTTTCTCTGCGGTCACCTGATAGTTGCCGGGCAGCATCAGGTAGCGCCCGCCAAGCTCCCAGGTCGGGAAAGCTCCATCGATCTGCAGCGAATCAGGTTCAGGCTGCACGTCGAGTTCGACGGCTCGCGCGTTGAACATGAACAGCGCTACCAGGGCGAGCAGCAGGAAGACAACGCTGACGGCGATGACGACGGGGTTGAGTCGCGGACCGCTCTGTTTCTGGCTGGTATCTGCCCGACTGAAAGCTGCGGGTTCAATGATCTGGTTTTCGGCTGGCGAGTCGCTCATCAGCGCACCCTTTCCGTCGAGGCAATGGTCAGTGCTGGTGCCGGTCGCCCGGCGATCAGCACCAATTCTTCCCTGACATCACGGTAGCCCTCGCGGACACCGGTCACCGTGTACCGGCCCGGGATCAGGTAGACGACTTCGCTCTCGATCTGGCCAAGCTCGGCGTGTTTCCTTACGGTCACAAGGGTTCGGCCATCAGAAACGATCGTGACGGGGATCTCAATCCGTGCGGTGGATATCAGTCGCGCCAGTGTGTCGACCTGGCGCAGAAAGTCGCTGTCTGGATCGCCGGTGCCTGCGGCATCTTTCAGCAGGGCAGAGGCGGCCCGCAACTCCTGGTCGTCCTGCAGCAGAGGCGGATCGGCGAGATAGCGTTGCAGGCGGTTGTCCATGGCCTGGCGCGCAAGGGTCCGTTCGAGGCCCTGGCGGGCAAACTCCAGAGAATCGCTGATGGTAAGGATCGCTTCATAGCTGCTGATGGCGGCCTCCCAGTCACGGACCGCAACGTTCGCCTCAGCTTCCTGCCGCAGGCTGGTGATCTGCTGGCCGGTCTCTGCCTGGTCAACCTGAGCGAGTCCGTCGGCGGGTTCTGTCGAGTCGGGCATGATGCGCTGGGCAGTCTGGAAAAGCTCTCGCGCTTCCTCCCATGACTTCGCATTCATGGCACTGAATGCCTGGGACATGGTCTCCTGGAAGGACCGGCGGGTGATGGCAGACTGCACCCGGCTGACCGCCTGACCTGCCGCAAGCCAGTCAGCATCGAGTGCCCGCGCCTCTCGATACTGGGCAAGCGCCTCATCCAGCGCCTGGTCCCGCTCCTGGGCTTCACCCCGGCGCATCAGTGCAAGCACCTGATCAAGGTTCTCTGCCCGGCGCAGCAGCTGCGCAATCTTTTCGTTGTCCGGCTGGATCGCCTGGGCGATCGTCAGGGCTTCCAGCGCTGCCTGCTGCTCACCCTGTTTAAGCGCGGCTTGACCCAGCGCCAGTTGCTCATCGAATATCGCCGGCTGCCTCGCGTCCAGTTCAGCCAGCTGCCTCTGGATATGCTGAAACCCGGCAAGTGCCGCTTCAAAGTCGCCGCTGCGAAAGAGCGCATCGGCGGTTTCCAGCGCTGCGGTGATCGACTGGTATTCAGTGGCTGCCCAGAGGGAAACACCGTGGTCTTCAAGGGCGAGCTGGGTTTTGAGAATGTCCCTGACGATGGTCTCACCCTGCTGCTGCATCGCCTCGAGCCTGGCCTTTTCCAATGGCGATGCAATCTCCAGGGCGGCCGCGGGTGTGGTGGCATCCCCACCGGCGGTGGTGTCAGACCCACTGGCGCTGTCATTCTGGGCCGGCGCCACGGCATTCGGTAGGGCGGGTGAAGGTTGCTCGGCGCCGGGCAGGAGCATAAACAGGGCCGCGGCGACAACCAGGACAGCTGCGCCGGCGAGCATGACCTTGGACGTTGGAACGCCCTCTTGTTGTCGGGTCTTGGGCATGCCGCCAGCCGTGTTGACTGACTCCTTTGTCGGTTCTGTCGCAACGCGTGTCGGTCGAAAGTCCGCGGCTGCAATCTGGTTCGCCCCGGCGCCATAGTGGCTCGCCAGCGCTTCTTTTACTGCCGCGAGATCGACTGTCCGATCGTAAGGTGATTCGCTCATCATCGCGGCCACCATGGGTGAAAGCGAGGCGGGCAGGGGTGCGTCAGGGGATCGCTCTTTCTTCCATGGCTGCCGGCTGAGTGCGCTGTAGATCAGGCAGCCCAGTGAGTAGATGTCATCGGACGGCGTAGGGCTGGTCTGATCCGTAAGCTGCGGGCTGCGGAAGTCGACTTCACCTTCATGCAGTGTCCAGTCAGGACCAATCCCGGTGCCGGTAACGTGCAGCGTACCGGCGGTATCGACCAGCAGATTGCCGGGATGCAGGTTGCCATGCGCAATGCCCAGGGTATGAATGTATTGCAGGGCATCAATCAGCTGGCGCAGAACAGGCCAGGGGTCACCCTCGGCAGGTGAGAAGGGTTTCGCCGCAGCGACATACGGTTCGATCAGGTAGTAGCGACCCTCGGCGTGACCGTGCTCTCGGACCCGATTGATGTTTGGATGAACGAGACCTCGAATCGCATCCACCGCCAGAGCCAGATCCGACCAGCTGGCGGGATCACTCACCTGCAGCAACACGCGAACGAAAGCACGGTCGCCGGTGTGCTCGTGGGTGGCTATCCAGGTCTGGACAGCGCCGCTATCGGAAGCCTGTCTGTCCAGTCGATAGTGGGGCGGGAAAGACTGGCCGGCGGTGAGGTTCGATGACATAAAGACTGCTGGGGCTCAGGATAAATTCGGCTAGTTCGCCGGGAGCGTGGTCTCTTCAGCATAAATGTCGCGCAGAATTCGCCGCCACTCGACATACTGTTCCGCGGCGGTGCCGGTGAGTTCAATGGTTCGACCTTCAATATCGAGGACGTAAGGCGTGATTTCCGTGCCGAGTGATTGGCTCAGCTCACGCAGCGACTCGGCATGGATCTCGGCTTCTTTGCGCCGTTCGAAGCCGCTCTTTACCGCACCAATACCGCCGACCACGGCTCCGGCCGCCGCTGCGTCGCCGGCCCAGGTACTGCTTTCGCCACCGGCAGCCACGCCGGCGGCAATCAACAGGGCGCCGCCGATCAGCCGGTTTCTCGCCTGGCGCTGTACTTCACGCAGCCTGATCGCTTCCTCGTAGGTCGCCTGGCGCCACTCATCGTACGAGGGGCGCATCTCGCGATGAAATCGAGAGTAGTAATCGTCGAGCGTGTCAACGAACAGGTACTCCTGCTCCTTGATGCGGTTGACCCGGCGCATCATGCTGTCGTTTTCGGCTGGCAGCTGGACTACCTCCAGTCTGTCTTTCCTGTCGGCGGCCAGGTATCCCTCGAATGCATCCGGTGCAAGGTCCCTGGCGAAACGCAGGTTGGCGACGGTCTTTATGTTGATGACGTCAGCCCGACTGAGCAGTTGCCTCGCCTGCAGCAGATCGTCTGAAATTTGATTGTAGATATCCTGGAAGGGGTCCTCGACCGGTTTGGCATAGGAAAACTTGCTGGCTGTGTCTTCATATTCCCGCGAATACCAGGTTTTACCAGCGGCATCCGAGACGGTAATGGCGACTCTGAGAATCTCACCGTCAGACGCGAGGATGCGACCTCTGACGTAAAGATCCACTGAATTCGATGTCTCCGGCGTCACCCGGACCGCACCCCAGTTGCCTGTCAGCTCAAGCGTGTCTTTCAGCTGATAGGCGATGTAGCTGGATTCGGCGCGGCGAACATCCGGCACAATCAGGAACTTCTCGATGTCCTCGATAGTGTCTGGAATGCCGGGGTCAAGCGGCTGAATGCCGATGTCTAACAGTTCGTCCTGTGGGATGTACTCGCTCGCCTGCATAGCGGGTGTCGAGCTGGATGTAACGACCTGAGTTGTGGTGCAGCCGGTTAGCGTTACCAACAGCGCCGTGATTTTCAGCAGCTGCTGAATAAACTGCTTACGGATAGTCGAGCCTTGCATGTTAATTTCCTATCCTCTTAAAGGCCTGCTTTGTAGCGGCGATATTCCTCCCAGAGCTTCTCTCTGAGAGCCGGATCAGTTTCAGCGACAGCCGCTTCTCTTAGCTGCTGGGCGACGATATCGTCTCCCTGCGGATCAGGAATATCATCGGGGATCAGGCTGGCTGTTTTGTCTTCAACGCTGGCCAGCTCAGCACCCTCAGGCATGCGACCCTGTTGCGTGACCTCTGATTCCCTGGTGAGGATAAGGGTTTCCTGATTTTCCTCGAGTGAGCCTGCCTTGGTGTCATCCTCCAGCGTGCCGCCAAGCACCGCAACGCCGGGAATGTTTTCAGCCGAGGTCGGCGCCGGCGCACTGCCGATCACATCGTTGCGGGCTTCGAGGATCTGATTCTCGAAGATCACGATGGAGTCATTCAGCTCCTTGTCGAGTTCACTCTCGTTGCGGTTGCCTTTGCCGCCGCCACCGGCGGCCTGTTCCTGTTCAAACTCTGGCAGGGAGATCCGTGTCGAGAAGATGGAGTCAGAGGCGATCACGATAGCATTATTAGCCTGGTTCAGCGCTTTCTCTGCCTGGTCGATAATCTCGCCCATACTCGGATCTGTGGCCAGCTCCTGTAAGTCCAGCAGGTCCTGGCCGGCGACAATGACTGAGACCCGGGCGCGGGCGAGCGCGGCTTCCGCTGCCGCCAGCTCTTCAGTGCTGGTTGCGGTTTCAAGTGCTCCGCCGGCTGTCTCGAGGGCAATGCCTGCTTCCTGCAGGGCTTCCCGGGCGGCCTGGATTTCGTCCGCCAGCGGATCTTCGATACCGACATCGCCGCTGGCTCCTGCCATGTCTGTGGATTCAGCATCTGCCGCTGCCGAGCCACTGGCGCCGCTGTCAGCAGCGGCTGACTCTGCACCGCCAGCCTCAGCCACGGCATCGGACTGGGAGGCGCTGGCCGCGGCTTCGTCCGGCAGCATCAAAGGGTCCCATTCTTCGTTTCCCGGCTTGCTGACAGGCGAGGGTGGGGGCTGCTCTGAACCACTGGCGCTTTGAGGCAGCTGCGCACCGACATCAGCCACCTGCTGGCCTGCCTGCTTGAGTTCAGTTGCTGCTTCCTGCTGCTCACTGGCGCCAGCTGGAGTCGACGTTGATGGCTGCCCGGAAGCTGATGGCTTTGATTGCGCCGTTTCCTGGGTTGGCATGGATGGCTTCGCGCTTGGGCTCTGGCTTGGCGAGGGTGAACTGGGTTTATTGTTGGAGTCCTGACTCGGGCTTGAGCGACGGCTGCTGCTCTCCTGTGAGGGTGTTGACGGTGGCGAGCTTGAAGTTGGCGGCGACGCGGTCGGCGGCATCGGCGGCGGTGTGCGCTGTGCTGTTTTACAGCCGCTCAGGAGAGCGACGACGACAAACAGGCAGATGGTGTATTGAGTCTTCATCG
>JAYQAI010000002.1:0-2563 GCA_038136715.1 Gammaproteobacteria bacterium | reverse complement strand
AGGTAATATCACGCGCAACCCACTGTAATTATTGCAGCGGGAGGCTGAAGTTTAACTGAATAAGGCCGTCTGTGTTGTTACGCCGTATATCAGGTGTTGTATTTATCTATGACCCGTTTTCCCTGCAAAACGTTCAACGGAGTCGCACCGATTTGGTGTACAAGATGAGACTTGTGTCCGTTTGTCGAAATCTACAGAAAAGAGTTTGAGGAGAATCAGGGTAGGCGGGAAGCGACAGTTTGTCGCAGGGGCTGGGCAACGCCGAGTGTGACGAGTAGGATTGTGCTTGCGGTAGCGAAAAGATGAGAGTTGTGCCTGAACTTAACAAGATTGCGTGCTTCTCACCGGGTGGTGGGCGTAGTCTCGCTGGCATTGTCCTGGCCATGGCGCTGGGTTGGACGCTGTCTGGCTGCACCACCAGTGTGGTGGTGGAAGGCTCGGTACCAACGCCACTGGTAGCAAAAATACCGGCTCGGGTCGGCGTTTATTACTCCGATGAGTTCAGGAACTATCGCTACCAGGAAGTGATCAGGGATTCAGGGACGTGGAACATTGATCTTGGCAGCCAGAACCTGACTTTCTTCGATAATCTGTTGGAAACCCTGTTCGAATCGGTGGCGGAGATCCCAGAGCCGCCGTTGACGAGGGAAGAAATGGCATCACTCGACGGAGTGTTCATTCCTCGGATCGAAAAATACGGCTTTCTCACGCCCGGCATCTCGGGCCTCAAATTCTACTCCGCCTCCATCGAATATCGAATTGCGCTCTACGACAAGGCTGGGCAAAAAGTTGGTGACTGGAACATTATCGGTTACGGCAAAAGCGAAGGTGGTATGTTCACCGCTGACGAGGCCATAAATGAGGCAACTGTGCTCGCCATCAGGGATGGCGGTGCCAGAATCGCGATTGAGTTAATCGATCAGCCGTCGGTCCGGGCATGGATCGATACACTGGCGCCATTGCAGCCGGAACCAACTGCAAACCAAGCGGAAACGGTACCTGCCGGTGCTTCAGAAGCGGTGCCGGAGGCTTAGGGCGTGCTTGAAATTTGCCTTCGAAGAGGTCGACTGGCGTGCCTGCTCGCCGCAAGCGTGAGTCTGAGCGGCTGTGTCTCATCACGGATTGAGCAGTCGCGTGATGCCACGACGGGCATTGCCGAGGGTGAGGCCATGGTACTGCTGGGCCGCGCCAGTTATAACGAGAAGCAGACCGAGGAAAGTTTCACGGAATGTATCGCCGATGCGCTCAACCAGGGCAGCAACCCGATTCGCCTGATTCCGCAGGAACAGTTCAAGGACGACCTGTACCCCTGGTTTGAACCCAGGACAGCGCCGACGTCGGCGGATGAACTGGGCCGTCTGTTTGCCCAACCAGGTGTCAAAAATCGTATCGATGATGCCAATGTGCGTTACCTGGCCTGGATCGACGGCGATACGATCACCATCGATAGCGGCGGCTCCATGAGCTGTACCATCAGCTCCTTTGGGGGTGGTTGCTTTGGTATGAGCTACTGGGAAGAAGATGCATCCTATGAAGCGTCAATTTGGGATTTGCAGTCGATGACATCGACAGGGCAGATCAGTGCGGACGCAACAGGTACATCCTACCTGGCGGGCGTTGTCGTGCCGATTCCCATCCTCGCACGTCCAGGAAACGCCGCCTGCAAGGGGTTGGCGACGCAACTCAGAGCGTTCATCACCGGCGAGAGCTGATCATCCGTCTGTCGAATCTACGTCGTCGATAGCGTCACTGTTCGGCGCTGGGTTGTCGCCAGTATCCCCCGTAGTCGCGGAGGCAAAGCGGCGAAATACCTGGTACGGTTGGCGCAGTGATAGATCTTCGGTCTCGAGAATTTCTCCTTCACTGATGCGCGGCCGGTAGCGTGACGTCTTCAGTTTGTGGCGTAAGACCCGGGCATGGTCATTCGGCACGTTTTTGTCAATCAGTCTGATGCCGCTGACCTTGCCGGAAGTGGTTACGTTGTACGCCAGTTCAACGAACAGCGGGTCGCCTGCCTCGGTGTTATCTGGTTGCCGATCGATATAGAGCATCGGGCTCTCGCGCGGGAACAGGCGCAGCGGTGTGCCGAAGTAAAGATTGGCAATCTCCTGAGTTTCAGGTGATTCCTGCAGCATTTGCCAGGCGCTCAGATAGGTTTCACCGGCCCGGGTGTCGGACGTGATCACGTATAAGTCGCCCAGATCGACGAGTGCCTGGGCGCGATCAGAGAGGTCTGACTCCGGGTTCGACTCAACAATCGCGAGCGACCGCTCGAGAGCCTCCTCGGCATACTTTCGATTGGTAATCTGCAGCATCCTGGCATTGGCGAGACCGCGCAGCGGTTGCACCAGACGCAGATCGTTTTCACCATAGTTCTGTTCGATGATGGCAACCGAGCGCAGATACATGTTGACGGCGAGCTTGAACAGCATGTCTCGCTGCAGGCGCAGCTCGGTACCCACCATGGGTGGAATGGTTGAGCCTCGGCTCGCAAAGTAGCCGCCGAGGCGGTCCAGCAGCGGCAGGAGTTCAATCGAATCTGGCCCGTAGGCATTCTCGGCGA
>JAYQAI010000001.1:194494-200610 GCA_038136715.1 Gammaproteobacteria bacterium | reverse complement strand
CCGCGAGTGTTCAATCTCTCCCAACTGGAACAGGCTGCCGCAGCAGCCGTGTTCAACGAAGCAACCACTGACGACGATCCTGCCACTACATTTGCATTCAGCGCACGCAGCAACAGCGCCACCAACCGCTTGATTGTCGAGTCTCTGAGCCAGGCAGACACCGTCGCGGCAAAGACAAACGATGCTGTCATGAATGACAGCGTGGGAGATACTGCGACGAACGAGGCGGTAACCGGCGAGGCTGGACCAGAATCGTTGCAGGGCGATATTAACAGTGTGCCCTTGGCAACAGACCCGCCGGCACAAGACGAGAGTGCCACACCGAGGGGCGATTTTCGGCTGCCCGCCGCGGATCCTGGCGCCGCCGGCACCCTGGCGTTCAGCCGGGTTGATGACGCCTCAACGCTGGAATCTATCCTGCGCAGCCTGCGCCGCTCTTCGCGCTACGCGGTTCTCGGCAGCTATTCCTGGATTCAGCCAATTGACAACAAGAAGACTCCGATCATGATCCAGGCAGGTGATCGATATGATGACCGGTTTGAACTCGAGGGCATTCTCGCCTTCAACCGTTCAAGATACCTGCATGTGACCACAGACCTGTGGTACACGGTCTTCGAAAACCGGGGCACAGGCGCAGCAGCGCAGGGTGCTGACGTTCGCGCAACGCTGGATGCAGAGATGCTCAGTGGCTACGAAGACCTCACCGCCGTTGAGCAGCGCCGGGGGCAATATGCACCGGCGCGAACTCACAGGATGTCCCAGTCAAGAAGAATGCGCAGCAGCGAGGTCCACTACCTGGATCACCCTCTGTTCGGGGTGATCATCCGGGTTAACCGCTACGAACTGCCAGCCACGGCAGAAGACTGACTTCAGGCTTTTTTACCGCGCGGCTTCGCTTTCCGCTTCGGCGTCGACTCCTCAGCTTCGGCGGTTTCCGTTGTCTCGACCCCAGCACCGCGGCTGGCAATTCGATCGATCAGGCGTCCCATGCAACCCAGTGACATCAGGTGACAATAGATCCAGGACAGTTCGCCGGAGCGAAATAGCGCCAGGGCGCGATCGTCAGACATCTGCAGCAGCTTACGCTCATCGACGGCAAGCAAACCGGTAAGGCCGAACTGCTGGCCGTCCACCATGTCGACCCGGGCATTCAGAGCCATCAGCAGATCGTTTTCACGCAGGTGCTGCACAAACGCTTCAGTGCGGATGTACTGCTTCTGATACTCCTCAAGAAAGTCCATAGCCTGTTGCAGGATCGGTGTTGTTTCCTCGCCATCGAACAGCGGTTCACCATTTTCATCATTGAAGCCGTCAAAGGCCTCATCGATACAGACAACCCGCTGCCCGGCTTCACCGGTTTCTGCCAGGACAAAAGGATAGCGACGGACGAATGCGGGGATGTAGCGAGCATCCCAGCTGCCATCCTCTTCACTGACGTACAGGTTTTCTTCATTGCGCAGGCCCAGCAGCGCGACCGGAATAATGTTGTCGCCGGCCTGGGCAAATACGATCGGGTATTCCTTGCTTGCCTCACTGAATTCGACACCGGCCAGTATGACCGAATTGGTTTTGCCGGCGAATTCGAAATTACGCCCGGAAGAACTGATCTTCTTGTCCTTGTGGTCGTTCTTATTGAGCGGTACGGGCTTCTGATAGAAAAGCAGGTTGGCCATGTATCTCTTAACTCCGTATTCGACGTTAGCTAGTCTACCCTATTGAAAAGGCACCCGCACAAGCTGCGCACTGCCTGCACTGAAATCACGACCGCTGATCAGGTTCTGGCTCTGCCAGATGCAACGTCTGGGTCGGGAAAGCAATCTCAGCGGCATGCCGATCAATGATTTCATAAATTTTGAGCAGCACATCTTCTTTGATCGCATGATATTCGATCCAGTTCGTGGTTTTGGTGAAGGTGTAGACAAAGAAATTCAGCGACGACGCGCCGAACTCGTTGAAGTTGACGATCATGGTCTTGCCGGTGTCAATGTCTTCCCGGGCGCGCAACATCTCTTTTACCTCGGCCACAATGGGGGCGAGCTTGTCGACGTCGTCATAGCGCAGACCGATAGTCTCGTAGATGCGTCGATTCCTCATGCGGGACGGGTTCTCTAAAGAGATGGTCGCAAACACGGAATTCGGCACGTATAAGGGTCGCTGATCGAATGTGCGAATAATCGTAAGACGCCAGCCAATGTGCTCAACCGTACCTTCGATATTTCGATCGGGACTGCGAATCCAGTCACCGACAGCAAAAGGTCGATCGAGGTAAACCATCAGACCTCCGAAGAAGTTCGCGAGTAAGTCTTTAGCCGCAAAGCCAACAGCAAGCCCGCCAATACCGCCAAAAGCCAGTACACCTGAAATGCTGACACCGAGCGTCTGCAGGACCATGAGCACGGCGGTGATTATGACCGAGACTCGCAGCAACTTGCCGATGGCATTTGCCGTGGTGACATCCGCGCCGGTCCGGATAAATGCCGCCTCGGCTTCAGTGACGAAGCGATACAGAAAATGGGCGAAGAGGCCGACGACGGCGACGAAGCGGGCCGGGTCGATCAGCTGATCCAGCGTTGAGTCGGTGCCTCGCGCAATAATCTCAGCGGCCCAGGAGAACCCCACGACCCAGATCAGCCAGGCTGCCGGCACCCTGGCACTGCGCACGAAAGCATCATCCCAGACCGTGCTGGTTTTTGCTGTCTGGTCTTCGAGCTTGCGCAGTATTCTTCTGACCAGGTAATTTGTTACCAGGGTGGTGAACACCACGAGGAAGACCCATGCCACCTCCGGTTGCCGGAGAATCTGTTGAATGTCTGTCAGCGTTGATTCCATGTCAGCTTGCTGTCCCCACGAAATGTCTGAAAAAAGAAGTCGTCAAAAGTAGCGCGTCAATTCTAACTTGATGAAGTCCTCATCCTGAAACAGGCCGAGTTCTGATTCAGGGTCTGAAAAAGTCTGCAGCATGGCCGGCAGGGTCGGCGCAGTCGATAGTCCATTACTGAACGCTGACGCTTCAAGAACGATTTTCCAGTTGGCACCAATCCGGCTGCTGGCCTCGAGTGTCAGAAGGTATTCATCTGAATCCCGGTCATAGAGCCAGACCAGCAGTGCCGTGGTGTCTGCCGGATTGTTCAGGGAGTAACGAAAACCAAGGGCAATATCATCCTCACCAATAACCGGCGCGGTCTCGCCGCGGTCATCGTACAGATATTCGGCGACCACACCCAGGTCACTGCGGCCGCCAAACAGGCCAACAAAGGTTTTCTCAAATCCGACCGTTGCCGCGGTGAAACGATCGCCCTGCCCGCTCCTCGAGATCGCCTCCAGTTTCCAGGCCCAGTCGCCAACGAAATACTGGGCATCAAGGCCGCTCTGATCAATCACGTCGTAGATCGGCACGAGGGAGCCAGCAGCTGGCTGACCGTCTGCGCCAGGGACAACTTGCAGGGCAAACCGCGGTTCTCTGGAAGTGCCAGAGAAATGACTCAATCCCAGCTCCAGATCGCCAATGTAGTGACTCCACCTGACAGCAAAGTCAGTTCTATACTGCTCTGCTGAGGATTCAAAGATCGCCTGGTCCTCTTCAACGCCGAAGGGAAGCCTGGGTCGGCCCCCACGACCAGGAAAATTGCGCTCGCGGAACCCTGTCAGCAGATACAGGTCGAGCAGCCCCCAGTCCCGCTGCAGGGAAAGGTTGATCATCGGCTGACCGAGCTTCTCCTCGCCATCGGGATTTTCAACATTATCCGTCTGATTGACGATATCAACGAGATGCTGAGATTCCGTGACACCCCAGAAGACCTTGCGAATACCGGTCCGTAGTTCCCAGTTATCTGCGACGTGGACCCAGGTAAGCTCGCGTATATCAACATGCGTGCGCTCGCTGTCTTCACCATCCCAGCGGACGTAAGGCACAAAGGCGAAGATGTCATCGCCGTTGTTCCAGGTCTTGTAGTATTCCGCCTGGAAACTGACCGAGGGATGAAACTCCTCGAGATCGTTCAGTCCCGGATCATTGAACATCCGGAATTCGGCTGCCACATCGGTGCGCCAGCGGCCCGGCGCTGAGGCTGCACTGCCAGAATCAGCTACTTTTTTTTTAGACGCGCGAGGTTGTAGTCGCTGTCTTCGCCGGGGAAAACACGGCCGCCTTGTTGCGGGTTACCCGGGATCTTCAACCCACGCTGGGGCGGCACATCTAATTCCAGGTCCACACTGGGACGACGGGTCGCCGGGACATCGCGCAGCACCCAGGCACCTGCAAAACCCTGACCCTGCAGTTCAGCTTGCAGTGCCGCTTCGTCGCCTGCCGCCACCGGACCGACCAGCACACGGTAGTAACGGGCGCCACTTACATCTGCAGACTGCACGGCAACAGAGTGAGTGCCGAAAACAATTGAGTCCGCCAATGCCCGGGCCTTGTCAGATGATGAAAAACTGCCGGCCACGACGTAGGTGCCGGCATCAACATCACCCGTTTCGGTCAAGCCCGGTTCGTCATCATAGTCGGCAAGCATGGCATCTATTTCGGCGAGTTCCTCCGCGGTCAGGTCACCTGCAAGTGTGCCATCCAGTGCTGCATCGACATCATTCAGGGTTTGGGCTGCACTCGCGCTAAGTCCTGGGCTGGAGGGATCTGACGCATCCGCCACTGCGGCAATACGCTCATCAAAGCTCGCGGGCTGCGAAAATGACTGTGAGAACCCGGCAAGCGGAAACAACAGCAGGAGGAGCGTCAGTATTTTCTTCATCGGTGGTACCTAGCGGGTGCGCTGCAGCGCATTCCTCGTGAAGTCACGATCGGTAAGGCCGGTCGCGAATCGGTAGTTATTCCAGATCAGCTCCGTGCTCTTGCCCGAGATGTGATTAATCATTTGCATGCGGTCCGCACGCCAGAACTTGTCGAGGTACTGCTGATAACCGTGAAAGGTCAGTGTTTTCAGGTGCGCATCCTTACGGTCATAGAAATCGACTCTTTGTACACGATAGTGCGCCTTGTCGGTCCAGGTCACCTGGCGGGTATAACCCGAGTACTTGTCGACCGGGTAGCGTTCGACGACGAAACAATCCTGACCATCAAGAACTTCATCGCGCAGGAATCGATAAGTATATTTCTCAACCTCCTGAGAGCTCAGATCTTCAAAAGCAAATTCGCTGCCGACAAACGGACCCGACTTGTTTTTTGAGGCGATCCGCTTGACTCGTTTCAGGGCTGGCAGATTCAGCCATTGATCATCGTCACCAACCTTATGGGAAAACGTGAGCAGTCCCGTACCTTTTATGTCAGGCGGCGTATCAAAAATCATGATGCTCTTGTCACCGTCTGCCGGCACTTCCAGTGACCGCAGCCGCATTTCACGCCGGTTCTCCGCACCGCTGGCATTGCGCAGGATCATCACCATATCAACCTGGATATCAACAAAACCCTGGTCGCGTCGATCGGTTTCAGCCGCAATCTCAAGCCCTTTCTCTGCCGGCGTCTGCGCTAACGCCGGCGCCATCGCAACCACAAACACAACCAGCAGACTGACAGTGAGGTGTTTCATTCGACATCCTGTGCTCTCAAGAGCGTCGAGTATACCTGAACTTCAAAGATCCAATGAGCCGGTTACGGGAGGGAAAAAATCGTTGCATCCCGCCAAATGCTGTATATAATCACAGTAACTGTACAAAAAAACAGATAATCGAATGGAAAACCTGACCCCGCGCCAGGCGGAAGTGCTCGCCTTCATCAAGAGCCACATTGACGATACCGGCTATCCCCCGACGCGCGCTGATATCGCGAAGGAACTGGGCTTCAAGAGTGCCAACGCGTCAGAGGAACACCTGAAGGCGCTGGCCCGTAAGGGCGCCATCGAGATCATTCCCGGCACTTCACGTGGCATCAAATTGCCCGAAAGTGAGGGAATTCCGATTGTTGGCCGGGTCGCGGCGGGTAATCCGATTCTTGCGCAGGAGCACATCGAGGACTACTGCGAGCTGCCGGCAAGCTTCTTCAATCCCGCTGCTGACTATCTGTTACAGGTGCGCGGTGACAGCATGATTGAATGCGGAATCCTGGATGGCGACCTGCTGGCCGTGCATCGCACTCAACAAGTCAACAATGGCGATATCGTCGT
>JAYQAI010000001.1:150505-194394 GCA_038136715.1 Gammaproteobacteria bacterium | reverse complement strand
GCCGGTGATTTCTTTGCCGGCGCCTTTTCTGTTGCAACCCAATCCCCGTTGACAAAGTCCGCTCGCCAGCCGGAGGGCTTGCCCTTGTCATTCTCAGTCATCAGATAGTGTTCCTTGGTTTTTCGCGCGAACTTAACCAGGCTGCGCCTGCCGTCCGGATCAAGCGCCGGACCACGCATCAGGAACTGATACTTAGGGTCGATTTCGTTCTGGTGAGGCACCAGTTCATCCAGGTAAGGCGCGCGAGTCTCCCGGTTCTTAGGAAACTGGCTGGCTGCAAGGAATATGCCGGCAGCGCCATCTCGCAGGATGTAGGTATCGTCCACCTTTTGACACTGCAGCTCCGGCATGGGCACCGGATCCATTTTCGGCGGTGCTGGCTCGCCATTGCGCAGCAATTTACGCGTGTTCTTACATTCTTCTGCAGTGCAACCAAAGTATTTGCCGAAGCGTCCGGTCTTCAACTGCATCTCATGGCCGCACTTGTCACACTCAAGCACAGGCCCGTCATAGCCCTTGATCTTGAACTTACCGAGCTCAACAGCAAAACCGTTGCAGTCAGGGTTGTTACCGCAGACATGCAGCTTGCGCTCGGCATCAATCAGGTAGCTGTCCATGGCTGCGTTGCATTTCTCGCAGCGCCGCTTGTGCAACAGAATTCTCGATTCTTCCTCATCGTCGCCATCGGCACTGACAACCTCATCACCAGGAATCAGATTAATGGTGTGCTTGCAGCGTTCTTTGGGTGGCAGCGCGTAACCTGAACATCCGAGAAAAACACCGGTGCCGCCGATCCGAATCTGCATGTCACGGCCACACTTTTCACATTTGATATCCGTCGCAGTTGGCTCGTTGGCTCGCATGCCATCGTCACTGCCGGCTTTCTCAAGCTTGGTCTCAAAATCTTCGAAGAAATCGTTAAGCAGATTTTTCCACTCGACATCGCCATTAGAAACTTTGTCGAGGCCCTCCTCGAGATCTGCCGTAAAGCCGTAGTTCAGCAGGTTTTCAAAACTTTCGCTGAGTCTTTCGGTAACGACCTCACCAATCTTCTCGGCGTAAAACCGCTTATTCTTGAGCGTGACATAGCCTCGATCCTGGATGGTCGTAATCACTGCGGCGTAGGTAGAGGGTCGACCAATGCCCAGTTTTTCCATTTCCTTCACCAGGCTGGCTTCGCCGTAGCGTGGCGGCGGCTTGGTGAAGTGCTGGGAGGGCTGCAGTTCCTCGAGTTTCAGCACCTGATCAACGGCATATTCGGGCAGCGGCTGTTCTTCCTCTCGTCGTCCGGCCGGAGGCTGCACGCGCGTGTAGCCATCAAATTTCAGAATCCGGCCACGTACGCGCAACTCAAGATTGTCAGCACCGACCAGTACTGTCGTGCTGATATAGTCCGCATTGGGCATCTGACAGGCTACAAACTGGCGCCAGATCAACTCGTAGAGCCGTTCCGCATCTCGTTCCATTCCCTTCAGGGACGTTGACTTGACCGTCACATCGGAGGGCCGGATCGCCTCGTGAGCCTCCTGCGCACCCTCTTTGCTGGAATACAGACGAGGTTTCTCCGGCAGGTATTGGTCGCCGTACTCGGCACCGATCAGGTCGCGACAAGCCGCTACAGCTTCTGCCGAGAGATTAGTCGAGTCGGTCCGCATATAGGTGATGTAGCCCGCTTCATAAAGACGCTGGGCCAGCATCATGGTTTTTTTAACGCCGAAGCCCATTCGAGTGCTCGCTGCCTGTTGCAGCGTCGAGGTAATGTAAGGCGCAGTCGGCCGAGTCTGTGTCGGCTTGTCTTCCCGACTCTTGACGGTGAAAGTCGCCGCGTTCAGCCGCGCCAGGGCCTCCTCTGTTTCTTCTTGGCTGGTTGGCCGGAAATTTTTTCCATCCTGTTTCGCGACCTGGAACCGAACAGACTCACCGTTTGCCGGATCTTCAGCCAACAGCGCAAAAACTTCCCAGTATTCCTCCGGAACGAACGCCTTGATCTCGCGCTCACGTTCGACAACCAGTTTGACCGCAACGGACTGAACCCGACCCGCTGACAGGTTGCGAGCGATCTTCGCCCACAACAAGGGCGAGACCATGAAGCCCACCACGCGGTCGAGAAAGCGTCGAGCCTGCTGGGCACTGACGCGATCCATGTTGATTTCCCCGGGTTCTTCAAAGGCCTCCTGGATCGCTTTCTTGGTGATCTCGTTGAAGACTACACGGCGGTAGCGGCTTTCATCACCACCGATCGCCTGCTGCAGGTGCCAGGCAATCGCTTCTCCCTCACGGTCAAGGTCGGTGGCGAGATAGATCTCATCAGCGTTACTGGCCAGCTTCTTCAGTTCAGCCACGACTTTCTCTTTTGCTGGCAGGATCTGGTAATTCGCCGCCCAGTTGTTGTCAGGATCCACGCCCATACGAGAAACCAGCTGTTTGCGTGCTTTTTCTTTTTTATAAGCGGCTTTCTTTTCGGGTGACATCTTTCGTGTCTTGGCCGCTTCTTTTGCTCTCGCCTTCGGGTCAACCTTGCTGGTCCCGCTGACGGGCAGATCGCGGATATGGCCGACACTCGACTTAACAATGAAGTCATCACCCAGGTAACGATTTATCGTTTTTGCCTTGGCTGGTGACTCAACAATGACTAAAGATTTTCCCATCTGATCCTGCTGTAACTATGGTTGATCCGGTCTGGCACTGGCCCGACCGGGCGTGCGGGGCGACATATATAAGGTCAATAATCTACAAGGTCAAGCCGCAATGACGAATGGATGCTTTTTTACTTTAGGCTGAAAGTCCGGTCGGCTGTCAAGTCCCGGCGTCTTCGTCATCAAGAACAGAGGCCGCATAGAGCTCTTTCTCAACGCATTGATTAAGAAAATCCAACACATCATCAACGGTCTCCTTCGCCTTCTCATGCCAGTAAACGCTGACCATATAACCCACCTCTTCTACCTGATGGACATCGACCGGCAATGTTTCAACCAGGCTTTCGAGCCAGGCCTTGAAATCAGGCGAGAGATCACCGCTGACCTCACCCTGCCAGACCCAACCGGCTTCCAACTTTCGCTGCAGGCACCAGTCCACCCGGGGCAACTGGCGCCAGTCGCTCTGCCGTTTCCTTTGTTTACGATAGGCTGCGAGCTGAAGTTTCGGTGGCAGCGGCCTGCCTGTTGGCGATATGTATTTGTCCTGTTTCGGATTGGGGTCATCGATCGATGTCAGTTCGACCAGCACACCAGCGGCACGCGCGGCGTTGCGCATAGCCATTTGCTCGCGCTGCCGCGGCGAGGGCAGCACCGCAAGTATCGGCACAAGAATAAACAACACCGCGAGCCCAATAATCAGATAGACCATCTTCCAGGCACTCCTAAAAGTTAGTGAATGACTGACAACTCGATTCAGGTGCAGAACGGACAGACAGCAGTTGTGATCGCCATTTGTTCTGTGTAAATTTGCCGAGAAATCCAGCGATAAAATAACAAGATAGCACGGTGGATGCGATGAGCGATTACAAACATATTCTGGTCGGCGTAGACCTGACTGTTGAGTCACGGGATGTTTCCAGGAAGGCCTGTGCATTACGCACAGCCTTCGATGCAAAACTCAGCTGCGTTCATGTTATTGAACCTCTGTCTCTCGCTTACGGTGGCGATATCCCGATGGATCTCTCTACGATTCAGGAGCAGATTCAGGACACAGCCAAATCTCATCTCGCTGATTTCGCCGCCACCCTGGATGTTGCAGAGGACGACCGACACCTGATATTCGGCCGACCCGAAACCGAGATCCACACACTGGCGAATGAAATTGGCGCAGATCTTATTGTCGTTGGCAGCCATGGCCGACATGGCCTGGCATTGCTGCTGGGATCAACCGCCAACGGCGTTTTGCACGGCGCACCCTGCGATGTACTGGCCGTCAGGGTCGGCGACTGATTCATCGGCTTCGGCTGCTTTGCTCCTCCAGATTACTTTCATTAATTTTGCACAAGCATGCAGCACTCTGACACAACGGGAGCGCATACTGCCCCGTCAGGTGATGTCGCCACTACCGCGCGCCGCAATGAGGGAAAGATAGATTGAAGAGGCTGTTACCGTTCTGTTTCCTGCTCATGCTGGGGCAGACCGCCCACGCGGAGTTCTCGCACGGGGCTTCCTACAGCGCCAGTGTTGACCCTGATCGCTACGAGGACCGCCGGCGCTATCTCGACGCTTTGCATCTGATCCAGACAAGCCAGTTCAGCAAACTGAAAAAGGTTAAACCCGCGCTGCGTACCTACGCGCTTTACCCCTATCTTGAATATACAGAGATGGCTTACCGTATTTCCCGCTACGGTCCTGATGATATCCAGGCATTCGCTGATCAGTACGCCGACACACCGCTCGTCGAACCGCTGGTTCAGCACTGGCTTGCCCGTCAGGCAAAAAAAGGCAGCTGGCAGACATTTCGCGAAGGCTACGAATCCGCCATTCTGGGTAAACCGGGCACCCTTCAACTGCCTCAAACCATCGCCACAACCCGCATTCTCAGCTGTCACTATGGCTACTCACTCTACAAAACCGGTAGGACCGGTGCCGCCATGCAGGAGGCAGAGAAACTCTGGCTGGTCGGTTACTCACAGCCTGATGAGTGCGATCCTATCTTCCAGGTCTGGCGCGGCAAGGACGGCATCACGCCCGAGATTGCCTGGCAGCGGTTTTCCCTCAGCCTGAAAAACGGCGAAAAGAAACTATCCCAATACCTGCTGCGGTTTATTCACAAGGATGACAAATCCTTTGCCAGCAACTATCGACTCGTCCACCTGAAACCGAAGACACTGCAACGCTACTCTGCCTTCCGCCGGGATCACGTCCGCAATCGGGAGATCATCCTGCACGGCGTCAGGCGACTGGCTCGCAACGACCCTGAAGCTGCCGTCCTGACCTTGAACCGATATACAACGATGCACAATTTCGACCCGGAGGCGCTGGAGGACGCTTATGCCAGCCTTGGCCAGTACCTTGCCGGGCGCATCGATGATGTCGAAGCCACAGCCGATCTGCCGGTCAACATGCACAACCACCCAAAATTGGTGGAGGACCTGCTGCGACAAAGCCTGCGGGTGGGTGACTGGCGGAATGTCTTCGTCCTGACTGGACTGCTACCGGAAGAGGTGCGTGAATCAGCCCGCTGGCAGTACTGGCGCGCCCGCGTTCTTGAGAAATCTACCGACGCGGCCGACCGCGAGGATGCCATGGAGATTTTCAGCCGTCTGGCTGCCGAGCGTTCATTCTATGGTTTCCTTTCCGCCGACATCCTGGGCAGTCACTACAGTTTTGAGGACGAACCGGTCGACGTTTCCCTCGACGAAATGCTCGCACTTGAATACATGCCGGGAATCCAGCGAGCGCTGGAACTGTTCTCCCTGGGCGAGAGATCCAAGGCACGCCGCGAGTGGTATTTCAGCACTGCGGAATTCTCCCCGTCAGAACGCGCCATTGCCGCAAGCGTCGCCCTGCGCTGGGGCTGGCACAAAATCGCCATTCAGACAATGATTGACGCCGGCACCTGGAACCACCTCGATTTTCGTTTCCCGATAGCCTATCAGGACAACTTTATCGCGCATGCACGCCGCGCCAATATCCCGGTTCCGTGGAGCCTCGCCATTGCCCGCCAGGAAAGTGCATTCATGCCTGACGCCAAGTCCTCGGCCGGCGCCATGGGTGTCATGCAACTGATGCCGGGAACAGCCAAGCTGGTAGCCAATCGCATCGGCGCTCGCTATTCAGACAAGTCCAGTCTGACCGAACCAGACTTCAACATCAGGCTCGGCACTCACTATCTCGGGCAGATGCTGCGTCGTTTCGACAATAACCGGATTCTCGCTTCTGCCGCATACAATGCCGGCCCCGGCAGGGTTGAGCGGTGGAATGACCCCGCCCTGCCCTTCGACGTCTGGATTGAAGTGATTCCGTACGCAGAAACGCGCAACTACGTACAGAATGTGCTGATGTTCGCTAACATTTACAGCCGCCGAATGCAGGAGAGCCCGCCGTTGATCTACGAACACGAGAGAGCCTATTTCTCAGACCGGCAGATTACCGTAAGCGTATCCGACACACAGGCAAAGAATTCCTGATTCACCAACCCTTGATGCTTCCAGAATGTATATCGATATCGGCGCAAACCTGACCCACGATTCTTTTCATCCCGATTTTGATGAGGTGCTGGCGCGAGCTGCGGCCAAAGGCGTGGTACAAATGGTCGTTACAGGCGCATCCAGAGAGGGCAGCCAAGATGCCGCCAGGCTGGCCCGGGATCACGACCACCTGTTCGCCACCGCTGGCATCCACCCTCACCATGCTGAAGAGACCACTCAGGATGTCATCAATGAGCTGCGCGACCTTGCCGATGAAGACAAGGTGGTTGCGGTCGGCGAGACCGGTCTGGATTTCTTTCGTGATTTTTCACCACGACCTGCCCAGGTGAAATCATTTGAGCAGCATATTGAACTTGCCATTGAACTGGGACTGCCCATGTTTCTGCACGAGAGAGACGCCTACCCTGCTTTTGCCGACATCCTGCGTGCTCATCACGAGCATATCGCGCGGCAGGTGGTCCATTGCTTCACCGGCGAGAAAGAGGCGTTGTACGCCTATCTCGATCTCGACTGCTACATTGGCATCACCGGCTGGATCTGTGATGAACGCCGAGGCATCCACCTGTTGCGCCTGGTTAAAGATATTCCGGCTGATCGATTGCTGATCGAAACAGACGCGCCTTATCTGCTGCCACGCAATATCCGGCCAAAACCAAAGGATCGACGCAACGAACCGCAGTACCTGCATGTCGTCGCCGAGAAAGTCGCTGAGCATCGGACAGAGACGCTTGATGAAATAGCGACCCTGACCACGCGCAACGCCCGTCAGTTCTTCGACCTGCCTGCACCCGTGGCATGAAAACCACGCTTTATACAACACTGGGTTGTCATCTGTGCGAGCAAGCCTTGTCTCAACTCTACGAATTGCAGCGTGAAGGTCTATCTGTCGACATTCATGAGACGGAAATTGCAGACTCCGAAGTACTGTTGGAAAAGTACAGTCTCCGCATCCCTGTAGTCGCTGCCGGTGAGGAAGAGATCGGCTGGCCTTTTACCCTGCCAGAATTGCGAGCTTTCCTGCTGGCGCAGGACTGAACTCCGCGCTGGGCCTCATCGAAACCTTGCTTGAATTCGATGACGGCTTGGCGTCTCGCTTCTGGAGCCAGCTGATAAGGGCCGGCTCTCCCTGTCCGGACCTGGCCGAAAAACTGCTCGGCAATACAGAGGATTAATGCTCAAGCGCATTCAGAATCGTGCAATGCAGAGCTGACGCCTCACCACCAACGCAAGCCTCTGTCACCTGTTGCAGCGCAGCCTTCATTTTCTTCAACTCACTGATTCGTTCGTCTATCTCGACCAGTTTCAGTTCCGCCAGTTCCTTAACCTCACCGCAGGTTGATGACTGTCTGTCGACCTGGAGAGAAAGAAGATCGGCAACATCTTTCAACGAAAATCCCATCGCCCTGGCCCGCCTGATAAAAACAACCCGTCGTTCATCTTCCGCACTGTAGAGACGATAACCCGAATCACTGCGACGCGGCGGCGGTATCAGCCCTTCCGCCTCGTAATACCTCAATGTCTCGGCACTGGTATCGGTGACTTCGGCCAGTTCACCGATTCTGAGATATCTCATGCTCATCTCCGTCGCAGGAAAAGCCTGTAGTTTACTCCAAAGCTGGCGATCTCCAGCATGTCTCCGGCAAAAAGCCTTCTTCTCGTCCCAATGCCCTGTAAACTGGTGCCTGGCTGGATTTATGGACTTTTTTAAGTGACAGACATTCTGATTGACGGGCTCCGGTTTGGCGAAGGTCCAAGATGGCATGACGGCAGACTCTGGCTTTCCGACATGCATGACCGCAAGGTTTTGGCAGTCGATGAAACCGGCTGTGTCGAGACCATAGTGACGCTGGCGGATGATGAGCCGTCCGGGCTGGGCTGGTTGCCTGATGGCCGCCTGTTGATTGTATCGATGCGCAAGCGGCAGTTGCTCTGTTTCAATGACGGTGTACTGTCCGTTTTCGCAGATATTTCCGATCTGGCCAGCTATCACTGCAACGACATGGTCACTGACAAACAGGGCCGCTCGTACATCGGCAATTTCGGGTTCGACCTGCATACCGGTGCCAGTGCCTCTCCCGCTGAGATTGTCATGGTCGGGCCGGACGGCAGCGCCAGCATCGTTGCTGACGAACTCTCTTTCCCCAATGGCACCGTAATCACTCCCGACGGCAGGACCCTGATCGTCGGCGAATCAGTTGGCGGCCGACTTACTGCCTTCGACGTTGCCGATGACGGATCGCTGCATAATCGGCGCCTCTGGGCCGCTATGGATGGTGCCATCCCCGATGGTATCTGCCTCGATGATGCGGGTGGCATATGGGTCGCGTCGCCGACCTCAAGGGAAGCCCTGCGGATCCTCGAAGGCGGCGAGGTCACCGATCGGATCAAGGTAAAACATCAGGCCTATGCCTGCATGCTGGGTGGCAGTGATGGCAGAACACTCTTTATTTTGACCTCGGCCCACTCGAATCCGGACAAATGTGCGCTCGAGCGCACCGCAGCTGTCGAAACAGCCAGAGTCAGCCACGCGGGTGCCGGACTGCCATGAAGGACCTGCGAATCGCCGTGCTAAATGGCGGCAGCTCTGCTGAAGCTGATGTGTCACGAAGCAGCGCGCGTGGCGTCGTCAGCGCGCTGGCGCAGAATTTTTCGCATGTCATGAGTATCGAACTGGATGAAACCGTCGCTTCTGCACTCGCTGCATTCGCACCAGACGTGGTTTTCCCGGTACTGCACGGCCCCCCGGGTGAGGATGGCACGCTCCAGGGCTTTCTCGAAATTCTAGGCTACCGATATGTTGGTAGTGATGTTCAAAGCAGCGCCTTCGCCATGAACAAGATCATCGCGAAGGAGATCTTCAGGGCTGCAGGACTACCGGTGGCTCGCCAGAGTGTCGTCGCGAGAGCTGACGGCGTTGCGAGTGCCATTGACCAGATCAGCAAGGCGCTGGGCCATTATGTCGTGGTAAAACCCTCGTCCCAGGGCAGCGCCATTGGGGTCACCATTGTCGACAATGAGAGCCAGCTGCATGATGCCGTTGCCACCGCATTTGAGCTCGACCCGCGTCTACTGGTGGAGGAGCGTATCGACGGGCGTGAGATTACGGTTGGCGTCATCGATACTGACAACGGCACTGAGCCCTTTGATGTGATTGAAATCACCACACCAGAGGGCGCCTGGTATGACTTCGAACATCGATATGCTGCCGGTGCCTCTGAGCATATTCTGCCCGCCGACCTGCCTGCCCATCAAACCAGTGCGCTCAAAGAAGCGGCGGTCATTGCGCATCGTGCCCTTGGCTGTCGGGACCTGTCACGCGCCGATTTTGTAGTTACGGATGAATCAATATACCTGTTGGAGGTGAACACCATGCCGGGGATGACGCCGACAAGCCTCTATCCCGACGGCGCCAGCGCCTACGGTCTCGACTTCCCAGCCCTGGTGAAGTATCTGGTGGAACGCGCCGCCTTCCGCTAGCCAGTCAACGATTTCAAAGACTGCGCCAGTGTCCTGAGCTTGCGCCTGCGGCGCGAGTATCTGGAAGAATTGCAGGCATTTGAAACTCTGCTCGCGAGACATTCGCCGCATCAAGAAAAACGGGGGCGAAGCCCCCGTTTCAGTTAATAGTCGTAACCGCGTTCGTTATGCTGATTGAGATCGAGACCCTCGGTCTCTTCATCCTCAGTCACACGTAACCCGAGCATCATGTCGATAAGCTTCAGCAGGATGAATGATGCCACTGCTGTGTAGACAGCGACAGAGCCAACCCCCGTCAACTGCACCAGGACTTGCTCTCCCATGGGCAGACCATCGCCCTGTCCTGAGAACACACCAAGGCTGCTGCTCGCGAAGACACCGGCCAAAACCGTACCCAACGCACCGCCCACACCATGAACCGGGAACACATCCAGAGAATCATCGATTCCGAGCCGGCGTTTAATGAACATGGTGGCAGTGAAGCAGACCGCGCCAGCACTGATACCAATCAGCAGCGCTCCGGCAGGGCCGACAAAGCCGGAAGCAGGTGTGATGGTACCCAGACCAGCCACCATGCCGGTCACTGCACCCAGCGCGCTCGGCTTGCCAAACCTGATCCATTCGATGCACATCCAGGTCAAAGCACCCGCTGCCGCCGACATGTGTGTGACCAGCATCGCCATTCCGGCATCGCCATTCGCGGCAAGCGCGCTGCCCCCGTTAAAACCAAACCAGCCGACCCAGAGCATACCTGCTCCCGTTACGGTCATCGTCATATTGTGCGGTGTCATCGGCGTCGACGGGAACCCTCGACGCGGCCCCATGACCACGGCCGCAACCAGCGCAGCGACGCCCGCTGTAATGTGCACGACAGTACCGCCGGCAAAATCCAGCAGGCCCATTTCACCGAGCCAGCCCCCGCCCCACACCCAATGCGTCACTGGCAGGTAAACCACCAGCAACCATATCGCCGAGAACAGCAGCATCGAGGAAAACTTCATGCGTTCAGCAAAGCCACCGACAATCAGCGCAGGTGTAATAATGGCAAAGGTCAGCTGGAACATGGCGAACACGCTGTCGGGAATGTCGCCGTTCATAGTGCCTTCAAGCGTATTGCCCATCAGCACGTTCGAGAACCCGCCAATAAATGCGTTACCTTCAGAGAACGCGAGCGAGTAACCGACAATCAGCCAAAGTATCGAAACGACACAGGTGATAGAGAAGCACTGCACCAGGACACTCAGCACATTTTTCGTGCGCACCAGGCCGGCGTAAAACAGTGACAGGCCAGGAATGGTCATGAACAGCACCAGGGCCGTCGAGGTCAGAATCCAGGAAGTGTTGGCAGCGTTGAGTTCGTCAGCCATTACCAGCGGGGAAAAAAGGATCAGCGCCATTAGCGCTATGACTGCTCTTACCATGATGAGTTCTCCTCTCTTGTGTTCATTCGACCTCGTTGAAGTCAGGCAGTTGGGTCCAGTGCAAGAGTGTACCGGATAGCCTTGATCAGCCCAAACGCATAGGCGCACCAAAACAGGGCTTATGTCCCGCTTGACCGTAAGGAATTATGGTGGTGCCAGCCTCGTCATCGCCTAAGGTGTAGAACTTCGGCCGATCGTAACACTGACTTTATCGTCCAAAACCTTCGACTGATCTATAGTATGATCCGCTCCCGGAACCCGACCGTGATTTCGCGGTCTATTACCCGCACAGGACCTCGCTCAAGAGCCTTCAGCCGGTTTAGAGCCCTCAGCCGTGGTGGAGCCTTCAGCGGGAGCATCAGGCAGGATGCGGCACAACCTGCAACAACTGCTGGCGAGAAACTAACAGTGCCAAGGACAGAAACAAACAGTGCACCAGATCATCGAACTCCAGAAATGGCTTGAAAGCCGCATCATCGGCCAGGAGAAACTCGTCAACCGGCTGCTGATGGCCCTGCTCGCAGATGGCCACTTACTGGTTGAGGGTGCCCCCGGGCTGGCCAAGACCAAAGCCATCAAAACCCTCGCTGACGGCATTGAGGGCGAATTCCACCGAATCCAGTTCACGCCGGACCTGCTGCCCTCCGATGTCACCGGCACAGAGATCTATCGTGCCCAGGACCACAGCTTTGAGTTCCAGAGGGGACCGATCTTTCATAACCTGATTCTCGCTGACGAAATCAACCGTGCACCAGCCAAGGTTCAGTCAGCATTGCTTGAAGCCATGGCTGAACGCCAGGTCAGCTACGGCAGGCAGACTTTTCCCCTGCCCGGCCTGTTCCTTGTCATGGCAACCCAGAACCCGATTGAACAGGAGGGCACCTACCCCCTGCCGGAAGCACAGCTCGACCGTTTTCTGATGCACGTCAACATTAGTTATCCTGATGCGGTATCCGAGCGTCACATCCTGCAACTGGTCCGCGGAGAGTCCATGGCAGACGCCGCATCAACACCGCCGCAGCGAGTCTTACAGGAAACCATCTTCGCCGCCCGCAAAGACCTGATCGCTATGCACATGGCGCCAGTTGTCGAGGAATACATCGTCCAGCTGACAATGGCAACGCGAAACCCCGCCGCCTACGGAGAGGACCTGGCAAACTGGATTGACTATGGTGCCTCGCCGCGCGGCACCATCGCTCTCGATATCTGTGCCCGGGCGAACGCCTATCTTCAGGGCAAAGATTTCGTCTCGCCAGATGATGTCCAGGCTGTACTGCACGACGTGTTCAGGCATCGCCTCATCGTCACCTTCGAGGCGGAAGCCATGGGCATTGATGCAGACAAGATTCTCGACATTTTGGTACAAAGAGTCGCTGCCGCATAAGGATCAGGGCCCGTGGCAATCCGTAACTTCCGCGCAGAGAGCAACATAGCTGAACTCCACGAGTACCGCGGAGCCTACACCGATGTCCGCGATCTCATCAGGCTCCGTTACGCCGCCCGGGAAATCAATGATCTCGCCGACAAAAAGACCTCGAACCCACTGGCGGGCCTGCTCTCTTCGAGTTTCCAGGGTCGCGGTATCGATTTCTCTGAAGTCCGCATCTACCAGCCTGGTGACGATGTCCGCACAATTGACTGGCGCGTCACCGCACGTACCCAAACACCTCACACAAAACTGTTCCAGGAAGAAAAAGAGCGTCCCGTCCTGATCCTGGTGGACCAGTCCGCTTCCATGTTTTTCGGCAGTCAGGTCACGTTCAAGTCTGTGCTGGCGGCCCGCACCGCGGCACTGATTGCCTGGTCCATGCTTGACCGCGGCGATCGCGTTGGCGGCATTATTTTTTCCGAACAAGGACACCGCGAAATTCGACCGCGGCGCAACAAGCACGCTGTGCTAAGGCTCCTGAACGAGCTTAATGAGTTCAATCACCAGCTTAACCGCGAGGCGGCCACGCGACCGGCGACCTACAGCAACAATTACTTTACCGAGGCCTTAGCCAATGTCAGGCGCGTTACCAAACATGGCAGCGTCATCTTCGTAATCAGTGATTTCGCCAATTTCAGTGAGGAATCGCGCATCCACTTTCAGCCGCTGGCGCGGCACAATGAGCTGATCGGCATCCACATCTCTGACCCACTGGAACAGAGTCTGCCGCGTCCTGATCTCTATACCATTACAGATGGTGTTCAACGATCTCGGATCAACACCGCCAGTCGCAAACATCGCGACGCCTACACCCAGAGCTTTCAACAGCGCATCGCCACTGTTCAGGAAGAATTCATGCGGGTCAAATCTGAACTGCTCGCGCTGCGGACCGACCTGTCCATTGTCGAAGGCCTGAACCGACAGAGTTCAGCGATGGTGCAAAGCTGATGGCGGCAGCACCGGCACAACCGGGCATCATGCAGCAGCAGGCAGACCCGCTCGCCCAGCTGCGCGACATTCATCAACCAGGCATGATTGAAACCTGGCCCCCAGCTCCCGGCTGGTGGATTCTCGCCGGACTCGCCCTGCTGGCATTGATTGCGCTCGTTACCTGGCTGTTTCTACACTGGCGTAGAAATCGCTATCGGCGTGAGGCTCTGAAAGAACTTGCAGCACTGGAAGGCGAATGGCAGGCACACGGCGATGACGCAGCCTACCTGCAGGCCCTGCAGGAACTCCTTAAACGAGTCGCACTCACCGCGTTTGCAAGGGAACAGGTGGCGAGTCTTACCGGCGAAGCCTGGCTGCAGTTTCTTGACAACTCAACCAACAGCCACGATTTTTCTATCGGTGAAGCAGAGTCCCTGATTGACGGCAACTACCGACCCGATATCAGCATCGACGTGCCAGCGCTGCAGATCATCGCCGCGCGCTGGATTAACGATCATCAACGGGAATTTCTGCTTAAAAATGCAGGGGCCGCAGCATGATCGAATTGCTCTGGCCCTACATGGCACTGTTCCTGCCGTTGCCTGTTTTGGTTTACCTCCTGGCGCCAAAAGCTGATCAACGTCAGCCTGCGTTGCAGGTACCTTTCTTCGGCCAGGCGACCAACTTTGACAGCGGCATCACCGGGACTAACCGCCGCTCGCTGCTGCGGCGGGTCCTGCTCATACTCACCTGGCTGGCCCTTGTCCTGGCGGCAACAAGACCACAGTGGATTGGTCAGCCGGTCAATCTGCCCACTTCCGGCCGCGACCTGTTACTGGCCGTAGACATCTCGGGCTCCATGGGCACCGAGGACATGGAGCTGAATGGGAGCATGCAGACGCGACTGGCGGTCGTCAAAGCAGTAGTAGGCGACTTCGTAGAGCGACGCCAGGGGGACCGCCTCGGACTCATTCTGTTCGGCACCCAGGCTTACCTGCAGACGCCGCTCACTTTTGACAGGAATACCGTGCGCACCTTGCTCACGGAAACACCACTCGGTATCGCTGGTGGCAAAACGGCGATTGGCGATGCCATTGGCCTGGCCGTGAAAAGACTACAGGCACGGCCCGCAGAGAATCGAGTCCTGGTCCTGCTGACCGACGGCGTCAACAACGTCGGTGAAGTTGACCCGGTGCAGGCCTCTAAACTGGCAGCCCAGGAAGGTATCCGTATCTATACCATAGGTTTCGGCGCGGAAGAGATGGCCGTACCCGGCTTCTTCTTTAATCGCACAGTAAATCCATCCGCAGAACTCGATACCGAAACCCTGACACAGATTGCCAGCATGACTGGCGGCATTTTCCAGCGGGCCAGATCCAGTGATGAGCTGAGTGAGATCTACCGAGCCCTGGATGAGCTTGAACCGATCGAGCAGGAAGCGGAAACCTATCGTCCGGTCAGATCGCTGTACTGGTGGCCACTTGCCCTCGCCTTATGCCTCAGCTTGACTATGGCTGCACTCCACCCGGTTTTGACAACCTGGGTTTATGGTCTGCTCGCCAACCTGGCTGACAGGAAAAAACAGGGGGGCACGGCGTGACAGAACTGATGACTGGTCTATCCTGGCTGCAGGACGTTCAGCTTAATTTTCATTTCCTGCGACCCGAATGGTTCTACGCACTGATCCCCGCGGCAATGCTGTTCGCCCTGCTGCGCTACCGCAACAGTCATCACAGCAACTGGGAGACTGCCATCGAACCCCACCTGCTGGAACATATTCTCGACAATCCTGACAGCCAGGTGAGTCGCAGCCCGTTTACCATCCTGTTGCTGGCCTGGCTGATCGCCACGATTGCCCTCGCCGGCCCCGTCTGGCGCAAGACCCCGCAACCCGTGCACGAACGTGAGGATGCGCTGGTGGTGATCTTCGATCTGACTCAATCCATGCTGGCGACAGACGTGAAGCCAAACCGTCTGGTCAGGGCCAAGCGCAAGCTGATAGATCTGCTCGAGATGCGCGATGAAGGTGTCACTGCGCTCGTCGTCTTCGCCGGCGACGCGCATACAGTCTCGCCACTGACGGACGATACCAACACCATTGCCGCCATGATTCCCGCGCTCGATCCCAGCATCGTGCCCGCGCCCGGCAGTCGCCTTGCCTCAGCCCTCGAGGTTGCCATTGAACTATTCGAGAATGGCGGTGTTGCCAGCGGCCGTATCCTCATTATTACGGATGAGATTCGCGACGTGGTCGCGGCGCAACAGGTCTCGCGCCAGTATCGCAACGCCTACCCTGTCTCCGTCATGTCGGTGGGGACTGAAGAGGGTGCGCCCATTACCGTGGCGGATGAGCGCGGCAGGGTCAGCTTTCTCAAGGATCGCCAGGGCAATCTGGTTATTCCCAAGGTGAATACGCGGAGTTTGAGAGACTTTGCAGATCTCTCCGCTGGCAGGTTTTCGCCGATGAGCCTGACCGATGAAGACCTGGAGTTTCTGCTCGCCGAGCAGCCGCTGGCACCGGAAGACCAGTTCCGGGAAATCGAGCGCGATTTCGATGTCTGGTTCGAGGAAGGCCCCTGGCTCCTCTTGCTACTCCTGCCTTTGGCATCACTGGCTTTTCGTCGCGGCTGGCTCTGGGCGCTGGCCTTACTCGTTATCCTGCCCGGGGAACAGGCGCAGGCATTCGGCTGGGACGACCTCTGGCAAACCCGTGATCAGCAAGCCAAGCAGGCCCTGGATGCAGGCGATCCGGCGCGCGCCGCAGAACTATTCGAAAATCCAGCCTGGCGCGCCACTGCCAGCTACCGCAGCGAAAATTTCGAAGCTGCCGCGAACCAGTTCGGAGAGATCAAATCCAGTGATGGTTACTACAACCTGGGCAATGCACTCGCCAGGCAGGGCCTGCTGAATGAGGCGATCGAGGCTTATGATGAAGCGCTGAGCCTGAATCCGGGGGACGAGGACGCCGCTTTCAATAAGAAGCTGATTGAGGATCTGCTTCAGCAGCAACAGGAGCAGCAGCAACAGCAGGATAACGAACAAGACCAGGAAAACCAGGAACAACAGGACAGCGAGCAGGACCAGGAACAGCAGCAACGGCAGGAACAGGAGCAGGAATCTTCCTCTGATGAGGAAGACCAGGAACAGCAGGAAGAGTCACAGCAGGAGCAGCAATCAGACGAGCAGCAGAACCAGGAAGCTCAGGCTCAAAAAGCCGCCGAGGAAGAGGCGGACCCGCTGGATGAAGAGGAAAAACAGGCACTGCAGCAATGGCTTCGTCGAGTCCCGGATGATCCGGGTGGGCTGCTGCGCCGGAAATTTCAGCAACAGTATGACGAACGGGCAAAATCCGGAAAGGTAGCAGGTAATGAAAATTCAGCAGACTGGTAGCTCTCTACTCATTCTCATTCTTATTCTTTTTCTGCTTGCCCCGGCTCATGCGGATCTCGTAGCGACGGTTGACCGAACCATCATTTCTGATGCGGACCTGATCTCGCTGACCGTGCGCGCATCTGATGCGACGGCGGACACAGAACCCGACTTTACAGTGCTGGAGAGAGACTTCGAAGTAATCAGCATCTCGCCGAAAAGAAACAGCCAGTTCAGAATCGTCAACGGCCAGACGTCAAGCGTCGTCTACGTCGACTACGCCATCGTCCTGGCCCCCAGAAGGCTGGGCGACTTGATGATCCCTGCGATCAGGGCGGGCAGGGAGACGACCCAGGCGATTCCTGTCAGGGTGCAGCAGCAATCGATATCCCAGCGTCAGCAGATGAACCAGTATGTCTTCTTCGAAACCAGTGTCGACAAGAATGACACCTACGTTCAGGGCCAGATCCTTTACACAGTTAAGCTGTTCTACACCGAGGCGATCGGTGGGGACTTCCCACAGCCGCCGATTTTGCCGGAGACAGTGGTTGAGGTAATCGAGAATGAGCGCCGCTACGAATCCGTTGTCAGCGGCAAGCGCTACTATGTGCTGGAAAAACGCTACGCTATCTTTCCCCAGCGCAGTGGTGAACTCGTTATCCCCCGTGAGCGCTTTCGCGGCACCCGGGGCCGGGGCGGATTCTTTTCACAGAAACAGCAGGTCAATGCCGTCTCGGAATCACATAGGATTAATGTCCGGCGCATACCCGAGGGTTTCTCCGGCGACGACTGGATTCCGGCAAGGGCCCTGACGATCACGGAATCCTGGACAGAAACCCCGCCGCAGTTCCGCGTCGGCGAACCCGTCAACCGCGTTATCACACTCGCTGCCCAGGGGCTCTCCAGCAGCATTCTGCCATCGGTATCAGATATGTCGATAGAAGGTGCCAAGGTCTATGCGGACCCGCCAGCGACGGAAAACCGGGTCGGCGCCGAGGGTCTGACGGCCATACAACAGACTACCATCGGTATTGTCCCGACGGTGGAGGGTCGCCTCGACTTACCGGAAATCCGGATTCCCTGGTGGAACACTGAGACCGACCGGGAAGAAGTCGCGGTGATACCGGCCGCCACCTTCACAGTCATGCCCGCACTGGGCGAAGCGGTCGACGTCCCCACAGTCACTGTACCTGTCACGGAGCTGTCACGCCCGGTTACCATTCAGGCAGAATCATCACCGCTCTGGCAGTGGGCTGCGGTTTCACTCGGCATTCTCTGGCTGCTGACGGCCTGGCAGTGGTTGATGCTCCGGCGCCGGATTGCTGTACTGGAGTCTGCTAACTCAAGGCGATTCGAGACAACCACGTTCGTCGACCCGGATGAAGCCAGGGAATACAAGGGACTGAAACAAGCCTGTCAACGCAACCGCGCCGCTGATGCGCACCGTCAGCTGTTCCTGTGGTGCAAGGCACGATATCCGCAACTCGATTCTGCAGATCAGTTAAAGCCGCTGGACGATGCCCTCGCCGACGAGATCGATACGCTGGAACGTCATCTTTACGGCCGCAATAATGCCGGCAGCTGGCGCGGTGCGGAACTTCTCAAGTGTATTGACCGGTTGAAACAGCAGCCCATCGAGGTCACAGACAACAGAATGCTCGCTGCAGACTTGAATCCCGTTTAACCCAGATCTGGGGGCAGGCTCGCTGCAGGTCGCCCGAAACAAACCCTGGTCCGGTTCTGACGATCCGCGGCAAATTACTGATGTAACTTTGCCGCGGACCTGAATAAACTCCGGTTTGACAATAAGAAAAACAATCTGGAGCAGCAATGAGCGATCAGGCTTCTGCGCAGAGTATGCGCAAGGTGGCGACTACTTCCCTCGCCGGTACCAGCATCGAGTGGTACGACTTCTTTATCTATGGCACTGCCGCCGCACTGATTTTTCCGCGGGCGTTCTTCCCTGCTGATATGCCTGAAATGGTCGCGCTGATTGCTTCGTTCTCAACGTTCGCCGTCGGCTTTATCGCCAGACCTGTGGGCGGCATTTTCTTCGGTCACTTCGGTGACAAGGTGGGTCGCAAGAAAGCGCTGGTCACTGCGCTGATGATGATGGGCGTTGCTACCACCGTGATCGGCCTGCTGCCTACCTATGCCACCATCGGCGCCGCAGCGCCGCTGGCGCTGATCCTGCTGCGCTTTATCCAGGGACTCGCGGTCGGCGGCCAGTGGGGTGGTGCAATGCTACTGGTGACAGAAAACGCACCCGCCAACCAGCGTGGCTTTTACGGCGCCTTTGCCCAGGCCGGTGCGCCGGCGGGTATCATTCTTGCCAATCTGGCATTTCTCGCCGTCAGTGCAGCGCTGCCAGATGAGGCCTTCATGGAATGGGGCTGGCGTATTCCCTTCCTGCTCAGCGTCGTCCTTATCGGTCTCAGCATCTATGTTCAGCTAAATCTCGAGGATACCGCCGCGTTCAAAGACCTGCAGGAACATGCCCATGTGGATCAGGCGCCGAAAATCCCCGACGGACGCTCGCCAATCCTTGAAGCCATTCGGCTGCACCCTAAGGAAATCATCCTTGGCGCCGGCGCCTTTCTCTCAGTCCAGGTCAGCTTTTACATTTTTGTTGCCTGGATTGTCGCCTATGGCAGCAACCCCATGGGACTTGGGCTGCCACGGGATACTATGCTGCTGGCTGTCTTAATCGGTTCCATCGTGCAGATTCCGGTGCTGTTCCTGGCATCGGCCTACTCTGACCGAAATGGTCGCAAGGGCGTGTATATTGCCGGTGCGGTGTTGCTGGGGATCTGGGCTTTTGCGATTTTTCCGCTCGTCAATACCGGCGACTTGCTCTGGATCTGTGTTGCCATCGGGATCGGCCAGATATTCCTCAGCATGATGTACGGTCCGCAGGCCGCTTTCCTGGCAGAGCTGTTTTCAACCCATGTCAGGTATTCAGGCGCTTCTCTGGGTTATCAGCTGGGTGCGATAGTGGGCGGCGGCCTTGCTCCGACCATTGCGACGTATCTCTGGGGTGGTTTTGGTACGGTCTGGGTATCCGCCTACATGGCTCTCGCGTCAGTACTGACCATCATTTCGGTGCTGCTGCTGACAGAAACATCAGGACGGGACCTGTCCAGCCATCATCTCGATAACTGAACAGATCAGGCTTTCCGTCAGGCTATGACGCACTTGCCGTTGTTGATTGAGATGACGTCCCGCTCTTTGATACGGGTTCGGAAGCTGACAACATCGTCATCCTTCCACATCTCGACAATATGCGTCTCGCCAGGGAAAACCGGTGACGAGAACCGCACATCAAAGCTTTTCATGCGGGTCTGGTCGTAGTCCAACATGGTTTTCAGCACGGCATGACAGGCAATGCCATAGGAGCACAACCCATGCAGAATGGGCATATCAAACCCGGCTTTGGACGCAATGCCGGGGTCACGGTGCAGCGGGTTACGGTCACCGCACAAGGCATAGACCATAGCCTGGTCTGCCCGCTGCGGGAGCTCACAGACTGCATCAGGCTCGCGCGTCGGCAGCGTGTGTGGGACCGGCGCACCTTCTGCCGAACCACCAAAGCCACCGTCCCCGCGATAGAACAGGGTTGAGCTCACCGTATAAAGTGGACTGCCGTCATCGAGTTTAACGCTGGTCTCATTCGTCAAAAGTGCGCCTTTGCCTTCACCTTTGTCATACACGCCGGTGACACGGTTGCTGATCAGAGTACTGGCAGCCGGCGGCAATGGTTGATGAATCTGCAGACGCTGTTCACCGTGCAGCATCATGACGTAATTCATCTGACTCATCAGATTTGTTCGGGTCGTCGCCTGGCGACTTGGTTTAGTCAGAACAGTTGCAGCCGTGGGTACGACTCGATTGCCAACAGTCTCACAGACATAGTCCAGTTCTTTTGTATCCAGCGGATCTTTGCCCATACCAATAGCAACCGCATAGAGCAGCGAATCTCTGTCCGAGTAGGTACCGGGGACTTCTTCAGGTTCAATTGCTAGCGCTGCATCAACATCAGCGAGTGTGATCGCCATAACTTTCTCCTAAGTCTGTGAATAATGCGTTGCGACCGATAATAGGCGATGCAATCAAACGCTGCCAGACTGGCGTGCACTTCTATCAACTTTATGTTCACTTTCAAAAAAAGTGTCCGTCCCAAAAATGAAAAAGGCTCATTGACCGGCGTCAATAAGCCCTTCTTCATCCTGATTCAGCGCCAGGGTCATCCGAGGCGAGCGCCAGGTTTTCGACAATCTGGACAGCAGCCTGCTTCGCGGGCTGCCGTCACAGCATCAGAAGTTGTACTCAACCCCGATTCGGATCTCGTAGATCGATGCATCGCCGATACGCGCTTCTTCCTGCGAACCGCGAACAACGTTATTCGGGAAGTTAACTTTTTCAAGCACACCCCAATCATCGTTGATCATATTGGTCAGGTTATCAATCACGAGGAAAGCTGACGCCTGCCCGGGACCAATGTTGAACTCCTGTTCGATCTTGAAGTCCACCTTGGCCCACCAGGAACCTTCCTGGTCATTTCGACGATCACCCGGTGCCAGAACATTGTTTCTGAAGTCGAGGTACGGGGTAAATCCGTAAGGTACGATCGTGCCGTTGTAGGCATAGCTGTAAGGAGGACCTTCATTAGCGGAGGCGTACAGTGAGATGCGGGTAATGTTGTCGCCGAACCACTGTTTCTCCCAGTTGAACGTTGCCGTCAGACGATGGGCAATATTGTAGTTGGAGGTCGACAGCACGTCTTCCTCTGGGTCGAAGAAGGCACGGTTCTGGTAATTCGAAAACGCCACTGAACTCGTCATGGGCTGCACATCTTCAGCATCGTTATAGGTATAACCGAAGGTCCAGTCAAAACCATTGTCGTAAGCCTTGCTGAGGAAGATAGACGCAGTCAGCGAGCGATTGCCTTCATCACTGTTGGTCAGGACAAAAGATGCTTCGCGCACGCTGTCGTAAATCGGGTATCCATCTGCTGTCTGACCAATACGCTCAAGGTCTCCGTGACGGACCATGGCAGTATCTTCGCCGCGGGTCCAGATCACATCACCCTGAATTTGCATCATGTTTTCAGTGTAGTAGGTGAAGCCGAGCGCCATTTTCCATTCAGAAGGCAGGTCGAATGACGGATCGAGATAGTTGATCTCAAAATTATCACCGGTACCGCCAGTTACCGCATCATAGATCTCAGCCGGAACACCCCAGCCAGGCCCATTCGGTACGCCAGGCTCAAGGCCCTTGTAAATAACGTCTGCATCGAACAGCGAACGCGAACCATTGGTATAGCCAAAGGAGCGGCCACGCTGACCAAACTGCAGGACATTGTTATTGGAGAAATTGTTGGACAACCATACGTTCGGGTTACCGCCGGAGTAGCGGCCAACACCACCTCGCAGAGTCAGGTCCTCCGAGATGTCCCAGGTGATACCGAAGCGGGGCTGAATAAGTCCTTCACCATCGAACGACTGGCCGTTAGAGAAGCCGTAATCAGCGACAAAGTCCGGATTGGTCACAGGCTCGTCATCACTGGTGTACCATTCGTAACGAAGTCCGGCGACGATCGTGATGGTATCCGTCAGGTCAAACTTGTCCTGCAGGTAAACCGTGTTGATCTCGTAGCCCCAGTCGGCTGCGGCATCGTTCGGGTTATGCGACGGTGCGTTGTTATAGTAAATCGCCCGGGCGAACCCATTGCGGAAATTATCCATACCACGGAAGCGGATCTCTGTCTCGGTGTGCTGGATAAACAGATTGAAGATATCCAGGGCTTCACGCTCAAAACCGAAAGTCAGTTCGTGCCCATTCCAGTCGTAGTTGCCGCGGAACGAGATCGTATCGACCTCATAGTCCAGCTTGTTCGACTGACGGGAATCATCACCGCCGAGATAGACATCGACATCCGCCAGCTCAACCCGGATCTCACCGAAGTCAGTGCCACCAACAGAAATCTGGCGGTTATCGAGCTTCAGGTGGCCCAGACGAATTTCGGTTGAGAAATTGTCGCTCCAGTCTGAATAGAGTGTTGCCACATAGTTATCAAGTTCCGCACCACGCTCGTAAAGGTGGTTGGAGAATTCAAACTCGTTGAGGTCACCATCGGACTGCGTAACATTGAAGCCGTCGTTGTAGTTGTAGGTGAACGCCAGTCGGTGGTAATCGTTGATGTACCAGTCGAGCTTCACCATGTACTTTTCGTCTTCATTATCGACGCTGCTCGGGATCGAGCCCGGGTCATACTGGTACACCGTGCGGGCGATATCAAGAATCTCGTCCAGTTCGGCCTGGGTCACGAGGACCTCATTGACCGCCCCGGAGCCAATCGGACCCCGCTCAAACAGATTGGCGCCATCCCACTTCTCATAGGCAGCGAAGAAGTACAGCTTGTCTTCAATGATTGGGCCGCCGAAGTTCACACCCCAGCGGGTTTCATCGTAGTCAACATAATCAATGTCATCACCTTCGAGGGTATCTCCGCGCATGCTGTCATCGCTGTAATCGAAGAAGAAACCACCGTAGAACTCGTTGCTGCCTGATTTGGTGACCGAGTTGATGTTACAGGCCGTGAAACCGCCGTACTTGGCATCGAAAGGTGAGAGCTCAACAGACACCTGCTGAATCGCATCGTAAGGAATCGGCATTCGCTCCGTCGGGTAGCCATTGGAATTCAGGCCGAACAGATCATTCATGCGCACGCCGTCCACTGTCCAGCTGTTAAAGCGGGAGTTCTTGCCACCGCACTGAATCGCATTGATGTCACCGCGGGACTCATCGACATAAACCCGGGGGTCGATTCGCAGGATATCGGTAATGTTGCGGTTGATGTTTGGCGCACTTTCCAGTTCCTTCAGACCGAAAGAGGCGCTCGGGCCGACAGCAACCTGGGTCTTGATACGGGAACCGGTTACAACCATTTCTTCCAGTACACCGGCGGAAGCCAGTGTAAAATTAAGCGCAGTCGTCTGACCCAGCACCAGCGCAATGTTTTCAAATGTATCGCTGGAGTAACCACCTTCGGAGGCTGTCACCGTGTAGGTGCTGCCCACGGGCAGGTTACGGATAAGAAAGACGCCAGTCGCATTGGCATCAGCCGAACGTGTGAGTGAAGTGCCTTCACTCTGGGCCGTCACTGTGGCACCCGCAACAGGATTACCACTCTGGTCCACAACGACGCCTCGGATCGATGCACTGGTATCGATCGCGAGCGCACTGCTGCTGAATATCGTCATCACAAGGGCAAGGGCGATACCCGCCAGCCCGTTCTTTGGCAGTTTAAAGTAGCCAACTTGGTTCATAGATTTCTCCCCGAAAATCACTACTAACAGAGGACCTCTCCACCAGCAGAAAATGAGTAAGCGGATTGTGGTTCGGAACTGTAAAGCCAGGATAAAGAACGAGTGAGGAAGTTAGATCGAGATCCGGACCCCAGCCGGATCAGACATGCCTCTTGCTTTTCAGGTGAACCCCGTCGCGCGGCGCCGATTCTACGCTGACTCGAGGCCACATTGAAGTGCTATCGAGGTTTATTTGAAGCAAATTTAGCGGCGGGCGTAGCGGGTCGGGTCATCGACGCCTGCCTCGCTGAATCCTGCCGCCCGCAGGACGCAACTGTCACACTCGCCACATGCTTCTCCAGCTTCGCTGAGACGATAACAGGACACCGTCATGCCATAGTCGACGCCAAGCTCGGTACCGGCCTTGATGATTTCCCCCTTTGTCAGAGAAATCAGCGGCGAGTGAATGGTCAGCTGATCGCCCTCAACACCGGCCTTGGTAGCCAGGTTCGCCATTGTTTCAAAGGCCTGGACGAACTCGGGACGACAATCAGGGTAACCTGAATAATCCACTGCATTGACACCGATGAATATGTCGGTTGAGCCCAACACCTCAGCCCAACCAAGGGCGTATGACAGGAACACGGTGTTTCTCGCCGGCACGTAGGTAACCGGGATTCTGTCATCCACCGCCGCGGCATCCGGGACGTCAATACCGTCATCGGTGAGTGCGGAACCGCCAAATGCACCGATATCAATGTTGGCGACGCGGTGTTCCGCCGCACCGAGGTGTAACGCCAGGTGGCGCGCGAAATCGAGTTCACTGCTGTGTTTCTGGCCGTAGGCAAAACTTAGGCAGTAGCAGGCATAACCCTCTGACCTTGCCATCGCCAGTACAGTTGCAGAATCCAGACCCCCCGACAACAGGATGACCGCTTTCTTATGTGTTCCAGGCTTCTCGCTCTTGTCAGACACCGGGCGTATCTCCCCACAACAATTTATGCAACTGGACCTGCAGTCGCACATCAAGTTGATCTTCAAGAATCCAGGCGGCAAGCTCACTGGACTCAAGCTCGCCATGGCTGGCAGAAAAGAGGACGTCGGAGACCCTGCCAGTCAGTTCGAATTCGGCCAGTTTAAAACGTGCCCACTCGTAATCTGTCCGATTGCAGATAACGAATTTCAGCTGGTCTTTCGGCTGCAGCAGTTCAATGTTTTCAATGCGATTGCGGGCCAATTCTCCTGAAGCAGGCGTCTTCAAATCCATCACAATTGAGACGCGCTCATCGATACCCGCTATATCAAAGGCCCCGCTGGTCTCTATGGAAACCTCGTAACCGGCGTCACATAAAGCTGTCAATAAAGTCAGGCATTCCGGCTGGGCGAGCGGTTCACCACCGGTCACCGTGACACAAGGCGATTTCTTACGAGCAACCTGGGTCAGCACTGCTTCGATATCGAGCAATTCGCCGCCGGAAAAGGCGTACGTCGTATCACAATAACCGCAGCGCAGTGGACAGCCGGTTAATCGCACAAAGGCGGTGGGCCTGCCGACGGATCTTGCTTCACCCTGCAGAGAGTGAAATATTTCTGTCACTCGAAGCGTGGCCACTTCAGGCGTCGCAGTTGACGGATTCGCGCAGGTAATTTTCTGCCAGCTTGGCGGCAGATTTGCCTTTGTACTGATCGACAACCTGCTGCAGCAGGTCTCTGGCACGCTCACAATCGCCGAGCGCATAGTAGGTTTTCCCAAGTGCATAGGCTGCATCAGGCACTTTGTTGTGCTCCGGGAAAAACTGAATGACCTGGGCGAGCGCCTGTCGGGCCTTCTCGAAGTCCGGGTTCGCTTTAACAGCATAAACCTGGCCCAGCCAGTAGTAGGCATTGGGTGTGTATGCACCCTCTGGGAAACGCGCGATGAGCGCTTCGAGCTGAGTGATGGCAAGGTCGTACTGGCGATTACGAATCAGTAGCTGGGTTGTGTCGTAGAGCTCTTTTTCCGACATCTCCTTTGCATCGGCAAGGGGGTTCTCAGTGGCTTCCTGTACCGGTTCAGACTCTGTTGGTAACGACGACGCCACTAACAGCGCCTGCTGCAGGCGACTATCGAGTTCCAGGTAGCGATCTTCCTGGATGCGTTTCATCTGCTGCAGCTCATACTGAAGAGTTTCAACCTGGCCGCGCAGTTGCATGACTTCCCGTTGCAGCAACTGCAACTGGTACTGCTGCTCAATACCGATTTCGCCCGCTCGCTCCTCAATCGGGGGCTGGTATGTCACCGACGAGGCGTCACGCGACTCCACGGCAATCGGTGATGCAGCGGCTGCGGCCACTGAAACTGTCAGCAGAACGAAAAATGGCGTGCTGACAATCGCTGCAGCGAGTATCAGCACACCACTTGAGCGGGTACGAATGAACGGCATTAGGACTTATCGATAAACGATCTCAACCCGGCGATTTTGCCCCCAGGCAGATTCATCGTGGCCAGCATTCGCAGGCTTTTCCTCACCGTAGCTAATCACTTCGATCTGTGAGCGGGATGCGCCCTGCGCCACAAGATAGGCACTGACCGCGTTGGCGCGTCGCTCACCCAGCGCCAGGTTGTATTCCCGGGTACCACGCTCGTCGGCATGACCTTCAAGTCGAACCCGCAGGTAACGATCACCGGCCAGCACCCTGGCGTGCTTGTCGAGCTCTTCATGACCAGTGCGCTTGACGATGGCCTGGTCAAAATCAAAGTAAAAAATGCCGTTCAGCATCTCTGTCATACTGCCGCTGTCATCCATGGGGATGACGATCTTGCCGTTCTCAACAACCGGACCTGCAGGCGCCATTGTCTCTTCTGCGGCAGCCGACGTATCGGGAGCTTGCTCAATCGGCGCCATATCGGGACCGGAATCCGCAGGTTCCTGACTAGCGCAACCGCCCAACAGCAAACCGGCCATGCAAAGCACCAGCAGGCCGCGTAACCTTGTAACAACCATGACTTGCTCCTTCTAACTGTGTCAGTGTGGTTCAGAAACCGGATTAAACCACAAATCCGCAAATTTATTTAGCAAAGACAACCGTTTATCGGCTGCTTAACAACGCTTTATCGCTGCCCCGACGGCCTGCCGGCTAGTCCACCAGCGGGGTAAAAATCTTGTTCTTCACCGGCGACCAGGCCGGTTCCCTGACGTCGCCTTCCGATGAGGGGAGGTTGAACTTGACGCCCCCGTCAATCGACACGGCAGCAAGAATGCCCTCGCCCTGGCGCTGGGTGGCATAAATCAGCATGGCACCATTGGGTGCGACGCTGGGGGACTCATCAAGCGAAGTCTCGGTTAACACCGTAAGCCGGCCGCGATTCAAATCAAGCAGGGCGATGTGATAAATACCATCGCGACGGTGCACCATCACCAGACCACTGCCATCCCGCAGCAGGTTTGCTTTTGCATTGTAGTCGCCTTCAAAAGTGAGCCGCTGAATCTGAAAGTCAGCCAGGCGCAGCTGGTATATCTGGGGCTGGCCACCACGATTTGAGGTAAAAATCAGAGATTCACCATCTGCGGTCCAGGACGGTTCGGTGTCGATGCCATAGTGGCGGGTAATCCGCCGCAGTCGTCGGGTCTGCAAATCAAGGATATAAATATCCGGGTTACCATCCTTTGACAGCACCAGCGCCATTTGCTGGCCATCCGGCGAAAATGATGGGGCGCCATTGAGGCCAGCAAAACTGGTCAGTATCTGCCGGTTGCCCGTACTGAGCTCATGCAGGTAGATCGCGGGACGGCCGTCCTTCTCAAACGACACATAGCTGATCATCATGCCATCCGGTGACCAGGCTGCTGACAGGATCGGCTCATTCGACTGCAGGACAGTTTCAACCCGGTACCCGTCCGCATCCGCAATATTCAGCGAAAACAGCCGACCATCCGGCTGATCCTGCGCGGTGACATACATAATGCGGGTCGAAAACGCTCCCTCTATGCCGGTGAGCTCCTCAAACACCACATCACTGACATGGTGCGCCATATCTCGCAGGTCACCTGGGACACCGCCGATTGTCTGTCTGGCGACGACCTTCTGCCGCAACACGTCAAACAGCTCGAAGGTAAGCCTCACCTCGACACCCTCGGGTTCAAGATAACCGACGACCAGATATTCGACATCGAGCATACGCCAGTCACGAGGTATTACGTCCTCGGATCGATGCGGCAAACTCAACATCTGCTCAGATGGCAGTGCGGTAAATCGCCCGGACAGACCGAGGTCGGCAGAAATCACCTCATCAACCGCCAGTGGCAGCCTGCGCTTGCCCAGCCAGTCGAACGGCACGACCGCCACACGTACTGCATTGTCAACACCGCGGGTGATTTCGATGCGCAGCTCCGCCTGCACCGGCGCAGCCAGGATCCAGAAGAGGATCAGCCAGAGGGTATTGTTCTTAAGGATTTTTGCCATGTTCTGGTATCTCAAACTACTATCGCGGCAGCATTCCGCAGTGCTTCTCATCATCACAGCCTCAGGTCGTCAGGCCTGAACAGCACAGTGAACTCTCTGAAATCACGCTCAAAGCGTAATGTATCGGCGGGTACGACGAAACGCTCCGACTTTCTGACGGCGAGAATCGCTGACCGATCAAAGGCATCGTTACCACTGCCCTCAATGACTTTCACGTCAATGATCTCGCCAGTGGGGACGAGATGCACCCGCAGCAGAGTTTCCATACCATTGCGTGCACTCGGCGGCCGCGACCAGTTCTGAATGATTTCACGTTGGATCTGGGCAACATAAGCCATGGCCTTCTCATCATCGGTGACAGCCTTCCGCATGTTCGCTTCGTCGACCATGGCCAGTGCCAGGTCTTCCTCAAACTGGGATCGGACGGCCTCCTGATCGACCTCCGGTTCGGGGTCAGCGACCGCTGAGCTCTGAGTCACTGAGGACTGAACCGGCGGTGGTGCCGGCTCTGTAACGGCGACCTTCTGCTGTTTCTGCAATTGCTCGGCTTCCCAGCGCTCCTGATCCCTGACCAGATTACGTTCATGCTCACGGCGCTGTTGAATTTTCTGCGCCCGGTAGTTCACCTGCCGGATGTGTTCCCGCTGCTGCTTCGCTGTGAAAGGGTTCTCAGCGACAACGCTGGCTTCAATATAGTAAGGCTCGATCTGGTTGAACTGATGCCTGGTGTCGCCACCCCAGTTAAACATCATCAGGGCAATCACCAGCCCATGCACCAGCAATGCAAACAAAAAGGCAATGATGTATGAGGTAACAGAGTCCACGCTCGCTCGCTTCAGGTCGTTTGAGGCTTCAGTTGGCTGGATTGTCCGGCTGTGTAATCAGGCCAACGCTCACAGCACCCGCCCCTTGCAGCGTATTCATTAGAGCAACAATGACGCCATAGGGCAGGGTTTTGTCGCCTTCTACCAGCACCTTGATATCGGGATTGGCGGCCAGGATTTTCGACGCCTTTTCGCCAATCTCCTTGAGTGGCACTGGCTCTTCAGCCTCTCCCAGATTGATGTAATACGATCTATCTGCTTTGACAGACACAACCAGCATTGGTTCATCATCATCGACCTCTAGCGGACCTGAGGCCGCCTCGGGCAGGTCGACCTTGATGCCCTGGGTCATCAGCGGCGCTGTCACCATGAAGATCACGAGCAGCACCAACATGACATCAATGTAGGGCACTACATTGATTTCGGACATCGGTTTTCTGCGGGACGCTTTTGCCATGGGGTCGACTATTTCTGGTGGCTGGCTCGATAAAGGATACTGCTGAATTCATCCGTAAAGGCTTCAAACCGGTTCAGGATGACTTCAACCTGGGCGGAGTATCGGTTGTAGGCAATCACAGCCGGGATCGCAGCGAAGAGACCTATCGCTGTCGCCACCAGGGCTTCCGAGATCCCCGGCGCCACCACCGCGAGACTCGCCTGATTGACCGTCGCCAGCCCCCTGAATGAATTCATGATGCCCCAGACCGTACCAAAGAGGCCGATATAGGGGCTGGTGGAGCCAACGGTCGCGAGAAACGGCAAGTGGGTTTCCAGCCTCTCTTCTTCCCGGCTAAGCGCCACACGCATGGCGCGCTGCACGTTCTGCATGAGACGGTCCGGGTCGATACCATCCTGCTGGCGGACACGGGAATACTCCTTAAATCCGGAAGCGAAAATGTTCTCGAGACCAATCAGCTCCTCTTCCGTTTCCTCCAGTTCTTTGAATATCTGCCCGAGGTCCTCGCCGGACCAGAACTCGTTTTCAAACTCAGTAGCATCACGCCGGATAGCCGACAGGGCGAAGCCGCGCTGAAATATCATGATCCATGATATGAGTGAGGCAAGGATCAACAAAGCCATCACGATCTGAACGACGATACTCGCGTTCAGAATCAGGTCGAGAATGGATAGTGGTTCGCTCAACTTAGTTCCTCATAGTTATTTTACGCTTTTGGCCTGGGTAAATGCCTCGGCTACCTGCCACGATTAATCCTTGTTGTCTGTTGCCTGACCGAAAAGATCGCGACTCGTTTCGGGCCGATCCGGTACTTTCATACCGAAATGTTCGTAGGCCAGACGGGTCGCCAGGCGGCCCCTCGAGGTCCGCATGATAAATCCCTGCTGAATCAGGTAGGGTTCATAAACATCTTCAATTGTCGCGCTTTCTTCACCAACGGCGGCTGCCATGCTGTCGATACCAACGGGGCCGCCCTCGAACTTTTCGATCATGGTCAACAGCAGGCGCCGATCCATTTGATCGAAACCATTCGCATCAACCCTTAACATATTGAGGGCTGTATCAGCGATTTCACGACTGACCACACCTTCCGCCTCTACCTGGGCAAAATCCCTGACGCGACGCAGCAGCCGATTGGCAATGCGAGGAGTCCCGCGCGACCTGATTGCCACTTCCCGGGCGCCGGAACGTTCGCATTCAATCCCGATCATGCCGGCTGAACGTTCCACGATCGTAGTCAGGTCCTCGACGGCATAGAACTCGAGACGCTGAATAATTCCGAAGCGGTCACGAAAAGGTGAAGTTAAGAGCCCCGTGCGGGTAGTCGCACCGACCAGCGTAAAAGGAGGCAAGTCCAGTTTGATCGAACGCGCCGCCGGCCCTTCCCCGATTGTCAGGTCAACCTGATAGTCTTCCATAGCAGGGTACAGCACTTCCTCAATCGCCGGGTTAAGACGGTGAATCTCGTCAATGAAAAGTACATCGCCCTCCTCCAGGTTAGTCAGTGCGGCAACCAGGTCACCCTTTTTTTCGATGACAGGGCCTGATGTTGACTTGATGTCGACGCCCATTTCATTCGCAATGATGTTGGCCAGCGTGGTCTTGCCCAGGCCCGGCGGCCCAAAAATGAGCGTATGATCCAGCGCCTCCCCGCGACCGCGCGCAGCCGTGATGAACAGGCGCATCTGCTCTGAGACCTCGGGCTGACCGCAATAGTCATCGAAAGACTGGGGCCTGATGGCCCAGTCCTGGGAACGCTCAGTATCGTTGCCTGCTGCGGTTACTATTCTGTCTGACTCAATCACACTTTCACCTTTGACTTTTTCTGCGGGCGCGCGGCACAGCTGACCGCCTTACGCCTTCATCAGGATCTTAAGCGCCTGCTTGATCAGCGCTTCCAGATCCTGGCCCGGGTCCTCCAGCTTCGAGAGTGCCAGTGCAGCTTCCTGCGGCCGGTAGCCCAGACCAATCAAGGCGGCCTCTGCATCATCGGCGATGTTGGCCGTCACCGCATCAATTTCAGGCCTATGCTCTCCAGCCAGTGTCGTGACTTTGTCGCGCATCTCGATGATGAGCCGTTCTGCTGTCTTTTTCCCGACGCCGGGTAGACCGGTCAACGTTTTGACATCGCCATCGAGAATACAGGCAGCGAAGCTTGACGCGTCAAGACCTGAGAGTATCGCGAGTGCCATCTTCGGGCCAACACCATTCACCTTGATCAGGGTTCGGAACAGCTCACGCTCGTCCGTGGAGCTGAAGCCGAACAGCAGCTGAGCATCTTCTCGTACCACCAGGTGGGTAAACACGACCGCTTCACTCTTGATATCAGCCAACGCGGCAAAGGTATTCAGCGAGATCTCCACTTCGTAACCAACCCCGCCAACATCAATCAGGAGCTGCTGCGGCGATATCTGTGCGATCTGTCCTCGCAGCCGGCCAATCATGTTTCGTCCGTGCCCGCGAGGCGACCTCGACGGAAGCGGTTGCTCGTCAGGATCCGGGCGCCCTTGCCGGCAAGCCTGGCCAGGTTGTGCTGTGTATTGTTGTGGCAGATGGCAATCGCCAGGGCGTCAGCAGCATCTGACTGGGGTTTCGAAGGCAGGTTCAACAGCGTCATTACCATGTGTTGAATCTGCGCCTTGCTGGCGGCACCACTGCCAACCACTGCCTGCTTGATCTTGCGTGCCTCGTACTCGTAGACCGGCAGCCCCTGGTTGACGGCAGCGACAATCGCGACCCCGCGAGCCTGGCCAAGTTTGAGGGCAGACTCTGCGCTACGCGCCATGAAGATACGCTCGATCGCCATTTCGTCCGGCACAAATTCATTAACAATCTGGGAGACACCCTGAAAAATCACGTCCAGTCGTTCTGGCAGGGTCGCCTTGTCGGTCGTCTTGATACAGCCGCTGGTGACATATTCCTGGCGATTACCAATCGCTCGGATGATGCCATATCCGGTTACGCGGGAGCCGGGGTCTATACCGAGAATCAGCGCCATGTTGTGCCTCTGAAGTACGGGGTCAAGTCTAGCACAATGCGTGCTTTACCGTATTTTCAGGAACGCACTGCGCCAGGTGCTAATCAGCGAGAAGATCGTCCGGGAGGCCGGCATTTGTGTAGACATTGGTGACGTCGTCAAGGTCTTCAAGCGCATCGATCAGTCGCATGACCTTTTCACCCGTATCAACGTCAAGATCACTCACCGTCTGCGGTACCATTGACACTTCCGCAGCCGCGGGCTCAAACCCGCCCTCAACCAGCGCATCTTTGACAGCAAGGAAATCTTCCGGCGCCGTCACCACTTCCACCATGCCCTCATCATCGGCGACAACATCTTCAGCACCGCACTCAATGGCAATTTCCATGACATCGTCTTCGCTGGTACCGGGTTCAAACTGGATCTGTCCCTTCTGTTCAAACAGGTAGGCGACCGAGCCGTCGGTGCCAAGATTACCACCGGCCTTGGAAAAGGCGTGGCGGACCTCAGCAACCGTGCGATTGCGGTTATCCGTCATCGTTTCAACCAGGATGGCGACACCACCTGGTCCATAACCTTCATAAGTGAGCGATGTGAGGTCAGCGCCATCCTGGCCACCCGCACCGCGAGCAATAGCGCGTTCCATGGTGTCCTTGGGCATCTGTGCCGCCTTGGCTTTTTCGACCACCGTACGCAGCCCCGGGTTGTCATCAACGTTACCGCCACCATCTCTGGCGGCCACGGTAAGCTCGCGAATTATCTTGGTAAATATCTTGGCTCGCTTGGCATCCTGGCCTGCCTTACGATGCTTGATGTTGCTCCATTTACTGTGGCCTGCCATGAATTACTCGCCTTCTTCTGTCACTGCTTTTTTGACGGTAATACCGAGTTCCTTCAGCTGATCCGCATCGATCTCACTCGGCGCAGAAGTTAGCAAACAGGTCGCCGTTTGAGTCTTCGGGAAAGCGATCACATCGCGGATTGCGGTCGCACCGGATAAGAGCATGACGAGGCGATCGAGGCCCATCGCAAGTCCGCCATGGGGTGGTGCGCCGTACTTGAGTGCATCAAGCAGGAAACCAAACTTGATTGCTGCCTCGTCGTCGGAGAGCTTCAGCGCACGGAACACGGCTGCCTGCCAGGCTGGATCGTGGATACGAATCGATCCGCCACCCAGTTCATGGCCATTGACGACAATGTCGTAGGACTGGGAGAGCGCTTCCAGCGGACTCGTCTCCATTTCCTCGACAGTGCCGCAGGGCTGCGTGAACGGATGGTGGACGGCCGTCAGACTGCCGTCGTCGTTTTCTTCAAACATCGGAAAGTCGGTCACCCAGCAGGAGGCCCAGGGACGCTCATACAGGTCAAGGTCTTCAGCAAGCCTGTTTCGCAGTGCGCCCAGGGCATCGTTCACAATCTTGGCCCGGTCTGCGCCAAAGAAAATGATGTCATTCACTTCGGCACCGCAGCGCTCGAGGATCGCATCGACAACGTCTTCCGGCAGAAACTTGAGGATCGGTGACTGCAGGCCTTCGATACCGTTGTTGAGGCTGTTGATTCGGATGTAGGCAAGGCCGCGAGCACCATAGATACTGACAAACTTGGTGTAGTCATCAAGATTTTTGCGTGACAGGCGGTCCCCACCCGGCAATCGCAGCGCCGCGACCCGGGATTTACTGTCGTTCGCAGGACCACTGAACACCTTGAACTCTACGTCTCGCAATAAGTCAGCGACATCCGTCAATTCCAGCCCGAACCTTAAGTCCGGCCGATCGGAACCAAACCTGCGCATGGCTTCTGCATAAGTGAGCGTTGGAATTTCGCCGAGGTCGATATCAGCGACGGACTTGAACAGATCCCTGACAAGGCCCTCGGTCAGCTCGATAACGTCCTGTTGTTCGACAAAACTCATCTCGACGTCGATCTGGGTGAACTCCGGCTGCCGGTCGGCACGCAAATCCTCATCACGGAAGCAGCGGGCGATCTGATAGTAACGATCGAATCCGGACATCATCAGTAACTGTTTGAAGATCTGCGGTGATTGCGGCAGGGCATAGAAGCTGCCTGGGTGAACGCGGCTCGGAACAAGATAGTCTCTTGCGCCTTCGGGCGTCGCCTTGGTCAGTATTGGCGTTTCAATGTCGACAAAGTCCCGTTCTTCCAGGTAACGGCGTACCCGGTGCGAGACTTCAGAGCGCAGCCGCAGCTTGTCCTGCATCTCGGGACGTCTAAGATCAATCGCTCGATTGCGCAGGCGCACGTCTTCGCCGGCACTGGAGTATTCGTCGAGCTGGAACGGCGGCGTTTCAGAGCGATTCAGGATGGTCAGTTCCTTGCCCAGGACTTCGATCATGCCGGTCGCCATCTTCGGATTAATCGCTTCATCGTCTCGCGCCCGGACTCGGCCTTCCACGCGGATAACAAACTCATTACGCACCTGGTCAGCCAGCGCGAACGCTTCTACCGTGTCAGGGTCATAAACAACCTGGACAATGCCCGTGTAATCACGGACATCGAGAAAAATAACACCGCCATGGTCACGACGACGATGAACCCAGCCACAGAGGGAAACCGTTTCACCGATATGTGAATCCCTCAGCTGGCCACAAAGGTGGCTACGCATTGTTTCTTCCTAAATTTCAGGTGCAGCTATAAGTCTGGAGAAATCTAACTTGATGCCGCAGATTTTGAATCACTGGACGAACTGCTGGAGGTGCCGGAAGAGTTGCTGGAGCCGGAACTGGAAGAATCACTGCCTGAGACATTTTTCTTTTTACCCGTCTTGAAGTCAGTTTCGTACCAGCCGCTGCCTTTTAACCGAAACGCCGCCGCAGAGACCAGCTTGTTGAGCTTGGGCTCATTGCAGACGGGGCAATCCTTCAGTGGATCGTCCGAAATTTTCTGAAGCTTCTCAAATTTATGCTCGCAAGCATCACATTGATATTCGTAAATAGGCATCTTGGTCCTCGTCCATTTATCGCCTGGTTCACCCACCAGGCTCGACACACCATTTCAGCGGCTGCGCATTATATCGGCAAAATGCCAGCAACGCGACTCTCCAACTTCTATTGAATAGGGGTCATGTGTCGATTTTTAAAGGGTTTTTCTTGAACGGCCTGATTCAATCGGATATAAAACACCCCGGCAGAAGAAGGCCCAGCAGCTAAACTGATGACACTCGCCAGCACAGGCAGTTTCAACCAGACGCAGCAGCAAGACCTTCTTCTTTTTTTTGAACTTCAGATTTATAAAAAGGATTACTGAATGGCCGCCAAAAAGGCAAAAGCACCTGCTCCTCGCAAAAAACCCGCTATCAAACAGAAATACACCAAGAGCGCCATTCTGGCCGAGATCGCCGAGAACACTGATCTCTCCAGAAAAGAGGTCGCAGCTGTTCTTGATGAGCTCGGTGTACTCATCGAGCGTCACGTCAAGAAAGGTAGTGCTGGTGAGTTCACACTGCCCGGTCTGCTCAAGATCAAGACTGTCAAAAAACCTGCTCGCAAGGCACGCAAGGGTGTTCCAAACCCATTTCGTCCCGGCGAGTTGATGGACGTCGCTGCCAAGCCGGCCAGCACGCGCATCAAAGTTTTGCCATTGAAAGGCCTGAAAGAATTTGTTTGATCGAAAGAGCTGACAAATCTGGAAAAGGGCCGCAATCGCGGCCCTTTTTTATGGCGTTTCGGTGTTCCCGGGTGTTCCGTGGTTGTCCACCTCCTGTGAGAGATGGGCGAGTTTGTCAGCGTGCTGCTCCCAGTTCTGACCATCGAAGTCCTCGATCTCGACGTGCGCGAAAGTACTGGCATCGACGCAGCGAAAGTTAACGCTGATGCCGTCAGGGTTGGAGCGAGGGACGTAAAAAGGCTTCACGCCGCAGGTTTTGCAGAAGTAGTGCTGTGCCACACCGGTGTTGAACCTGTAGCAGCCGAGTGCATCCCACGGGGTCAGTAACTTAAATACCGAACTTGGAATGATAAGATGCAGGAAACCGACACGCTCACAGATGGAACAATTGCACCGGTGCAGATGGGCACGGGCATCAGTCTCGAATTCGAACCGGACGGCGCCGCAGTGACAGTCACCGGAGTGTTGCAAAACTCGACTCACCATTCTTAGATTTGGATACAGCGTAAATTATAAACAGATTAGACAGACAACTATGAGAGCTTCCAGATACACCATTGCCACCCTGAAAGAGACACCTGCAGACGCGGAAATCATTAGCCACCAGCTGATGATCAGGGCCGGCCTGATTCGCAAGCTCGCATCTGGCATTTACAGCTGGATGCCCATGGGACTGCGTGTACTGCAGAAGGTAGAGAACATCATTCGTGAGGAAATGAATGCTTCCGGCGCCCAGGAAGTCATGCTGCCTGTCATTCAACCGGCTGAACTCTGGCACGAATCCGGACGCTGGAGTCAGTACGACGAGGGCCTGCTGCTGCAGATCAAGGATCGACACGAGCGCGATTTCTGTTTCGGGCCAACCCACGAGGAGGTCATCACCGATCTCGCCCGTGGCGAGCTTCGAAGCCACAAGCAGCTGCCCGTCAATTACTACCAGATACAGACCAAGTTTCGCGATGAAACCCGACCCCGCTTCGGCGTGCTGCGCGCCCGGGAGTTTCTCATGAAGGATGCCTACTCCTTCCACCTGGACCAGGCTTCCCTGGAAGAGACCTACCGCGACATGCATGACGCCTACACCCGCATCCTGAGCCGCATGGACCTCGATTTCCGCGCGGTCCTGGCGGACACAGGCAGCATCGGCGGCAGTGCCTCGATGGAGTTCCATGTGCTGGCCGAGTCAGGCGAAGACAAGATCGCATTTTCAAGCGAGAGTGACTACGCCGCCAACATAGAGATGGCCGAAGCCATTGCACCCGAACCGGAAACAGATGAGGAACTGGCGGCAGAAGAAGTCTCGACACCGAACGTCAAAACCATCAGCGATGTCACGGCATTTCTGTCGATGCCGGTAGAGAAAACGGTGAAGACCCTTATCGCGAGAGGTTCAGAAACAGCATTGGTCGCACTCGTCCTGCGCGGCGATCACACACTGAATGAGCTCAAGGCTGAAAAGATGCCAGAGGTCGCAGCACCACTGCAGATGGCAACCGATGAGGACATAAAAGCAGCACTTGGCTGCAGTACGGGCTCTATCGGACCCCAGTCACTTAACATGCCGGTACTGGTGGACCGTGCTGCGGCATCCCTGAAAAACTTCTGCGCCGGCGCCAACAAGGATGACTTCCATGTCTGCAACCTCAACTGGGGGCGCGATGCCGAGCCCAGCGCGGTCTACGACTTGCGGAACGTCGAGGAGGGCGACCCCAGCCCGGACGGCCAGGGTGTGATTCGCTTCAAGCGTGGCATCGAGGTTGGCCATATCTTCCAGCTCGGAGAAAAGTACTCCAAGGCGATGAATGCAACCGTCCTGGATGAGTCCGGCAAGGCCGTGGTCATGTCCATGGGTTGCTACGGCATGGGTGTCTCGCGCCTGGTCGGTGCCCTGATCGAACAGAATCACGATGCTCGGGGCATCATCTGGCCAGAGGCGATTGCGCCTTTCTCTGCGATCCTCATTCCGATCAATGCGCAGAAGTCAGAAGCAGTGACGACCGTGGCGGCACAGCTGTATGAAGAACTCACGGCCAGTGGTATCGACGTGCTGCTTGATGATCGCGAAGGGGTGAGGCCCGGCGCAAAATTTGCCGATGCTGAACTCATGGGAATTCCGCATCGGATTGTCGTCGGTGACCGCGGCCTTGAGAGGGGGATGGTAGAATATCTGTATCGCCGAGACGGTGAATCCGTCGATGTACCCCTTGCCGAGGTCAGTGGCAGGGTGACGCAGCGCAGCTAGCTGCGAATGATTTCCAGCAGGCTTGATTCTGTCTGCGGGCCCACCAGCACATCCCTCAACTCTCCAGCAGGCGTGATGATCAGGGTCGTTGGCAGTACTTCGGGTTTTTCTATGCCGAAATACTGATAGGGGTCGTGATCGATTACCGGAAACGTCACCTTCAGCTTCTCGATCTGGCGCGCCATGGTCTCAGGATCTGGCTGATCGTAGTTGACGCCAAAAACTTCAATATCTGCGTGATTATCGCTGAGTGCTGCCAGCTCAGGGATTTCCTTGACGCAGGGCGCACACCACTCAGCCCAGTAATTAATGACGACCCAGCGGCCCTGCATGTCCTCAAAACGATAGCCATTGCCGCGGGTGTCGTTAAAGTCCACGGGCTTGGCGCAGGCGGTTAAAAGCATTGCCAGGGCGGTGATGACGAAAATGCGTTTCAAGTCTTTTCTCCACGAAAAATGTGTTCCAGGTCGACTTCGAGTCTTGCGCGGCTCGACTGAAAGATGTCTTTCAGGCTCTGGTCCAGTTGCGACTCCCAGCCCTCCCCTGCCTGACCAAAACCTTCCGGCAGGGGCCAGGGTGAAGACTGGTAGAGGTCCCAGAGTGTGACCTCATTAAGGTCCCGGGACAGCACAAGCCCCCCCTTATCTACAGCGCGGATCAACCCGAGCGACAAGAGATGGTTTTTGTACTCATGCCATTCCTCAAGATCAATGCGGCGGCCCAGCTCCATCATTCGCTTTTCTGACACCACCTCTCCAATTCGGTGTTTCTCGAAAAACTCCCGCAGAATGATCACCAGCTGGATCAAAGGCGGCTCCAGGCGATCGCTCTGCTTAGAGCGGAACATGCCGACGCTCTTGGTGAGCTCAGCGCCGAACAGCACGATGGTCCAGCTCAGATAGAGCCAGATCAGAAACAGAGGTACGGCGGCAAAAGTGCCATAGATCACTGCAAAATCAGTGAGAGCCATCACTGTGCCAAACAACTGCTTGAAGGCTTCGAACAGCACCGCGACGATGAATCCGCCGGTCAGGCCGTGCCTGATCGGCACCATGCAGTTGGGAATCGTGATGTACATCAGAGAGAACACGAGCGTGCTCAGCAGCACCGGTACGATGTTCAGCAGTCCGGAAACGGCTGAATCGTCAGAAAACAGCGGCAGCGATACGATGTAGGTTGAGATCGCCAGGCCAACGATCATCAGCGGTGGCCCGAGGGACAGGATGGCCCAGTACATCAACATGCGCTGAAAACCATGGCGTGGATCACGCACTCGCCAGATCTGATTAAAGGTCCGTTCGATCGTGAACATCATCAGAAAAGCCGTGATCGCCAGGACTACAAGACTGGGGATACTGAGCTGTCTGGCCTGGTCGGAGAACTCCTGCAGGTACTCTTCCACTACAGCAACGTTTTCCGGCAGCAGATTCTCAAACAGAAAACTCTGCAATTGTTCACCGGCCCCCTCAAAGGCTTCGAAGGCAGCCAGCACCGAGTACATGATGGTCAGCGCCGGCACAACTGCGAACAGCGTCTGGTAGGTCAGCGCCGCGGCCGTACTCTGACATCCATCTTTCTGGTAATTGCCAAAAATCAGCCGCAGAAAGGAAACGGTATTTTTCAGCTGGTCAATGAGGGTCTTTGGCTTCACTTAAGTTGGTAAGATAGGGGTTTCTTAAACTGGAACGGACTATGACGGCAGTTACGCTTTACCACAACCCCCGGTGCTCAAAGTCGCGCGCGACCCTTGCGCTGCTGGAGGAAAGAGACATTGATTTCAACGTGGTCGAGTATCTGCAGCAGCCGCTGGGTGTCGATGCACTAAAAGTGCTGGCAACCAAACTGGACGTCGGCATCCGGGATTTCATACGCAGCGGTGAAGCAGACTATCAGGAACTGAACCTGGCCGATCCGTCGATCGGTGATGACGAACTCCTGGCCGCAATGGCGGCGCATCCGATCCTGATGCAGCGCCCTATTGTTGTGAATGGCGACCAGGCACGAATCGGGCGGCCACCGGAGGCGGTGTTGGAGATTGTTTGACGGGGTAATTCTTAAAGCGCTCGCGCGCGATTTGTTGTGCTGCGCAGAACGAATGGCCTAATGCACAATCTTTTCCCGTTGCTCGGACTGGGGCACGAGATCCGGTTCGAAGTCTGCCGACTCCATCATCTCATCGCTGACCCTGACCTCGTAACGGCGGGTTGCCACTTCACCGTCCAGCACGTCTGGCAGCACCTTAAGAAACTCTTCCATGTGGTTGGTATCGAAATGACCCTGGAGCGCATCCACAGACTCCCACTCCTGGAACAGCAGCAGGGTATTCGGGTCCGTCAGGCCGATGTAGAACTCGTAACTGATGCAGCCGTCTTCAGCACGACTGGCCTCAGCCATCTGGCGCATCAGGTCAAGCGCTTCCTCGCGTACTTCGGCTCGGACAGGAAAGGTCCCGTGGACAATGATCATGAAAACTAAGGTCTAAGCAAGAAGGTTGAGTATAGCGCTTATTCAACGCTGAAGCACTTCGATGTCGACGAAACGCCGCTATTGCTGGCCCAGCCTGCCGATACTGCCTGCTTTAAATGCGGCTGAGATTTCATCGAGGATAGCCGGGTCATCAATCGTTGCCGGTGGCTCATACGGTTTGGCATCAGCGATCTTCCTGATGACCTGGCGCAGGATCTTGCCCGAGCGTGTCTTCGGCAGCCGGGTGACGACAACGATCTGCTTGAAATTGGCAAAGGCACCCACATCCTTGCGCACCATCCCCACCAGATCCTGGACCAGGGCAGTGGTCTCGATGTTGACGCCGTCCTTGATGATCACGAGGCCCGCGGGCACATGACCTTTTTCCGCGTCTTCAACTGCAACCACGGCGCACTCAGCAACCGCCGGGTGAGCGGCAACGACCTCCTCCATCTGACCAGTTGAAAGTCGGTGACCTGCCACGTTAATGACGTCATCAGTTCTGCCCATAATGAACAAATAGCCGTCGTCGTCGAAATAGCCCTCGTCGCCCGTGTTGTAGTAGCCCTCATACTGGCTGAGATACGCGTCCTGGTAACGCTGGTGATCCCCCCAGACAGTGGGCAGACAGCCCGGCGGCAGCGGCAGCCGAATCACTACATCCCCCTCCTCACCAGGCGCGCGGGGCTCGCCGGCAGCATCGACAATCTGCACGTCATAACCAGGCACTGGTTTGCATACAGATCCGGCTTTTGGTTCAAACATTTCAAGTCCGAGCGGGTCGCCCGCGATAGGCCAGCCGGTCTCAGTCTGCCACCAGTGATCGATAACCGGGATTCCCAGGATGTCACGCAGCCACTCATACGTGCTCGGATCGGTTCGCTCGCCGGCGACAAACAGGGATCTCAACCCGCTCAGGTCATACTGCTGCATTAGCTTCGCCTCCGGGTCTTCTTTGCGAATCGCCCGAAAAGCCGTCGGCGCTGTAAAAAATACACTGACCCGATGTTCCGCCATGATGCGCCAGAATGTGCCGGCGTCGGGCGTTCGCACTGGCTTGCCTTCGAACAGTATTGTTGTGCAGCCGTTAAAGAGCGGTGCATAAACGATGTAAGAGTGCCCGACAACCCAGCCGACGTCTGACGCCGCCCAGAATACCTCTCCGGGTTCAACATTGTAGATGCTGCGCATGCTGTACTTGAGCGCCACCGCATGACCGCCGTTATCCCGGACAACACCCTTCGGCTTACCCGTAGTACCGGAGGTATAGAGGATATAGAGCGGGTCAGTAGCACTGACAGGCACAGGATCAGTCGGCTCCGCCGCCAAGAGTCGCGTCTGCCAGTCCATGTCTGAGGGCCTGTCCAATTCCGCAACCGCCTGGCTCCGTTGCAAAATCACGCTGTGCTCAACCTCATGGACAGCGATATCGAGCGCCTCATCAATCAGCGGTTTGTAAGGGATCACCTTGTCGAACTCAATGCCACAGGAAGCCGCCAGGATCACTCGCGGGGTGGCATCATCGATGCGTGTCGCCAGCTCTTTCGGAGCAAATCCACCGAACACGACAGAGTGGATCGCACCGATGCGGGCACAGGCCAGCATGGCGAATGCAGCCTCCGGAATCATCGGCATGTAGATAATGACCCGGTCGCCCTTATCGACACCGAGCTCGCGCAGCATACCGGCCAGGCGCGCTACTTCATCCTGCAGCGCCGCGTAGGTAAAGATTGCCTTCGCGCCTGTTGCCGGTGAGTCATAGATCAGCGCCGGCTGATCGCCTCGACCGGTCTCAACATGATAGTCCACAGCCAGGTAGCAGGAGTTCAACTCGCCGTCGACAAACCAGGCATCATTGCTATTTTCGTCACGGGCGAGAATAGTGGCCGGCTTACGGTACCAGGCCACTGCTTCAGCCTGTCGGCCCCAGAAGTCTGCCGGTTGATGCTTCGCGGCAGCAAACTCTTCTGCATAGTGACTCATAAATCTCCCCCCGCCTGATTAACTGATGGACGCGAAAAACATAACACCCGTCACCAGGTCGCGCCATAACGTCGATGACGGCGAAGCCAAAACTGCGGGCTTGCCTGATTCAGATCAGGCAGAAGGCAGGGCCGGGGCAGGTACTGTTGAGTGTCAGCGGGCTTTCCGGCGCTTGCGTTTTAAGGCTTCAAGCTGTGCTTTCGTCGGTTGAGATCGCAGCAGCTTCTTGAAGATGGGTGAACGCCTGGAAATTTTCTTGTGTTCAGCGTAGAACGCCACCGCCCTTTCCCAGGCACCTTTGAGGCCGTGGAGATTAATCGAAACTGTCGTGTTAACAATCTTGTCCAATTTGGTCGACATGATGCCGATCTGAAACACGGGCGTTCGGGTACCGCTCTTTTCGGTTTTCATCCGAAACAGGATGCCGCGAACCTTACCCCTGGCATCAAACAGCGCTGCTTCAGCTGCTTCCGCTCTTGCCTTCTTCTGCTTGCGGGCCAGGGTTGCATCCCTTGATTCCGCCTTCGCCTTGATACGAGACCGCTCTTCACCTCTTATCCTCTTGCCATCCTTTTTCAGCGAGAAGTACTCCTGGTAAGTCTGGCCTGCTATCTGTCGTCTGACACGGAAACCGAAGAAGCGACTCGTATCCAGCAGTTCTACACTCATAGTTGGTCCCGTGATTTATCGAATAGGGCTTAGCTCGCCGCCGCAGACGTAAGCCTCAGTAAACTCGTCAGGCGACAAGCGAGCGAAACGCAAGTCTACCGCATAATGATTCGGTTGAACCAGACAAACCGAGCAAAAGAC
>JAYQAI010000001.1:132072-150405 GCA_038136715.1 Gammaproteobacteria bacterium | reverse complement strand
CGGGGCGCCGGCGCTGGTTGCACGATGCCATCAATTTCAAGAAACGAATTACGTGCGATATTGTGCGGGTGCTCATGGACTTCATCCAGTGCCAGCACCGGTGCGAAACAGACATCGGTGCCTTCCATCAACTCACGCCATTCATCCCGGGTCTTGGTCTTGAAGACCTGCGTCAGTTCTGCCTTGAACTCGTCCCATCTGCCGCCGTCCATCTGTGCCGAAAAGCGCTCCGCATCAAGCCCGGCTTTTTCAACCAGCAGGGCATAGAACTGAGGCTCAATGGAGCCCAGTGAAATGTACTTGCCGTCCTTCGTTTCGTAGGTGCCATAAAAGTGAGCGCCACCGTCAAGCAGGTTGGTACCACGTTCCATGCTGTAGGCACCGACGCCCATCATGGTGAAGAACATGCCCATCAGGATCGCGGCCCCATCCACCATCGCCGTATCGACCACCTGACCCTTGCCCGACTTTTGTGCCTCCAGCATGGCGCAAACAAGTCCGTAGGCGAGCATCATGCCGCCGCCGCCGAAGTCACCTACCAGATTGAGGGGAGGAACCGGCTTGCCACCCTTCTCACCAATACCGTGCAGGGCGCCTACCAGCGAAATGTAATTGATGTCATGACCCGCGGCCTGTGCCATCGGGCCCTCCTGGCCCCAGCCAGTCATGCGGCCGTAAACAAGCTTCTCGTTCCGAGCCATGCAGTCGTTCGGACCGAGACCCAGTCTTTCAGTCACACCCGGCCGGAAGCCCTCAAAGATCGCATCAGCAGACTCACACAGTTTCAGGACCGCTTCTTTGCCGGCATCGCTCTTGAGGTCGACCGCAATGGACTTGCGACCTCGGGTCAAGACGTCAACGGCCCGCCGCGGCGCACTGCCAGCGCGGTCGACGCGAATCACTTCAGCCCCCATGTCTGCGAGCAACATGCCGCAAAAAGGGCCAGGGCCGATGCCGGCCAGTTCGATGATTTTCGTTCCGGAAAGGGGTCCCATGGGTCAATTCTCCTCAAAGCAAATGAACAGTATTTAGGCATATTCCCACTTGGCAGAGCAAACAGCCCTGAGCTCATGAGGAAAACAGCCATGAGCCAGGGTATAGAGCAGCCCTGAGCCAGGGTATAGAACAGCCCTGAGCCAGGGTATAGAACAGCCCTGAGCCAGGGTATAGAACAGCCATGAGCCAGGACACGAAACAGCCCTGAGCGAGGTCATTCAACAGCCCCGAGTCGCGCCAAAATATTGCCTGTGAATGAATGGTAACCGCCGAAAATCAGCTATCATTCGCCACCACACCCGAGCAACAACACATCACCCATGGAACTACTGCAACATATCGAAATTGAGCCCGCGACAGACGCCCGGGCAACCGTCATCTGGCTACATGGACTGGGTGCTGACGGCCATGACTTTGAACCTATCGTCCCGGAGCTCCAGCTGCCAGCGGATGCCGGTGTTCGCTTCATCTTCCCGCATGCACCGGTGCGACCGATCACCATCAACGATGGTGCAGAGATGCGTGCCTGGTACGACTTCATCCCGCATTCAGAGACAGCGGGCACCGACGATATTGAGGAATCTGCTGCACAGGTTAAACAGTTCATCGAGCGAGAGATCGAGCGTGGCATTCCCTCGCATCAGATACTCCTGGCAGGCTTCTCCCAGGGTGGCGTGATTGCCCTGCACACCGGCACCCGATTCGACAAGCGCCTGGCCGGCATCCTGGCAATATCAACTTACCTGCATGACTTCGCCGGCACCCAGGCCGAAATGCACGATGCCAACCTGGCGATTCCGATCATGCTGGCACACGGCACCCAGGACCCGATGATCCCGATCATGCGGGCAGCAACCTCCAGGGAAAACCTGGCACGACTCGGCTACGACGTGCGCTGGTACGACTACCCCATGGGGCACCAGGTCTGCATGGAGGAGATCAACGAAATCAGCGCTTTCTTCCGGGAAGTCCTGCCGATCTAACCAATGCCGCTAGTCAGCCTCAGTCAGCCCAGTCCCAACGCATGGCTCGATGCAGTGCTGGCGGCGTTCAATGAATTCCTGATCGACCATGCCGCGAACGAACGCAAGGCCTCAGCCATGGCCATGTCACTGGTGGCACACTATCCTGACCGGCAGGAACTGGTCACCCGAATGATTGACCTCGCTCTTGAGGAAATGAACCACTTCCGCCAGGTCGTCAGGCTTCTGCAGGAACGCGGCCTTGTCATGGCGGCCGACGAGAAAGATCCCTATGTCAACCAGTTGCGCAGCCACGTCCGCAAAAGTCGAGACGAATACTTTCTTGACCGGTTATTGTCAGGCGCGGTCATTGAAGCGCGCGGCGAAGAGCGCTTCCTGCTGATCGCAGAAAACCTGCAGGATGCGCGCCTGACTAAGTTCTATTCGACCCTTGCGCGCTCAGAGCAGGGACACCACAGGTTATTCCTGGAACTGGCCCACCTGTACTTCCCAGCCAGTACAGTCGAAGCGAGACTGGCGGACTGGATCGCCATCGAGGCGAGCGTCATGCAGAGCCTGCCGATTCGAAGCAGATTGCATTAGTGACCCATATCGACAGGTACCTGAATCACCATGCCGAACCTGAAGCCGGCGAACTGTCGGGGGACTTCGGCGCCTATCGTTTCTCACTGGTCATTCCAGTCCACGCTGAGCCAGCCGTCCAGCTGGAGCGGGTCTGGGAACGTTTACCGGATCCCGAAACGCTGCTGGTCATCATCGTCGCCAATGCCCCGGGTGGTGACCCGGCAACAATGGCGATGGCCAAGGCCGTTACCGCGCCCCGCAGCACGACCCCCACAGGCGAGCGGACAAAACTACTGACGGCTGCGGGATCACCTGACATTCTGCTCGTCGACCGCTACACAGAGCGCCACCGAATACCTGCAAAACAGGGCGTCGGTCTGGCCAGGAAGATCGGCTGCGACATCGCCCTCGCTCTACATCAGGCTGGCGTTGTCGACAGTCAATGGCTGCGAACTACCGATGCTGATGTCGTACTGCCACCAGATTATCTGAAGCCGGTTAGCAGCGACGCCGTCGCCATGCTCTATCCGTTCGAACACTGTGTCGAGCCGGGTGCTACTGCCAGCGAAAACCTTGCCCTGCAGCTTTATGAAATTTACCTGCTGTACACCGTACTCGGTCTGCGCCGGGCTGGCTCGCCCTACGCCTACCCAACCATCGGTTCCACCATCGCCTGTCGCGCCGATGCCTACGCTGCCGTTCGCGGCTTCCCACGTCGAGCTACCGGCGAGGATTTCTACCTGCTGAACAAACTTCGAAAGATCGGAGCTGTCAGCATGATCAATGGCCAGCCCATCGAGGTTTCAGGTCGAATATCTGAGCGTGTCCCTGTAGGCACAGGCCAGGCGGTAAAAAACATTGCAGCAGGCCATAACCCACTGACTGACTATACCTTCGAGCACCCGCAGTGTTACGAGAGACTGAGGTCTCTGCTGCAATACCTGAACGAACTGGCCAGGCACCAGCCTGCTGACTTCCATCATCCCGACTCGCTGATCCAGTCGACGGCTGATGCCATTGGCCTTAGTGACCACTACACAAGCGTTCAAAAGCGCGGGCTTCCTGCCCCAGTGATGCAGAAATCACTGCATGACTGGTTCGACGGACTGCGAACCCGTCAGTTCATCCGCCGGCTGAGTGAGGAAAAGGGGGATAGGTTACCTCTTGCGAAGCTCGCAGGAACACGCCTGCTGGCCTTGAACGATGCTTCACCACCTGCCGTTCTGAAACATCTGCGACAGCGCATCTTCGAGCGACCTGGGCACGAGCCATAACAACCGCTCCAGAGGCCCGGCAAAAGCGCGAGCGGAGAGGATAAGTGGTAGAATGCCCGCGCAAAATTTGACAGTGTGAGGACGATGCACAGGGTATTTATCGACGGTCAGGCCGGTACCACTGGCCTGCAGATTCATGAGCGGTTAACAGTCCGAGAAGATATCGAACTTCTCGCGATAGATCCTGCACAACGCAAAGACCCTGCGGCAAAACAGGCCATCATCGATGCCGCCGATATCGTTATCCTGTGTCTGCCGGATGACGCAGCGATGGAAACCGTCAGTCATAATCGGAATCCGGAAGTTCGCTTTATCGATGCCAGCACCGCACACCGGGTCGATCCAGCCTGGCACTATGGTTTCCCGGAGATGGCTAGTACCCAGCGCGACGCGATAGCGGGTGCAAAACGCGTGTCAAACCCGGGTTGCTATCCCACAGGTTTCCTCGCCCTGGTCAGACCCCTGATTGATGCCGGTCTGCTCCATCCTGCCGCCCTGCTCACCATCAGTGCTGTCTCTGGCTACAGTGGCGGAGGACGCCAGATGATAGAGCGCTATGAGGCAAGATCTGCTATGCAGCCCGACCAGCTGTGGTATTCAAGGCCCTATGGGCTTTCAATGAAACACAAGCATATCCCGGAAATGACGCGTTACGCCGGACTGGAGACTGCGCCGGCCTTCATGCCCTCTGTTGGGCACTTTCACCAGGGCATGCTGGTCTCCGTACCCGTGTTCAGGGAACAACTGACCCGGCCGGCCGGCCCTGACGCGGTCCATGCTGCTCTGCACCAGCACTATGAGAATGAACCCTGCATCAATGTCATGCCGCTGGCCACCGACGCCTATCTCGACCAGGGCTTTCTTGACCCCCAGGCAGCGAATGGCACCAACCGGATCGACCTGTTCGTCTTTGGTCACGAGAATCAGATGCTGCTGACAGCCAGACTCGACAACCTTGGCAAGGGCGCCTCGGGCGCAGCCGTTCAGAACATGAACCTGATGCTCCAGGTGCCCGAACTTGAAGGACTTAACTTATGACAGCCAATGCTGAACGACTCGCAGAACTACAGAGCGCCTACGACACCTACGTCGACGCGGAATTAAAACTTGATCTGACGCGAGGCAAACCTTCGCCCCAACAACTGGACCTGGCCAACGACCTCGACGGCATTCTGGGTGGCTTCTACCTGCTCCAGGACGGCAGCGATGTCAGGAACTACGGCGGCATCCTCGGCATACCCGAGGCCAGAACACTTGGTGCAGACCTGCTGGGTGTAACCCCGGCACAGGTTATGGTGGGCGGCAACAGCAGCCTGACACTGATGTACCAGTACATCGAACACCGACTTGCGGAATGGCGGGCAGTCTCGCCGACAGTCAAATTTCTTTGTCCCGTGCCCGGCTACGATCGACACTTCACGATCTGCGAGCACTTTGGCATTGAGATGATCAATGTCCCTATCAATCACGATGGCCCAGACATGGATGTGATTGAACAACTCGTCACCGAAGACGACAGCATCAAGGGTATTTGGTGCGTGCCGAAATACTCCAACCCCACCGGCCATACCTACCCTGCACAAACTGTTGAACGCTTCGCCGCCCTGCCTGAAAAAGCCGGAGCCGGATTCCAGGTTATGTGGGACAACGCCTATGCTGTGCATGACCTGGAAGAGGACACTGTGGTTCTTGCCAATCTGCTGTCGCTCGCCGATGCAGCCGGCACCAGTGACCAGGTCGCCATATTCGCCTCCACTTCAAAAATTACTTTCGCTGGCGCGGGTATCGCTTTTCTCGCCACATCGGCGACGCAACTTGGAGCGTTCGAGAAATACCTCACGGCCCAGATGATCGGTTTTGATAAGGTCAACCAGCTCCGTCATGTCCGGTTCCTGAAGGACATGGACGGTATCCGGGCGCATATGGCAAAACATCGTGAATTGATGAAGCCCAAGTTTGACCTCGTACTTGAAAAGCTTGATGCAGCACTGGGAGGTAAGGAACTCGCCACCTGGACCCGACCCTCCGGCGGCTATTTCATCTCACTCAATACACAGCCCGGGATTGCCAGCCGGGTGGTCGAAATGGCTGGTGCCGCTGGCGTCAAGCTGACACCCGCGGGCGCTACCTATCCTTATGGCAAAGATCCAGACAACTGCAATATCCGCATTGCCCCGACCTATCCTTCAATCGAGGAGCTGGACAAGGCCATGGATGTCTTCGTGACCTGCGTTGAGCTGGTGTCACTCGACACGGAATGACCCAACGATGACACTGTCCCTGCCAGACCAGGCAGTACTGTTGGCCTATTTCGGGCTCATGCTCGGCATGGGCTTCTATTTCTCACGCGGCAACAACTCAACCGAGCAGTACTTCCTCGGCGGCAGGAATTTCAGCGGCTGGGTGATTGGTCTTTCCCTGGTGGGCACATCTATCAGCTCGATAACGTTCCTTGCCTATCCCGGCGATGCCTTTAAGACAAACTGGCTGCGTTTTCTGCCGAACCTGATGCTGCCGCTGGCCGTCATTATCGCGGCCTACTGGTTCCTGCCGCGCCTGCGCGCCAGGGGCAGCGTAACGGCCTATGAATTCCTCGAGACCCGTTTCGGTCCACTCATACGGGGTTACGCCGCGACTGCTTTCCTGATCGCCCAACTCGCCAGGATCAGCATGATCCTTTACCTGTTGTCCCTGGTCATCCAGAGTATCACGGGACTCGACGCCCACTTGAGCGTCGTCATCGCCGGTCTCTTTGTTATCGTCTATACCCTGCTTGGCGGCATAGAAGCTGTCGTCTGGACCGATGTCATCCAGACCATCGTCCTGCTGGCAGGTGGTATCTTCTGTCTCGGCATCATCGTCAACGCGGTACCAGGAGGGCTCAGCGCGATCATTGACACCGCCTGGCAGGCAGACAAGATCAGCGTCGGCGAGCTCACGACGGAAGGCTACAGGCCTGCGAACTGGGGTCTTCTGTTGAACCAGAAGACCGCCACCATGATGCTGGCAATCGGCTTGATTAACTGGTTGACGGAGTACTCAAGCAACCAGAATACCGTTCAGCGCTTCTGTGCTTCCCGGAGCGAGGCAGAAGCGCGCAAGGCGATGTTTGTTTGTGCCATCGTCAGCGTACCGACCTGGGCATTCTTTATGTTTCTCGGGTCCGCGCTCTGGGTCTTTTTTGAAACCTTCCCGGCCGCAACAGCGACCGCAGTGATGAACGGTGATGCCAAAGCCGAAGAGATCCTGCCGTTTTTTATCACCAGCTACCTGCCCCAGGGACTCGTTGGGCTGGTCCTGGCTGCGGCCATCGCGGCCGCCATGTCGAGCCTCGATAGCAGCATCAATGCCATTGCCACCGTCAGCACCCATGATATCTATCGCCGCTTTCTGAGGACCGGTCTGACCGATACCGACTACCTGCGTTTCGCGCGCTGGATCACCACGGTAACAGGGGGTCTGATGATCGCAGGTGCGCTCTATCTGATCGACACCAGCACCACGACCCTGCAGGACACCGCGACGATCATCACTGCCCTGCTGGCCGGCGGACTCCTGACAATTTACTTGATCGGATTCTTCTCGAAACGCTGCGACACAAGGCATCTCGTCCTCGGGATAATCGCCACCATGATATTTACCCTGTGGACCATGGCATCGGCCCGCGGCGTGGTAGACTACCCGTTCGATCTTTACTATACCGGCCTGCTGGGTAACATCGTGATGTTTCTGGTCGCCTGGGGTAGCACTTACGTCTTCCCAACTAAGGACCGAGCAGCAGAGTCCAACATCAACCAGTGAGCAGTAACATCAAATTACCTGAAGATTTCCAGCGGCTAGACCTTCCAGAAGAACTCGGCCGCGCTATTCTCGATCTTGGCTTCGAGTCATGTACGCCGGTTCAGAACCAGGTGCTGCCGCATTCACTCGACGGCAAAGACATCATTGCCCAGGCCCAGACGGGCACCGGGAAAACCGCTGCATTTCTGCTTTCAATTATCACTTACGACCTGGAAAACCCCTCAATTGACGAGCGCCCGGATGGGACGCCTTATGCCCTGGTGATAGCGCCTACCCGCGAACTGGTTATTCAAATCACCAATGATGCGGAATCGCTGACAAAGTACACGGACCTCAATGTCGTTTCCCTGGTCGGCGGCATGGACTATGACAGGCAGCGGTCCAAACTCAACAAACGCGTCGACGTGGTGGTTGCAACCCCTGGCCGCCTGCTCGATTTCGCCCGGAACGGTGTCGTCGATCTGTCCGAGGTCGAGATTCTCGTCATTGATGAGGCGGACCGCATGCTGAGTATGGGCTTTATCCCCGACGTCAAGTCCATCGTCGCGCGCACCCCACGCAAACAGTATCGGCAGACCCAACTGTTCAGCGCCACTTACAGTGAGGACATTAAGCGGCTGGCGGCTTCCTGGACGCTGGATCCTGTCAGAGTGGAGATCGAACCTGAACAGGTTGCGGTTGACTCCGTCGAACAGAAAGTTTTTCTCACGTCAGAAGAAGAGAAATACGCTGTGCTCTACAATCTGATTGAATCCTATGAGCTGGACCGCGTCCTGGTGTTCGTGAACCGGCGCGATGAGTCGAGGGATCTCGAATCAAAACTGCGCCGCCATGGATTCAAGACCGGTCTGCTCGCCGGTGACGTGCCGCAGCGCAAACGCATACGGACCCTGGAAGACTTCCGTTCAGGTGATATCGCCATCCTGGTTGCCACCGATGTAGCGGGCCGGGGTCTGCATATTGATGACATCAGCCATGTCATCAACTACAACCTGCCGGAAGACCCGGAGGACTATGTCCACCGGATTGGCAGAACCGGTCGTGCCGGCTCCGAGGGTGTTTCCATCACCCTCGCCTGTGAGAGCGATGCATTCATGCTACCCAATATCGAGGCGCTGTTGGGTGAGCCGCTTGTCTGCGAAAATCCACCAGACAGCCTGCTTGCCGAAATCCCCTACCTGGAACCAGCGCCCAAAACCCAGCAACGCCGTCCACCGCGCAAACGACGTCGATGAAGCTCTGGGTTTTCGTGCTGCTGACCCTCACATTATTGAAGGGCTGAATTGCTCACGAACACCGCGTCGTCATCCCAACCACACCTATCGGCGGCATCACCCGCTAAACGGGTTTCCCCTCAGTCCGCCTGCCTACCCCAGGTGTTCCAAAACGTCACCTCACGCGCCGGTAAGCGCTCTGCCGGCCTGAGCCTGGCACCCAGTGTATAGGCCGCGGGCAGCATGACGGTCTGGGTCACGCCCTCTGGTATGTTCAATACTGCAGCAATCTCATCAGCCCGCGCTGTCAGTAAGGAGGTCCAGGTGGTACCAATACCGCGGGCCCGCATTGCCAGCATCAGCGACCAGGCCGCCGGCAGGATCGAACCAAAAAAACCTACCTGATTAGAGACATCTGCCTCGGGTTCGCCGATGGCCAGCACCAGCACCATGCAGGGAATCTCGTGGAGCCGATCCATCAGCGCATAATGGGTTGATTTCAACCTGACACCCCGGGTTTCGGCCATCTGCAGCAAAATATCTCGGTAGATCTCGGCAATCTGACGCTTCGGTTCCGGATCCGTCACGACAAGAAATCGCCAGTTTTCTCCGATGATCCCCGTTGGCGCCTGCACAGCAACATCGATGCAGGCTTCCAGGTCTTCGCGCGATACCGGTCGACTGAAATCGAGTTTTCGACGTACAGACCGTGCCGTCTTCAATACGTGTTCGATGTTTTCAATATCCATCATTCGAGACTAATTCATCTGCCATGCATTGGCGAGACAAACCCTCTATCATGGCATGCGTTGTTGAAGCGCCGAGATACAAGCATTGGAAAAAGCAGCGTCATTTAACGTCCTTGGACTCACCCTGCAGCCCTGCAGTATGGACCCGGTCACTGGCTTTTTCAGGGACGGCTGCTGCAATACATGCGATCAGGATGTTGGTTCGCACACGGTGTGCGTAGAGGTGACTCAGGAGTTTCTGGAGTACTCACGATTTGCCGGCAATGATCTTTCAACGCCGCACCCTGAATGGGAGTTTCCAGGTCTGAAAGAGGGCGATCGCTGGTGCCTGTGCGCCTCTCGCTGGCTTGAGGCCCATGAAAGAGGCATGGCACCTCGGGTACTCCTCGAATCAACACATATCAAGGCGCTGGAAGTCGTGCCGTTTCAACTGCTCGAGCAGTACGCCACGACCTACTGAGTCCGCACATAGTGACCCGCGCAGAGACGACAAAAAGGCAGATTCATGTGTGGCATGTCGAGATGACAGAACGACCCACAGCCGCTGACAGAACGACACGCCCCTACGAATTGAAGAAGTGCGAAGTACCGCTGCCCGAACTGAACCGATTTCTCTACGCTACCGTTGGGGCCCCCTGGAAATGGTACATGCGCCTCGAATGGAGCTGGCAGGCATGGTGGGACTTCCTCAACCGACCTAATGTCGAAACATGGGTCGCCTACCAGGGCGCCACGCCAGTTGGATATTTTGAACTGGAGCAGCAGGACCATGGTCAGGCGGAAATCGCCTACTTTGGTCTGCTGCCCGATTTCGTGGGGAAAGGGCTGGGACGCCAGCTGCTGGAAGACGCGATCGCAAAAGCCTGGGCGCTCGCCGAGTCACGTATCTGGCTGCATACCTGCACGCTGGATCACCCGGCCGCGCTACCGAATTATCTCGCGCGCGGCTTCAGGGTTTTCATGGAAGAGGATTTCGAGGACCTGGTACCAGCCGCTGAGCTTGAATCCTGGCCAGGCGCGAACAAACCGCCCGCTCCCACCAACGGGTGAATTACTCAGTCACCGCTTTCAACTGATCCCGAAAGTCAGGATGAGCAACGGCAATCAGCTGTTCCCGCCTGGATGCGAGTGACGCATGCCGCAGATCGGCCACACCGTACTCGGTCACGACGATGTCGACATCCGTCCGCAGCGCCGTTACGGTACTCACCTTCGGGACGATTCTTGAAACACTACCACCACGCGCCGTCGATGCCATCGCAACGATCGAGCGGCCATTCCTGGAGGCTTTGGCCGAACGCATAAAGTCGACGGATCCACCGGTGCCGGAAATCTGTCTGCCTCCTGCAACCTCCGCGTTAACCTGCCCCATCAGGTCTATCTCGATGGCTGAATTGACCGAGACAAAGCTATCGATCTGGCTGATCACGGAGATCTCATGGGTATAGTCGGCGCTGCGGAAAACCACGTTCTCTGCGGCAGCATCATTGGCCAGCCAGTCCAGCAGCGTATCATCACCCAGCGCCATGCCGAGTACGTGCTGATGGCGATCGAGCGTTTTCCGGCTCCCGTTAATGACGCCCTGATTAATCAGGTCCATGATGCCGTTATCCATTAATCCACCATGGAAGCCGAGGTCGTTTCGATCTTCAAGATTTTTCAGAATTGCCGCAGGCACCGCCCCGATACCGGTTTGCAGGCAATCGCCGTCATGAATCAGACCTGCGATCAGCTCACCGATTTTGTCCGAAGTATCATCAGAACCTGAGAGCGGATAGGTAGGGCGGGCCGCCTCTGTTTCAACCAGCAAATCAATCCGGGCCGGGTCTATTCGGGGTGCGCCAATAGGCGCAGTGAAACTGGTATTGAGCTCGATCACGATTGACTTTGCTGATTCAAGCACGGCATCAACATAATCCACGTTCGGCCCGAAGCGCAGCTCGCCGTTTCTGTCCCTCGCCCCCTGCAGAATTGCGACATCAATGGCACTGCCTTGCAGGTGATCGAATATCGTGCGCATGTGCATCGGCACAAATTCAACGCGCCCGACCGCAAGCCCATCCTGCAGAAAAGGCGTCATGAAGAAAGTTCGCTGGCTTGCACCGGGGGAGAGCGTTGAAAGATCACGCTGATTCACGGCACCCAGTGGTTGTTGAATATATGAAATATCGGGCACATCCAGACCCATCCCGGTCAACGCATCAAGGATGCCTCTCGGTTCAGCACAGCTGCCGCCGACATAAATCGTATCACCAGGCGTCAACAGCGCGAGGACATCTTCTGGACTGTTCATGGACTATTCCTGCCGGTCAAAAAATCACTTTATCGACTGCCGGCAACTGCGACAACCGTGCCTCACGCCATCAAACCTGTTATTTTGATTGACTATCGGGCACCACTGGAGACATTCAATGACGCGATCAGTTTCTCTCGACGCTTACATGGTAAAGCGCCCAATCAAGGTAAACGCCAGCGCTACGGTCATCGAGGCGGTGGACGTCATCCTCGAAAACCGTGTCTCCGGAGTATGTGTCGTAGACGATAACGACAATTTTGTCGGCATGCTCTCGGAGCTTGACTGCCTTCGCGCCATTGTTGAGCGGGTTTATCAGAACCAGCAGCCTTCCGCGGGTTACGTCTACGAGGTCATGACCAGGGACGTGGTCGTTAATCGGCCTGGGGATGACATCGTTTCCGTTGCGAATTCCATGCTGGATGAAGGTCATCGAAGACGTCCGATCATGGCCGATGACTCGCTCGTTGGCCAGGTCACCTGTCGTCAGCTGCTGAGTGCCATCAAGAGCTTCAGCTGAGGATTCATTGATTCAGGTGCGACCCACAGCCAGTAAAATTCTTCAGGAGAAAATAAAAACCCCGCCACCTTAACGGTGGCGGGGTTCTTTTTGTTGGATGCCAGTAGTCGCAGGGGACAGGAGGGAAGAGATAGTTGCTCCTACCGGCATCCGACAACCGCTAATTCAATCGTAGGGCACTCATGTCTTAACGAACTCAGGGTAGGCTTCTACGCCGCACTCTGAGGTATCGACTCCTGTGTATTCCTCTTCTTCGCTGACCCGAATACCCAGCGTCACCTTGAGAATCATCCAGACAATCCCGCTGACCAGGAAGACCCAGGCGAAGATGGTGATTGCACCAATGATCTGGCCAGAGAAGCTGACACCATCGTTGGTGATTGGCACCAGCAGCAGACCCAGCAGACCGCAGGTACCGTGTACAGAGATCGCACCTACCGGATCGTCGATTTTGATCTTGTCGAGACCGACGATGGAGAATACGACCAGAACACCACCGATCGCGCCAAAGATTGTTGCCTGCAGCGCAGTCGGCGTGGAGGGCTCAGCTGTGATCGCCACGAGGCCTGCGAGCGCACCGTTGAGCAGCATTGTCAGGTCAGCGCGACCAAACATCAGTCGTGCCGTAATCAACGCGGCGATCGCGCCGCCGGCAGCAGCTGCGTTCGTGTTAAGGAAAACCATGGCGACAGAATTCGCGCTGGCAACATCACCCAGCTTCAGTACAGAACCACCGTTGAAGCCGAACCAGCCCATCCACAGGATGAACGTGCCGAGTGTCGCCAGCGGCAGGTTGGCGCCAGGCAGCGCATAGATCTGGCCCTCGCTGCCGTACTTGCCCTTACGAGCGCCCAGCAGTATCACGCCGGCGAGTGCAGCGGCAGCACCCGCCATGTGGACGATGCCTGAACCGGCAAAGTCAGAGAAACCAAGGTCGCCCAGGTTATACATGCCGAACACATCGTCGCCGTTCCAGGTCCACGACCCTTCCATCGGGTAGATGAAACCCGTCATCACAACTGCAAAAGCAAGGAATGCCCAGAGCTTCATGCGCTCGGCTACCGCGCCAGACACAATTGACATGGCAGTTGCAACGAAGACCACCTGGAAGAAGAAGTCAGACGCATCAGCGTAGACAGAATCACCACCGAAGCCCGCTTCCATGGATTCTGCAATCACCGTTTCGGTCAGTGCTTCAGCACTGGCCGCACCGTCTAGTTCGATACCGGCGAGGAAGTAGCCTCCGCCGTACATAATGGCATAGCCACACACGAGATACATGATGCAGGAAATCGCAAACAGCGCCATGTTCTTGGTTAGAATCTCTGCCGTGTTTTTTGAACGAACCAGACCTGCCTCCAGCATGGCGAAGCCCGCTGCCATCCACATGACAAGCGCGCCGCACACAAGGAAGTAGAAAGTATCCAGTGCGTACTGAAGTTCTAGTGTTGATTCCACCTTGATCCTCCGGGAAATTAATGAGTTGTGACGTTCAGCCACTGAAGAGCAAACTTGATGCCAGAAATGAAAAGATTCGCTAAAAGCCTTTTAAATCAAGGGATAGCAACAAAGACCGGGGCTCTGCCCTTGATCGAAGGCATAGCTGCGCACCGATTTAATGCATCGTCGAAGGCGCGACGCACAAATTTGAGGCAACGCTAGGTGAGCATGGATAATCACAGCCTGTCAGGCACCAACATCGTGCAACCTGAATGGTTCATGCGGGCCATCGCCACCAAAGGTGAGGCAAAGACGTTCAGCTGCAGCGGTGCCGAGATCAATTATCTGCACTGGCCAAACCCCGGCAGACCCGGCGTTCTGCTGGTACACGGTCATGCGGCGCACGCGCGCTGGTGGGACTTTATCGCACCCCAGCTCGCGGTTGACTACGATGTGGCTGCGATTGATCTGTCGGGCTACGGCGATAGCGGCCACAGAAGTCAGTACACCGCCAGAGGGTTCGCTGCCGAAATCATACAATGCTGCGAGATCGCAGAGCTCAATCGTCCCATCGTCGTCGGCCATAGTTTTGGTGGTGCAATGACCCGGGTCGCAGCTTTCCTGCAGCCGTCGTCACTGGCCGGGATCGTCCTGGTCGACTCGATGGTCCCTTTTCACCGCGGTGACCGGACACCCCCACCCATGCCCAAGCTGAAGGATCGCCACTATCCAACCCTGGAAGCCGGCAAACGGCGCTTCAGGCTAAGGCCGCCACAGCCCTGCGAGAACAAGTACATCATTGACTATATTGCCGCCCACTCATTGCGAGCAACGGCCAAGGGTTATCAGTTCAAACTGGACCCTGCTGTTTTCGCCAAGATGCCACCCGATGAAAACCTTCCAGTGGCAGCTGACATGATCCGTCAACTCAAGATCCCGGTCGGCCTGATCTACGGCACAGACAGCCGTTTCTTCTCACCCGACCTTGTGACAGGCATCACTGATCTGATCGACCCGGCACTCATCGCCGGCATCAATGCCGCTCATCATCACGTCTTCCTCGATCAACCCGTCATCTTTACCACCACGCTGCAGCAGATGCTCCGCACGATCCGAGCCCTGTGAAGCCAGCATGACTGGCCCCTGCCAGCTGCGCTGCCGCTAGATGATGGAAATGGTTAGACCAATCTGGTCGGGGAAAAGAGAGGGGAGCCAGAACCTCTGACGGCTGAATTCGCCGTGAGCTCCAGCATGTAAACAGGGGACGCCGTCGAATTTATTCTGTCTGTCTGACTCGATACTAATACCGTCAGCACATGCGGGGGGTAGCCGGCGACTCAGGCGTTTACCAGATCTACCAGTTTGTTGGCCTTAGCTTCGAGTTGTTCGATCAGTTCTTTGCTCTTGTGCACAGACAGCGCTGCGACACGATTAGGACCCAGCCGGCGCAGTCCTTCGGCGAGTTCCTGCGCAATTTCCTTCACTTCGTTTGACTGACTCATGCGTACCTCCTGAATTTGCGGCGGCATCATACCCTACTTCAGTTAAGCAATCATGCATTCTGACCCCGCCTGCCGTTAGAATGCAGCGATGCATACACTTGAATTCAACTACCGTGACAATGATCTGCGGGTCGAAGTTGCAACCCCCCCGGCAGCCAGGCTGCTGATCAACAAGATTAATCGTGCCAGCGAGACCCGCGATGAGGTGCCCTGTCGAATAACGCTGTCCAGCAGTGTCCAAACGGACTACGAGTGGCACGAATTCGTCGAGGCAGAGATTGACTTCAGCGCTGATGAAATCAGGCTGGTACTGATTGCTAACAAGGCTGTGATCGCAGAGCAGACCTTTAAACCTGGCGGCGCCTAGACCATGCAGCTAGCAAAGAACTACATTGATATCGGCGTTCGCACCAATCAGCTCGAGCCGATGCTGGCGTTCTGGCGCGACGAGATCGGACTGCCTTACGAGGAACTGCTGAAAGTCGGCAACGGCGTGCACCAGCATCGGCTCGCGCTCAGTGGTTCAGTCTTCAAGCTTAACCATGCCCGCGAGCCGTTGCCGGATCGAGCGCCCAGCAGCTATCAGGAACTGCTGATCGCACGTGATGTCAGCGAACCTGAAACGTTGCAGGACCCCGATGGCAATGCAGTCACCCTGGTCCCAAGGGGTTACCTGGACATTACCCACATCGGTATGCGGATGAGGGTAAGGTCACTGGCCGCCGCGACCAGGTTTTTCTCAGAGACACTGCAGGCAGTGCGCCTTGATGCAGCACGCTACCGTTGGGCTACCACAGTTTTTCTACTGGAAGAAGATCCCGAACATGAGCCGGTCACAGACATGCAGGGCAAGGGTTACCGCTACACCACCGTGCAGGTTTATAAGGTCGATACCGCACATGCGACACTGGTTGAGCGAGGCGCCACAGATGCCGTGTCGCCGTTTACACTCGGCAGCACTGCCCGAATCTCTTTCGTCGCCGACCCCGACGGCAACTGGATCGAAATATCGCAGCGGGCCTCTCTCACCGGAGACCTGTCACCAGGATAATCGCTGGAGTAACTTATGGACGCAGACAATCAGGCATTCAGATCCGGACAACTTCAATGATTAACCCGATTACGCAACTACAAACCGACCAGCAGACCGCGCGCAGCCTTAAAGACGCCAACGCAGATATCTGTTTTCTGGCGCTAAGCGAGACAGGCCGCCCTACGGTTCGCACCCTCGTGCTGAGGAGCATCAGCGAGGAAGGCTTCACGCTCTTCATCAGCAAAACCAGCCCGAAATGGCATATCATCCAGGGAAATGCAGAAGCTGAGCTGCTGCTCTGGTATTCGACAATTCAAAGGCAATATCGCATTCAGGGCAAAATACAGGCGCTCAGCCAGGATGCAATCGACCGTAACTGGCCCCGCCGCCCCGCCGGCAGCAAGTATTTGGACCATGCCTATACCGGCTTCAGCCCCCAGAGCACCGAGATTGAATCGCGTGAGGCGCTGGTGGCCCATATCGAGGCACACCGCGCCCGGCAGCCAGAGGAAGAACTCAGCATTCCCGCGACCGCTGCCGGCATCCGCCTGGTGCCCACCAGTCTCGAGATGCTGGACCTGAACGCCCATGACCGAATTCATGACCGCAGGCGTTTCACCCTGGATGGACAACAATGGCACGCCGCTCAACTAATGCCATGATTAACCCGGCCGCAAAGAGTTGTTGTGCAGGTTAGAAAAGCAGGCTATAAATGATGCCAGAAGACCGCACGGTTCGTTCTGACCAGGGGGAACCTCCGTTGCGCCGAATATCACCCTGATCGTAAAAGGAGGTGATCCCATTAATAGTCAGTCTACAGGGGGAGCCTCCGAGCTGAATTAGTTCGGAGCCTGCTCCCCATACGAAGACAGAGCCCCGGAAGGTACGCCTTCCGGGGCTCAACTTTTTACAGCCTTCGAAATATCGGTGTCGACGCCGAAGCCCTACCGCAGCGACTAGTTGGATTCGACGACTTTGATGCCGTTCAAGGTAGAGAAGCAGGTTTCGCTGGCCGTGGTGAGAAAGTCGCGCATGAAAGCCATGTCGCTCTGGTCTTCACGAATGGCTGCGTAGAGCGTGCACCAGAGTCCAGACTCGCCGAGTTTTTTCGCAATAATCGTCTGCTGTTCCAGATATTCCGTTAAAGCCCAGTTCGGCAGACAGGTCACGCCACGGCCCGAGGCCACCAACTGAATAATCATAGGCGTCAGCTCTGCCGTGCGCACCGATGCCGGTTCAATATCCAGCGGGTCAAGGAAACGGGTGAAAACATCAAGCCGATCCCGTTCCACCGGGTACGTAATCAACATCTCCTGCTCCAGGTCGTCGGGCAGAATCATGTCACGGTTGGCAAGGCGATGGTCTTTCGACAATCCGAGCATCGCCTCGTAGGTGAACAGCGGCACGTACCTGATATCTGGCAGATCCACTGGGTCTGACGTAATGACAAGATCAAGATCACCCCGGACGAGCGCAGGCAGGGGCGCAAAACTGAAACCACCCGACAGGTCAAGTTCGACTTCCGGCCAGTCGCCGCGGTAGCGATCAAGGCAAGGAATAAGCCACTGGAAGCAGCTGTGGCACTCAATGCAGATGTGCAGACGGCCGGTCTCTCCCCCGGCAAGACGCGCGATGTCACGCTCTGCATTCCTCACCATGGGCAGTACTTCATCGGCCAGGTTCAGGAGTCTGCGACCGGCCGAGGTGAAGCGGGGCGGCTTGGTTTTGCGCACGAACAACGAGCATTCAAGCCGGTCTTCGAGATCCTTCAACTGGTGCGACAGGGCAGACTGGGTCAGGAAAAGGCTCTCAGCGGCCTCCACCAGGCTACCAGTGTCGCGCAATGCGACCAGTGTTTTTAAGTGACGAAGTTCGATCACTCTTTACATGCTCCAATTGAAGGTTGTACCCCATGAACCCGCAACAGGTTCAGTCAACATCAGGCCAAGTAACGCTGAGGGCTC
>JAYQAI010000001.1:117785-131972 GCA_038136715.1 Gammaproteobacteria bacterium | reverse complement strand
CCCCGCCATCATGTTCAACCCTTCAGAAATAGTGATCGAAGCTTTTGTCGAAGACCTGGTGCATCACTACATCAATATGTACGGCGAGAATGAGGAACACATTCAGCTGATTTCAGGGAATGCCAGAAATGCTCTGGAAATCATCGCCAACAGCGATGCGCCCTATCACGATGTGAACCACACAATCATGGTGACGAGTGTCGGCACAGAGATCCTGCGCGGCAAGGTACTGATAGAGGGCGGCGTCACCGCGAACGAGTGGGTCCACTTCGTCGTCTCCCTGCTGCACCACGATATCGGTTACGTCCGCGGCATCTGCCGGGCAGACCGCAGCGGCCGATACGCCATCAATATGGAGTATGAGACGATCGCGCCGCCACCGGGTTCCACCGACGCAGCACTGACGCCTTACCATGTCGATCGTGCCAAGCTCTACATCAAAGAGCGCTTTGAAAAAGACGAGCAGATTAATACCGACGTTATCTGCGAAAATATCGAACGTACCCGCTTCCCCGTGCCAACAGAGGAAGATCATCAGGGATCATCCGACTTCCCCGGTTTGATTCGAGCAGCTGACCTGATTGGACAACTCGGCGATCCACAGTATCACCGCAAGATCTCGCTTCTGTTTCAGGAATTCAAGGAAACCGGCCAGGCAGCGAAGATGGGCTATGCCACGGCGGCAGATCTGCGAGCAGGTTATCCAAAGTTTTTCTGGAACCTAGTCTCTCCCTTCATTATCGAGGGCGTCCGATTCCTGCGCCGAACCCAGGAAGGTCAGCAGTGGGTCGCAAATCTCTACGCCAATGTCTTTACCGAGGAGCACGAAGCCCCCGCCTACGGCCCAGAACGCAGAGGCAAGGGCGAGAGACGCACCGAGATAGATGGCGTGTTCCGAATCAAGGAAGTCACCAGCAACGAAAACCGCAGTGCTGGACGCAGAACCACAGACATAGACCCCAGCGGGCAGCGCTCCTCTCAGTAGTAATTAGAAACCAAACTCCTTAGAATCCCCTGCTTTTGGTCGAGAGGAATATGCTGGCTGCTGATCAGCGAGTGACGGCGATCGACAACGGGCGCAAACCTCCGCTGAAAATCTGCCTGCTTGGTTACCGCAGCAACCCTTACAGCGGTGGCCAGGGTATTTACATCAAGTTCCTGAGTAAGGCACTGGTTGACGCCGGCCACCAGGTCGATGTTATCTCCGGCGAACCCTACCCCAATCTTGACGATCGCGTGCGCCTGATCAAGCTCCCGGGGCTCAACCTGTTCGAATCACCGAATCACGTCACTGCGCTAAGACCACAGCATCTGCTCTCTTATACAGATTTCTTCGAGTGGTTCAGCATGCTGACTGGCGGCTTCGCTGAGCCCTACACATTTGGTCGCCGACTGGTCGCCTATTTCAGGCGACACGCGCCAGACTATGACATCGTTCATGACAACCAGAGCCTATGCTACGGCACACTCAGGCTGCAGAAGATGGGCATACCGCTGGTAACGACGATTCATCATCCGATCACCAGCGATCTGCGCATCGCACTTGCCGCAGCCAACTCATGGAAACTCAGACTCCTGATCAGGCGGTGGCACTCATTCCTGCGCATGCAGAAAAAAGTCACGCGCCAGCTCGATCACATTGTCACGGTCTCGAAGGCCTCGAGGGATGATATCGCCCGGGACTTCGGGGTACCCGCAGACACAATCAATATCGTTGCCAACGGTATCGACACTGACGTCTTCAAACCACTTGAATCAATTGAACGTGAACCCTGCACAGTCATGGTCACAGCCAGCGCTGATGTACCATTGAAGGGTCTCGACTACCTGCTGCAGGCGCTAGCCACAATTCGTGATGACTACCCAAAACTGAAACTGATCGTGCTGGGCAAGCTCAAGGAAGATGGTGAAACCGCCAGGCTTATCGATCGCCTGGGCATCCGCGACCTGATTACGTTTTACTCCGGACTCAGCTCAGATGAAGTGGCTGCACTCTATGCCCGGGCAACCTGTGCCGTGATTCCTTCAATTTACGAAGGTTTCGGCCTGCCTGCTGGTGAGGCCATGGCCTGCCGAGTGCCTGTCATCTCAACCACAGGAGGCGCGTTGCCAGAGGTGGTTGGCGACGCTGGTCTGATGGTGCCCACTGCCGACCATCGCGCAATTGCCGCAGCGCTTAGACGCTATCTCGATGACCCCGACCTGCGGCATACCAATGCTCGCAAAGGCTTTGACCGTATCCAGCAGCAATTCAGCTGGGAGGTTGCGGCGAGCGAAATGGCGGAGCTTTATCACAATGTCATTGTCGAGGCACACTGAAGCATGTCACTGCAGACCATTGATTTCGACAAGATGCGACTCAAAGACAACGAGACCCTGCTTGACCTGGGCTGTGGTGAGGGCCGACATGCCATTTCTGCCTACATGGTGCGCAACCTCGACGCTGTCGGCATTGATCTGTCAATCAATGACCTGCAGACAACCCTGGAACGATTCCAACAATTCGTGGAACCGGAAAACGAACGCAAGAGCCTTGTCATCTCTGTCGGCAATGCAGAGCAGTTGCCATTCGACGACGCAACCTTTGACAAAATTATCTGTTCGGAGGTGCTGGAACATATCCCGAGTCACCAGAACGTCCTGGCTGAGATCAACAGGATCCTGAAGATCGGCGGCATCGCGGCGATCAGCGTGCCCAGATATTTCCCCGAGTGGGTCTGCTGGCAGTTGAGCGACGCCTACCACGAGGTCGAAGGTGGTCACGTCAGGATATTCAATGCCGGCTCACTGCGAAATGACATCGAGTCCAGGGGCTTCGTCTGCTATGACAAACACCACGCCCATTCTCTGCATGTGCCTTACTGGTGGTTGAAGTGCCTGTTCTGGCGTGAGGCCGGTGAGCCCGAGGCAAAAATCGTTGAGTGGTATCACCGCTTCCTCACCTGGGACCTGATGCAACAGCCACTCATCACCCGCGTGCTCGACTGGCTGCTCAATCCCATCATGGGGAAAAGTGTCGTGATGTATTTCGTTAAAACAGAGTCTGCCCAATGACCAAGGTACTGGTCTCGATGGGATTTTTTCCTGATGAGTATTTCACTGGCACCGTGAACTACATAGCAGAAACCCAGCAGGCTGATGGGGCCATCCCCTGGTTTGAGGGCAGTGCCATGGATCCCTGGGACCACGTTGAATCGGCCATGGGGCTCACCATTGGCGGTCGCTACGATGAGGCCCGCCAGGCCTACTACTGGATGCGCGACCAACAGTTACCGAATGGCAGCTGGCTCGCCGCCTACAAGGACGGCAAGGTCGAGGACGGCACCCGTGCGGAATCCAACTTCGTGGCCTATATCGCCACCGGCGTCTGGCACTACTACCTTGTAACAGCTGACCGGGAGTTTCTTGAGGACATGTGGGGAACTGTTGAGTCTGCGATTAGATTCGTTCTGCGATTGCAGGGCGAGAAAGGCCAGATTTTTTGGTGCGAGGACACGACACTCGGAATTCGAGAAGACTCCCTGGTCACCGGTTGCAGCAGCATCTACAAGTCGTTGGAGTGTGCGCTCAATATCGCAACGACCCTGGAGAAAGAAGTGTCAGACTGGGCGCTCGCACGAACCCGACTGGGTAACGCGATCGCCAATCATCCCGAATGTTTCGACCGGACCTGGGATTCAAAGAGCCGCTACTCAATGGACTGGTTCTACCCGGTGCTGACCAATGTCATTAAGGGGCATGCCGCAACGGCTCATCTCAAGTCCCGGTGGCACGAGTTCGTAGTCCATGAGCTCGGCTGCGTCTGCGTTAACGATGAGCCCTGGGTCACCGTCGCCGAGTCCTGTGAGCTTGTCATGTCACTGTTGACAGCCGGCGAGTCCCAGCAGGCTGTGCAATTGTTCAGCTGGCTGCACCAGTTCAGAGATGAGGACGGTGCCTACTGGACGGGTTACGTCCACCGCGACGATACCCTGTGGCCGGAGGAGAAACCGACCTGGACAGCCGCGGCCGTTTTGCTCGCGGCTGACGCGCTGTCAAACAAGACCGGCGCCGCACACCTGTTCAGGAATGAAATTGCCGTGACGTCGTCTGCCGCGGTCACCCGCGCCAACCATCTGCAGGAGTAGAGCCTTCAGCGGGACGTGAAAAGAGCCCTCAGCCGGGCGTGTAAAGAGCCCTCAGCCGGGCTTGAAAAGAGCCTCAGCGGGACGTGAAAAGAGCCTCAGCGGGACGTGAAAAGAGTCCTCTTGCTAAAGCAACTTCCGCCTCAGCAAACCCAGCGTTTTTACCCGTTCGATTTCCTCGTATAAGCCCGAGGCCAGCGCTAATTTGAAAATCTCGTAGGGCGCCTGACCACCATCAGCCGGATCGGGAAAAATATCATGGATAGCCAGAGTGCCGCCCGGCACCACGTGACTACTCCAGCTTCGATAGTCAGTCAGCGCTGCCTCGAGCGAATGACCGCCGTCGATGAACACAAACGCAAGCGGTGTGTGCCAGTTTCTTGCCGCCACCGCCGATGAGGCAACCACAGGTACCACCGTGTCTTCCAGCCTGGCAGCGCGCATATTGCGGCGAAACTCCCTGAAGGTATCCATCAGGCCCGCCTCCCTGTCATACAAGTCAGCCTCATGGTACTCCTCACCTGGTTGATGCTCTTCAGAACCCCGGTGATGGTCCACGGCAAACAGGCTAACCCCCTTCTTTTGACAGGCGGCACCCAGATAGATTGTCGATTTTCCGCAGTAGCTGCCAACCTCAAGCGCCGGGCCCAGCGCTGCAACAGACAGCACACTTGAATAAAGCGCACCACCCTCGGCAGGATCAAGAAAGCCTCTGACCTCACTGATGTCGACGGGTAACTGCATGGTTCAGAACGTGAAGAAGATGACCAGATAAACCGGCACCACCAGCAGCAGCGCGTAGATACAGATGTTATTGGCGACAGGCCACTTGTCTTCCGCGCCTAAGGGAAACTTATCGCCCAGAAAAAGCCAGACGCAGCTTCCAAGGATAATTGACAAAATAGCGCTGAGAGCAATCAAACCCATGACCCAACAGACTTCTCACTTCTGGCAGAGACTGGGAAGTCTAGCATGGGGGCCCTGCCTAGAGGGGAAAGACTTTGAGGAGATCACCCTCGAGGACCTGCTGACCGATGTCGACTTCAGCAAGCCCATCCGCCCAGACCACTGATGACATAATGCCTGAACCCTGTTCGGCGAATTTCTCCAGAACAAGCCTGCCATTTTGATCGATCCGGGTTCTTACCCGCAGGTACTCACGCCGACCACCCCCTTTAAACGAAAATCCCGCAGGCAAATGCAACGCTTTATTGGCAACCTGATTCAGTCCCTGCATGGCACGCAGGTATGGCCGCGCCACGATCATGAAGGTCACAAAAGTAGAAACCGGATTGCCTGGCAGCCCGAACATCGGGGTACCCGCGACCTCGCCGTAAGCGAGCGGCTTGCCAGGTTTGATAGCGAGCTTCCAAAGCTCAAGTCGACCCAGCTTTTCCACCGCGTTCTTCACGTGGTCTTCTTCGCCAACCGACACGCCTCCTGTTGTCAGGATGACATCAGCCTGCTTTGCCGCCTGCGCCAACGCTGTCTCGGTATCCTGCGGTGTGTCGGCAACGATACCCAGGTCTGCGACCTCGAACCCCATGTCCCGCAGCAGAGCCCCGAGCGCATAGCGGTTGGAATTAAAAATCTGCCCCGGTGCCAGCGAGCCACCCGGTTCTACCAATTCATCTCCTGTCGACATGATGGCAACCCTGAGCGGACGGAACACGAGGACCTCTGATATGCCGACGGACGCGATCAAACCGAGATGCTGCGCATTGAGGCAATCGCCCCTGGTAATCAGGGTGCTGCCCTGCCGGATATCCTGACCCCGGGCACGCACGTTGGCGCCCGATGCTGGCAGCTGCAACACTCGAACCTGGTCGCCCTCCGTCTCGGTGTTTTCCTGCATCACAACCGTATCGGCGCCATCGGGTACGGGTGCACCAGTGAATATTCGCGCCAGCGTTCCCGGTACAAGAGGACTGCCTACCTGGCCTGCCGGAATCCGATCGCTGACTTCCAGCCACGCATCGCTCGGTGTCAAAGCGGCATTAAACGCATATCCGTCCATAGCGCTGTTATCGGCGGGAGGCACATCGACCGGGGATTGAATATCCGCCGCGGCGCAGCAGTTCAAAGCGTCGTCGAGTTTTCGGGTTTCTGTTGTCTCGGTGGGTTGGACCAGTCCAAGCAATTGATCGAGCACTTCATCAACCGGACGCAGTCCGCTCAAGCGTGGACTCCCTTGCGAACCAGTTCTGCGAAATTGCAGGGACGATGATTGATATCAAGCTGTTGTTGCAGAATGCCTGTCCAGGCTGTGCGACAGGCACCGGTAGAACCTGGTACGCAGAAGATCACCGTATTATTAGCGATACCGGCGAAGGCCCGCGACTGCACAGTTGACGTACCGATGTCCTCATAGGACAACTGGCGGAAAAGTTCACCAAAGCCGGTGATTTCGACGTCAAACAGCGGCAGCAAGGCTTCCGGCGTTGAGTCCCGGGTCGTAAACCCGGTCCCGCCCGTTGTCAGGATGATTTCAACCTCCGGATCCGCGATCCAGCTCGAGACCACTGCTCGGAGCCGATACATGTCGTCTATCTCTATTTGGCGGGCGGCCAGCAGATGGCCGGCCTCTGCCAACGTATCGCACAGATATTGTCCGGATGTGTCTGTTTCCAGGGTGCGAGTATCCGATACGGTCAGCACAGCGACTTTAAGGCCCTCTGTCATAAGATCGTCTCCAGGCAGGTTAGCGTTGTTCACCGGGTGGGGCCGAAATGATACCCTGACAACTGCTGAGAAAATAGCAGGCCGAAAAATGAGTTCGTCGATCCACAAACTGCTGCCGCGTCTTGAAGTCTTCAATTACCTGCAGGAAGAAGACTACGACGTTCTTGAGAGTTACCTGTTCAACTACGATTATGACGAGGGTGCCTATGTCTTCAAGGAAGGCACGCACGGAGGCTATATGTTCTTCATCGTCAGTGGCGAGGTGGACGTGATCAAGCAGTTCGATACGGCCAAGCACACCATCGCCACCCTGGGCCCCGGCAGGTCAGTGGGCGAAATGTCGCTGATTGACGGCTCCCCAAGATCGGCAACCGTGAGGGCCAAGACGACCCTGAAACTCATCGTCCTGAAAAGGGAAGACTTCAACCGGCTCAATGATGAAAACCCCGCTGTCGCTAACAAGATACTTATGGGCATGGCTTCGCTTCTGAGCGGCAACCTGCGCGAGACGAACAACCGGTTCACAGAAAAACTCCTGTCTCTCTGCTGACTAACCCGATAAGGCTTCTCAATCCAGCACGACTGCCTGATACAGGTCTCGCGGCTGAGCAGCCATGCAAACAGGTGACCTTAGGGACACAGCTTGCCGGTTATCCGGTTCAGCGCCTCGCTCAGCACCTCCCTCGAGCTCGCAAAATTCAGGCGCAGGCAGGCGGCATCACCAAACTTACCTCCTTCTGAGAGTTCAACGCCCGCCTCCAGCAGCGTGTTGTAAGGGTCATTCAACCCCGTCCCACTGAAATCGAGCCACAGAAAATAAGTACCCTCAGGTTCAAACAGCTCAAGCCCTGCTACCCGGCGCAACTGGGCAACTGCTAGGTCACGATTCTCCTGCAGGTAGGCTTTCTCTTCGGCGTACCAGTCATCACACTCACCGTAAACGGCAGCCAGGGCGGCAATCGCCAGCGCATGCAGGTTGGGCACCAGTCCTGCCGCTGCCGCATTAAACCGGTCACGCAGCGTCGCGCCTGGAATGATGGCAAACGCACCGCCAAGACCACTGATGGCATAGGTCTTGGACGGTCCCATCAGGGTGACACTGACCTCCGCGACCTCCGGATTGAGCGAGGCCACAGGTACGTGCTGCTGTCGGTCATAGAGTACGTCGCAGTGAATCTCATCAGAGACAAGGATAATGTTTTCACGCAGACACACCTCTGCCAGCCGCTCCAGTTCCTGCCTGCGCGACACACGCCCGAGCGGGTTCTGAGGATTACAAAACAACAACAGGCGTGATTCCGGCCTGGCAGCGAGGTCAGTAAAGGCATCAAGATCAAACTGCCAGCGACCCTCTGCCCGGCGCGCACTGAAGGTCTGCATCTGCCGGCCAGCATTACCCGGGGCATCAAGAAACGGGTAATAGACCGGCGTCTCTACCAGCACCTGCTCGTCCGCTGCCGCAAGCCCACGGCAGCACAGGTTCAGACCCTGGACAACACCCGGGAGGAAAACCAGCCATTCAGGCTCAATCTTCCAGCCATAGAATAACTGCAGGCGAGCGGCGATAAGTTCGCACAGACTGTCGGGCACGGAATCATATCCCAGCACGCCCTCCTCAAGTCGGGCTTCTATTGCCCGCTTTACCGCTGGCGGCAGTCGGAAATCCGAATCACCGACGGTCAGCGCCAGTGTTTCCCCTCGTCCCTCCCAGCGGCTGCTGAGCGTCCCGGACCGCTCAATGACTTCATCAAAATGACTCATGACACCCGTTTCATTCCCTGGATCACCTGGCCATCCTCACAGACGACCCGGTTGAATGCAAAACCGTTACGTTCCTCGGCTATAATCGGAGCCCACCGATGAGCAGACAACACTGGAGCACAGCATGGGACTCTTTTCCAAGTCACTCGATTTACCCACTACAGAAACAGCATTGCCGGGCCGCAGCGAGGAAATGCCCGTTCCTGCAGAACACTTCGTCAACGGACGTCCAATGAAAGGCCCGTTCCCCGAGGGAACAGCATTGGCGATGTTCGGCATGGGATGTTTCTGGGGAGCGGAACGCCGCTTCTGGGAAATGCCGGGCGTCTATGTGACCGCTGTGGGTTATGCCGGCGGTCTCACGCCAAACCCCAGCTATGAAGAGGTCTGCTCAGGTAGAACCGGCCACAACGAAGTTGTGCTGGCTGTCTACAACACAGCAGAGGTCGAGTACGAGCAACTGCTGGCACTCTTCTGGGAGAGCCATGACCCGACCCAGGGCATGCGCCAGGGCAACGACATCGGTACCCAGTACCGCTCAGGCATCTACACCTTTACCGATGAGCAGCAGGCCCAGGCCCAGGCGTCGCAGGCCTCGTTCCAGGCAAAGCTGAAGGCGAGCGGTTACAGTGACATAACCACCGAGATTGTCACCGCACCGGCGTTCTACTATGCCGAGCACTTTCACCAGCAGTATCTTGCCAAAGTACCGAACGGCTACTGCGGCCTGGGTGGCACCGGGATCTGCTACAACGGCTAGCGTCGATAAACTTTCACAACGCGCTCAATCAGTGAGTCGGCGCAGCGCTTCTTCGTAGCGGGCGATCGTATTGGCGATGACCTCTTCCGGCAGAGACGGACCCGGGTACTCCTTGTTCCACTCACCGCGTGCCACCAGTGTCTCTGTATAGTTGCGCACGTACTGCTTATCGAAGCTGTTCTGTTCTCCACCGGGCTGCCATTCCGCGGCCGGCCAGAAGCGGCTGCTGTCCGGCGTCATCACCTCGTCGATCAGCGTGATCTCACCCGCATCATTCTGGCCGAATTCAAACTTGGTGTCGGCGATGATGATGCCACGCTCTGCGGCATAGTCCCTGCCTTTCTCGTAGATAAGCAGCGACTTGTGGCGGATTTGCTGCATGACATCCTGGCCCACCGCCTCGCAGGCGGCCTCGAAACTGATGTTCTCGTCATGGCCCTGCTCCGGCTTGGTGGAGGGTGTGAAAATGGGCGACTTAATCTTGTCAGAATTAGTCAGTCCGGCGGGCAAGGGTATACCGCAGACCTCGCCAGTCTTCAGGTAATCCTTGTAGCCGCTGCCGGTGAGATAACCGCGCACGATGCACTCGACCGGAATCACCCGACTCTTACGGCAGATCATGATTCGGCCTTCCAGGGCACTGCGCTGACTTGCATCCAGCCCCTCGATATCGGCTGGGTCTGTTGAAACGAGATGATGCGGGCAGTCATCGGCAAAAAAATCGAACCAGAAACTCGATATCCGGGTCAGAAGAACGCCTTTACCCGGTATTCCATTACCAAGGACGACGTCAAAGACACTGACACGGTCGGTGGCGATAATAAGAATACCCTCGCTGCCATCTGGCAGCGTCAGGTCGTATAGATCCCGCACTTTGCCAGTCCGTTTGTTTGGCAGAGGCAGGTCTGTTTTTGTCAGTGCTTCATGCATCAGCGCCCCAAAGTCTAGCCCGTCAGGGCCTGATCAAAATCTGCAAGCAGGTCTTCGGTCTCCTCGATCCCGATGGAGAACCTGACCAGTGAATCATCAATACCCATGGAAGCCCTGCGCTCCGCACCCATCTCGTAATAAATCGAGTGTGCAACCGGAATAGCCAGGGACCGGGTATCACCCAGATTCGAGCTGCAGATCACCAGCGACAGGCGGTTAATGAAGTCAAAACAATCCACATCGTCGACGAGTTCTATGCTGAAGATGCCGCCATGATGCTTGAACAGCCTGGCTGAACGCTTGTGTTCGGGGTGATCTGCAAGGCCTGGGTAATATACCCGCTTCACCTTAGGGTGAGCGGCAAGCACTTCGGTCAATGCCTGTGCATTTTCGCAGATTCGATCCATGCGCAACGCAAGCGTGTCTGAACCCACGGAAATATGGTGAGCGGCTTCGGCGCCGAGTGATGCGCCCAGGTCGCGCAGGCCTTTCTTCTTGATCTGCGTGATGGCCCAGTTGGCTGGATCGCCTTTCTTGTAGTTGTCGTAAAGGTTGGGGAACACCTGCCAGTCGAACAGGCCTGTTTCCGTGATCGCACCACCCAGTGCATTGGCATGCCCCCCGATGTACTTGGTGAGCGAATTAACGACCATGCTGGCGCCGACGGTTTTGGGTGTAAACAAATAAGGCGTCGTCATGGTGTTGTCCACGACATACACAATGCCTTCAGACTCACACAGAGCACCGATACCTTCAAGATCTGACACCTGGGTCCGCGGATTGGCAATCGTCTCGACGAAAACCAGGCGCGTGTTCTCACGCACTGCCGCAGCCACCTGGTTCACATCGGTCGCATCGACAAAAGTCACGTCGATACCATGGACAGCAAAAGTGTTGAACAGGCTGTTGGTATTACCGAACAGGAACGAGGACGAAATCATGTGATCACCGGCACGTAACAAGGAAAATAACGTTGTGCCAATCGCAGCCATACCGGTGCCAAAAGCTGCCGTGGCTACGCCCTGCTCCATGAGGGTGATCTTGTCCTGCAGGGCGGTGACAGTTGGGTTCACCTGCCGACCGTAGGTGTAACCACTCTGCTTTCCCTGGAAGACCGCGGCCAGATCGCGTGCATCGTCATACGCATACGTCACCGAGGTATGGACCGGCTTGTGAATCGACCCGTGTTCAATCACATCCTGCCTGTCGGCGTGGACTATCTTTGAGGTAAACCCCATTTTTTCGCTCCAAAAAACAAAAAACCCACTGAGCAAGCCGCTGCAGCAGGTTTCCCCTCTTTAGCGGCATTTCTTAAGCGCCCGCAAGCTGAATATCAAATCGGCGCTGCGCGAATTCTACCCTAGCCCTGCAGACCCGGCAAATCCCGGCTGAAGCGCACCACCCGCTGCAACAATCGTTAGTCATCCCTGCTAAAATGCCGCCCCACCTTGCGCAAAGATACTGAAGATCATGGATAACGCTGCTTTCAATGATGGCCTCATCGATTTTCTCAATGCCTCACCAACCCCGTTTCATGCAACGGCCACCATGGTCAGCCAGCTTGAAACCGCAGACTTCAGGCAACTCGACGAGGCTGAGACATGGGATCTGACTCCAGGCAGATATTTCGTTACCCGCAACCAGTCATCAATCATCGCCTTCGTCATAGGCTCACGGTCACTGCCCGAGTCCGGCATCCGTATGGTTGGGGCCCACACAGACAGCCCCTGCCTGAAGGTCAAGCCGAACCCGATCAGAACAAAACACGGTTACCAGCAACTGGGTGTCGAAGTCTATGGTGGCGTCCTGCTTAACCCCTGGTTCGACCGTGATCTCAGCCTCGCCGGTCGAGTGACCAGCGAGGATGCTGCAGGCAACATCATCAACTCTCTGGTCAACCTGCGCGAACCCATCGCCGTGATTCCCAGTCTCGCGATTCACCTGGATCGCGAAGCCAACAATGCACGCAAAGTGAATCCAGAAACCGATATACCCCCCGTACTGCTGCAGGAGGACGAAAGTTTTCGGCTCGCCAGTCTCCTCGCCGAGCAGATTCAAGATCGCGAGATCCTCGCGACGGAGCTCAGTTTTTACGACACCAACCCGGCTCGGATTATCGGCCTGAATCGTGAGTTCCTGGCAAGTGCCCGCCTCGACAACCTGCTATCCTGCTATACCGGCATGCAGGCCCTGTTAAATGCTGACCCCGAAGTCACCAGCCTGCTCGTCTGCAATGATCACGAAGAGGTTGGAAGTGCTTCTGCAGCCGGCGCTGAAGGCACATTTCTGAAGGATGTGCTGGAGCGAATCACCGAGGCCGGCGAAGCCAGACTGCGCACTTTTGCCCGTTCACTGCTGGTTTCGACCGACAACGCTCACGGCATTCACCCTAACTACCCGGACCGGCATGAAAGCAACCATGGTCCGCTCCTGAACCGCGGACCGGCTATCAAGCACAATGCCAACCAGCGCTATGCCACCAATAGCGAAACTGCCGGTTATTTCAAATCCCTCTGTAAACGCGCCGGCGTGCCCTACCAGGAGTTCGTCAACCGCGCCGACATGGCCTGCGGCAGCACGATCGGGCCCATCACGGCGAAGGAAATTGGTGTCCGTACCCTTGATGTCGGCGTGCCGACATTCGCGATGCACTCCATCCGCGAGCTGGCCGGTACAGCTGATGCCTTCAGCCTGATGACCGTGCTGACTGCCTTCTATACCGATACCGGTCCACTCGGCGCCGCCTGACCGATTCAGGCAGCCCCGACAGCGACGCCGACATAGCTGGCAGCGGGTCGAATGATCTTGTTGTTGCGACGGGCCTCAATCAGGTGGGCGAGCCAGCCGACGGAGCGGGCCATAGCGAACAGAGTTGTGAAATAGGGTACGGGTACGCCGAGCGCCGCCAGCACCACACCCTTGTAGTACTCGACATTAGCCCAGACATCTTTGCCTTTCTCGGCCATCCTGCGATTGAAGACCTTCTCAATGGCCAGCAAGGTCAGGTAGTCATTCTCCAGCGGGGAATTCATGCACAACTCGGCCGCGAGTGGTTTCAGGATCAGCGACCTTGGGTCCACAGTTTTGTATTCACGATGCCCCATGCCCATCAGCCTGCCTTTCTCGGCCAGCAGTCTGTCGATGTAGGCCGCTGCCGCTGCCGGGCTGCCGACTTCACGTGCGACCCGCAGCGCCGCTTCATCCGCACCGCCATGCAAACGGCCTGAGAGCGCTCCCACCGCACCGGAAAGTACCGCCGGTACGCTGGCCAGCGTTGAACCTACGACCCGGGAAGTAAAAGTACCAGCGTTGAAACTGTGTTCCATCTGCAGCTGCTGCACCACACTGAAGATCTCACAGTGTCGCCGCGCAGGTAAGCGCCCCGTGAACATCAGGAGAAACCGGTCCAGGTAGTCTGCGGTGGGGTCATATTGTTCCGGGTTCGCGAGACTGCTGCGCTGGGCCCTGATGGCGGCCAGCAATGCAGGGTAGCGGGCAATGATCTGCAGTCCAGCCGCTACCTCCGGTCCATGATTACCGAACGGTGAGTCATCCAGCGTCAATAGCGGGATCATCCCCTGCAGGGCCATCATCGGGTGCACGCTGGCGGGCATCTGCTCGATCAGCTTCAATTCGGACCGGGACAGCCGACCGTGACGCGCAAGATATTCCGAGAACTCAGTAAGCTTTGCGGCGTCAGGCTCGTGACCAAACAGCAGCAGGTAAGCTACCTCAAGATAGTCCATGCCGACAATATCCTCGATCACCCTGCCGCGGTAACTCAGGCGACCAATATCGCCTTCCACGTGACTGATCGCGGTTTCACCCACCACTACACCTTCAAGGCCTGGCACATAATTCATGATCACTCTTCCTCTTCTTCGACTCAACAAAACCGTTAGAGCCTATTAACAAAACCGTTAGAGCCTA
>JAYQAI010000001.1:81021-117685 GCA_038136715.1 Gammaproteobacteria bacterium | reverse complement strand
TCTTCTTCGACTCAACAAAACCGTTAGAGCCTATTAACAAAACCGTTAGAGCCTAAGCTCTGAAACCCTGTGAAGAGAAACGAAATAAATTAATGCCGCCATTAGTCCGCCTGATATCAGAGCCGCTTATAGCCGAATCACTCCAAGTAATGGCGAATGGCTGCAGAAAAATTGCCTGCCTGCGCACCAAGTGTAAAATTGGGCATTCCTTTTCAGGTCTGCTGGGGATACCGGAATGCCTGCACATCTTGAGACGCACGAGATTCGCGTTTTCAAAACAGTCTACGAAGAGAACGGTTTCAACCGGGCTGCGGAAAAACTGTTCGTCACCCAGTCTGCAGTCAGCCAGACCATTGCCAATCTTGAACACAAGCTCGATACCGTCCTGTTCCACCGCAAGCCACTGAAGTTAACCGAGGCCGGCATGCGCCTGCTGCAATACGCCCAGGCCGTCCTGTCGGAAGAAGAAACGGTGCTCGCCGATCTCAACAACATCAAGAACGGCGTTCTTTCGAACCTGCACCTGGCGATGAACAGCACGGTCAATGAACTTTTCGGCGCGCGACTCGTCAGGGAGTTTTGCAATGCGCACCCGCTCACACGACTGAAGATCGAGGTCCTGCCCAGTCGCCAGATCATTACTGCTGTCGGCTCAGAACTGTGGGAATTGGGGCTCGGACCCTTTCAACAGACCATGCCTGACCGGTTCAGAACACTATCCTTGTTCAGCGAGACCCGTCATCTCGTGATTTCGAAAGACCGACTGGACCCTTCGGCAAGCGCTGAAGATGTGCTGAATCAGGTTCCTCTGATTGTTTCACACCTGGATGATCCCGATCTGCGACCGACGATCGACAAGCTCAGAGATAACTTTGGCACGATCTGGGAAGTCAATGACCTTTCATTACGGCTTGACCTGCTGAACAACGGGCTCGGCATGACATACCTGGACCAGCGGATTATGGACAATCACCCGGAACTGGCGGTGCTGGGCCCCTTCCCCTTTACGACAATTCCTCTCACGTACGGCATTTACTACCGCCGCGACAAGCTCCTGTCTGCGGGTGCTCACCAGTTCATCAGCGTCTGTGAGAACTTTTTCAAACAAGAGGATTAACCCCCAAGCTGTCAGGATGTCAGCTCACCACTGATCATATGGGGCCTGACGATCCTCCGCTCCAACAGTTCAAAAGACAGCTCGACAAGAATTGCCAGCAGGGCCGCAGGTAGCGCCCCCTGCAGAATCAAGTCCGTATCATTGAGCGCGAGCCCCGTGACGATAGGTTCGCCCAGGCCACCGGCACCAATAAATGCCGCCAGGGTAGCTGTGCCAATACTGATAACTGCTGCCGTTCTGATCCCGGCCATGATGCCTGGTAACGCCATCGGCAGCAGCACGTAGCGCAACTGCTGGCTGCGACTTAGACCAATGGCTGCTGCGACACGCTTCAGCACAGGGTCAATGGTCAGCAGCGCCGTGATCGTGTTACGCAGAATCGGCAGAATTGAGTAGAGAAACAGTGCGACGATAGCTGGCAGCATGCCAATACCAAAAAGTGGAATCATCAGGGCCAGCAGGGCAATCGATGGAATGGTTTGCAGCAGACCCGCCACATAGACAACAGCCCGGGCCAGCGACTGGTTTCTGTATACCAGGATCCCCACTGGCAGGCCAAACAGGCAGCCCAGCAGCAGAGCAATACTGGTCAGCTGCAGATGGTCAAGTGTATTCGCCAGAATCTCTGCCAGCAACCGCGACTCGGTGTTCCTGTCAGCAGCAACCAGACCTTCTTCCGCCAGAAATTGTGCAGCCACATCAGCGAAGCTGCGCTCGTTGATTACAACTTCCGCATTCAACTGTCGCATTCGGTCATCAGTAAACCTGCCCGCAAGCCTCGAGATAACCTGCCTCGCTGCAGCCGGCATCGCGTTGTTCACAAACGGCGCCGCAAAATAATCCGGGAAATAGTTTCTGTCATCGGTAAGGATTCGCAGGTCATACCGCTCCAGGTCACCGTCCGTGGAGTAGGCATCGGTCAGGTCAATACTGCCGTTCACAATTGCCTGATAGGCAAGACCATGATCGATCCCGGTTGGCTCGTGTGACAGCTGGTATATCGAAGACAGCCCCGGCCAGCCGTCCTCTCGATTCAGGAATTCCAGGCTGAGGGCCAGCACAAGCTCGGGATGCTCTGCCAGCTGTGACAGACTGAAGAGCCCTAACGTCTCAGCCTGCGATGCTTTCAGGGCCATGGCGTAAGTGTTATTGAATCCAAGCGAAGCAAGCATGCTGAGCGCAGGATCCAGGCGCGAATTGATGGACTCGATGCTTGGGTGGAGATCACCACCCTTTAAAATGACCTGTTCCGCCGTACCGGTATACTCAACGTAAACATCTATTTCATGATTTAGAAGCGCTTCGTAACACACGAGGGTGCCCCCGAGCCCGAAGCGTCGATCTACGTCGAAACCCTCAGATTCAAGCAGCTGAGCCACGACTTCCCCCAGCAGGTAACTCTCACCGAAATTCTTACTGCCAACCGTCACCGCCTGGGCCAGCAACGGCAGGACTAGCAGCAAAATCAACGCGGTGATTTGCTTCATGCTGAGGTGCTCCCCAGAAGCTGCTGGACATAGCCATCCTGCGGTGATTCGCGAATCTCATCGACACGGCCATGCTGCACGACCTTACCGTCCTTCAGGATCACCAGGTACTGCGCCAGCTTCATCGCTTCACCCATATCATGGGTCACCAGCAGGATCGAGCGCTGTCCTAAAGACTGAATCCGCACAAACTCGTCATGGATCCCCGTCTTGGTCAGGGGATCGAGCGCTGAAAACGGTTCATCCAGCAACATCAGGGGCGGATCCAGCATCAGTGCTCGACACAAACCAACGCGCTGCTGTTCACCACCACTCAACTCGTGAGGGAAGCGTTCGCGGTGTTCCTCTGAGAGGCCAACGAGGTCAAACAGTGAGACCAGTTTGGTGTTGACCTGACTCTCGCTCCAGCCTTCAAGCCGGGCAACCAGCGATACATTTTCTGCGGCCGTCAGGTGGGGAAAGAGACCAGCCCCCTGCACGGCGTAACCGATGCGCCGCCGCATTGCGACCACATCCGCCTGGGTCACCTCTTCGCCCATCACCACCACCGAACCTGAGTCAGGCGCAAGCAGGCCATTACACATCATCAACAGGGTCGACTTACCGCTGCCGCTCTCACCGACCAGGGCCGTGGTTTCATCCATCGGGATATCCAGTGAAAGACCGTCAAATAGAACTTTCTGGCCATAGGAGCGACGCACCGATTGAAAAGAGATCACGGGAGATTGCTCAGCCATCAGCCGTCAGTCCTCGTTTCACGTCAGTGATGTAATCAGCGAGGGACTGCAGCACGGTCTGGTTGTTGCCTGGTTCAGCGCGGAGCCTCACCAGTTCAGCTTCAACCGTCGCCAGCAGGTCATCCTGCTGCCAGCGCTGCGCCCGATAGCGGTTCCATTGTCCTCGCTCAGCCGCGCTCAGCTGTTCAGGCCAGTTTCGCGCTCGATACCGAAACAGCATTTCATCCAGCCGGTCATCCTGGAAGCGCCCGGCGAAGGCGGCCAGCGCTTCAGGTTCGGTGCGACACAACTCGTCCATGGTGCGACGATCAGCATCGGAGAAGAAGCCACCACCATAGAGCAGCGAGTCCGGGTCTTCGGCGTCAGTAAATCTGCGCTCGGAGAAAGCCTCCTGAATTTTCTCAACCAATCCCGGCGCACCTTTTAATGCAGCCAGGTGTGACTGCGCGAGCACCGGGTCCAGGCCTAGGCGCTCGGCCTCAGGCGCCCCCAGCGTTGCCAGCGGCGCCACGATCGGACTCCGGTTGATATGGATTGATTTCAACGCAAGACGTGCTTCATTTAATTCCGCCTGGGGAGAGAAAACGAGCTGAGCAATCTCAGCCGCGCCCAGCGACAGTAACCGGTCCGGTGCCTGGGCAAGATCGACGGCAATGATCGCATTGGTGTTCATCGGGTGCTGACAGAGCGGCAGAACGATCGCAGTGCAGCCCTGTGCCGCAGGGTACATGGACGACACATGCACGACTGCCTGCTTGCCTAGGGGGTAGAGCTGTTGCAACACGGCCTTCTTGTCCCGCAGGCGAAACGCAAAGTCATACAGTCTGGGCTGCGCTGACTTAATGAGCCGGGCCACATGAATCGTCGCCCTGACATCCGCCAGGGCATCATGAGCGTCAAGATGTGCCAGACCGTTGGCCCGGGCCAGGTCTTCCAGACGGAAACTTGGCACCCCCGGCGACCTTTCAGGCCAGTTAATTCCAGCGGGCCGCAGAGCATAAGCTGCCCGCGCCAGGTCAATGACATCCCAGCGCGAATTGCCGCCGCGCCATTCCCTGGCATAGGGATCGTGAAAATTGCGATAGAACATCTGCCGCGTAAATTCGTCATCAAATCGCAGGTTGTTGAAACCCGCGACGCAGGTACCGGCCTGGCAAAACTGTGCCGCAATCGCTGCCGTAAAATCTCGCTCGTTCATGCCATGGGCGACAACATCAGTCATAAGAATTCCAGTCACCAGCAGCGCACCCGGCTGCGGAATCACGTCATCACCGGGGCGGCAGATCAGGTTCTGCGGCGCTGCAATTTCCTTGAGATCGAGACTGGTACGAACGCCAGCAAACTGCAGCGGTCGATCGAGCACGGGGTCGATACCTGTCGTCTCAAAGTCATACCAGTAAATGGAGTCAGTCATCCGTCCGCACTTATCTCAGAACTGGCGTTCTGTTATTGATTACGGCTCAGCCTAGCAGGGATAACCGTGCGGCGACACTCCACTCACCGCTAATCGCAGGCGTGTATAATCTTTCCTTTTTCGTCGCGATTGTCAGCTGAGGCCATGACCAGAAACACCGTTACGCTTTTTCTTGGCCCGGTCCTTGCGGCTGCCGTTTTTTTCTCGTTGCAAGTGAATGGCTGGCAGTCATCTGCCTGCTGGACTGCGGGCCTCACTGTGCTCTGTGCAACCTGGTGGATTTTTGAACCTATCCCGATTCCGGCAACCTCGCTGATACCGCTGGCCGTATTGCCAATTACTGGTGTCCTCACGCCTGCTCAGGTGGGCGAATCCTACGGCTCACCCCTGGTCTTGCTGTTGATGGGCGGATTCATACTCTCGACTGCGATGGAAAAAAGCGGTGCCCACCGCCGGATTGCCCTGAACATGGTCAACCTGTTTGGCGGCAACAGCAGCCGACGTCTGGTCTTCGGTTTCATGGCAGCCGCCGCTGTACTCAGCATGTGGATTTCCAATACCGCGACCACGCTCATGTTGCTACCGGTTGCGCTCGCCGTGATCGAAAAGTCTGATGATGACAGTCTCGCCATTCCACTGCTGCTGGGCATTGCCTATGCCGCCAGCGTCGGGGGCATCGGCACACCCATCGGTACGCCACCAAACCTGGTGTTCCAGGAGATCTATCGGCAGAACACCGGCACCGAGATTCCCTTTCTCACCTGGATGAGCTGGGGCCTGCCTGTCGTCCTGGTCTTCGTTCCGCTGATCGGCATCTGGCTGACCCGACGCCTGAATTACAAGGGTGCCATCGACATGCCGGCGGTCGGCGCCTGGCAGACAGAAGAGCAGCGGGTCTTTATCGTGTTTGCCTTGACCGCACTGGCCTGGGTTACGCGCAGCCAACCTTTCGGCGGCTGGAGTGGCTGGCTCGGCCTGCCCGGCGCCAATGATGCCAGTGTCGCCCTGCTGGCTGTCGTCGCCATGTTCCTGGTACCGGACGGCAAGGGCAAACGTTTGCTCGACTGGGAAACAGCGGCAAGGATTCCGTGGGGTATGTTAATTCTGTTCGGAGGCGGCATCGCTATTGCCAAAGGCTTCGTCGTCTCGGGCTTGAGCGCTGCACTCGGTGACCTGCTGGCGGGGCTGGCAGGCTGGCATATCCTCATCATGATGGCGATTATCTGCCTGACGATTACTTTCCTGACCGAGATGACCAGCAATACTGCAACCACCACGCTAATGCTGCCGATTCTCGCCGCTGCTGCCCTGGCCGCAGATATTGACCCGGCACTCCTGATGGTACCTGCTGCCATGAGCGCGAGCTGCGCCTTCATGCTGCCGGTCGCCACAGCACCCAATACCATCGTGTTCTCAACCGGCAGGTTTGCCACCCGCATCATGGCGCGGGAAGGCATGGCACTGAACATCGTCGGCGCCGGCGTGATCAGCGTGCTGTGTTATCTGTTGCTGTAGGCCTTTAGCGCCTGCTCTCTTTCAGTCTGGCTCAGCTCACCAAGCTGCTTCATCTCCTGGGCAAACACTGCCAGCCCAACCGCCTCGAGACGAGGTAGCAGCACGGGCACCCAGCCATGATAATCTGCAACCGTTTCGAGCTTCGCATTGTTGATCGGTGAACGCATCCAGGCAGCGTACTCATCGCCGTCGTCCCAGGTCTTAGCCAGGCTCTCATAGGCAGTTACGAGGTCAGCCAGGGCCCGTTGTTTGACTGACTCCATTTCTTCCTCAGGAATACCTGAACCATAAAGCTCTGCCAGCTGTTGCCGCGTTATCCCAATCAGACCAATAACATCACTGATCCGGGCACGTCGATCCAGGTAGCGCTGGTAACGCGACAGGTCGCCCGCCTGCACCAGCCACTTCTTCAGCAGGTAACGCTCAACGGCGGTCGCAAGGCTTTCATTGAAGCGGGTATCCCCCCTGACATAAACCAGCTGGTGCGCCAGCTCATGAAACAGAAGCGCAGCAAGGTCGTCTTCAGGTCGGAACAAAAAGGTATCCAGCAGCGGGTCATCGAACCAGCCCAGGGTGGAGTAGGCGGTGACGCCACCCACATAGGCTTCATAACCTTCACTTTGCAGAAAACTGGCATGCGCTATGGCGTCATCCTGGCGGAAGTAGCCGCGATAACTGACGCAGCCGGCAATAGGGAAACAGGACTGTTTCAGCTCCATGGAATAAGGCAACGCGGCAAACACGTTCCAGATGACGAATGGCTGGCCTGTCGCGACATAAGACTCATAAGCACCATTGGCCGCAAGTCCCTCAGCATCCGCGAAAGCGATCACATCGGCAGCCAGGGTCAGCCGATACTTTAACGCGGGATCAGTCTCAGCCGCCTGCAGCAAGCTGTCCACAGGCTGCCGCGTGAGCAGCAGTCTGCTCTGCCCGACGATGGCCTGTTGGTAAAACTGAACTTGCTGGCAAGCCGATAGGGTCACAACAAGAAATAATGCCGCTGCGGCTTTCATTCCAGACCCCGTCAACAAAAAGATTGCGATCATGGCCCGCGCCCGTTGGGCTGTAAAGGCTTGAGCGAATGGGTGAAAACATGATCGCGGTGGCACCCGTCTTCGTGCGCTGCTATCTTAGCCTTTCGCACCACCTGTAGACCCAGTGATGTATCGAGAGCATTTCGGCCTGACGGAACTCCCTTTCTCGATTGCGCCGAATCCCCAGTACCTGTTCATGAGCGCACGTCATCGCGAGGCGCTGGCACACCTGCTTTACGGAATTCAGGCCGATGGGGGTTTCATTCTGCTGACCGGGGAGGTCGGCACGGGCAAAACCACTCTGTGTCGCTGCCTGCTGGAGCAGATCCCGACCGATGTTGAAACCGCTTTCGTCCTGAACCCCCGGGTCTCAGCCGAGGAACTGCTCGCAACCATCTGCGATGAGTTTCACATCGACTATGGCAACAGCGTGTCTCTGAAAGTCTGCACCGACAAACTGAACCAGTTTTTGCTGGATCTGCATCGACAGGACCGGCGCGCCGTGTTGATTATTGACGAGGCACAGAATTTATCGCGCGATGTACTTGAACAGGTGCGCCTGCTCACCAACCTGGAGACCAACGAGCGCAAACTGCTGCAGATCATCTTGCTGGGGCAGCCAGAGCTGCTGGAGACCCTGGAGGACCCCAGCCTCAGGCAATTCAGTCAACGCATCACAGCCCGCTATCATCTTGGCGCGCTTGATCGTACTGAAACCCGTGACTATATCGAGCATCGTCTGCAGGTGGCGGGCAGCCGCCAGGCTGTTTTTGCTGACAGCGCCTGTCGCACTGTGTTTGAGTTGAGTCACGGCATCCCACGCGTCGTCAACCTGATCTGTGACCGGGCAATGCTCGGCGCCTATAGCGCCGGGAAAAACCAGGTAGTCCGCCGCATAGTTAAACAGGCGGCAGCAGAGGTTCTGGGCCAGCGGGCCAGTCGCAGGGCATACCTGCCCCTGGCGCTGGCAGCGACGATCATCCTGTCAGTGACAGCATTCCTGTTATACCCGGGTTTCAGACCTGCGCCCGAGCCAGTTGCAGTCTCAGTAACTGAGCCGGCATCGACTGCAGTCATGCCAGCCGAAACTGTGCTGCCAAAAACAACGTTGCAGGGCCACGACACCATGGCACCGGCCTATCATGACCTGGTCGCGCTGTGGGGCTCAGCCTTTGAAGATCGTTCGGTGACCCCCTGCAGCCTGGTCAATAACATTGGCCTGATGTGTCTCGACATGCAGGTCACACTGGAGGAACTGCAGGTCATTAATCGACCTGTCGTAGTAAAGATCGACGGCGAGTACCTGACTTTAAGTGAACTAAAAGATGGCATCGCAACGCTGTTCGCCAGCGAGCGCCAGTACGAACTCAGCGAGGCAGCATTCCGCCAGCGTTTCGACGGCAACATCAGCTTGCTGTGGCGAACCCCACCTGACTATCACGCGCCACTGCAGGTTGAAGATCGAGGCGCTGCCGTCGACTGGCTGGTCATGCAGTTGGAACTGATCGCGGGGAAATCCCCACCGCTTGAGACCGGATTTGTGTTTGATGAGGAAATCGCTCGGAAGGTCAGGGACTTCCAGGCTTCTGTCGGGCTGCCACCCGACGGCATCGTCGACCCGATGACCTGGATTCACCTCAACTCGGTCGAGGCCGTCAACATACCTACCCTGAGCCAGGGCAGCTGATATGTCATATATCCTTGACGCGCTCAACAAATCTGAGAGGGATCGTACGCGCAAGAAAACGCCGGGGCTCAACGCCCTCAACGACGAGCCCAGATCAACAGGGCTAAAAGCGTCACATCTGCTGCTCGCTCTCGTGCTGCTGGCCAGTATCAACGGGGTACTGATCTACTATTTTTTTGGCCCGTCGATAGAGCGAGGAACCCAGTCGGAGACATTGGCGATTGAACAGAATGAACCCGCCAGCGCTGCACCGGTCACCCATATCAAAACTGAGAGCCCGGTGATAGCAGCCGATTCACTGCCTGCGGTGACGGCACCTGACGCAGTCCCTGCTGAACCAGTCACGCTCCCCGATGAGCCACCGGGCATCGTCATCACGACGCATATCTTTGCATCAGACGCGGATCTGCGCCTCGTCAACATCAACGGTATTGATCGCCGGGAAGGCGCGACACTGGGGCCGGCTCACCGCCTGGTTGCGATCACGGAAACGGGTGTAACTCTCGAGTACCGTGGGGAACGCTACGAGCTGAATATTGTTGCAGACTGGCAGAGCCCCTAGGGCAGATTCAGCCTCAGGGCGAGGCCGGTGACGGAGTCTGGATCAACGCCTGCAGTTGCGCCAGCTTCTGCGTCAATTGCAGCCGGTGTCGATCAATCGCGGCGATAGCCTCTTTCGTCTCCTTGACCTGCTGGGTCAGCGAACTAATGTTGCGGCGTATGGCCTCCTGAGCCACGGCCTGGTCCTGCACCTGACCACGCAGCAGCGCGATCTCAGTGATCAGTTCCTCATTGTCACGCAGCAGACCTTCGCGCAGGTTCGAAATTTCATTCAGCGTCGTTTGGTACTGAGAGGACATCTGCTTCACCGACTGATCCATGGTCTCGACTTTCTTACCGAGGTTGTCTTCAAGGGTAGCAATCGCACGCACGTTTTTCTGGATGTCAGGCCTGTTTTGCCGATATGACACAGCCCACAGCTTATCGATCTCAGAGAAGTTAGTGCTGACCTGTTCTTTCAGGTCCTGCAGTGTTTTTGAGACATCAGTACCAGTTGCCGCGAGCCGGCTGTCGAGTTCGCGAATATTCTCCTGGCCCTGGGCAAGGAGTTCATTCGACTGATCCAGTTTTTTCTGAACCTCAAACAAGGTGTAGCCGCCAAAGCCCATCATGATGGCCATGAGGACGATAACGAACACCAGCAGCCCGTTGAAATTACTTTGTTTCGGCGCAGCGGAGCGACCACTGCTACGATACGAAGCCACTTCATCCTGCTCTGGCTTGATGGACGGAATCGATTCTCTGTTATTACTCATTAACCGGGCTCAATCAGAAAACAGGGCCCTGCTGGGCCCTGTTTCAAGACTAACGACTGATCGTTGCTTCTTACAGCAGAACCATCAAACCGTAAAGCACAGCGGTCAGGCCAATACTGCAGCCAATCACACCGCCGACTGTGGTCATCGGACCCTGCTTGCCAAAGATCGCATTACCTTCGAGCGCCAGAATCAGCAGCAAAACGATACCAAGGCTGACCATGCTCGCATTGGTGACCAGACCGCTCATCATGTGGGCTGATGAACCCATGAAGAACAGCATGGGACCAGAGAACAGGGTGTTGGTTCGAGACGCCAGTGCTGCTTTAGGCGCCGCAGCGGCCGCTTCTGGCAGGGCTTCACCACCCTGCGCAACCTGGGTAGCAGAGGCGATGACAATCTTTTGATTAGGCCAGATGATCAGCCAGACATTCAGAAACATCAGAGTGCCCAAGGTCGCACCCACCGTGATGTCATAAGAAATCGCCTGGTGACGGTAGCCGAGCAGTACTACGCCTGTCAGGAAGGTAAACATCGCTCCCCACCTGAACCACCACAGCGCTCTTGGCACCAGCTTCTGGATGGCCCCTGACCGGTGCGCATCTTCGGCTTCTTTGAAGTATTCCGTCTGCACAAAATTAAAGTAGTACAACAGACCAATCCAGGTGATACCTGCCAGGAAGTGGCCCCATCTGAACAGATAGTCCAGTCCGTACATTGAAAAAAGTGGAATGTCCATGTCTTCTCCCTCTTGAAGTTATTGGCAAAGAAATGGCATCGGCCCATTTCCTTTTCATCGACGCGATCGAAGCAATCGACCGGACGACCGCAAGACCTGACCCCAGGTAACTCGTATCCGCATGATAACATTGAAAAAAATCTAAAAGAAGCGGTAAAGCCTCAGGGCAGATCGTGCCCCGCCATCGTTCTGCACTCGTTATCCAAAGGCCCTGGCGTCAAATGCGTGATTTTACGGTTTAGAAACGAAAAACCCCGCCGGGTGGCGGGGTTTTTGGTGTCCATACGCTTCAAGCGCAACGGGAGGCTCGATTCCGCGATCTGAGAACTGTGCCGGGTAGCACAGTTCCCAATTCGCTGACGCGGATCGCTTTTCGGCCGCTTGCGGCCGAGAAAGCTCTTACATCATGCCGCCCATACCGCCCATGCCGCCCATGTCAGGCATGGCAGGTGCAGCAGCGCCTTCTTCCACAACTTCAGTGACCATGCACTCTGTGGTGATCATCAGACCTGCAACAGAAGCGGCAGCCTGCAGCGCAGTACGGGTGACCTTCGCAGGATCGGGGATACCGAAGGCAATCATATCGCCGTATTCACCGGTTGCAGCATTGAAGCCTTCAGTGCCAGACAGCTGCTTCACTTTGTCCACAACCACTGAACCTTCTTCACCAGCATTTTCAACGATCTGGCGCATTGGCGCTTCCATGGCACGGCGGCACAGGTTAATACCAACGTTTTGATCTTCGTTGTCACCCGTCAGGCCTTCAACAGCAGTCAGTGCGCGAATCAGGGCAACACCACCACCAGGTACAATGCCTTCTTCAACCGCCGCACGAGTTGAGTGCAATGCGTCTTCGACACGTGCCTTCTTCTCTTTCATCTCAACTTCAGTAGCAGCACCTACCTTGATGACGGCAACACCGCCAGCCAGCTTGGCAACACGCTCCTGAAGCTTTTCGCGATCGTAGTCTGAAGAAGTCTCTTCAATCTGCGTGCGGATCTGGTTAACCCGGGCTTCGATGTCATCGGACTGACCGGCACCGTCAACGACGGTCGTGTTGTCCTTGGTGAGGCTGATACGCTTGGCCTGACCCAGGTCATCCAGCGTTGCACCTTCAAGCGACAGGCCAACTTCTTCAGAAATAACAGTACCGCCAGTCAGAATGGCGATGTCCTGCAGCATTTCCTTGCGACGATCGCCGAAACCGGGCGCCTTGGCAGCCGCGACTTTGACGATGCCGCGCATGTTGTTCACAACCAGCGTCGCCAATGCTTCGCCTTCGACATCTTCGGCGATGATCATCAGGGGCTTGCCAGACTTGGCAACCGCTTCAAGAACCGGAAGAAGATCTCGAATGTTGGAGATCTTTTTATCGAACAGAAGGATAAAAGGATCTTCCAATTCAGCGCTCATGCTGTCCTGGTTGTTGATGAAGTAGGGAGACAGGTAACCACGGTCAAACTGCATACCTTCGACAACATCCAGTTCATTTTCGAGGCCACTGCCTTCTTCAACAGTGATAACGCCTTCTTTACCGACTTTTTCCATTGCTTCGGCAATGATGTCGCCGACCTGCGTGTCGCTGTTCGCAGAAACACTGCCAACCTGGGCGATTGCCTTGGAGTCTGAACAAGGCTGTGCCATCGCTTCGACTTCTGCGACCGCTGCGGCAACTGCTTTATCGATGCCGCGCTTCAGGTCCATCGGGTTCATGCCGGCGGCGACTGACTTCAGACCTTCGTTAAGAATAGCCTGGGCCAGAACCGTTGCAGTGGTCGTACCGTCACCGGCCACGTCAGAAGTCTGGGAAGCCACTTCCTTCACCATCTGCGCGCCCATGTTTTCGAACTTGTCTTTCAGCTCGATTTCTTTTGCAACGGAAACACCGTCCTTGGTTACAGTCGGTGCACCGAAAGACTTGTCGAGTACAACGTTGCGGCCTTTGGGGCCGAGAGTCACTTTCACGGCGTCGGCGAGTACGTTTACGCCTGCGAGCATGCCGCGACGTGCTGAATCACCAAATTTTACGTCTTTAGCTGTCATAGTTTTTAATCCTTCCTAAATCTCTTATCGATTGGCTCTGTCTCTCGAGACCTGTTACTCGATAACGCCAAATACTTCGCTTTCATTCATGATGAGCAGTTCCTCACCGTCGACCTTGACCGTGCTGCCGGCGTACTGACCGAACAGGATCTTGTCGCCCACATTCAGGTCTACGGCCTGGACGCTGCCGTTATCCAGCTTCTTGCCGGGTCCTACTGCAAGGACTTCACCCTGAGACGGCTTTTCGGCTGCGGAATCAGGGATGACGATACCGCCAGCTGATTTGGTTTCTTCTTCCAAGCGGCGTACGACCACTCGATCTTGTAATGGACGGATACTCATAAGATTCTCCTGGTTTTAAGTTGACGCCTGGCTTCCATTTCATGCCGGTGGCGTAACGGTAAAAACATCGCTACTCTGGCTGGAGCCTTTAAAAATGCAGGCTGCAGGGCAGAATTAGCACTCTCCTTTTGGGAGTGCTAATAATATGGTCGGATTTAGCAGAGTCAACCCGAGAGTGCTAATTTTTTTACAAAATCTCGAGAATACAGCCTTAAGCGTTACTTGGTTTAACCGAATTGGGACCTGGAGACGGTAAGCGGGGAAATGAGCCCAGTAGACGAACATAAAACAGCCCTGAGCCTTACTTGGCTCAATCGAATTGAACCTGGAGACGGTAAGCGGGGGAAATGAGCCCAGTGGACGAACATAAACAGCCCTGAGCCTTACTTGGCTCAATCGAATTGGACCTGGAGACGGTAAGCGGGGATATGAGCCCAGTGGACGAACATAAAAAGCCCGAAACCCGGATCTATCAGGTGCTCAACCAGATCCCCAGGGGAAAGGTCGCCAGTTATGGCCAGGTAGCAGCGCTTGCCGGCATGCCGTCCCATTCCCGACTGGTCGGGCGGATCCTGTCAAACCTGCCCCGCGGGACCAGACTCCCATGGCATCGAGTCATTAACAGTCAGGGCAGAATCACCAACCCCGATCCTGCACGCCAGCTGGCCAGACTCGAGGCAGAAGGCATCACGCTAATCAACGGCAGAGTCAGCCTGAAAACTTATGGTTGGCAGCCCTGATTCATTGTAAGCTCCTCGCCCTTCGCAACCTCTGAGAAAACGCTGGTGACACCGGATTTCATGATCGCTCACAACGATGCAGTCGCTCGCGGCGAGGATCTCTATATCGACCCCGAAACCGGTTACCACGTATTCACCGAACTCGCTCACCGCAAACGCGGCCGATGTTGCGGCAGTGCCTGCCGCCACTGCCCCTTCGATCATATCAATGTCAGGGATCGCTCAAGACTGCCGGGCTCAACCGTTACTGGCTGAAGCCTCAGGCAGCGCCGCCTGCCGCTTCATCAACCAGAGCACCAGCAGGATCGCCGGCGTACCCAGCAACGCAGCGACGATGAAAAACTCAAAGTAACCATAGCCGTCAACCACAAGACCCGAGAAGCCAGAGATGAACTTGCCCGGTAATGTCATCAGTGAGCTGAACAATGCGTACTGGGTCGCCGTATAGGTTTTGTTGGTGAGGGAGGAGAGGTAGGCAACGAAAGCCGTCGCGGCGATGCCGCCGGAAACATTGTCCGCAGAAATCACCACCGCCAGGTAGGTGATGTCCGGCGTCAGCGTCGATAGCATCGCGAACAGCAGGTTAGTTGCGGCAACCAGCACCGCACCCAGCAGCAGGGGTCGCATGACTCCCCACTTCACGACCAGCACACCGCACAGGAATGAGCCGGCAATGCTCATAAAGAAGCCGAACACTTTCGCAACGCTGGCTATCTCACTTTTGGTAAACCCCATGTCGAGATAAAACGGGTTCGCCATGATCCCCATGGCAATGTCACTCAGCCGATAGACTGCGATAAAGAGCAGCATCACCAGGGCCAGCCTGCCATGCCGCCTGAAGAAGTCACTGAAGGGCCCGACCACTGCTGCCGCAAACCAGGCGCCAAAACCGGCGACGGTCAGCGCTGGCGCTTCCAAGGGCTGGCGGTCAGGTTCACTGATCAGCAGCACCGTTAACATGCCAACACCCATGAGCGCGGCCATCACGAGGTAGGAAGCTTCCCAGTTCAGCACCTCTGCCAGGTACAGCGCACCCGCGCCGGCCGCCAGCAGCGCAACGCGGTAGCCGAAAATATAGGCGGCTGACATGGCGCCCTGGTATTCAACCACCGCCGCCTCAATCCGGAAGGCATCAATGGCAATATCCTGGGTCGCCGAGGAGAACGCCACCAGCAGTGCTGCCAGACTGAGCAGCAAGAGACTGGAAGGCCCGGCCAGCGTCATAAGAACAAGCCCGGCCGCAATTCCGATCTGCCCCAACAGCATCCAGCTGCGGCGCTGCCCCAGCGCCCGGGTCAAAAGCGCGACAGGTATTGAATCAACGATCGGGGCCCACAACACCTTGATCGAGTATGTAATCCCAATCCAGGCAAAGAACCCAATGGCAGATCGACTGACATCACCTTCTGTCAACCAGGCAGTCAGCGTTGAGAACACCAGCAGAAAAGGCAGGCCGGCTGAAAAGCCGAGAAAAGCCAGCGCGATGACACGGCGATCCGCATAAACCGCGATCGCTTCAGACCAGCTTCGAACACGCACCTCCCCTGCCACGCTTAGTCCCTGAAATTCTTGAACTGCAGGGGCACCTCGATATCCGCCTCTTTCAGCATAGCGATGACCTGCTGCAGGTCATCACGTTTCTTGCCGGTAACACGCACCTGCTCGCCCTGAATCTGGGCCTGCACCTTCATCTTCTTGTCCTTGATCATCTTGACCATCTTCTTCGCCAGCAGGCTCTCAATACCCTCCTGGATCCTGATGTTCTTGTGCAGCAGCTTGCCGACATGCTCCTGGTCGCCGACATCCATCACCTTGGGATCAACACCGCGCTTGATGAATTTTGCCCTCAGAATATCGATCATCTGATCGAGCTGGATCTCGGCCTCCGCGGTTATGCGCACGACTTCATCGGCAAGCGCGAACTTTGCCTCAACACCACGAAAGTCAAAACGGGTCTGCAATTCCCGATTCGCCTGGTCAACGGCATTGGTAATTTCATGAGAATCAACCTCTGACACAACATCAAATGAAGGCATGTCATTTACCTCTTTATTCTTTAAACTCCAACGTTCTGAAGCATACCAACTGGCTACGTGATCCACTATGTTTGACCTGCCCATCGTCGTCGTAAAGGGGAAGGACTCGACGTTGGACTTCTTTGACGATGATCTGCTGAAGTTTTCAAACAACCGGGTCTGCTTCGGTGCTGTCAACGCATTACAGATCCTCGAGGATGCACCAGCCAATATCGTCATCACTGAGATGAACGTTGGTGACATGAACGGCGTGGAGCTGGCTGAAGCGATTCGCGACATTGATGAAGAGCGTGAGCACTATACTTATATCATCCTGATCGGCGCGATTAACCAGGCGCGCGTTCGCACTGAAACATTCCATCGCTGCATCGACACTCTCACCGGCACCAGGCGTGTTGACGTACTGGAGCACCTCGCCCTTGCCGGTGCAAGAATATCTGACAGAATCAACCGGCTTAATGCCTCCAACCGCTCGCTACAGAATCTCTGCAGTGATCTGCGCAAGGGTCAGCTGCTGGACCCTCTGACCGGACTGGGTAATCGCGACTTTGCCGACAATGCCCTGGGGGACACCATCAAGCAGGTGGAATCTCGGGGCGGCGCGGTCTGCCTGGTGATGATTTCTGTCGCCAATTACGAGGACATCAAAGACAACTACGACACCACAATCGCAGGTGAGTTGGTGCTTGCCATGTCAGATCGTATCAGGCACCTGGTCAGACCACTCGATGTGGTCACTTACTTTTCCCCTGGCGTGTTCGCCCTGGTGCTGCTGCAGCCCTCTATTGAGCAGTGCACGGCAGCTTGCTACGAGAGAATATTTGACGGCATCAGGCTCAAGAGCTACACCACGACGGCAGGCTATCAGCCCGTCACCATCGGTATGAGCATCTGCGCCGCAACGGCGGATGCAGGCGCACCGAGCCAGCAGCAGATGATCGACATCGCCACGCAGAATCTAGATGCGTCGATCCAAACTGAATCCATCATTGTGCATCACATCAAACCCGAATAGAGGTAAGCCATGGGTAAGCGACTGTCAAAGATCTACACGAAAACCGGGGATGGCGGTGAAACCGGCCTGGGTGACGGCAGCCGTATCAGCAAGACCTCACCGCGGGTTGAGGCCATGGGATCAGTCGATGAGCTGAACTCCGTGGTTGGCGTCGTCATCGAGGACCTGGTCGCCGAGCGCAATGCTGAGCTCGAGGTCATCACGACATTCCTGCGCACCCAGCAGCATCGTATTTTTGACCTGGGTGGTGAGCTCTCAATCCCTGGCTTCAAGATCATCACACCGGACCACGTCGAAGCCATCGAGCACGCGCTCGATGCGCTGAATGAACACCTGGAACCCCTCGAGAACTTTATTCTTCCCGGTGGCTCGAGATTGATCGCCAACTGCCACCTGGCGCGGGCGATCTGCCGCAGGGCCGAGCGCACCGTCACAGCACTGGCGCAGGAGGAAGACATTAACGCTGCAGCCCGGGAGTACCTGAACCGCTTCTCGGACTATCTGTTTGTCGCCGCCCGCAGCTGTGCGCGCCTGACCGGTGTAGGAGAGGTGCTCTGGCAGAAAGGCTAGAGAATCACCCGGCGAATATCGCTTAACACCCGCGCCAGGTGGGTCGTGAACCTGGCGGCTTCAGCACCATCAATAGCCCGATGATCATAAGACAATGACAACGGCATTATCGTGCGCGGCACAAAAGAGTCGCCATCATAAACCGGTTCAATCTTGGTGCGTGACACGCCCAGAATTGCCACTTCAGGCGCATTTACAATGGGCGTGAACGCTGTCCCACCAATGCCGCCAAGACTTGAAATCGTAAACGTCGCGCCCTGCATCGCATCCATCGGCAGTTTTTTGTCCCGCGCCTGTGCAGCCAGCTCAGCGCATTCAGCAGCAAGCTGAATCACGCCCTTCTTGTCGGCGTCCTTGAGTACTGGTACTACCAGGCCGTCATCGGTTTCAACAGCGATACCAATGTTAATGAAATGCTTCAGGATCAATCCTTCATTACCCGGCGCCAGGGATGCATTGAACTGGGGATAGGCCTGCAGCGCATCAACGACCGCACGCACCAGAAAAGCCAGTGGCGTCAACCTGGCACCTTCAGCCTGTCGCTCAAGATTCTGTGCCTTCCTGAAAGCCTCCAGCTCGGTGACATCGGCTTCATCAAACTGCGTCACATGCGGCACATTCAACCAGCTGCGGTGCAGGTTGCGGGCACTGGCCTGCCTGATCCTGCTGAAGGGCTTGATCTCAGTTTCACCGAACCGGGAGAAATCAACTTCCGGAATCCCGGGTATGCCCGAACCTGTCCCTGCGGATGTTGATGCTGCCGCGATGCGAGACTTTACGTGTGCCTGAATATCTTCCTTGAGGATTCGGCCTTTGCGCCCCGAGCCCTTAACCTGGGCAATATCGACACCGTACTCCCGGGCCTGCTTGCGGACAGCGGGACCCGCATGGACCTGGTCTGCCTTATCACGTGTTGACGGCGTCACCGGCGGCGTGGGGGGCGGCTCTGCCGCTGTGGGTTTCTCAACCGGCTGCGCTGCCAGCGAGGCTTCTGGCACTTTCGATGGGGGCACTTCCGACAGGGGCACTTCGCCGATCAAGGTTACCAGTGGGTCACCCTCTTTCACCTCATCCCCTTCCTGCACCAGCACCTGCTGCACGACGCCGGCGGCATCGGCCGGGATCTCCATGCTGGCCTTGTCCGACTCAAGCACAACAAGGGAATCGCCTTCTGCCACTGCATCGCCGGGGGTCACGAGAATTTCAACCACCACGACTTCCTGGGCATCACCGACATCAGGGACACTCAGCATCCGTGACTGTTCAACTTTAGGTTCTGCTGATCTGCCGGACTGGGTCACCTGCGATGCCGCACTGGCAGCAGCGCCGGCCGGCTGCTCAGTTTCTGCTGCAGACGCGACTGCTGTCACGGCACCCGGATCTGTATCACCAGCCGCCTCACTCGACATCTCCGTCTCGATCTCAAACAACAAAGTGCCTTCCTCAACGGTGTCACCGATGGCAACCCCAATCGTCACAACCTTGCCGCCAATCGGGGACGGCACTTCCATGCTCGCCTTATCTGATTCCAACACCAGCAGGGAGTCATCAACACTGATCGTATCGCCCTCAGCAACCAGCAACTCGACAACCTCGACTTCTGCCGCCTCCCCGACATCAGGCACATAAACTTTTTCAAGCATGCTACTTCACCGCCGGGTCGGGTTTGTCAGGGTCAATGCCATACTTCTCAATGGCGCGGGTAACCTCGCCGGCCTCGATTACATTGTCCTGGACCAGCGAGGACAGTGCCGCGACGACAATGTAATAACGATCCACCTCAAAAAACTTTCGCAGGTTGGCGCGGGTATCGCTGCGTCCGAAACCATCAGTGCCCAGCACGGTGTAAGTCCTGGGAACAAATTCCCGCACCTGGTCCGCGTAGCTCTTCATGTAGTCAGTCGCGGCAATGACTGGGCCTTTTGTGCCGTCGAGACAAGACTCGACATAACTCTGCTGCGGCGCCTCCTCAGGGTGCAGCATGTTCCAGCGCGCAGTGCTGAGCCCCTCTTTACGCAGCTCATTGAAACTGGTCACACTCCAGATATCGGCCGTGATACCGAAATCTTTTTTCAGCAGTTCAGCCGCCGCCAGGGATTCGCGCAGAATCGTACCCGATCCAATAAGTTGGACGACCTTCTTCGAGCTCTTGGTCGAGTTTTTCTGCAACAGGTACATCCCTTTGAGGATGCCTTCTTCCACCCCTTCCGGCATAGCCGGCTGGGCGTAGTTTTCGTTCATTACCGTGATGTAGTAGTAGCAGGGTCTGCGTTCAACATACATTTCTTCCAGACCACGGTGCACGATGACTGCCAGCTCGTAGGCAAAGGTCGGGTCATAGGTCACACAGTTGGGAATGGTCGAGGCCAGAATGTGACTGTGGCCGTCCTGGTGCTGCAGACCTTCCCCGTTGAGGGTCGTCCTGCCGGATGTGCCACCCAGCAGAAAACCCCGCGCCCTCATATCACCCGCAGCCCAGGCAAGATCACCAATGCGCTGGAAACCGAACATGGAATAGTAGATGTAGAATGGAATCAGCGGCGTGTCGTGACTGCTATAGGAAGTGGCAGCGGCCAGCCAGGCGGCAAACGCACCGCCTTCGTTGATGCCCTCTTCCATCACCTGGCCTGTCTGGTCTTCCCGGTAGTACATAATCTGCCCCTGGTCAGTGGGCTCATACAACTGACCGACCGAGGAGTAGATACCGAGCTGGCGGAACATACCTTCCATCCCGAATGTCCTCGCCTCATCCGGCACGATGGGCACAATCCTCGAGCCAATTTCCTTGTCCTTGATCAGCGCAGAGAGAATCCTGACGAAGGCCATTGTGGTCGAGATCTCCCGATCGCCGCTGCCCTTCAGCAAGCTTTCAAGAATCGACAGCGGCGGCACCTGAAGGGGGTCAAACTCCCAGCGCCGGCGCGGCAGCGCCCCCCCCAGTTTTGCCCTGCGTTCTTTCAGGTAGCGCATCTCGGTGCTGTCTTCCGGCGGCCGGTAATACGGGATTTTTTCCAGATCCGCATCGGCTATCGGGATATCGAACCGATCCCTGAAATCCTTCAACGCATCAAGGTCAAGCTTCTTTACTGAGTGCGTGAAATTCTGTGCCTCGCCTGCCGGCCCCAGACCGTAACCCTTTACCGTCTTTGCGAGAATCACCGTCGGCTGTCCCTTATGCTGCGTAGCTGCGTGGTAGGCCGCGTAGACCTTGTAGGGATCGTGGCCGCCGCGGTTGAGTCTGAAGATATCAGCATCGCTCATATCCTCGACCATCTTCAACAGTTCAGGATATTTACCGAAGAAGTTCTCCCGGGTATACGCGGGCGGTCGACTCTTGTAGTTCTGGTACTCACCGTCCACAGCCTCATCCATGCGCTGTTGCAGCAGACCATGCTTGTCTTTCTCAAACAGTGGGTCCCAGTGTCGACCCCAGACGACCTTGATGACATTCCAGCCAGCACCGCGGAATACGCCCTCGAGTTCCTGGATGATTTTGCCGTTGCCCCTCACAGGGCCATCAAGCCGCTGCAGGTTGCAGTTAATGACGAAGGTCAGGTTATCGAGCTTCTCGCGACCGGCCAGGGCAATGGCACCCTGGGATTCCGGCTCATCCATCTCACCATCACCGATAAAGCACCAGACCTTGCGATCGCCCATTTCTGCCAGGCCTCGGCAATCCAGGTATTTCATGATGTGAGCCTGGTAAATCGCCTGAAGCGGACCGAGCCCCATAGACACCGTCGGGAACTGCCAGTAATTCGGCATGAGCCAGGGGTGCGGATACGACGACAGACCGTCGCCGTCAACTTCCTGCCTGAACTTGTCGAGTTGCTCCTCGCTCAGGTGACCTTCGAGAAACGATCGTGCGTAAATGCCCGGTGCCGAGTGTCCCTGAATATAGACCAGGTCACCTTCGTGCTCTTCTGTCGCACCGCGGAAAAAGTAGTTGAAGCCGATGTCGTAGAGGGTCGCACTCGACTGAAACGTCGAAATGTGGCCACCCAGCGTGCCATCCTTCAGATTGGCACGCATGACCATCGCCATAGCGTTCCAGCGGATCAGCGAGCGGATGCTCCGCTCGAGAAACAGGTCGCCCGGCATGCGGGCCTCTTTCGAGGTCGGGATTGTGTTGCGGTATGGCGTATTGATGGCATAAGGCAGCTGCGCACCAGTTTCAGTGACTTTTGTCGACAGGCGCTGCAGCAGATACTGAGCCCGTTCGACGCCTTCGTTTTCCAGCACCGAAATAATTGCATCGACCCACTCTTCAGTCTCAAGCGGATCAATATCGTCAGTCGGATTACTCACGCGAGGTAACTCCAGGGAAGACGGGGTTTAGCGTATTTTACTGGAATCCATTGGCGATTGATCAGGGCGCCGGCCCGAATTGAGGGAATCACACAGGAATTTGATGCCATCAAGCATCCGCGGACCCGGTCGTGTAATCAGTGACGCATCTACGTAGAGCGTTCGGCCCTGCCAGCCGAGCCTGGCCCATTCATCTTCCCAGCGGCTTCTGAAGCCGGGCACCGGGCTCGCGACGAGGATGACATCCGGGTCTGCATCAAGGATGCTCTCCATCGAGACCATTGGTACCGGCAATTCGAGCTGGCCAAATACATTGACCGCGCCACAGACCCGGATGGCCTGGCCAATCAGGTGCTGATCATTCACGGTGTAGAGCTGATTGTCCGAGATCTGGAAGAAAACGCGGGATGCATCCCCGGCGCGCCTGCGTTGCGCTTGCAGCGCTGCCCTGAACTCTGCTGCCAGCCGGACACCCGTTTCACGGCGATCGATCAGCGTACCGAGCTTCTCGAAGGTAGCGGCGATATCATTGAGCGTCGCGGCTTCATTCTGGTAGATCGCATAACCCATCTCTGTGAGTTGTCGCAACGTGCGCTGGTTCCCACCGGTAGACCAGGCCAGGACGAGATCAGGCTCGACCGCGACTACCGCCTCGACGCTGAGAGTAAAGGCATCTCCAAGTCGCGGTATCTGTTGCGCTGCTGCTGGAAAATCTGAATGCGCTACTGTCGCGACAATTCGCTCGCCAACGCCCAGTTCGAACAGCATCTCAGTCAAGTGGGGCGCGAGGCTGATAATGCGCTGGGGCTCGGCCGACAACTTAACCTGCTGGCCAAGATCGTCGACCACGACCCGCTCTGCGGACCAGGCTGTCGCGCCGACCAGGCAGCACAGCAGTGCAACCATCCGCATCACAGCCGTGCCGCCAGCAGTCTGCGTAGTCGAAGCCAGTCGAAAGCCGGCCCGGGGTCTGTTTTACGACCAGGGGCGATATGGCAGTGACCCGCGATATCCATCATGCCGTAAGATTGAATAAGCAAAGTACAAATTTCCGCCAATACCTCATACTGCACGGCTTCGTAGCGAAGCCGATCGGTACCTTCAAGCTCAATACCAACGGAGAACTCATTGCAGCCTTCCCGCCCCCGCCAGCTCGATACGCCGGCATGCCAGGCTTTGCGATCAAACGGTACGAACTGGTCGATCCGGCCCTCGCGGTTAATCATGAGATGACTGCTGACTCTTACCCCGTCGAGGTCAGGCAGGCCCGCAGCGACAGCATTGAGCTCGCCACAAAACAGCTGCCTGACGAGGTCGCCACCAAATTCCCCGGGCGGCAGACTGATGCCGTGCACCACAATCAGGCTGAGCTCAGCCGTTACCCGCTCATCCTGGTGCGGGCTTTGCCACTGTCGCGCAGTAGAGAGGAGATGTTCATGAATGTTCAAGGTCAAATCACATGGCTGGCCAAGGCTGCATCGACGTCAGTTTACCACCCCAGTAGAATGCAGGCTTTGGTTCACGGAGCCGCAACTTAACCATGGATACAACGCGAATGGGACAGGGCATGATGACCGTCGCTGTTATCCTCGGCATGGTGTTGCTGACCTGGTACTTCAGCGGGGTCGAAGAAAGCAAACGCAACCCGAACCTCGAACCGGAGTCACACACATATGCCAACAGTATCGAGGTCCCGCTCAGGCAGAACCGCATGGGCCACTATCTGGTCACAGGCGCAATCAACGGTAAAGAAGTTGAGTTTCTGCTGGATACGGGTGCCACTGATGTCGTGATTCCCGAGGTCATTGCCAGGGAACTGAACCTGCCTTACGGCAATCGAGGGCAGGCGATGACGGCCAACGGGGTCGTCACCATCTTCCGGACCCGCATTGACGACCTCTCTATCGGAGACATTCATCTGCGCAACATAAATGCCAGCATTAATCCCGCCATGCCGAATGGCGCTATACTGCTTGGCATGAGCGCGCTTCGGCATATCGAGTTCACGCAGCAGGGCAGGACCCTGACGTTGCGACAGATTAGATAAAGGGACACTGACTTGGACTACTTCAGCGGCCTGACCATGACCGTGGCATCGGCATTAGCAGAAGATGTGGGTGGCGGTGATCTCACCGCTGGCCTTATCGACCCAGACAAAACCGCAGCGGCGCGAGTGATATCCCGCCAGCCTGCCGTCATCTGTGGTCGACCCTGGGTTGATGAGGTGTTGCGCCAGGTCGATGGGTCAGCCTTGATCGAATGGCATGTCGAGGAAGGCGAACAGGTTGACGCCAATGCCCTGTTGTTCAGGCTATCCGGCAGGGCACGCAGCCTGCTGACTGCGGAACGTACCATGCTGAATTTTCTCCAGGTGCTGTCAGGTACTGCGACCAGGACCCGCCACTACACGTCACTGATCGATGACACGAATGCGACACTGCTGGATACCCGCAAGACGATACCCGGCCTGCGCCTCGCCCAGAAGTACGCCGTCAAAACCGGCGGCGCGGAAAATCACCGTACCGGCCTGTTTGATGCCTTTCTAATCAAGGAAAACCACATTCAGGCCGCCGGCTCGATCTCAGCCGCGATTAAGCGTGCCCGGGATATCAAGGCCGATGTACGAATTGAAGTCGAAGTCGAAAACCAGGCAGAGCTGGAGGAAGCAATCGCGGCCGCGCCAGACTGGATCATGCTCGATAATTTTTCGCCGAAAGATACAGCCATGGCCGTTGCGCTCTGCCAGGGCACAGGGATCAAGCTCGAGGCTTCCGGTGGTATCGAAAACGCGGCAGAACTTAAAACAATCGCCGAAACCGGCGTCGACTACATCTCGCTCGGCACGCTGACCAAACATTGTGAGGCCATTGATTTATCGATGCGTTTCGAATGAGCGAGTGGTCGCGCTATCGGGCGGCATCCTATCATCTGGTTTTATCGATCGCCGTCTTTCTGCTGCCCGCCGGTCTTATCCTGTTCGTGTGGTACCCAGACTTCTTTTTCGCCATCGATGGCGGCTGGCAGGGCACTCGCATCCTGCTGGCGGCGCACCTGGTTGCCGGCCCGGCACTGACACTGGCGGTCTATCAGGCTGGTAAAAAAGGCCTGCTTCTCGATCTGGTCTGCATCAGCACCTTCCAGCTTACCTGCCTCGCCGCGGGGCTCTATGTCATCTATAAAGAGCGACCCCTTTACTTTGTTTACTACGACCGCAGCTTCTACTCTGTGAACGCCAGTACATTCTCAAGGTTCGAGTCAGAGGCACCCAGAGCCAGCCAACTGGGAGGCAGAGCACCACTGTTTGTCGACGTCAGCATTCCTGACAATCCGCTGGACGAAGCCGCTTTGCGGGAATCCCTGTACCAGGACGAGATTCCGCTTTGGGCGCATGGCCCCGGCTACAGGCCACTCGAGGAAAACATTGGGCAAATCGTCGGCGAGGGCTATGAATTTGCTTTCTTTGAAGGTGTGAGCGAGTCCAGGGCCCTGAAAGTCTGGCTCGCACTGCGCGGAGGTCGGGCGAATGAGTTCGCGGTCTACCCGGTCATTGCTCGCTATGGCAGTCCACTGTTGGCGATTCGGAAACGCGATCAGGAGATCATGGGCATCTTCAATCCTGACCCGATGCGACCGGAACCCACGTTTTAGGGCCAAAGACCTGCCTGGAAAGCAGTGCTGACAAATCCTGCGCTTTTTTTGGTTTAAACTAGTGCAGACCTGATTCAGATGGAAACCGCATGAATCTCAATGACATCGAAATATTTTCCTGCATCGATGACTCACGACATGGCATTGTCGAGGCATTGTTCAAACCCCTGCAAATCGACCGCGGCAAAACAATCCTGACCTGCGGTGAGCCGGTCGATGGTCTTTACCTGCTGGAATCCGGTGAAGTTGAAATTACCCTCCCCGGCTTTGACGGCGTGCTGGCAACGCTCGGGCAGGGCAATGTCTTCGGTGAGGTTTCCCTGTTCAGCCCGGAGGATACAGCATCTGCCACCGTCACGGTCTCATCCGACGCGGCAACACTGATGTTCTGCCCACGCTCTGCCCTGACCACGGTTATAGAAAGCGATGAATTGCTGGCGGCGGGTTTCTTTAAAGGCTGCACCACACTGATGGCAGAGCGATTGAGATCGACAAACAAGAAAATCAGCGGTGAAATCTCAAAAAGCACCCAGCTTGCCAGCTTGCTGGTCGAAGAAATCTCAAGCTCTGGCAATCTAGACCTCGTACAGGAAGAACTTGAATCTTCAGGCAGCAATATCGTCAGCGGCATGACCACTATTCTGAAACGGTTGCTGGTAATGAAACAGGCTGGCGAACCCATCGACCCGGCGGACATCGCTGCCCTTGCAGACAAGGCAAAAGATATCTACTACACCGATTTCGCTGTTTTCGAGAAAATTCAAAAGCAACTGGGCCTGCTCAGCCAGCACCTCGAGAACATCAACCGGGTGCTAAGGCAACAGGAGGCGCTGGAGTTTGAGGGCGATATGGAGCTGAATGACTTCGATTAAAATGGTGCCGGAAAGAGGACTCGAACCTCCGACCAATTGCTTACGAAGCAACTGCTCTACCAACTGAGCTATTCCGGCACAGGCGCTCCATTATATCAAAAGAACGAGGGTTGTAGCGTTCGGAGCACGCCCGCTATTTTTGCTGTTGGGCTGTCGGCTGGCAAACCTCGTCGAAGTGCTGCTGGGCCCCTACTGCATCAGCAAAAGGCCAGTCTGCTAAAAGCTGGTCGAGGTCCTTCTGGCTGCAGGAAGCTGCTGCCATTGACAGCAGCGCCTCATAGGCCCGATTGCCGACTCTTGGCAATTCAGTCAACGAGAGATGATAGAACTCGCGCGCCAGCCTGCGCTCTTCCAGCAGCTCCATCAGACTACCTTTCAGTTTAAGGACCATCGCACGGTCTATCCGGTCGAGCGCGTCGATGTTACGGTCGAGGCCTTCTATCAGTCGGGCCAGGTAAGCCACATCAATCTCTGGCGCGCGAGATTGGTGTCCTGCAAGGTACAAACCAAGCAGAGGATGCTGTTCAGACTCGATGGGTTTTGATGCCAGCGTCGCGATATGCGCCTCGACCAGTTCACGCCAGTAGAGCTGATTCCATTGCCCGACAGGAGTCGTCAGCAGATATTCAGCGATCTGGAAACCGCCCGGTTGTGAAAGACTGGCCTGACCGCAATCATGATAAAGCAGCCCTGACTGGCACATCTTTACTGCGCCTGGATTAAGGAAATACACGGGGCGGTCGCTCTCATCGAGAAATTGCCTCAGCGCCTCTGATTTCTCGCCTTCACTCAAAAAATACCCAAACAACCGGTCTGGCAGAAATGTGCCATATTGACTGAGCAGCCTGATATCAGGCCGCTCACCGTCAACATGATGCAGATAGGCCAGCTGGGCCATCGACCAGCTGCCCATCGTGAATACAACAGCGTTTTCCGGCAGGCTGGCCAGCATCTGCCGTGCCAGTGGTTCCGACCAGCCCGCCTGGTTCTCGGCCACTACAGCATAATTGCGGTAAAGATTAGTTGTAACGAACAGCACGGGCAGAAAAAGCATGACCATACCGTGCAAGTTCGTGCCCCTTGCGCGCGTTAGCATTGCTTCAAGTCCAATGGCAAACCATACGACGGACATGACGTAGAGCGGCAGAGGATACGCCAGCATGGCCGCGAGTTCCGGGCGCTCGTATTCGAAATCTATGAGCAGTACCAAAAGAAACGGCAACAAGAGAAAGAGCGACAGGCCAGCGGCGATCGTCGCTTGCAGACGCTGCCATTGCAACACAATACCAATCGCGATCAGAGGCAAAACCAGCAAAGAGAACTGCCGAGTAAAATCACTAAGGTAAGCAATGACGAACAACTTTTTGTCGGCCACCCCAACCAACGGGTTGTTATCAACATCGAGATAAACCTCCCGTGCCAGGAAACCGAGAAATGCTTCCAGTGACGGAAAGGCACCGACGTGACTGAACCGAGCATCATCGGCAGTCAAATACATCCAGAGGTACGGCAGCAGCCCAACACTGACACCCGCAATACCCGGCAGTATATTTTCCGGTCTGATCAGTCTCAGGCTGATGACGGCGATGGCCGGTGTAACCAGCAGGGTCAAAGGCCAGTGATTGGCGAGCGCGGCCCCGTATACCAGGCCGGCAGCGAGCACCCAGGGTTTCGCTTCAGCTTTTTGCCGGGCTTCGAGTGAGAGCAGCAGCACAGCCAGCATCAACATGACGTTCAACATGTAAGCCTCGGCAACAATAGCCTGCTGCCAGAACAGGTTTGACGTCGCCAGGACCATTACCGCAGTGATCGCGACCGGCAGAGAGATGCCGAGATGCCGTCTCAGCAGAATATAAAACAGGCTGCAACTCAGAGCTGCCAGTACGCAGTTAGTCAGATGCACTTTAAAGGCGACCGAGCCCGCTGGCAGCAGCAGGAAGAACTGGCTGATCAGCACAAACAGCGGGTAGCCGGGAGCGTGGGCGGTGCCGGCGTCGTAGGCGGCCATGATAAACAGACCGTCATCCTCAAGCAGGGGAAAATCATCTGTACAGCAGGCATAAACCAGTGTCAGCGCCGCCATTATCAGCAACGCGACATAGCGATCCGGTTTTTCCTGAAGGGTCATTGTTGTTTCACCGGGTGACCACCTGTCTCGAGAAGTCGCCATCCTATCAGGTCGCTCGGGCCAGCGCGCCGCCCACAGCCAACTTAGCTGACTACAGGGCAAGCTAAACTGATAAAATACGACTATTGACTGCCCTGAGGCTCCTGAGCCGACAGGCAGCGCAGCGGCACCTACTCTCTGCAACAGGAGTCAGCAGACATGGCCTTTGTCAGCACCAAGAAGATACTCGTCACCGGCGGCGCCGGTTTCCTGGGCTCGCATCTGTGCGAGAGACTGCTCAACATGGGGCACGAGGTCCTGTGCGTCGACAACTTTTATACCGGCAACAAACGCAACATTCTGCACCTGCTCGACAATAATCGCTTCGAGCTGTTGCGACACGATGTCACTATGCCTTTGTATGTCGAGGTCGATGAAATTTACAACCTTGCCTGTCCGGCGTCACCGATTCACTACCAGCACGACCCGGTGCAGACCACCAAGACCAGCGTGCACGGCGCGATCAATATGCTGGGGCTGGCGAAACGCACCGGCGCCAGAATATTCCAGGCGTCGACCAGCGAAGTCTATGGCGACCCGGAGATTCATCCGCAGGAGGAAAGCTACTGGGGCCGGGTCAATCCCATCGGTATTCGCGCCTGCTACGATGAAGGCAAGCGCTGCGCTGAAACCTTGTTCTTTGACTACTACCGCCAGCACGCACTGCAGATCAAGGTGGCCCGCATATTCAATACCTACGGGCCCAACATGCATCCGCACGATGGTCGCGTGGTTTCCAACTTTATCGTCCAGGCACTCTCGGGTGAGCCGATAACGATCTACGGTGATGGCAGCCAGACCCGGTCGTTCTGCTATGTCGATGACCTGATTTCAGCCTTTATTGCGCTGATGGAATCCGACGAGGGGATTACGGGTCCGATCAACCTTGGCAATCCGAATGAATTTACGATTCTCGAACTGGCACAAAAGGTAATTGAAATGACCGGCACCGGATCGGAACTCATTTTTGAACCGCTGCCGAGTGATGACCCGGTGCAGCGCCAGCCTGACATCAGCCTTGCCCGCCAGCTCCTTAACTGGCAGCCGGAGGTGCAACTGGAAGCTGGTCTAGGCCACACGATTGCCTATTTCAAACAGCTGCTCGAACAGGGGGAGGTGACGCTTTAGCCAGGTAGAGCGCAGTGGAAACATAATGCCATGAAGGAGAGGCCCCTCATTTCAATCGTAGTTCCGGTGTTCAATGAAGAAGAATCGTTGAGCAGTCTGGTCGCGCGTACCAACCGGGTTTTTGAAAGACTCGGCAGCTATGCCTGGAACTATATCTTCGTCAATGACGGCAGCACCGACAGCTCGCTCGAACTGCTGAAGGCTATGGCCAGCACCAACAACAACGTCCGGGTCATTGACCTCTCCCGCAACTTCGGCAAAGAGGTCGCCCTTTCTGCCGGCGTGATCGAGAGTGAGGCCGCGGCCGTGATCTGCATGGATGCCGATCTGCAACATCCACCTGAAGTCATTCCCGAACTGATTGAGCGCTGGGAAGCAGGGGTTGAAATCGTCGCTACCCGTCGGATCAGCATGGAGGGCCAGCCTGCGCTGCGCCGGCTCGGCTCCAGCACGTTCTACTGGCTGATGAACAAGATCTCAGATGTGGAAATGTCACCAGACACGACTGACTTCAGGCTGTTTGACCGAAAAACCGTCGATGTCTTCAAGCTCCTGACCGAACGCGGCCGAATGTTCCGCGGCATCTTTGACTGGATGGGTTTCCACAAGGAGTTTGTCGAGTTTCACGCTGATGCCCGCACCACGGGAGACGCACGCTACTCGTACCTGCAGCTGTTCCGACTGGCAATGAACTCGATCACGTCTTTTTCACTCTTCCCGCTGCGGCTGACCGGTTACCTCGGCCTGATCGTGACCTTCCTTAGTTCCATGCTCGGCATCTGGATGCTGATTACCCGCTATTTCATCAACGAACAGATGTTTACACCGCTGTCCTTCGTGGTCGTTGCCAATACCTTCCTCATTGGCCTGGTGCTGACGTCCATCGGCCTGATTGCACTCTATATCGGCAACATCCATGCGGAGGTCGCGAACCGGCCTTTGTACATCATTCGTGAACGCATCAACTTCGACTGAGCCACGCACCCCATGCCAACCTTCAAAGTCCTCGAAAACCGGCAATTGTCTGAGCATACCTTCTGCCTGAGAACAGAGCGGCCCAGCAACACCATTATTGCCGGGCAGTGCTTCAACGTCGGTGTGCCGGGTTCCGGCGTCAATCGCGAGTACTCGATGTATTCCGATGCGAATGCGCCACACCTCGAGTTCCTGATTCGGCAGGTAGCGGGTGGCACAGTGAGTCCGGCACTGGCAGCCGTGAAACCGGGGGATTCCGTTGAGATCGATGGACCTTACGGCGAATTTACCTTGAAGACGCCCGATGACCGCAACCGGAAGTACTTATTCGTCTGCACCGGTACAGGTATCGCACCCTTTCACTCGTTTACCGCAACCTATCCCGACATCAACTGTGAGGTCCTGCATGGTGTACGTCAGGTTGACGAACGGTATGACGCTGCAGACTATTCGACGGGTTGCTATACCAGCGTGCTGTCACAGGCTGAGAACCCGCGGCGCGTGACCGACTATCTGAAATCTCATGCGGTTGATCCAGAGACTCTCGTCTACCTGTGCGGCAATCGCGCTATGATCATCGACGTTTTCGCCATTCTGCGAGACGCCGGCGTACCCGGTGACAACCTGTTTACTGAAGTGTTCTTCTGACCCAGCGATGAAGGTCTCAATTTCCTACCCACCTATCGTTAACGAACTTGGCCAGAAAGCCATGGTCTCGCAGAACCGGAATGTCCAGTTCTTCAAGGAACCAACGTACCTTTTACCCGTGACCTATGCCCAGGCAGGCACCTGGCTCAAACGTGAAGGTCACGACGTCTACTGGGACGACGGCAATGCCCAGCTGAAGACCTACGATGAATGGTTTGCCGATCTCGTTGCCTGGGAACCAGAAATGGTCGTGGTTGAAAGCACGACGCCGACCATGAAGTTCTATTGGCAGACCATCACCGAGCTGAAGGCCGCTTTACCTGACACGATCATGGTCATGACCGGCTACCATGCCATGCGCAAACCGGAAGAAACACTGGATGCCTGCCCTGCCGACATCGTCCTGTTGAGCAATCATGTCGATTTCGCTCTGCATCGGCTGGTAGATCACATCGCCAGGCATCCCGACTGGCGCACCCGTTCCGAACTCGAAGGCCTGGTGATTCGCCGGGCAACAGGTGACCTGATTGCCTCGAGCCAATCTGAATATCACCATACCGGCAGCTTCCGCCAGGTGGAGCCGCTGGATAACTCGCCACTGGTAGACCGGGAACTGGTCCAATGGCAGCGCTACGCTTACGAGAACGGTAATTTCCTGCAGACACCGGGCACCTACGCCACCTCGGTGATCCGAGACTGTATGTTTGGCAAGTGCACTTTCTGCCGCTACAACGGCCCGGACCTGACGTTCTCCATGATGAGCGTCGAGCGCAGCCTGGATGAATACCAGGACCTGATCGAAAACCACGGCGTGAAGGAAATCTTCGATGACTCCGGCGTCTGGTATCGCGGGCGCGAGGCACGCGCCTTCGCCCAGGGAATTATCGATCGGGGCCTGCATAAGAAAGGCTGCTACTTCGGCATCAACACCCGCTTCGAATATCTGGATGAAGAAACCATCAAACTGATGGCGCAGGCGAATTTCCGCTTTGTCCTGCTGGGCTACGAGGCTGCCGACGATGAAACCCTGCAGCGCCTCAACAAGGGCTATCAGCTGCAGCATGTTGAGAAGTGCCTGACCTGGCTTACGCAATACGGCCTGCACCCGCACCTGACGATCATGGTGGGCTACTACTGGCAGACCCGCGAGCAGCTCGATAAGACCGTCAGCGAAGTGAAACGGCTGATGTTTTCCGGGCTTGCCCGCACCCTGCAGGTCACGCTGTGCACGCCGCTTGACTATACGCCTTATCACCGGGAGTGCATCGACAAGGGTTTGCTGTTGACTGAAGACTATGATGATTTCGACATGAGCAAGCTCATTGTCGAAACGCCCCTGCCCCACGATGCCTACTACCAGGCTGTACGCGAGATGTACTCAATTGCCTTCCATCCACGCTTCATTCTGCGCCAGGTCCGTTTCCTGCTACGGTTCAGGAAGCGCGAATGGCAGTTCCTGTTTACCTACAGCCTGCGCGCGATCCGCCGGGTCAGGCAGCACATCTTCAACCTGACCAGAAACGAAACGCGGTGAAGCCAGTATGGCGCCCCGGTTCAGCATCATCATTCCCGTCAAGGCAATTAATGACTATGTCAGGGAGACCGTCCCGCACATTCTGAACCTGGCCAACCAGGACTGGGAACTGATCATCATCCCGAATGCAGCAGACACCAGCGAATGGGACGACCCCCGAATCACCGTGGTTGCCTCGGGCCGGGTTGGCCCCGCGAAAAAGCGTGATCAAGGTGCGGATCTGGCACAGGGTGAGATCCTGGTATTCCTCGATGATGATTCTTACCCGGCGTCAGACCTGCTCGACGTCGCTGCCAAACATTTTGTTGACCCGGATGTCGTCGCCCTCGGCGGACCTGCTGTTACACCACCGCACGACTCTTTCTGGCAGAAGGTTTCAGGGGCAGTTTTCCTCAGTCGACTGTCCGGTGGCACGCCGGAACGCTATGTACCGGCGGGTGAGGTGCGCCCTGTTGATGACTGGCCCTCGGTCAACCTGATGGTAAGGCGTGCGGCCTTTCTTGATATCGGCGGCTTTAACTCACCCTACTGGCCCGGTGAAGACACAAAACTCTGCCTCGACCTGGTCACAAAGACAGGTAGAAAACTGCTCTATGTGCCCGAGCTCATCGTCTGGCACCACCGCCGCGCCGGGCTCACTGCGCATCTGAAACAGGTCGGCAATTATGGTCTCCACCGTGGTTTCTTTGCCAAACGCTTTCCGGAAACGTCGCGGCGCCCCATGTACTTTGTACCAATGCTGTTCATGCTGTTCACGATTTTCAGCCTGGGTTACACAATCTACCCCGCGATCATACAAACGGCGATCATTTTGGGTTGGTGCTGCTATGCTACTGCGTTGTTGATATCACTGACGACCATAGCGCGGCATGAATCACTACTGATCGGCCTGGTTGCACTGGGGTATACCTTCTTAAGCCATCTCGTCTATGGCGCGATGTTTCTGCGCGGCCTCTTGACCCGCGAGCTTGTCAGTCAACTGAGGTAATCATGACTCTGCCACTGATTTCTGTTGTCGTCACGACCAAGGATGAGGAGAAGCATATCGGCAACTGCCTGGCTTCGATTGCCGCCCAGGACTACCCAGCCGACCGCCTGGAGATTATCGTCGTCGACAATGACAGCGACGACAAAACCAAGGAAATCGCCCGGAAATACACCGACAAGGTTTTCGACAAGGGTCCGGAGCGAAACGTACAGCGTAACTATGGCCTCTTGGAAGTAGCAACCGGTCAATATTGCATGTGGATCGATGCTGACATGATTCTTAGTCCATCTGTGATTAAAGCCTGCCTCGAAACCATCAGAGCAACTGACGATGTCGCACTCAACATTCCTGAGATCGTACTCGGCAGGGGATTCTGGTCGAAAGTGCGACGCTTTGAGCGCAGCTTCTATGACAACACGGTCATTGATGGTTGCAGGTTTATCCGGACAGACGCCATGGTCAAATCAGGTGGCTTTGCTCACGAGTGGACCCATGGCCCGGATGACTGGGACCTCGATAAAAAACTGAAAGCCCTTGGCAGCATTGGCTACGTTCAGCAGACGGAAAGCGATTCAAGTTGGGGCCCGATCAGGGACTACATCAACGCCCGGGGTGTCGAGACATCGCAACAAAAGGTAAGCATCTACCACAACGAATCAGACTTCGACATGTCTTTCTACCTGGCCAAAAAAAGGTACTACGCACCCAACCTGGAACCTTACGTTTTGCGCTGGGGGAAAAACGATCCGGACGTTAAAAAACAGCTAGGATTGTGGTACCGCTACTTCGGCGTCTTTATCGAAAGCGGCAAGTGGAAAAAGCTCCTGCGACATCCCGTGCTTTCGCTGGGCATGTGGTGCCTGCGTACGTTCGTAGGAGTCATATACCTGGCTGAAAAAAACAAAAAGGTCGAAGAAGCATCGGCATGATGACGTACTCGCGAATCGTGAACACACCGGCAGGGTTCTGACATGCGAATCGATCAAGAACTGACGGAGCGGTGGCAGCGGTTCATTGTCATTCTCTCAGTGCTGCTGGTACTAACGGCAATCCATTTCTGGGATTTCTTCTTTGTCTCGTGGCACGAGTGGATCTGGGGCATTTCGGCCTCCGCCGACCCCATCGGGGTTATTGCCCGTAACTATTCATTGCACAGCCAGCTCTTCAATGGCTGCGCCACGGTGCACGCCTTCGGCAGCTTCCCATTCGGCGCAGAGTTTCCAGCACAGTACAGTTATTTCATGCGACCCGAGTGGTGGGCTATGGCAAGCCTGATGCTGTTCCAGGACTCACCGATCTTCGCCTACAACGGCGCTGTCATGTTGACGTTCATCGCCAACTTCCTGGTCATCTACTTTGTCAGCCGACGCTGGGTGCAGCACTGGCACGTAGCACTGATCCCGGCAACGCTCATCACGTTCTCGGCGTATACCTTCGCCCATTCCTACGCTCACCTGGGCTTGCTCGCTGTCTTTGGAGTACTGGTCTTTTTCATTCTGGCAGCCGATTACCTCAGGTCTCCTTCGCGCCGGCTCGCCCTCGCAGTTGGGATCATTGCTGCGCTGAACCTCTATATCAGCGCCTACTATTTTTACTTCAGCCTGTGGATCGGACTCGTCCTGCTGGCTTGCTACATCATCAGGCGCGGCCTGCTGCGACGCGATCACCTGCTGCATGCTCCTTGGGCGATGTTATCCCTTGCAGTCATCGTCTTGCCGTTTCTGCACGACCAGTTGCTGGTGGACTACTCGCAGTACTGGGATACCTCCCAGGTCAGTCGATCGTATTCTGATAATTTCGACCACCTGTACGCCTACTCGGCCAGGCCCTCTGACTACCTTGTCTCGAACGTTCACAGCAGCCTGTTCGGCTACCACTACGCAGGCCTGGTCGCCGATCTTGGTAATCGTCGCAACCTTGTGTCGGACGAGTTGCCCATTGCCCTGGGAACCGGCTTGCTGGTGTTCCTGCTCTATTTCATCGCAACCGCACCATTGAACAGAGTCAACACCCCGACGCAGCGTGCGATCGCGGCAGATCCCTTCACCTTTGCCGCAGCAGCAATCATCATCGTCCTCGCATTTCTGATGAGCCTGCCACCGACCCTGCAGATTTCAGGCTTCGACATTCCCATGCTGAATGAATCGCTGCGGGAATTTGTTCCCTTCAGGTCCTACTCGCGATTCGCGCTGGTAGTTCTGTGCCTCGCCGCCTTGCTGCTGGCTCGAGTTATCGACCATACAAGGCAGCCAAAAATCTGGACGCTGGTGGTTATTCTACTCGCGACGATCGAGGTGCACCCAAACTTCTATCTGCACCCGACCTATGCAGAGCGAGACTACATTGCATACCTGCGTGATCGGCCGGAAACAGCGATCATGCGTTTCGAGGCGCAGACACCGGGAAACCAGCGTCGTGGGGAGCTGGAGGCTATCCTCACAGGCAAACAAACCATGAATGGTATGGTCAATCGATACATCGCGACCACCGAATGGCTGCTGAATGACCGGCCAACAGGGTTTGTTGCAGGCCACCTCGCAGACATGGGTACCGAACTCCTGGTGGTCGACGGACCCATGAATTTAACGGAGGCAGACCAGC
>JAYQAI010000001.1:7739-80921 GCA_038136715.1 Gammaproteobacteria bacterium | reverse complement strand
GGATCAAAGGCCATGGTGACGGGCTCGTTTGGCGCATCAGCGTGAGTCGCTGTCACGGAATAGCCGCTGCTGCGAGCACATTCACCTGCCGTTGCGCCATCGGTGTCGCAGGTGACGACATAGGAAATCAGGTCAGTTGACGTGTTGGGCTGCCAACCTATCCTTGTCGTGAGCGTGGTGGCACCGCCTGGCACGTAGGAGCCTTCTGCAAACTCGCCACGATCCCGCCGCCGTTCCGACTGCATCAGCCTGATAGACTGAATATTGTCCCTGATGACCGCAGTACGCGCATCAGCCGCATAATCCTGGTACAACGGCAGCGCTATTGCTGCGACGACGCCAAGAATCGCAAGGGCGATCATCAGTTCTATCAGTGTAAATCCTTGATTACCTGTCATGGTTACTATTTCTGAGAATTGATAAGAGCATCCTAATCATACTGCAGGCAAAAAAAAGGGCCGGTAGAACACTCTACCAGCCCTTTTATTAGCTTACGCTTACGCTATGACGACCTTACTGTTCGTCTGCTGCGTTGATCGTAGTCGCTGTTGCAGTTGAGTAGTCTTCGTAGCCAGGACGAGTGATCGTAACGACGAGTGATACACCAGAACCACTTACGGCAACGCCAACAACACCAGTCGCGTCGACGGCTGCACTGTCATAAGCTTCACCACCGCCCGGTGCAAGACTGCCACCTGGGTTGTAGAGAGAAATCCAGCCTGCGGCTGTGGTCGGGGTCGTATCAGTCAGACCCAGCGCGCGCTGAGTGTTGCCTTTCACGATAGTAGAACGCGTCAGACGGATGGCTTCCTCGTAGTGAGAGTTAACCTTGGTCATGTTCGCAGTCTTAATGTAATCCTGATAAGCGGGCAGTGCCACAGCGGCAAGAATACCGATAATAGCCACCACGATCATCAATTCGATAAGGGTGAAACCCTTTTGCATTGTGTTCATTGGATCCAATCTCCTGAAGTTTTTGTAGACAGACTGACAATCGGGTGATTTCCTGTCTGTACTGCTCAAAGAATAGCAAAAACCATACCACGCAGAAATAGCCGTTTGTCCCAGAAAAGTGACCTAATAGGTCACCATCAGTGATGGCCAGACTGAGTAGCAGTCAAAAAGTGCCAAAAATTGTCACTTTTTACCGTCTTTCCGGGCATGCGAAGCAACTTCGCTCCGATTATGCACCGCAACAAAAGCGCGCTTGCTCAACGCCTGTCTATCGACACTGCTCGTCTGACTCTAGTAAACTTTTGGAACAGCTCCCTCTATAGTGTGGGCAGCTGTGTATCTGTGAGGATCATAATTTATGGCGGCTAACCCTATTCCATTAAGCGGCCTGGCACGTCGGCTTGTCGAGGATAATCTTCTCGACGAGGAAACCGCAAAATCAGCCGCTGAGGAAGCCCAAAAAACCCGAGTACCTTTTGTTACGCACCTGGTGCAAAGCGAACTCGTTGCGGCCAAGGATATCGCCACATCGGCTTCAGAGGAGTTCGGCACCCCTCTGCTTGACATTACTACGCTGGACCCGGAGGCCATCCCCAAGAATCTTGTGGATGAGAAACTGATCCGGGCAAATCATGCGATCCCCATCTTCCACCGAGGCAACCGCCTTTTCGTCGCTGTTTCAGATCCAACCAACAGAACCGGGCTGGACGAAATCAAGTTCCAGACCGGCATCTCGACGGAAGAGGTCCTGGTTGAAGAGAACAAGCTGGCCAGTTTCATCGAAGCCTTCCTTGAGTCCCAGGAAGGCGGTGGCCTCGGCGACCTGGGTGATGATGACGTTGACCTTGATCTCGAAGCTGTTGACGAGGAAGGCGGCGGTCCCGACGATGCCGACGAGGGTTCCGCCGCAGACGACACCCCCGTGGTACGTTTTATCAACAAGATGCTGATGGATGCCATCAAGGGTGGTTCATCCGACCTTCACTTCGAACCCTTCGAGAAGGCCTACCGGGTAAGGTTCAGAACTGACGGCATTCTGCACGAGGTAGCCCGACCACCCGTCAATCTCGGCCCAAGGATCTCGGCCCGTCTCAAGGTCATGTCGCAGATGGACATCTCTGAGCGGCGAGTGCCGCAGGACGGCCGGATCAAGCTCAAGATTTCCAAATCAAAGGCTATCGACTTCCGAGTGAACACACTGCCGGTGCTCTTCGGCGAAAAGCTTTGTCTTCGGATCCTCGATCCGAGTTCTGCAAAGATGGGTATTGACGCACTCGGTTATGAGGATGATCAGAAGTCGCTTTACCTTGAAGCCCTGCACAAGCCACAGGGCATGTTCCTGGTGACTGGCCCTACTGGTTCAGGCAAGACTGTATCGCTGTATACCGGGCTGAATATTCTCAACACGCCTGAACTCAACATTTCAACCGCAGAGGACCCCGTTGAGATCAACCTCGAGGGCATTAACCAATGTCCCGTTAATCACAAGGTCGGGCTCGACTTCAGTGAGGCGCTCAGATCATTCCTGCGACAGGACCCTGATATCGTGATGGTTGGGGAGATTCGGGACCTTGAAACAGCCAACATTTCGATCAAGGCAGCGCAGACCGGCCATATGGTGATGTCGACTCTGCACACCAACAGCGCACCGGAAACTCTGACTCGACTCAGGAACATGGGTGTGCCGGCGTTCAACCTGGCCACCTCGATCAACCTGATTGTTGCCCAGCGTCTCGCCCGTCGCCTCTGCGACTGCAAGGAGAAACTCGATATTCCCAAGAGCGCACTGATTGAGAAAGGTTTCACCGAGCAGGAAGTTGATGAAGGCCTCGAAGTGTTCGGCCCCAAGGGTTGCGACAAATGCGGCAGCGGCTACAAAGGCCGGGTCGGAATCTACGAGGTCATGAAAATCGTTGAAGACATCCAGAAAATCATCATGGAAGACGGCAACTCTATGGAGATCGCAGAAGTCAGCGCGGCAAATGGCTTCAACAATATTTTTCAATCGGCGATGGTAAAGGTGAAAACCGGCCTAACCAGTCTCGACGAAGTAGACCGGGTTACCAGCGGTCACTAGAGCACCAGCATAAGAGGTCAACATGGCATCGACGGTATTTGCTTACGAAGGCACAGACAGATCCGGCAAGAAGACCAAAGGTGAAATCACCAGCAGCAACGCTAACATAGCGAAGGCAGAACTTCGCAAGCAAGGCATCAACGCAACCAAGGTTACCAAGAAAGGCGGGTTCAACCTGGCCCAGATGGGCGTCAAGATCACACCCGGTGACATCGCCTTGTTTACCCGCCAGCTGGCAACCATGATGAAAGCCGGGGTGCCGCTGGTGCAGAGTTTCGAAATTGTCGCTGATGGCATGGATAATCCGCCGATGAAAGACCTGATCCTGAAGATCCGCGATGAGGTTTCTTCAGGTAACTCTTTTGCTCATGCCGTTAAAACCCAGCCCGAGCACTTTGATGAACTGTTTTGTAACCTGGTCGACGCCGGTGAACAATCCGGTGCGCTGGAAACGATGCTGGACCGCCTGGCTACCTACAAGGAAAAGACCGAAGCGCTGAAAGCAAAAATAAAAAGCGCCATGAATTATCCGATCGCGGTACTGGTTGTAGCTGGCGTAGTATCAGGCATCCTGCTGGTGAAGGTTGTACCCCAGTTTGAAGAGATCTTTGCAGGTTTCGGCGCTGATTTGCCCGAATTCACCCAGATGGTCGTTGATATGTCACGCTGGATGCAGGAATGGTGGTTCATCATTCTCTTCGTCATCGGCGCGTTGTATTTCACTTACAAGGAAATGTACAAACGCTCCCAGGCGGTTCGCGACGGGCAGGAAAGACTGGCACTGAAGCTGCCGGTGATCGGGGACATTCTCGACAAATCCTGCGTCGCGCGATTTGCCCGCACGCTCTCGACCACATTTGCGGCCGGGGTACCCCTGGTCGACGCGCTTGACTCGGTCTCTGGTGCAGCCGGCAACATCGTCTACCAGGAAGCGATCAATCGCATCAAGGATGACGTCTCCAGTGGCATTCAGCTCAACACGTCGATGAAATCTCAGGATATTTTCCCCAACATGGTGATCCAGATGGTCGCTATCGGTGAAGAATCCGGTGCCCTTGATGGGATGCTGGACAAGGCCGCAACCTACTACGAAGAAATGGTCGACAACGCTGTTGAGGGTCTGACAAGCCTGATGGAACCGATGATCATGGCATTCCTGGGGGTCGTCATTGGCGGCCTCATTATTGCCATGTACCTGCCCATCTTCGGTATGGGTGATGCAATCGGGGGTGGCGGCGGCCACTAAACTCGTTGCCCATGAGGCAGCAGGCATTCGCTTCAGGCACAGGTCGACATGATATTTGATTTTGCGCTCTTTCAGGCCGAGTATCCGCTGGCGTTGGCAGCGGTCGCGTTTATCTTCGGTGCTTTGATCGGCAGTTTCCTCAACGTCGTGGTCTACCGCCTGCCCATCATGCTGAATGAAGACTGGAACCGACAGGCAGTTGACATTCTCAGCGAGCAGACGGAAGACGCCAGCTTAAAAAGCCAGCTGCAGGCCTTCATCGTCGACCGCGAGGAGGCCTTTAACCTCATCGTCCCCAATTCGCGCTGCCCCAATTGCGACGCAGAGATTAAGCCCTGGCACAACATACCGATCCTCGGCTACCTTTTCCTGCGGGGCAGGTGCAATGACTGCATGCGCCCCATCAGCGCGCGTTATCCCATCGTCGAGGCCCTGACAGCTGTGCTGACAATGCTGGTGGTGATGGAGTTCGGCCTTAACCTGCAGGGCCTCGCCGCCTGTGCACTGACCTGGTCTCTGATCAGCCTTGCCCTGATTGACTATGACACGCAGTTGTTGCCTGACGACATCACCCTGCTGTTTCTCTGGCTTGGGCTCACGGCGAACTTTTTCGGCTTCTTCGTTTCACTGCCAGAAGCGTTCATCGGTGCCTGCGCCGGATACCTGGTACTGTGGTTCGTCTTCCAGGCTTTCAAGCTGCTGACAGGCAAGGAAGGTATGGGCTACGGCGATTTCAAAATGCTGGCAATGCTGGGTGCCTGGCTGGGCGCTGAGGCCATACCGCTCATTATTCTTCTTTCCTCACTTTCGGGTGCGCTGCTGGGCGGCATCCTTATCGCAACTGGACGGGACCGCGACAAGCCGCTCAAGTTCGGCCCCTTCCTCGCCATTGCCGGCTGGATTGCGCTCATGTGGGGCAATGAACTGGTAGCCTGGTACCTGGCCTACGCCATCCAGACGAGCTGACATCTATCGTGGCAAAGTTTGTTGTGGGCCTCAGAGGCGGTATCGGTACCGGAAAAACGTCAGTCTCCGATCTCTTTGCCGCTCGATCAGTGACTGTCGCGGACGCAGACATCTCTGCCCGGCGGGTCGTCGAGCCCGGCAGGCCTGCCTATAAAAAAATCGTGGAACACTTCGGCCAGGACATACTGTTACCCGATGAGACGCTGGACCGTGCCAAACTGCGCGAAATTGTATTCCAGGACCCCGCCAGCCGAAGCTTCCTGGAGCAGCAAACCCAGCGGCCGATCGTCGACGACCTGCTAACCTGGATCAATGACGCGGAGTCGGCATACGCCATTCTTGTGCTGTCGACGGGCCTCGGCAAATGGCCACTGATGCAAAGGCTCCTGGTCGTTGACGCGACGAGGGATTCACAGATCCGGCGCGTCATGGCCCGAGATCACAATTCGCGCCAGCAGGTTGAGGCTATTCTCAATGCCCAGCCATCCCGTGAGGATCGCCTGCAGGATGCTGATGACATCATCGTCAACGAGGGCGACCTCGCCGGGCTCGAACTGGAAGTCGAAAAACTGCATGCGCTATATTTAGCACTTTCAGAAGGATGAGCGTGAATGGCTGACGTGATTGTGAGGTGCCCGACCTGTGACAAAGCCGTGGCCTGGATCACCGCCAACAAATTCCGTCCTTTCTGTTCCGACCGCTGTCGTCTCATCGACCTTGGCGAGTGGGCAGATGGTAAACGCTACATCGCCGCAGACCCCGAACACGACGATGTGACTGAGTCAGATCTGAGCGGCAATGACCTGACCTGACCCGTCGGCATGACCAAAGCACAAGTGAACTCACTCAAACTGGTTACCAGTCTACTGGTCATCGCAGGCCTCTATCTGCTGACGGCACCCCGACATATCACTTTTGAGGACGCTGGTCTGTTCCAACAGGTATGTCATTATGGCGGCATCGCCCATCCACCGGGCTACCCACTCTTCACCCTGATCTGCACGCCGGCCTTTGCCCTAGGTTTTGACCCGATACTTACCGGCAATCTGATCAGCATCAGCTTTGGCCTGCTGACGCTGACTGCGCTCTATTTTGTGCTTGGCGAACTCGGACTTAGCGTCAACATCCGCTGTTTCACAGTGCTGATCGCCGGCATCGGCCTCGAGTTCTGGTCACAATCGCTGATTATCGAGGTCTACAGCCTGAACAGCTTCCTGCTGATGAGCCTGGTTTTCACTGCGTTGAGTTTTCGGCGCACGGGTGCGGCAGTATGGCTCTGGCTCGGCGCACTCGTGCTAGGTCTCAGCCTTGCCAATCACTGGCCGCTGACCCTGCTGACAATGCCTGGTATTGCGCTGATTTACCTCGCAGCGTTGGTGAAGAACCCCTGGCGACACCTGACACGACGCAACCTCATCGTCAGCAGCCTGCTGCTGTTGCTGGGCCTCGTACCTTATCTGCTCCTGCTGCTGAAACCAGCAGATACCTTCGGGTACAGCGGGGGTATCGCGAACTTCAGCGAATTCATTGCCTATATTTCACGCAGTGCTTATGCCGAGGTAGACGAAACCGGGTTCGCCGGACTCAGGGACAAAGTGGCATTCGCCGGCTGGTTCAGCCGCAGCCTGTTCGAGCAACAGGGCTGGATCCTCGGCGTGATTGCCCTGGCAGGGATCAGCCAAGGCTTAAGGACGAGGCCACTCGAACATCTTGGCCTGCTGCTCATCACTGCAGGTAACTCCTATGTGCTGATCGGCCTGCTTGGGTTCGAATACAACTACCAGTACCAGACCGCTTTCTCCCATTATCCCATCATGGCATATCTGTGCTGGTCCATCTGGATCGGTTTCGGCACAGCGTTCCTGACTGCCAGGATGATGGCAATTCGACCCGGTTACTCATGGGTGAGCGTCTTGATCATGAGCGCGCTGCTGGCAGCTGCAACAGGCCATAACTTCAAGGAAAACAACCGGGCAGGGACAACACTCGCCGAGGACTATGCCAATGTGCTGCTTGGCGCGTTACCCAAACACAGCGCATTGGTTGTCGATGGCGACGCGCAGATGAGTGCACTGGGCTACAAACGCTACGTCGAGTTGCAGCGGCCCGATATCGATATCTATGAGTGGGAGAACGCTTTCGCCTTCAACAAGCTACCTCTCGACCGCGTGGAATACCTGCAGGCATTAACGAAAATTCGTCCTGTTTTCAGCGTTGAAGTCAGTGGACTGCCAAGGGCAGAGGAATATGCTTTATTTCAGGCGATTAGCCCAGAAGGCCCCGCCATAGTCGTTGATGAGACTACACTGGCACTGTTCCGCCAGGTTGCCAACGGTTATCGTCAGGACAGGTTTCGATACGGCGCTGACCTCGCGTTCGCCCACCAGTTCCTGATTGGTGCAGGAAATTACCTGTTCGATCGGGTTCTCCAGGGTGAGATCAGCCCAGCAGAGGTCGAGACACTGGTCCAGGTACAGCAGACATTCCCTGGCGCCATCGCCGTCGCTTCCATGGCCATGGCAACGGGCAGCACGCTCCTGGACCGAGAGCGTTTGCTGGTGCTGCTGGCGCCCTACGAAGAGAACTTCCCTGTCGCCGCTATGCCAGGTGAGAAATGGCAGTACTACATCATGCTGTCTCGGCTGGTGCCAACCGATAGGGCCGTCTCATACATCGAGCGGGCGGCAGCTGCCCAGCCAGACAGGCGAAACCCAGCCTGGTGCCACCTCAACCCAGAGGCCTGTCAGGTGCGATAGTCTGCGTTGATGGAGACGTAGTCGTGGGAAAGATCCGATGTCCAAACGGATTCAAGACAATCGCCAGCATTCAGGTTGACGCTGATCACGATCTCCTCGGCAGCCATCACAGCGGCACCTGCCGCCTCGGTATAGCCCGGCGCTTTGCCGCCACCCTGCATAAGCGCCACATCGCCGATCGCGACGTCGATCTTCTGCGGGTCAACACTGACACCGGCCTTACCGATCGCCATAACGATCCGCCCCCAGTTTGCGTCACTGGCGAACAACGCCGTTTTGATCAGGGGGGAATTGGCAATGGAGAACGCGATATCAAGACAATCCTGCTGCGAAGCACCACCTTCCACGCGCACCTCAACAAACTTGGTTGCACCTTCAGCATCTCGAATGATACCGTGCGCCAGCTCCTGCATCAGGGAATTGAGTGCTGCCTGAAACCGTGGCGAAACCGCTTCATCTGCCAGGTCGACACCGGAGACACCGGTCGCTGTCAGCATGCAGGAATCGTTAGTTGAGGTGTCACCATCAACGGTGATGCGGTTGAACGACTGCTCAGCACCGTCATGCAGTGCTGCCTGCAGAAATTCTTTGTTGCATAGGCCATCAGTCGCAATGTAAGCCAACATAGTGGCCATATTAGGCTGAATCATACCCGCACCCTTGGCGATACCGGTAAGCGTCACCGTCTTACCAGCCGCGTTGAATTCACGGCTGCAGATTTTCGGCCGTGTATCGGTTGTCATGATGCCCTTCGCGGCCTCCAGCCAGTTGTCAGCAGACATTTCAGCGAGCACCCGTGGCAGCGCCTCGGTGATATTTGCGACCTGGAGCTTCTCACCAATCACGCCTGTGGAAAAAGGCACGACCTCTTCGGGTCTGACACCACTGCGTTGAGACAGTGCTTTGCAGCAGCCATCCGCGTCCGCGATACCTGCCGCACCCGTCGCAGCATTGGCATTACCAGAGTTAACGAGGAAATAACGAGTATTGGCTTTCTCAAGATGAGATCGGCCGACAACGACCGGTGCAGCAGCAAAAATCGACTGGGTGAAGATACCCGCGGTGACGCTACCTTCAGTGAACTCAAACAGCACCAGGTCCTGCTGATCCTGACCTTTGATACCACAGGCCGTACTGGCCAGCCTGACGCCAGGCACCACCTTGAATTCAATCGAGGCGGGTCCAACAGCCATCAGACAAGCTTCCCATGACAGGCCTTATATTTCTTGCCGGACCCGCAGGGGCATGGCTCATTGCGGCCAACTTTCCTGTCACGCCTGACGAATGGCGTCTGTGGCTCGGCCTCAGCCTCAGCTTGTTCAGGTCTGACGCCGGGACCGTCAGGCTTCTCGAAATTCAGTTTCGCTCTCGCCTCTTCCTCCCGCCGGCGCCGTTCCAGATCCTCTGCGCTTTCATTCATCTGGAACTCCACTCTGGAGAGAAACCTGACTACATCGAACCTGACATCCCGCAGCAGGTTCTCGAACAGTTCGAAAGCTTCACGTTTGTACTCATTCTTGGGCTGCTTCTGCGCATAAGCCCTGAGGTGAATACCCTGGCGAAGGAAATCCATGGCAGCGAGGTGCTCCTTCCAGAGCGAATCCAGGATATCGAGCATGATACGTTTCTCAAAGAGCCGCATGTCGGGGCCAATCTGCTCTTCCTTCATGGCGTAAGCACCCTTCACATTGCCAACAATGCGTTCACGCAGGGTTTCTTCATGCAACGACTCATCTTCGTCGAGCCACTTATTAACCGGCATCTGTTGGTTGAATTCAGTCTGCAGAGCCTGTTCAAGACCAGCAATATCCCACTGTTCTTCCAGACTCTGGGGGGGGATAAAACCATCAATCACGTTGTTAACGACATCGTCCCAGAGTGCATTGATGGTTTCCGAAATGTCTTCGCTCTCCATCAACTCATTGCGTTGGCCATAGATCATCTGGCGCTGATCATTCGCAACGTCATCGTATTCGAGCAACTGTTTACGGATATCGAAGTTTCTGCCTTCGACTTTTTTCTGGGCTTTCTCGATTGCATTGGTCACCATGCGGTGCTCAATCGCTTCGCCCTTTTCCATGCCGAGGTTCTGCATCAGGCCACGCACCCGGTCGGAGGCGAAGATACGCATCAGATCATCTTCAAGTGACAGATAGAACCTTGAATAACCAGGGTCACCCTGACGGCCTGCGCGACCACGCAGCTGATTGTCGATACGCCGACTTTCATGCCTTTCGGAACCGATTACGTGCAGGCCACCAGCCTCAAGCACCTTCGCATGATTTTCATCCCATTCCTTTTTGATCCTGGCAGTCTGGTCGTCAGTCGGGCCATCCAGCTTGGCGACTTCCGCTTCCCAGTTACCACCCAGGATGATGTCCGTGCCACGACCGGCCATATTGGTGGCAATCGTAACCGTCCCGGGTCGGCCGGCCTGAGCCACGATTTCAGCTTCCTGTTCGTGGAACTTGGCATTCAGCACACTGTGCTTGATCTTCTTTTTGTTCAACAGTTGCGACAGAAGCTCGGACGACTCGATCGAGGCCGTACCGACCAGTACCGGAGCACCCTTGGCAAGGGAGTCCTGAATGTCATCGACAATCGCCTCAAATTTCTCTTCCCGGGTGAGATAGATCAGGTCATTCATATCTCTGCGCACCATCGGCAGATTCGTGGGAATGACGACCACATCGAGACCATAAATCTGCCTGAACTCAAAGGCTTCGGTGTCTGCCGTGCCGGTCATACCGGCTAGTTTGTTATATAGCCTGAAGTAGTTCTGGAACGTGGTTGAGGCAAGGGTCTGGCTCTCGTTGGTGATCGCAACATTTTCCTTGGCTTCAATGGCCTGGTGAATCCCGCCGGACCAGCGACGACCCGGCATGGTGCGACCCGTGTGTTCATCGACAATGACAATCTCGCCATCAGCCACGATGTATTCAACGTCCCGGTTGAACAGGCAGTGCGCCTTAAGTGCAGCGCTGACATGGTGCAACAATGAAAGATTGGCGGTACCGTAGAGACTCTCGCCCTCGTTCAGCAATCCTTCTCTGACCAGGAGGTTTTCAACTTTCTGATGACCCGATTCAGTCAGTTCGACATCACGCTGCTTTTCGTCAACGAAGTAGTCACCCGGCGGTTCTCGTTCTTCGAGGATATCCTCCGGTGTCTTTTCTTGCGGTTCGAGGCCAGGAACGATTCTGTTGATCGCTCGATACACATCAGCACTGTTTTCGACACCACCTGAAATCACCAGAGGCGTTCTTGCTTCGTCGATCAGGATCGAATCAACCTCATCGACGATAGCAAAATTGAGACCGCGCTGGCCTCGCTCCTCCAGCGAGAAAGCCATGTTGTCCCGCAGGTAATCGAAGCCGAATTCATTGTTGGTGCCATAGGTAATGTCTGCCTGATACGCCTCTCTTTTTTCCATAGGGTGCTGCCCGGCATAAACCACACCAACCGACATACCAAGAGCGGTGTAGACAGGGCCCATCCACTCTGCACCCCACTTGGCGAGGTAGTCATTCACCGTCACCAGGTGCACGCCAGCGCCGGAAATCGCGTTCAGATAGAGCGGCAATGTTGCCACCAGAGTCTTACCCTCGCCGGTGCGCATCTCCGCGATTCGGCCTTCGTGCAGCGTGACGCCACCGATCATCTGAACATCAAAGATCCTCAGACCAAGGGCACGCTTTGCTGCCTCCCGGACCGTCGCAAAGGCCTCGGGCAAAATGTCCTCGAGTGTCTCGCCGGCCTCGAGCCTGGCTCGAAAGACTTCACGCTGACCAGCCAGGTCTGCATCCGATAATTTTCCAAAATCCTCTTCATAGGTCGCAATCTGGTCAACCAATCTGCCCATACGTTTGAGTTGACGCTCGTTCTTGCTGCCAAAAATTTTGCTGAGAAGCTGCAATGCCATAGTGAATTTCTCTGGAAATAGCTGGAGCAGGCACCGCCTGCCCGGGGAAGGTTAGAAGTCGACTGTGAGGGCAGTATCAGCGACTGGCGCGATGAATATAACTGGCAGGATCGACGATTCGGCCATTTTTGAAGACTTCGAAATGAACGTGTGGGCCGGTTGAGCGACCGCTGCTGCCCATGAGACCAATGACTTCGCCTTTTCTGACAATATCACCGGCTTTGACGGTGAGCGCTTTGTGATGCCCATAGCGAGTTGAATAGCCACTACCGTGGTTAATCTCAACCATTTTGCCGTAGCCACTGCGTGGACCCGAGTAAACGACAACACCGGCGGCAACAGCAATGACATCAGCACCATCCTTACCGGCAAAATCGACACCGTTATGCCAGGCCTGCTTGCCGGTAATCGGATCGATGCGCTGGCCGAACCCCGAGGACATCCAGCCCTTCTTGACGGGACGCCCAGCGAGGAAGACATCGCGCTGCATCTTTTGATCTGCCAGCAGCGTTTCAAGCACGCCGAGTTGCTGTTCGCGGTCTTCAATGTCACGGGCCAGCTGATCCAGCAGATCCATGTAGGCGGGCGGTTCATAGCTGGCAATATCGAGACTATTCTCCGGTCCACCCATCGCCGGTGTACCAGAAAAATCAAACTCGCCCTCCTCGAGCCGGCCGATCTTAGTCAGGCGTTCACCCAGCGCATCAAGACGGACGATTCTTGCCTGGAGCTGCGCAATCCGTGCCGCTGAAGCCTCAATGTTGTTTTCCGCCTCGAATCGGACTTCTTCAATCACGGCCTGCTGGTCTTTCAAAACCTCGCGCCACTTCGCTACCATGTCACCGTTCAGGTCCGCGTCCGCGACACCCATCTGGTAGCTGAACAGCCCGACCACAGCCGGAATCGAGATAAGGCCTGCCAGCGCGACGCCGAAAATCGTGGCGTTGGCATTAAATGACCGATGCTTCCCGCTTTTGTTGTCAACAATGATGAACTTCATGGATACTAACTTTTTATATCGTCCCTGATACCAACCTTTGGCCTCGGGGGCCGCTTAAACTTCTCTACCCGACTGCGAGAGCGACAATGCGAAAATCGCGCCTGCCAGAGTCCCTGAAATCGCCAGATCAGATTCTCAGAGGTTCCAATGATATACTGGAAGCGCTGTTTTCCCAATCCCGGGAACTGGCGCGTGTTCAGCAGATTGCGCGTCGCGTTCTCGACCACGATGTTTCGGTAGGCCCCTTAAAATCAGGCACCTTGACGTTTTTCACCCAATCCGCCGCGCTCACCACACGCCTGCGTTATCGTCAGCGGCAACTGCTTGCTGCCCTAAGGCGCGCTGGAATTGATGTGCAGCAGGTTCGGTTCCGAGTACAACCGCAGGTAACGGAGCCAACACCCACGCTCGCGGAACGCACGCTTTCAGATGCCAGTGCCAGTCATCTGCGCCAGAGCGCCGCCTTCATCAAGGATCCTGCGCTGCGGAGTGCGATGGAAAAGCTGTCGCGTCGATCACGCGAGGAAGACTGAGAGCAATAAACTAGGCGTTTGCCAGCTGTGCCTGCGTGCCGTACGAGCGCGGTGCTTTCGCTGCATCCTCGAACGTGACAATTTCCCACGCGTCAGGCTGCTGCAAAAGCTTCTGTCGTAAAGCATGGTTTTCCGTGTGGCCGGATTTGTAGCCCGTAAACTCACCAATCAGACTGTGACCCAGCAGGTACAGGTCACCGATAGCATCCAGGATCTTGTGGCGGACAAACTCATCCTCGTGACGCAACCCGTCATCGTTCAGGATGCGATAATCGTCGACGACAACAGCGTTATCGAGGCTGCCACCCTGAGCCAGGTTGCGCTCCCGCAGGTACTCGAATTCCTGCATAAAGCCAAACGTACGAGCCCTGCTGACTTCCTTGACAAATGACGTGACAGAGAAGTCCACGCTCGCCTGCTGTTCCTTGATCACAGCATTGTCATAAACAATCGTATGACTGACCTTGAAGCCATCGTAAGGCTGGATTGTGGCTGACTGGCCCCAGGCATTAGCGTTGACTTCATCGCCTACCGAGACAGGCTCTTTCACTCGGATAAACTTCTTGAGGGCGTTTTGCTCTTCGATACCGGCAGACTGGATGAGGAAGACGAAAGTCGCCGCACTGCCGTCCATAATGGGCATTTCCGGGCCGCTGACCTCGACAAAGGCGTTATCGATACCCAAACCACTGAAAGCGGACATCAGGTGCTCGATGGTGGAGATTCTGTGACCGTCCCGCATGATCGTCGTCGCCAGCGTTGTATCACCCACGTTATCGGTCAGCGCCGCGATTTCCACGACCGGATCAACATCAACCCGCACAAAAACGATGCCTGTATCCGCCGGCGCCGGTCTGAGCGTGAGGTAGATTTTCTCTCCGGTATGGAGACCGACCCCAGTGGCTCTAATCACGTTTTTGAGCGTTTTTTGCCTGATCATTAAACCATAGACCCCAATTTCGCGGCGCGAATGCTACCAGAAAGCAAGCGCTATCACTAACAACTTGCTCGGATTCAGCAGCATTTTTCTCACAATATGTACTTATCCCGGTACAATTTTGTGACTTTTCTGCGTTTTGCTCCCTTTCTTCGAGCGCAGACCTGAGAGTAAGACCCTTTGTTTCTCGTTAAGTTTCTCTAAAACTGCAAAAATAACGGAGATTGACCAAACTATCGTCAAACATAGAGTTTGTAAGGATTTACTTATCCACCTGTTCAGTCTGCCTGTTTGCGAAGGAAAGCCGGCACATCGAGATACTCCAGGTCTTTGTCAGACTGCAGGTCGATCTCATCGGTGCCATTCACCACAGCATTCCTAATCACGGTCGGTCGATCGAACTCTGAGTAGTCAGGCACCCCGTCACCAGCCACTTTACGCTTGATCTCGTCAGCGATTCGCGGGCTGCGCTCCATCTCTGCATGATGCCCGAGCCCGGTCGCAACCACTGTCACCCTCAGCTCATCTCCCATGTTCTCATCGATCACCGTACCCACAACAACAGTCGCATTCTCCGACGCGAACTCCTCGATCGTTGCCCCCACTTCAGAGAACTCACCGAGCGAGATATCACGACCTGCTGCGATATTGACCAGCACCCCACGCGCGCCATTAAAGTCAACGTCCTCGAGCAAGGGGCTGCGGATAGCTGCCTCAGCGGCATTTCGCGCCCGTTCATCGCCCGATGCGTAACCGCTGCCCATCATCGCCATGCCCATCTCGGACATCACTGTGCGCACATCGGCAAAATCAACATTGATCATGCCAGGACGGATTATCAGGTCTGCGATACCCTGCACCGCACCAGAGAGAACATCGTCGACTGCGCCGAAAGCTTCGAGCAGAGGCGTATCTTCACCCATGATGGTCAGCAGTTTCTCGTTCGGAATGGTGATCAGCGAATCGACATGCTGTGACAGCTCAATGATGCCCTCCTCCGCAATTTTCATGCGCTTACGACCTTCAAAGACGAAAGGTTTGGTGACCACAGCTACCGTCAGCACACCCAATTCCTTCGCTATCTGCGCCACAATCGGTGCAGCACCAGTTCCGGTGCCACCACCCATGCCTGCCGTGATGAAAACCATGTCAGCACCATCAAGTCCCTCGGCAATACGCTCGCGATCCTCGTTGGCGGCTTCTCGCCCCATCATTGGATTGGCACCAGCACCCAGGCCACGGGTAACGCCGGTCCCCAGCTGCAGCAGCGTGCGGGCGCCAAGATTTTTAAGAGCCTGGGCATCTGTATTCGCGCAGATGAAGTCCACTCCCTCAATGTCCTGGCGAACCATGTGTTCGACGGCGTTGCCACCGCCACCACCGACACCAACGACCTTGATGATCGCGTTAGTTGGAGCACTGTCCACGATTTCAAACATAGTTAACCTCCTCAGGCTTATCGTTGTTCACAATAAATAAATTCATCAGTAATTCCCCATAATCCAGTTTCTGACCTTGCCCATCACACCATCCATGCCCGCAGCGGCAGGCATGACAATCGTTTCAGACTGCTGTTTTGCGCCGTACTGCAGAAGACCTACCGCTGTCGAATAGATCGGATTTCTGACAATGTCCGCGAGCCCTGAAATATCTTTCGGCTTACCAAGCCGAACGGGCATGTGGAAAATCTCCTCGGCAAGTTCGACCGCGCCTTCCATCTTGGCGGTACCGCCGGTCAAGACGATGCCTGCGGCAATAAGGTCTTCGTAACCACTGCGCCTCAGCTCAGCCTGGATGAAAGTGAAGAGTTCGTCGTACCTGGGTTCAACAACTTCAGCCAGCGCCTGCCGCGACAGGTCTCGCTCGGGCCGCTCTCCGACACTCGGCACCTTGATAGTTTCGTTTTCACCAGCAAGGCTGGCGAGGGCACAGGCGTACTTGATCTTTATCTCTTCAGCGTGCGGCGTAGGAGTTCGCAGCGCCATTGCAATATCATTGTTAACCTGGTCGCCGGCAATCGGGATGACAGCCGTATGGCGGATTGCACCGTCAGTGAAGACAGCAATGTCCGTCGTACCACCGCCAATGTCGACCACGCAGACACCCAGATCTTTTTCATCCTCCGTCAGCACCGAATAGCCGGAAGCCAGCTGCTCAAGAATGATGTCTTCGACGTGCAGGCCACACTTGCGGATACACTTCTCAATGTTCTGCGCTGCATTGACAGCACAGGTCACCAGATGAACCTTGGCTTCAAGTCGCACACCCGACATACCGAGCGGTTCCTTCACCCCTTCCTGCTCATCAATGACGTATTCCTGCGGCAGGATATGCAGGATCTTCTGGTCAGCTGGAATCGCGACTGCCTGGGCGGCATCAATCACGCGATCAATATCAGGCTGAAATACCTCCCGGTCCTTGATGGCAACAATACCGTGTGAGTTCAGGCTGCGTATGTGATTACCAGCGATGCCGGCATAGACTGAGTGAATCTGGCAACCCGCCATCAACTCTGCCTCTTCAACAGCACGCTGGATAGACTGGACTGTCGACTCGATGTTGACCACGACCCCCTTTTTCAGTCCCCGCGATGGATGACTGCCGATCCCGACAATCTCGACCTCGCCGTCGATGCCGATTTCCGCGACGATCGCGACCACCTTCGAGGTACCGATATCAAGGCCGACTATCATTCGACCACCTATTGGACTCGTCATAACTTCAAATCCCCTACACTGATTATCAATTCGAGAGACCTCATCAGAGGCTCCCCAGACCTAGTTCATCTGTTGCCTGCCCCGCTTCTGCAAATTGAACAGCAACACCGTTGAAATAGCGCGCATCCATTCTTTCGACATCACGCTCCTCACCCCGACGGCGCAACTCGCCGGCCACCTCGAGAAATCGCTCCATTCTCGCTTTCAGGTCATCCTTGCCGAGCAGCACTTTGATCCGATTCCGGCCGTCCGCAGAGGATGTTTCGATGGTCCAGGCGCCCCGATCGGTTCTCTGCAGCAATCGAATTTCAAAGCCATGCCGGGACAGCATTCGACCCAGTTGCTGGTACCTCTCCATGACATCTGACTCGGTGCCTGCAGGGCCGTATAGCAGCGGCAGATCACCCGCAGTCAGGTGCTTGGTATAGAGCACTTCACCTGAGTGACTAATGAATCCGTCATCGTTCCAGTAGGCGACGACAAGTTCCGGTTGCACTTCAACCAAAAAAGTCGATGGCCATTCCCGCCGGATGTTGACGCGATTTACCCAGTCCAGCTGCTCCACAGGTACTGAAATGCGTCCGGGCTCCCCAAACGTTACGGCCCTGCCTGCCAGGGTCGCCCGCAGGTCTGCCAGCTGCTCATCTGTCATATCGCCACTGAAGACGATACTGCTGACGACAGACTGATCGATCGAAACCTTCGCAAACACAATCAAGGCGGATGCCAGCAACAGGCCAGGCAGGAAACCCGAACGGAACATCATTGCGATCATGAGGACAGCCTCCGGTCTTCCCAACGCTCCTTAAGGGCATTGGCAAGCTTTGCGGTCTGGCCAGCGCCCTGGGTGAGCACAACATCCCCTGCTCTCACTACTGCCTCAAGCTCGGCAGGCACTTCGTCAATCGAACCAAGCAACGTACAGTCAAGACTGCTGTGCAGCTGCAGCTGCTTGTAAAGATCATTGGCCGACGCACCTTCAATCGGCTCTTCGCCGGCGGCGTAGGTACCGAGCAGCACCAACCGGTCAACCAGAGACAGCGCATCGACAAACTGGTCAAACAGCTCCATGGTTCGGGTGTAGCGGTGGGGCTGATATACCATGACCAGTCTGGCCTCCGGCCAGCCATTGCGCACGGCCTCAATCGTGGCGCGCACTTCGCGTGGATGGTGCCCATAATCGTCAACCAGCAGGAACTCGCCGGACTCACTTGCAAACCTGCCATGAACTTCGAAGCGACGGGAAACCCCACTGAAGCTTTCCAGCCCGAGCTGGATATCCCTGTCAGATATCCCTTCATCCGCCGCCACGGCAACTGCCGCAAGAGCATTGAGGATGTTATGTCGACCTGGCATCGCCAGGCTGATGGTCAGGTCTTCCGCACATTCCCTGCGTCGCACTGTGAACTCAGACCTGAGCCCGTCCTGCTTCGCCGCGACGGCCCTGACATCAGCATCTTCTCCAAACCCGTAAGTCAGTACGGGGCGGTTTAACCTGGGCAGCAGCGCGCTGACACCAGGATCATCAATACAGGCAACTACCAGACCATAAAAAGGCAGGTTATGAATGAAATCGACGAAGGCGGCCTGCAGCTTCTCAAAGCTGCCTTCGTAATTAGCCAGGTGATCACGATCGACATTCGTAAGGATCGCCACCATGGGTTGCAGATGCAGGAACGAGGCGTCACTTTCATCAGCCTCAGCTATCAGGTAACGACTTGCGCCCAGCTGAGCATTGCTCGCTGCGCTGTTGAGCAAACCACCGATGATAAACGTTGGGTCCAGCCCGGCCTGCCGGAAAACGGACGCGAGCAGGCTGGTAGTCGTGGTTTTGCCATGAGTACCCGCCACCGCGATACCGTGGCGGTAACGCATCAACTCTGCGAGCATCTCTGCGCGCCTGACAACCGGCTGCCTGGCCTCGTGAGCTGCCATTAACTCCGGATTCGAAGGCGGGATGGCCGAGGAAACCACCAGCACATCAGCATCGGCGACATTTGCAGGGCTGTGCCCGATATGAATGACAGCACCCAGTGACTGCAGGCGATCTGTCACCGATGAAGCCTGCACATCGGAACCGGATATTTCATAACCCTGGTTCAGCAGGACTTCAGCAATGCCGCACATGCCTGCACCACCAATGCCAACGAAGTGGATACGCCTGATGCGCCGCATCTCTGGCACGTCCAGTTTGAAAGCAGGTTCAGCCACGGCGGGATACCCTCTTGTCTGCGTCAAGCGCGCGCGTCTCGTAATCGATACGCAGCAACACCGCAATCATCATGCAGCTGACAATGAGGCTGTTGCCGCCATAACTCATCATCGGCAGCGTTAGGCCTTTGGTAGGCAGCAGGCCAAGATTCACGCCCAGATTGACGCAGGCCTGGATACCAAGAATGAGTGAAATCCCGTAAGCGAGATAGGCATGAAATTCCAGCGACTTAATCTGGGCTGCCCGGCCGACGAGCAGCCCTCGCACAACGAGCCATGCAAACAGAACAATCACCAGACCAGCGCCGACGACACCCAGTTCTTCAGCGATGATCGAGAACAGGAAATCTGTATGTGCTTCGGGCAGGAAAAACAGCTTCTGGATGCTGTTGCCAAGCCCAAGGCCTATCCATTCACCCCGACCGAATGCAATCAGCGCCTGGGTCAACTGGTAACCGCTGCCAAACTGGTGTTCCCACGGATTCGCGAACGCCGTCAATCTCGCCAGACGATAGGGTTCGAGTGTCACAATCAGCGCCACAACGGCAATGCAAAGGGCCACCAGCGGCAGGAAGAATCGAACCGGAACGCCGGCCAGGAAGATCATGCCGATCGCTGCCGATATAATCACGATGGCCGCACCGAAGTCAGGCTGGCCCAGCAACAGCAGCACGATTGCTGCCAGCACGAGCAGCGGCTTTGCGAAACCACTCATTGAGGTCTCGACTTCCTCTTTGCGGCGTACAAGATAGCCCGCCATGTACACGAGGACAAACAACTTGACGAACTCGGAACCCTGCAGGGTAAAGAGCCCAAGACTGATCCAACGCGTCGAACCGTTCACTTCCTTACCGACACCTGGTACCAGCACAAGAACGAGCAGGAGGAAAGCAAACCCGAGCAGCAACATGTCCATACGCTGCCAGACCAGCACCGGCACGCTCAGCGCGGCGATGGCCGCGGTACCCGCAATGCCGAGGTAGATGACATGTCGTGTCAGCAGATGAAAGGGGTTGCCGTAGGTCTTTAGGCCAACTTCCATGGATGCCGAACCCACCATAACAAGGCCGTAGGCCAGCAGCGCCAGTGCGATACCGGCAATCATAGGATCAACCGGGCAGGTATCCTGCCGCACGGCGACCTGCCTCTTGCCCCTAACCGCTGCCATGCTCATTGGCCCAGCTCCGCAACAACGTCAACAAAAGTCTGACCCCGCTCTGCGTAGTTGCGGAACTGATCGAAACTGGCGCAGCCTGGCGCCAGCAGAATGACATCACCTGGCTGGGCCTGTTGCTGAGCAGCATAGACAGCCTCTCGCAAACCAATGTGCTTCGATGTCGCCAAACTTGGCAGGGCCGCTGCCAGTTCGGCACTGGCCTCACCGATAAGATAAGCGGCTTTGACATAGTCGATGATCTCAGACTCCAGCCCATCGAAGCTTAGCCCCTTACTGACACCACCAGCGATCAGGTGGATGTTCCGGCTCACAGCCTGACCTGACACAGCGGCCACGAGTGCACCGGGATTAGTCGCCTTCGAATCATTGATATAGCGGATATCTTTTTTCTCGGCGATCAACTGGCTGCGATGCGGCAAGCCGCGGAACTGACCAAATGATTTCGCCATCCCAGCGAGATCCAGGTCGAGCAGCCACCCTGCAGCAAATGCCGCCATCAGATTGAGGCAGTTGTGCCGACCTGACAGGGGGCTGTCAGAGGAATGCATTAACACCTCGCGGCCGTTCATAAGAACAAACCCGTCGCCTTCAGACCTGGCATGAAAGTGGCCTGGCTCATCGCCGCTGTCCCAGCCAAAGGATGCGATGGTGCCATCAAGCGGGCCGACTCGGTCGCCAATGGCTCGGTTGATCACAGCCTGCTCGCAGTGATCATAAATCGCTAGCTTGGTGTTGAAGTAATGATCGATCGATGTGTAGCGATCAAGATGATCCGGCGCAAGATTTAGCACCACAGCGACTTTAGCTCGCAGGTCCTGCGCCAGTTCGAGCTGGTAGCTTGATACTTCGAGCACATAAAGCGACGCATCCTCCCTCAGGATGTCGAGGCAGGGTGTGCCGATATTGCCGCCCAGGTAAACCCCCGCCTGCTGATCTGCCGCCGCCAGGTGCAGCAGCGACGCAACAGTCGACTTTCCGTTAGTGCCTGTGATCGCCACCACAGGCGCGGCAGCCAGCTCGCCAAACAGGGCAACATCACCCACGAGCGGCGTACCCGCCTCTGCCGCAGCTAAGAGGTCTGGCTGCATCAGAGGAACGCCGGGACTGACGTAGACAGCCTCAGCTCGCAGCATCGTTTCACGATCAAAATCACCGACTGCCGCCCCCGGTGCGAACCTATTCAGTTGGTCTACCTGAAACGCAGCGGGTTTCGCATCCATCACCACGAAAGGCTGTGCTCGCGCCGCAAGATATCGGGCGTAGCTCAATCCTGTGTCTCCCAGGCCAGCAATCACGTTAATCTTCTCGGCCATGTCGTTCATTCCAACGCGTCAGCGCGGCATCAATCACTGCATAGTCGCTAAAGGGAACCTTACCCGAGGCCAGTTCCTGATAGTCTTCATGCCCCTTACCCGCAACGATCACTACATCGTCAGCGTGGGCGGCAGCGATAGCAGCTTCAATCCCCTGCTGCCTGTCTTCTCTAACGACGACATCAGCCGTCGTCACCCCCGCCAGGATCTCCTCAATAATGGCACCCGGCGGCTCTGATCTGGGGTTGTCGCTGGTAACCACGACTCTGTCAGCCAGGCTTGACGCAATCTGCCCCATCATCGTCCGCTTCGCCCGGTCACGATCGCCGCCACAACCAAATACGCAAACCAGATGCCGTGAGGGGAAATGTTGGCGCGCAGCCGTCAGACATTTTTCCAGGGCATCAGGCGTATGTGCGTAATCAACAAAGACCGCAGGCATTCCTGTCCGCGTGACTACGTCCATTCTGCCGGTAACCGGGGTGAGCGCCTGCAGCGCCGACTCAATTCTGTCCGCAGAAACATCCATCGCCAGCAGCGTGGCTACGACTGCCAGCACATTCTCAACGTTAAAGAGACCGTACAACGACAGATCACATTGGACTTGATGCCCACCAACATGGATTGAGAGCCTGAGCCCTTCGGCGGCAGTCTCGACTTCGTGGCAGTAAACATCGGCTGCGGCATCCTGGCGCGAGTACGACACAAGTCGCACCGAACCATGCAGCCTTGAAGCCAGTATCTCGAACGCATCGTCATCCCGGTTGATAACCGCCTGCCGCAGCGAGCCGAACTCAAACAGGATAGCTTTCGCATCACGATAGGCATTCAGCGTTGCGTGATAATCGAGGTGATCATGACTCAGATTGGTGAATACGGCAGTGTCGATACTGACGCCCGCCAGTCGACCCTGGACCAGGCCATGGGACGAAGCCTCCAACACGACGGTGGCACAATCCTCATCTACAAGCTCGCGAATACGCCTTTGCAGATCCGTTGGCGCAGGCGTCGTCAGACCCGGCTCTCTCAGGTCACCAGGAACGCCGTGCCCCATAGTGCCCACGACACCCGCCTTACTACCGTCAGCAGCCAGGGCCTGCGCCAGAAGGTGTGTGAATGAGGTTTTGCCATTGGTACCCGTTACCGCAACCACCCTGGTGGCGCTGCTCGGTTCGCCATAAACCGCTGAAGCCAGCGAACCCAACCGTCCTGGTAAGTTCTCAAGCGCAATCACCGGCACCGACGCCGTTACTGCTGGCGGTTCGCAAACAACCGCAACCGCACCCTGACGCACCGCATCATCAATGTGTGCCCGACCGTCAAAGTTTTCCCCGGTCAGCGCACAAAACAGGTCACCTTCCCGAATCCGTCGACTGTCTTCACTGACACCGCTGACAACCAGTCCCGGAGGTACATCGTCTGTTCTGAAAAGGTCATTTAACAACATCATGCAGCTCCGTCTTTCTCAGGTGCCACATTCATAATTCGCAGCGCATTGCGCATCACGCTGGAGAAAACCGGCGCCGCAATGTCGCCGCCGCCATACTGCTGCGTCCCGGGCTCGTTGATCAACACCACGCCTACCAGTCGCGGCTGTTCAACCGGCGCAAGACCTGCAAAGAAAGCCAGGTGCTCAGTATCGCGATAGCCATCTTCACCAATTTTCCTGACAGTACCGGTCTTACCGGCAACACGATAACCATCGATGGCTGCTTTCCGCGCCGTGCCATCTGTCACGACCGTGGCCAGCATATCCTTAAGCTCTCTCGCAATATCTTCCGAGAAGATCCGGGTCGCATTGGTTTCGGTGTTGGCAAGAAGACTGATGTCTCGTTTGATGCCCCCTGAAGCTATGGTCAGGTAAGCTGCTGCCAGTTGCAGCGGCGTTACATTCAGACCGTAACCGTAGGCAAAAGTAGCGCGATCGATATCCTTCCAGCGTCGATAATTGGGCAGGTAGCCGGCACTTTCTCCCGGAAATCCCGAGCCTGCGGGCTGACCGAAGCCAAGGTTCTCAAACATCCCCCAGACCTCATATTCGTTAAGGTCGAGCGCCAGCCGTGTGATACCAACCTGACTCGAGTGCGCGATGATCTCACCGAGTTTCAGCACACCCCGATCATGTGGATCACGAATCGTAAAGTTACCGACCCTGACAAATCCGGGTGCTGTATCAATTTCAGAAGCCGCACTATACCGACCACTCTGCAACGCCACGCCGACGGTAAAAGGCTTGACAGTCGAGCCAGGCTCAAACACATCAGTGACAGCCCGGTTTCTCACCGCCGCCAGATCCAGACTCTTGCGATTGTTAGGGTTATAAGAGGGCTGATTGACCATCGCCAGTACCTGGCCAGTCTCGACATCGAGCACGACAATAGAACCCGACTCTGCCTTGTAACGATTCACCGCAGTTTTCAGCTCACGATAAGCGAGATACTGTAACCTGAGATCAATACCCAAGGTCAGATTTTTACCAGGCACAGCTTCAGCAACAGGTTTTATGTCCCTGACGATCTCGCCATAGAGATTCTTCAGGACTTTCTTTCGTCCGGGCTTGCCTGCGAGCCAGCGATCAAAAGAAAGCTCGAGTCCTTCCTGTCCCTTGTCATCGATATTAGTGACGCCAACGACGTGGCTTGCCACCTCCCCTGCAGGGTAGAACCGCTGATATTCGCGGTCTGCGTACACACCCTTGATACGCAACCCCAGAATCTCCCTGGCCTGAACCGGCGGCAGGTGTCGCCGCAGGTAGACGAACTCTCTTGCACCCGCCCGCTGCATTTGCGTCTTAAATTCCTCCGGTGCGACACCAAGATAATCGGTGAGGGGATCAATATCCTGCTCTGACTCCAGCAGTAACCGGGGATTCGCCCAGAGCGACAGCACGGGTGTACTCACTGCGAGCGGCTTGCCAAATCTGTCCTGAATCATGCCGCGGTGGGCATTGATTCGTTCCATGCGGACCGTTCGGGCATCACCCTGGTCCTGCAAAAAGTCACGCTGGTACACCTGCAGGTACCAGAGGCGTGCCAACATACCGCCGGAGAGCAGGAGAACAATTGCAGCCACGAGATAGATGCGTGCAAACGTCATTCAATCACCACCGTATCGGCAGGAGTCGGCGCCGTCATAGCCAGTTGATCCTGGGCCAATTGGTCCAGCCGGGTGTAGTCCGCGTGGGCACTCTGCTCAAGCAGCAACATCTCGTATTCATGCTCGAGATCATCATGATCTTTCTCGAGCTGCTGCAGGTCCCGATACATGTTGCGGGTGAGATGCGAGGAATAGGCAACACCGAGGGCAGAGCTGACAACGAGACCGCACAACACAACCGCCAGAATCTGCCCTGGCTTCAGCAGCCAGCTGACTATCTGTCTCAGTATCAGCGGCATCAACGCTTCTCCGCGATGCGCATAATTGAACTCCTGGCGCGACGGTTATCTGCCACCTCGGTCGCAGACGGTTTCACGGGTTTACCCAGAATCCTGACCTTGCGATTCAGCTGATCGTCTCTGACCGGCAGCCGAGATGGCAAATCATCGCCCTTCTCCAGTCGGCGGAAGAATCGCTTCACCAATCGGTCCTCGAGCGAGTGAAAGCTGATCACAACAACTCGCCCCCCTGACTTCAGGAGCTCAATGACATCTGTCAGACAGGTCTCAAGCTCTTCCAGCTCCCTGTTGACCTGGATGCGGATCGCCTGAAAGGTTCTCGTCGCCGGGTGTTTATGTTTCTCTCGGCGCGGAATAGACATCTCGACAATCTCCACCAGTCTGTCAGTGGTGCTGATCGGGCCTTCTGTGCGTGCAGCGACGATGTTCCGGGCGATGCGTCGAGCAAAGCGCTCCTCGCCGTATTGTTTCAGTACACGGGTTATGTCTTCTTCGCTGGCGCTGGCAATCCAGGCTTCAGCAGTTTCACCGCTGCCCTGATCCATTCGCATGTCGAGCGGGCCTGACTGCTGGAACGAAAACCCACGTTCTCCCTGGTCGATCTGCGGCGATGAAACGCCAAGATCCATGAGCACCCCGTCGAGGGTCTCCAGCCCATGAGCTTCGACAAACTCTTTCAGCCTGGAAAAAGGGCCATGCTGAACGATAACCCGGGGATCATCAGCAAAGGTTTGGCGCGCATGATCCACCGCCGCCAGGTCCCGATCAATGACCAGTAATCTGCCATCACTGCTCAGCGCTGCAGCGATGGCGGCGCTGTGTCCGCCGCGCCCGTATGTGCAGTCAACATAGGTCCCGTCACGATTGGTAATGAGAGCGCGGACAGCCTCTTCGAGCAGGACCGTCTGGTGAGGTAGAGTCGTCACGCCGGCACCTACAGAGACAGGGTCTGAAGTTCATCCGGCAGCTCCAGGCTGCTGGGGTCATCCAACCAGGTATCCCGACGCTCAATCCAATCCGCCTCATTCCAAAGTTCGAGTTTCTTGCCCTGGCCCAGCAGCACGCCTTTCTTCTCAAGCTGCGCGTAGTCCCGCAGCGGCGGCGTCAAAAGAATACGGCCACTATTGTCCATCTGAATATCGGTGGCGTGACCGATCAGCAACCTTTGGACTCTGCGCGCGGCGGCATTAAAGCTGGGCAGCGCTTCGACCTTGCGCTGGATATCGTCCCAGTCAGGCTGCGGATAAATCAGCAGGCAGCGCTCCTCGGTATCGATAGTCACCACCATCTCGCCCTGGCAATGATTGAGCAGATGGTCCCGATAGCGCGCAGGGATGGCGATACGACCTTTCGCATCGACATTGACGTTATTGACACCCCTGAACATCGCCGCTCTTACCCCAGCTTGTTATTTGGATAATCACGTCGGCTGGGGCACGAATCCCCACCGAGCACTCTTATGGCCCACAATTAGCCACAATTACCCACATTTCTTCACACCGCACGATATGAGGGGGGATGAACCTTGTCAAGCGCTCTAAAGTCTTAAATTGTCCTTAAAACACAATAACTTACGACTTTTTTATGCTCAGCTCCAGAGCCGTGAAAGGTAAGCCATATATAACATAAAGCTATCAATGAAACTTAAAGTACTTTATTAAGTTGCAGTTTTTAAGTCTGATTGGCGATATAAAAAGACTTTTTTATATCAAAAGGAGATAGAGTTGCCGCTTGGTCTCGGAAAAGGGAGTCAGCCGATAAGCCGGGTTCTGTCCAGGGCGATGCCCTGAGGCAATCATTCATCTGTGACGCCCGTCACCAGACGCCTATAGCGACCTACCCGGATCCTCTCGCGGGTCACGATTAGCGGATCCCTATTTGGTCTTGCTCCGAGTGGGGTTTACCGTGCCACGCCCGTTACCGGCCGCGCGGTGCGCTCTTACCGCACCATTTCACCCTTACCCTGACCAGCTGCAAAGCACCTGACAAGGGCGGTATATTTTCTGTTGCACTTTCCGTAGGCTCGCGCCCCCCAGGCGTTACCTGGCACTCTACCCTTTGGAGCCCGGACTTTCCTCCCGATCAGAGACCGAGCGATTGCCTGGCTGACTCCCGCGCACAAGCCTAGGGAATCAGAGACGAAATATCCACAACTGAGAAGCATCATGTCTCTGTCCCGGCCAGGTGCATCGCACGCTCATAGAGTTCAGATTTTTTCCCACCCGTCAGTCTGGCAGCGACGGCAGCGGCCCGCGAGGGCGCAAGCTCTTCCAGTAACACGGTCAGCACCTCATCAACATCCCGGCTCTGGCCTTGCGCTTCCCCTTCGACGACGATAACGAATTCACCCTTTGAGGGAATCTCGCCTGCCTGCAAAGCGTCAGCGAGCACAGCTGCCTCACCCTGAATGATCTGCTCATAGGTCTTGGTCAATTCCCGGCAGACGCAGACGTTGCGCGATTCACCCATCTGGCTCGCCAGGTCGGCGAGGCTGGCTTCGATTCTATGCGGCACTTCGAAGAACACGAGTGTTCGGGCTTCACCGGCAAGATCCTGATAGAAACGTTTCCTGGCCCCTGGCTTGGCCGGAACGAAACCCTCAAAGCTGAATCGGGTCGTCGGCAGACCCGCAACCGACAGCGCCGTCGTGATGGCACTCGGCCCCGGCACCGGAACAACTTCAATGTCACTGGCAAGGCAGCGCTTTACCAGGCTGAACCCGGGATCAGCGATAAGCGGTGTCCCTGCGTCAGAGACCAGCGCGACCTTCTGGCCTGACTCGAGCAGCGCGACCACTTCATCCTCATGCCGGTGCTCGCTGTGGGCGTGGAACGCGATCTGTTTCTTGCTGATGCCAAGGTGCTGCAGCAGGCGCCCGGTACGCCGAGTGTCTTCCGCGGCAATAACATCTGCCTCACCAAGCACCTGCCTGAGTCGCGCGGAGGCGTCTGCCAGGTTACCAATAGGCGTTGCCACGATATAAAGAATCGACATATCCGGAAATCTCGCACGGTGCCATGCGCAGGATCGTTCGCGCTGGTCAGCTCATAACTACACCCGCACATCATAACTTGTGGGATAATCTAAACGTAGCGGACTCGTCTGGTGATGTGAACCGCCTGTTAATGATTCCCCCACATACTCATGTGGACGAGAGAATCGCAGAAAAGGCAGATGAAAAGGCAGATAGTGCAGGTAGAGGCTTGATGGCTCGGATTAATCGATTGAAACGACTGGGACTGACCTGGCTCGTCATGCTACTCGGTGCCTGTGCCGCACCGACACCCATGGAACGACCGCCGGATGATCCTGCCCCCCGGATCAGTGTCGGCAGCCGCAGCATTGAGAGACTGCTACTGGAGGCCGAGAGAGCCGTCCCACCCCGCTCGACGGAACTCAGACTCGAGGCGGCAGAACTTGCCGCGACGGCCGCCGACATGGATCTGGCCGGACGCATTCTGCAGGCAGTTGAAGCGCCATATTCGACCGATGCCACAACGCTCGACCATGCCATTCTCAGCGCAAAAGTCGCGTTGTTCAAAGGGGATCCTGTTCTCGCGATTCGGGCGCTGGAGGACCAACGCGTCGCCAGCATCACAAAAGACACCAACACTCAAATTACCACCGGCAGACTCCGAGCCGAGGCCTACAGCGCTGGCAGGAGCTATCTTGCCAGTGCCAGGGAGCTTATCTACCTCAATACCCTGCTAAACCAGGCTGAGCGACCTGGCAATCACGAGGCTATTTTTACAACCCTGCTGATGCTGCCCGTCGCGACCTTAACGCAGCAGGCAGAACTCAGCATCACCAGCGAAATCCGTGGCTGGTTGTCACTGGCGGCGATGACCAAGCGGTATCAACATGACCCTCTAAGACAACTGAACGCGCTCAAGGAATGGCAGACAGCCTGGTCAACGCATCCGGCTGCCATCATCGTCCCCGCCTCATTGCAGATGTTGTCAAAAATTGTTGAGAACCGACCAGAGAATGTTGCGCTGCTGCTGCCATTGCGCGGCGACCTCGGCAAGTTCGGCCGAGCCGTTCGGGATGGATACATAGCAGCTCACTACCAGCTGACGCCAGAGACAGAGCTGCGCATTTACGACACCTCGGAAGGCGACATTCTGGAACATCTGGCGCGAGCGGAAGCCGCCGGTGCCGAGCTCGCGATTGGTCCACTTAATCGGGATCGCGTCACGCGTCTCGCCGAGCATCCCCTCAACATTCCCGTGCTCGCCCTGAACAGGACCGCTGGTGGCCAGATTAACCCCAATCTTTACCAGTTCGGTCTGGCACCAGAGGACGAATCCATCCAGGTAGCGGACCAGGTTGCCAGGGAAGGCTACCTCAACGCACTCGCCATCGTGCCCGACTCAGACTGGGGTGAGCGCAACTTCCAGGCTTTCAGCGAGCGCTTCACCACAAAGGGTGGCGTCATTATCGACAGCGCCTACTACACCGATCAGCGGGATTACTCTAACCTGGTAAAATCGCTCCTCAACGTCGATTCCAGCGAACAGCGGGCTGCGAATCTCAGGCGAATTACGGGCGAAAGATTCGAATTCGCAGCCAGGCGCAGACAGGATCTCGACTTTGTCTTTCTCCTGGGTAACGCATCCCAAGCACGCGGCATCAATCCGACACTGGCGTTTTTCTACGCTGAAGACATCCCGGTTTACTCCACATCCCACGTGCACACGGCCGGCAGTTCCAGGATCGACGCCATCGATATGAATGGCATCCGTTTCTGCGACATCCCCTGGAAACTGACCGAAGGTGATCCGATCCAGGCACTGATCACCGATATCTGGCCAGATGCCGCAGCCCAACTCGCACCGTTTTTTGCGCTGGGTGTTGACGCACATCGACTTTACCCCCGGTTGCAGCAGTTGAAAGACCACAACCAGGAACGAGTATTTGGCTCCACCGGTGTTCTCGCTCTCAACGATAACAACGTCGTCACGCGCTCACTGATGTGGGGCCAGTTCCGCGAGGGCAAAGTTAACGCCGTTCCCATGATACTGACTGAGGGGCTTTGAAACAGCCGCATGCAAGCCCGCCGGGGCCTTCTACCAGAGAACTGGGGCGGGCTGCCGAACTGCGCGCTGAGCGATTTCTGCACACCAGGGGTTACTGCACAGTTATACGGAATTTCACAGCAAAAACCGGCGAGATAGACCTGATCATGAACAACGCCGACACCCTCGTTTTCATCGAAGTGCGTGCCCGGCGCCACTCGGCCTATGGCACCGGCGCGGATACAGTTGATGTTCGCAAGCAACGCAAGATTATTCAGACGGCGCAGCTATTTCTGCAACGCCAGCGCCATCTGCCCTGGGAATCCTATCGGTTTGATGTGATCTCGATTGGCAAAGACATTGACTGGATACCCGGCGCATTTACACTTGACGTCTGATTACATTGGCAGAACCCAGATGCGTATTCTTTTGACTTTGCTGAGCCTGATCCTGCTGCATGGTTGCACAACCACTTCCGTCAGCGGCGCCTTCGATGACGCGCGAAACGAATCACTCGCGACAAAACGAATCAAGGACGCCAACCCCGCTTTCAAGGATGCTAATTTCAGCGTCACGAGCTTTAAAGGAATGGTTCTGATCACAGGACAGGTCCCGTCCGCGGACCTGATTCCGCTCGCGACGGCAGAAGTCGAACCCCTGCGTAACGTCCGTCAGGTGTTCAACGAATTATCTGTGGCAGGAAAGACTTCGATTATTTCACGCACCAACGACAGCTGGCTGACAACGAAAGTAAAGTCATCCCTGGGTACCGCCGAAACCACAGATGCCGGCAGAATTAAGGTGGTGACCGAAAACGGTGTAGTCTACCTAATGGGTCTTGTGACACGGGCGGAGGCCGATGCCGCGGTTGAGGTGACACAGGGGGTGCAGGGCGTGCAGAAGATCGTCAAGCTGTTCGAGTACATCAATTAGCAGCCTGACCGCTTACTGACCAAGCAAATACCTGTTACTTCACCACCTTTAGCGTCGGCGGCCCTTTCGGCGGCTCAGGCGGCTCTCCATCAGGCTCGCTGCCCGGAGGCTCAGGTTCGTCTTCGTCTCGCGGGAACCACATACCCTCGCCATTTTCTTTCGCAATAATGCCCATGACTGCAGCAATCGGCGCGTAGACCTCATGGGCGATACCGGCAAAGCGGCCACTGAACATGACGTACTCGGTGGAGATAGAAAGGTCCCTTACCGCTTTCGGACTGATATTCAGCACGATCTGGCCGTCTTTGACGTACTCCATCGGAACGGAAACATCTTCCATGGTCGCATCGACGATCAGGTAGGGTGTGCTGTCGTTATCCAGTATCCACTCGTTGATTGCGCGAATCAGGTAAGGGACTGATGAATTCATTCAATCGCGCATATCCAGTTCAGCTTCGCTCAATGAAGCCTGAAATGCGTCTCTCTGGAAGATGTGGTCCATGTAGTCATGGATCGGCTTGCCGTGCTTGGGAGGCAGTTCGATACCGAGTACCGGCAGTCTCCACAGGATAGGTGCAACGCAGCAGTCGACGAGCGTGAATTCATCACTCATAAAGAAAGGCTTTTCGGCAAAGATTGGCGCGATGGCCATCAGGCTTTCTTTCAGCTCTTTACGCGCCCGGTCGATCACCGTGTCTTTCGAACGGCCAGCAACGATCGTATCGACATAGCCGCACCAGTCACGCTGAATCCGGTAGACGAAAAGACGGCTCTGCGCCCGAGCTACGGGGTAGACGGGCAGCAGTGGCGGATGCGGAAAGCGTTCGTCAAGGTATTCCATGATGACCTGCGACTCGTAAAGCACCAGATCACGGTCGACGAGTGTAGGCAGACTGTTATAGGGGTTCAAGCCCGCCAGATCTTCCGGCAGGTTACCGGGTTCAACATCGACGATCTCAACAGCAACACCTTTCTCTGCCAGAACCAGGCGAACCCGCTGGCTGTAGTGATCATTACCATCGGAATAAAAAATCATTGATGAATGCTTGGCTAAAACGCCCATTCTTCACCTCTTTGTAATAGTTTGAGGAGCGCCACTCTGAGAGTAACGCCTAGTGAAACTCCTTCGTATATTCACGCCCCAGCAACTGGGTGAAGACGTAGAAGAAAGCCAGGAAAAGCAAGACGAAAACACCAATGCGCTCACGCTCCTGCCGGCTCGGATCTGCAGTGTAGTAGAGGAAGTTAGCGAGATCATAAATGACCTCGTCATATTCCTCAGGCGTCAATTCACCGGTACCTTCCACGAGCTGCAAAGGGTTATAACCGCGGCTGATGATCTCCTGGTGATCGCAGACTTCTTCGGTGATCGATTCACCCGTCAGCGGATCACGCATCTCACCACCATTGGCGGCCAGCGCCGGAATCTGCATGCATCCTTTGCGCTGCAGTCCCTGCAGACCAAGCAGCACGTGCGGCATACCGACGTTCTCATAAAGCAGATTGTTCATGCCAAACGGACGCGTTGGGTCTTCATAAAAAGTCCGCATATAGGTGTAGAAGTACTCGGGCCCACCCCTCAGCGCTGTGTAAAGGGTCAGATCCGGCGGCACTGCACCAAACCACTGTTTTGCCTTATCCGCTGACAACGTGTTGTCCATGAGGGCACCAATAGACGCATCAGGATCGAAGACCAGATACTCCATCATCAGGTTATGTGGAATACCAAGGTCATCGGCCGTGCGCTGGTAACGCTGATATTTCAATGAGTGACAACCCATGCAGTAGTTCATGTAGGTCTGGGCACCACGCTGCAACGACGCCTTGTCATCAAGATCAGGCTCCATGTCATGCAGCGGAATGCCACTTGAGGCTGCAAAACCAATGCCAGGAACAATAAGAAGTAATGCGATTAATATTCTCATGGCATCGTCACCCTTTCAGGAACAGGCTTGGTTTTCTCAACCTTGGTGTACCAGGGCATCAGCAGGAAGTAGCCAAAGTAGATGGCTGTACAGATCTGCGCCACCAGCGTGCGCTCCGCAGTCGGGTGTTTGGTACCCAGGTATCCCAGAATGAAGAATGCCACGATGAAAACAGCCAGGAACAGCTTGCTGCCCAGTCCCTTGTAACGGATCGACCTGACGGGTGAACGGTCGAGCCAGGGCAAAACAATCGGCAAAGCAATCGCTCCCGCCATGACCACCAGGCCCCAGAACTTGGCATCGAGACCGAAGAGCGGGAATGTCGCTGCTCGCAGCATCGAGTAGAACGGAGTGTAGTACCAGACCGGCGCGATCAGTTCAGGTGTTTTCAGCGGGTTCGCTGGCTCGTAGTTGGGATGCTCAATGAAATATCCCCCACCATCCGGCCAGAAGAACATCACTGCACAGAAGAAAAACAGGAACAGCACGATACCCGGCACGTCATGGCCGATCGTGTAGTGTGGGTGGAAAGGCACGCCGTCAACAGGCTTGCCGTCCGCGTCCAGGTTCTTCTTGATATCGATACCGTCGGGGTTGTTGGAGCCGACTTCATGCAGGGCAAGAATGTGCAGAAACACCAGCACAATCAACACCAGCGGTATCAGCACGACATGCAGAGCGAAGAATCGATTCAGGGTGATACCTGAGATGTTGAAGTCACCGCGAACCCAGGTCGCGAGCGAATCACCGACGACGGGGATGGCGCCAGCGAGAGAGACGATGACCTGGCCCGCCCAGTAGGACATGTTGCCCCATGGCAGCAGATAGCCGAAGAAACCTTCGGCCATTAATGCAATGTAGATCAGCATGCCGAGTATCCAGATCAACTCTCGCGGCTTCTGGTAAGAGCCGTAGGCAAGGCCGCGGAACATATGCAGATAAACCACGAAGAAAAAGGCCGAAGCGCCGGTGGAATGCATATAACGCAGCATCCAGCCGTACTCGACATCCCGCATGATGTATTCAATGGAAGCAAAGGCGCCATCGCCTGTCGGCACATAGCTCATGGTCAGCCAGATACCGGTCAACAGCTGATTGACCAGAACGACCGTCGCGAGGACGCCGAAGAGATACCAGAAATTGAAGTTCTTGGGTGCATAGTACTTGGACATATGCTTTTCATAGGTTTCCGTTACCGGCAACCTGGCATCGACCCAGTCCATCACGTTCTTAAATGAGTCTTGCAGCGCTGACATCAGGCAACCCCCCCATCTTCACCAATGACAATCACCGCGTCACTTTCATAGTAGTGAGGCGGTACTTCGAGGTTAGCCGGGGCCGGCACGCCGCTGTAGACACGGCCGGCAAGATCGAACTTGGAACCATGGCAGGCGCAGAAGAAACCGCCCATCCACTCCTGGTCGAACTGCTCAGGCTGGACTACCGGCTTGAATTGCGGCGAGCACCCAAGATGCGTGCAAAGGCCGACCAGCACCAGCACATCGGGCTTGATCGATCGGGTGTCGTTCTGGGCGTATTCCGGTTGCTGTGGCCGCGTTGAGTCGGGATCCGCCAACCTGCCATTCTTGCTGTTAAGGTCGCCAAGCTGCGCGTCGGAGCGCTTGACCACAAATATTGGTTTGTCACGCCACGCTGGAATTGGGCCGAGGATGTCCCCGGGGGCCAGTTTACTGACGTCGACTTTGATGGGCGCCCCCGCTGCCAGCGCTTTGGCGCTCGGATTCCAAGAACCGATGAAGGGTACAGCGACCCCCGCTACTCCGGCAGCTCCAACCACAGAGGTCGCACCAATCAAAAAGTTGCGACGCCTCGTGTTGACGCTATTCTCACTCACATTGAATCTCCCTTACCGTAACTGCTTCCACTTCCGCAAACACCTGTTTTCTATCCCTTCCAGGGGGAAAGTCTGAGGCTGACAGGAAGTGGGTAAGGCCCCTAATTTGGCCGAGCGGATTCTACCACAACTGGTAGGGGAAATGTTGCAGTGCGGCGAAGAATTTTGAGCTTATCGCTTGGAGAATTGAGGCTTCTTTCGCGCTTTCCTGAGGCCGACCTTTTTCCGCTCAACCGTGCGCGCATCCCGGGTCACAAAACCCGCCTGGCGCAGCGTCGGCCGCAGGGTCTCATCGTATTCGATGAGTGCGCGAGTAATACCATGACGGATCGCGCCCGCCTGGCCGAAACCACCGCCACCAGTGACCGTAACGTTGAAATCGAACTTGTCGGATACCTCACACAGCGACAGTGGCTGGCGTACGATCATGCGGGCTGTTTCACGGCCGAAGTACTCGTCCAGCGCTCGATTGTTGACATTGATGTTGCCTTCACCAGGCGTCATGAAAACTCGGGCTTTAGCTGACTTTCTTCGTCCTGTTCCGTAATACTGGGCCATGAGTGGTCTAACCTTTATTAAATCTTAGATATCCAGAGGAGTGGGTTGCTGTGCAGCATGCGGATGCTCACTGCCGGCGTAGATCTTGAGCTTACCCATCATCGCCTTACTCAGCTTGTTCTTCGGCATCATGCCTTTGACCGCTTTTTCAATAATACGCTCAGGTGCTTTGTCGATCAGCTTGTCGAAAGTGATCGACTTGATGCCACCGGGGTAGCCAGTGTGATGGTGATAAAGCTTGTCCGTTGACTTGTTGCCGGTCACTTTCACTTTTTCCGCATTGACGACCACGATGTAGTCGCCGGTATCCACGTGGGGCGTAAATTCAGGTTTGTGCTTGCCGCGCAGCCGGTTCGCTATCTCGGTGGACAGGCGACCCAGAGTCTTATCCGTGGCATCCACAACATACCAGTCTCTGGTCACTGATTCTTTCTTGGCACTAATCGTTTTCATCTTGATGGTTCAAACCGTCACGTAATCGAGAGAATCCAGGGGACCCCCGGAGTCGGGAGCGCGAATGTTACCGAAGCGCCCCACCGAGTGCAAGCAATCATTTGATCTGCAACTCATTGATTCAAAAACAGCCCAGGTCTTTGTTTTCCATGGACTTTTCCCAATCAAGCACGATGCTCTGTCGCCAGGTACTCCTTCGATTGCATTTCCTGCAACCGGCTCTCCGTTCGCTGGAACTCAAACTGCAGACGACGGCCCTGGTAAAGATCGAGAATCCCTGCCTCGGCTGAGAGAATCAGCTTGACGTTACGGTCATAGAACTCATCCACAAGGCTGATGAAACGCCGCGCCTGATCTTCCTTTTTTTCGTCAAAAACAGGTACGTTACCAATCAGCACCGTCTGGAACAGGTGCGCCAACTCAATGTAGTCATTCTGGCTCCGGGGTCCGTCACAAATCGCCTTAAAGTCAAACCAGGCGACGCCGTCACCACAACGCCGCGTGACTATCTCCCGACCCTCAATCGTCAGTCTCACATCCGCCCTGCCCGCATCCGGCGAAAGGTTGTAAAAAGAGGACTCCAGCACCGCATCGGCACTTACATCGAGTGGAAAATAGTAGAGTTCGGCTGATTCCAGCGCCCGCAGCCGATAGTCGATCCCGCCATCCATGTTGTGAACCAGGGTATGCTGCTTGATGAGTTCAATGGCCGGCAGGAACTTGCTTCGCTGCAGGCCATTTTCATAAAGGTGATCCGGCTCCACATTCGAAGTCGCAACGAGCGTCATGCCGAGCTGAAACATCTCTTCGAGCAGGCCGGCCAGGAGCATGGCATCCGTAATGTCGCTGACAAAGAACTCATCAAAACAGATGACCCGGGCCTCGGCAGCGAATTGCGCCGCCACCTTGCGCAGCGGATTGGCTTCACCCTGTAATTGGGTCAAACCTCGATGAACCTCGCGCATAAATCGATGAAAGTGCAATCGCTTTTTCTTGTCAAAGGGCAGCTCCTCATAGAACAGGTCCATCAGGAAGGTTTTGCCGCGACCAACGCCACCCCAGAAGTAGAGGCCTTTGGTGCCTTTCTGCGCTGGTGCCGGGGCCCCCAGCAGACGGGCGAAAAAGCCGGGCTGGGGTACCTCCGTCTCCTGCTGCAGGTTTTCTGTCAGAGCCTGCAACAGATCTATAGCAGCTTCCTGCGCCGGGTCATGCTGATACTCTCCCCGGGCAACACCATCGCGATACCTGCTCGCCGGCCCCATTTGCGTCATTGCTGATTCGAAACCCGGGCCCGGGCTGAGTCACCGTGCGCCGTCAATCCCTCCACGTCAGCCAGCAGGGCTGCCGCGCGATTCAGGACAATTGACCCTTCACGGCTACAGTCGATGACGGACGCGCGAATCTGGAAATCATAGACGCCCAGTGGCGACGCGAACCGGGCTGTACCGCTGGTCGGCAAGACATGGCTCGGACCTGCGGTGTAGTCACCTACAACTTCTGCGGTGTCAACGCCAAGAAATACGGCCCCCGCGAAGCGAATCTCGTCAAGGCAATCTGCCGGATTCTCGATAGCCAGCTGGAGATGCTCCGGCGCAATCCTGTTGGCCAATGCCAATGCCTCGCTCAGGTCCGCCACCTCGATCAACGCACCTCTTGCCTTAAGCGAGGCCGCAATGATGTCCGATCTTGGCTGCTCGGCAAGCAGGACCGGCAGCCTCTCTGCGACCGCCGTCAGCAGGTCTGAATCTGCAGAAATCAGAATCGACTGGGCCATTTCGTCGTGTTCAGCCTGTGCAAACAGGTCTTTGACTATCCAGTCGGGACTGGCCGTTTTATCAGCAATGATCAGCACTTCCGACGGGCCTGCAATCATGTCAATGCCGACCGTGCCAAAGACCATTTCCTTCGCCACAGCCACAAACAAGTTCCCTGGTCCCACAATCTTATCGACCCGGGGTACCGCATCAGTTCCAAACGCCATAGCAGCAATTGCCTGCGCGCCACCGATGGTGAAAACGTGATCGACGCCGCAGAGATAGGCCGCAGCCAACAGCGTCTCATTCACTTCCCCGCCCGGCGTTGGCACACACAGCACCAACTCTTCAACACCGGCCACCTTCGCCGGGATCGCGGTCATAATGACCGTCGAGGGGTAGGCTGCCTTACCGCCTGGGGCATAGAGACCGACTCGTTGCATACCCGAGACCTTCTGGCCCAGCGTATTCCCCAGCGAATCAGTAAACTGCCAGTCTTCCCCGCCGCCCAGTGCAGCGAGTTGCGCTTCGTGATAGGTCCGCACTCTGTCGACAGATGCTGAGAGAGCTTCGGCCAGCAGTGGATCAAGATTGTCAAATGCCGTCTTGAGACGATCCTTTTCTATCTTGAGTTCAGCCGCACTGGCCACGTCTCTGCGATCCAGCTGATTAGTCAGCTCGACCAGCCTGACATCACCGCCACTGCGAACATCGCCGAGAATCTCCGCCACAATCGCCCGGACCTCAGCGGCATCTTCTGCCGGCACGCGCAGCAGCGCTGTCAGCTTCTCATCGAAATCAGCCTTACTTCGATCCAGTCGTTGCATCATGTGACAGCCTCCAGCGCATCGACAATCGCCCTGATCTCAGCAAAGCGGGTTTTGTATGCAGACTTGTTCACGATCAGTCGCGTACTGACCTCCTCGATCAGTTCGAGTGGCTCGAGGCCATTGGCCTTCAGCGTATTACCGGTTTCTACGATATCGACAATCCGGTGGGCGAGCCCTGTCACGGGCGCCAGCTCCATGGCACCGTAAAGCTTGATAATGTCGACCTGCACGCCCCGTTCCGCATAATAACGCTTCGCCGTATTAACAAACTTGGTAGCGATCCGCAGCCGGGCCGGCAGTGGCGGCTCATCGGTCAGGCCGGCCACCATGATCTGGCAGCGACCCAGCCCAAGGTCCAGGGGTTCATAGTAAGAGGCACCACTGTGCTCGAGCAGGACATCCTTGCCTGACATGCCCAGATCAGCGATGCCGTGCTCGACATAGGTGGCCACATCCATGCCGCGCAACACCATGATCTGGACATCATCGCGGCAGGTGTTGAACACCAGTTTCCGCGACTTATCCGGATCTTCCTCAGGCGTGATACCGATCTGCGACAGCAGTTCCAATTCATCACGCAGAACGCGCCCCTTGGTTAGAGCAATGGTCAGTGGTTTCTTCATGAATCACTCCGACGCGATACGGCGGATATTCGCACCCAGGTTCTGCAGTTTCTCCTCGACCTGCTCGTATCCCCTGTCTATGTGGTAAATCCGGTCCACGATGGTGTCGCCCTCAGCTACGAGGCCAGCAATCACCAGCGAGACTGAAGCACGCAGGTCATTGGCCATCACTGGCGCCCCTGTCAGGCGCGGCACGCCTTCGACGATTGCAGTCGTATTGTTTCCTTCCAGCTTGATCTTGGCGCCCATGCGATTCATCTCGTGGACGTGCATGAAACGGTTCTCAAAGATCGTTTCCTTCACGGTACCCGTGCCTTCCGCGACGCAGTTCATCGCGATTAGCTGGGCCTGCAGATCGGTAGGGAAACCTGGATAGGGCGCAGTAATCAGACTGACGGCCTGGGGACGTCTGCCCTCCATATCGAGTTCGATAGTGTTTGCATCCATTTTGATTGTGGCACCAGCTTCTTTCAGTTTGCTGATGACAACGTCCAGGTGCACGGGATCGGCATCCCTGATCTTCACCCGACCGCCGGTTGCCGCCGCAGCAATCAGGTAGGTGCCGGTTTCTATCCGATCTGAGATGACGCGGTGAGAGCAGCCGCGCAGCGACGGGACCCCGGTAATCCGCATTGTGTCAGTCCCGGCACCTTCCACCTGAGCACCCATTTTATTGAGGAAGTCGGCAAGATCGATGATCTCGGGTTCGCAGGCGCAGTTCTCCATCACTGTCGTGCCATCTGCCAGCGCAGCTGTCATCAGCATGTGTTCCGTGCCGCCAACGGTCTTGAAGTCAAAGTAGATGTGGCCACCCTTGAGACGGCCATTGGATGTCGCTTTGACATAGCCGTCCGCCATTTCAATATTAGCGCCCAATGCTTCGAGACCGCGCAGATGCTGGTCAACCGGTCTTGGCCCAATCGCACAGCCACCCGGCAGCGATACCTCCGCCTGACCATAGTGCGCCAGCAGCGGCCCAAGCACGTTAAATGAAGCCCGCATCGTCTTCACCAGATCATAAGGTGCTTTGAAACTTTTGATCGTGTTGGCGTGAATTTCGATGTTCATCTTTTCATCGATAACGACCTCAATACCGAGTGAGCCAAGCAGTTCGATCATCGTCGTGATGTCACGCAGATGCGGGACGTTACTGATAACCACCGGATCATCAGCCAGCAGCGCCGCAGCAAACATTTTTAACGCCGAGTTTTTCGCACCGGAAGCTCTGAGTTCACCATCGAGAACAGTGCCGCCTTCTATTAGCAATCGATCCATGAATCAGCTTCCAGCCTCAGCAGGCGTCTTCGTCACCATGGAAACGGCGTGTATTTCGCCCGACTTAATACGGTCGTCCAGCAGTGCGTAAATCTTCTGCTGGCGCTTAACCCGGTTAAGACCCTCAAAGGCGTCAGACACGATGCTCAGTCCGAGCTTGTTACCCTCGGCCTGGGTTTCCAGCTTACAGCCGGGCAGGGCATCACGCAGCAGGGATTCGATTGCTTGCATATCCATTTGGTTGACTCTAAAAGAAAGCGCGACAGTTTATCACGGGCGCTCTCGCTAACGCAGCCCAGGGATCCCTGTCATGTTGGCAAAATCAACAATCTGCTTGAGACCCGACGGACTGGCTGCAAAGCTCATCTGCCTGCTGATGGGGCCCGGCGGGCTGGCACACCATCCATCTCACTCGCTTGCAAATATGCGGGAGAATTTTTTTAATACGCGGCTCATCCCGCTCCCTCACCTGCCGCGACGCATGATCTATTACAGCGCGACCCTCCTCATTGGTTTTCTTGTGCTATTCAAGAGCGCAGATCATTTTGTCTTTGGTTCTGTTGCCACAGCGCGGCATTTTGCAATGTCGCCAATGCTGGTGGGTCTGACGATTGTCGCCCTGGGCACATCGGCACCGGAAATATTTGTCGCGGCCACCTCTTCGCTGACAGGACAGCCAGGGCTAGCGGTCGGCAATGCGATTGGCTCCAATATTGCCAACGTCGGCATGGTGCTGGGTGCGACGGCACTGATCGTCCCCTTGAAGTTCCGCGGCGACAGCCTGCGAAGCGACCTGCCAGCGCTCCTTCTCGTCACCCTGATTGCAGGTGTCACCCTTATCGATCAACACCTGGGGTTCTGGGACGGCGTACTGCTGTGCGGAGGGCTCACTCTTTTTCTGGCCAGGCTGGCACTCGAGCACAACCAATCGAGCAACATGGCGACAGCAGCCGAAATACAGGAGTTGAGCGAGATTCCTGACATGTCACAGATGAGAGCAGTGGCGACGGTCGCACTGTCGCTCTGTTTCCTGTTGCTGTCATCAGAACTGCTGGTCTGGTCAGCAGCCAATATCGCTCAGTTGCTCGGTGTCAGTGAACTGCTCATCGGACTCACGGTCATTGCTATTGGTACCAGCCTGCCCGAACTTGTGGTTTCAGTGACGAGTGCTTTGAAGAACCAGACTGACATGGCCATTGGCAACATCGTCGGTTCCAATATTTTCAACCTGCTGGCCGCGTTGGCCATTCCCTGTCTGGTCGCACCAACCAAGGTTGAGTTTGAGCTCTTATGGCGCGACTATTCCACCATGTTTGTTCTCACCCTGATGCTTGTGATCTTCGGCCTGCTCGGCGGTGGCAGCGCTGGCATCACACGTCCGCGTGCTGCTGCGCTGTTCACCATGTGGCTGGCTTATCTTGCCCTCCTTTACCAGAACACGCTCAGTTCAACGCATGTTTAACCGGTTTGTTGCACTCACGCTCGTGATTCTGTCATCAGCATTGGCAGTCAACTGGATACTGGAAGATTCATCGGTCAATGAAACTGCCAGTACGCGCAACGATCCCGATCTTTACATGCTCGGCGCAACAATCAGTCAGTATGATGGCGATGGCGAACTGCAACACACGCTGGGCGCCACACGCCTGACACACTTCCCTCTGACGGACCTGACAACGCTGAAATCCCCGGTTATTGAACTGGGCCCGGAGGAGAACGCTGCAAACTGGGATATCTCAGCTAAAGAGGGGCGAATCCTGTCGGCGTCGGTCTACCGGGAAGAGATCATCGAACTCTGGGAGCAGGTCCTCCTCGAGCAGTCGGCTAATGACGATCGGTTCATTTTGATTCAGACCAGCAGCCTGACTGTCTACCCCGAACGTGAGTATGCAGAGACGGATGACAAGGTCTATATCGACAATGAGTCCGGCAGAACGACCGCGGCTGGCATGAAAGCTTTTCTCGACACAGGTCGGTTTCAATTTTTCTCCAGCGACCAGGAAAGGGTCAACACCATCTTTCTGCCGAATTAACCCGCAAGTCGGGTGAGATGAACTGCCCTCGTTCATCCGGATAGGCTAGAATCAGCCCATGCACAATCACCCGTGGCAAAAAAGTCTTACGACGCTCTCTCTCACCGGCCTGCTAGCTCTCACCAGCTTGTCAGCGGCCGCGCTTGAATCAGACCGCGAGCAGGCAATCCGGATTCAGGCGGATGCTGCCATGGTCGATGAAAACGCGGGTACTTCAATCTATCGCGGCAACGTCATCATTCAACAGGGTACATTGAAAGTGACTGCGGAAGAGGTCGAGATCTTCAGTAGCGACAGCGAGATAGTCCAGATCATTGCCAAAGCGGATCAGAAATCCAGTCGCCTCGCCCACTATCAGCAGCAGTTGAACGCCAACAATGATCGGGTTTCCGCAGAGGCTAAAAAAATCACCTACCTCGTCCAGGAAGAGAGGTTGCACCTTGCGGGAGACGCCAAACTGCAACAAATCAATGACGAGTTTGAAGGTGAACTGCTCTACTATGACCTCGCCAAGGGCATCGTCAACCTCAGTGCCGGCGGCAATAATGACCGCATCAATATGACGATTTCACCAAAAAAATCGTCCCCCTGACAATGGCAATCCTGGAGGCAAAGAACCTCGCCAAAAGCTATCGAGGACACGAGGTCGTGCAAGACGTCTCGCTGTCCGTCGCTTCCGGCGAGATTGTTGGTCTGCTTGGTCCTAACGGTGCCGGCAAAACTACCTGCTTCTACATGATTGTCGGCTCAATCACCCATGATCGCGGCAGCGTCAGCATCGACGGCGCCGACATCACTGACTTCGCCGTGCACCAGCGGGCGCGCAAAGGCATCGGTTATCTTCCGCAGGAGGCCTCAGTGTTTCGCAAACTCAGCGTTCGCGACAATCTGCTGGCGATACTGGAGCTGCGATCCGACCTGCAACCAGCAGAAAGAGCGGAACAGGCTGAGCAGTTGATGGCTGACTTCAGGATCAATCACATCCAAAACAATCTGGGCCTGTCCCTGTCCGGTGGGGAGCGCCGTCGGGTTGAGATCGCACGGGCATTGGCGACACAACCCAGTTTTATCCTGCTCGACGAGCCCTTCGCCGGTGTCGACCCGATATCCGTCAACGACATCAAGGACATCGTGCGTCATCTGACCGATCGCGGCATCGGCGTTTTGATTACTGATCACAATGTGCGCGAGACGCTGGATATCTGCGACAAGGCCTATATTGTCAGCGAGGGACATATCATTGCCGAGGGCAGCGCTCAGAGCATCCTTGACAACGATCAAGTGAAAGCCGTGTATCTCGGTGAGAACTTCCGGATGTAGGTCTCGCCCGATATTGGTATCATATTTGCATGGCGTTAAAACCTTCCATCGCTCTCCGGCTGGGTCAACAGCTGCGAATGACACCCCAGCTGCAGCAGGCGATCAAACTGTTGCAGCTGTCAACGCTCGATCTCGAACTGGAAATACAACAGGCGCTCGACTCAAACATCATGCTGGAGGAAGTCGACCCGGAGCTGGATGACTCACCGGAGGAAGAAACTTCTCTGGATACCCCTGAGGAAGACATTGAGGGTAACGCCAACGACGATAGCACGGTGCCAACTAATGCTGATGACAGCGCTACAGAGACTGAAAATCTCGATCCGGAGATTGACGGCGATGCCATCGCGGACAGCCGCAACGAAGTCGATGCAGAAAGCATCGAAGAAGACCTGCCGATCGACACCTCCTGGGAGGATATTTACGACGACAACGTCATCGGGGCGAATACCACAGCGCCGTCAACTGACGACAATTTCCTCGAAAACAGAAATTCCGTCAGCGAAACCATCCAGAGCCATATGATTGAGCAGCTCAATCTGCTGCATCTGACTGAATCAGACCAGTTCATCGCCGCCTGCATCGTTGACGGTCTCGATGACGATGGCATGCTGCATACCACCATCGAGGAGATCGTTGACACAGCGCCGCTACATTACGAGATCGAAGCTGAGGAAGTCGAGGCTGTACTCCATCTGATTCAACATCTTGACCCCCTCGGCGTGGCCAGCCGCTCTCTGCAGGAGTGCCTCACCATTCAGTTGTATCAGCTGCCTGATGATACCCCTGGCCTGGACGTCGCCCTGAAGATTGTCGATCAGTACCTGAGCCTCCTGGCAAATCGTGATTACGCACAACTGACGCGCAAGCTGCGTATTCGAGAACCCCAGCTGAAGCTGGGTATTGCGCTGATCCAGTCACTCAACCCCAAACCAGGCAGCATGATCAGTGATGAAACGGCTGACTATATCGAGCCTGATGTTATCGTCAGCAAAAAAAATGGTGTCTGGACGGTTGAACTCAATCCCAGGTCCGCACCCCGGGTCAGAGTCAATCCTGAGTACGCCGGCCTGATCCAGCGCGGCGACACCAGCGAGGATGCAACAAACCTGAAAGGACACCTGCAAGAAGCGAAGTGGTTTATCAAGAGCCTGCAGCAACGTAATGACACATTGTTGCGAGTTGCAACGAAGATTGTTGAATTTCAGCGGGGGTTTTTCGACTACGGCGAGCAGGCGATGAAACCACTCGTGCTGCACGATGTTGCTGACGCCGTCGATTTGCATGAGTCGACCATTTCGCGCGTCACAACCCAGAAGTACATGATGACGCCTGCGGGCATCTTCGAGCTGAAGTACTTTTTCTCAAGCCACGTGTCCACCAGCTCCGGTGGCGAGGTTTCCTCGACCGCGATCCGGGCCCTCATCAAAAAGCTGGTGGCCGAAGAGAACCCACGTAAACCACTGAGCGACAGTAAGATTGTCACACTGCTGCAGGAGCAGAACATCAAGGTGGCCCGCCGTACCATCGCCAAATACCGGGAACTGCTCCAGATTCCACCTTCTAATGAACGCAAGCAGCTGATTTGAAACGCTTCGTCTGACCCAACAGATTCAACTGCTGGCCTGAACGATTTCCCCTGATTCAGGTCAAAACATCATAGGTAAGGAATGCTATAGTCAGCGGTAAGGCGCTGAGAAGACGTCCGGTTATTCACGAAGCAGGAGATATCAATGCAACTTAACGTTAGTGGACATCACGTCGAAGTCACCGACTCGCTCCGGAACTACGTTTCAACCAAGCTCGCACGACTCGAACGACACTTTGACAAGATCACTAACATCAGCGTCATCCTCAGCGTTGAAAAACAGCGCCAGAAAGCCGAAGCGACCATCCATGGATCCGGCCCGGAAATCTACGCCGAGGCAGAGCACGAAGACCTGTATGCCGCGATCGATCTTTTGGCTGACAAGCTCGATCGCCAGGTGCTGAAGAAGAAAGAGAAGTCCAAGGACCGAAAACATCGCGCAGCGGCGCGCTAACCAGGAGGGTCATCGCGCGCTGGCAGGCGCACCTCCGTCGGAGTAAAATCCGCCGACCTTGCCTGCTGAACCCAGGCCTGGTGTTGGCAGCCGTCGAAACCGGCAGCGATGCCGACGAATACAGCAACCCGTCCTTTAGCGGTTATCTTGGATGAACATCAGGTCAATACTTACACCTGATCGAACCTTCAGTTCGATAGAAGCCAGCAGCAAAAAGCGCGCAATGGAAGTCATTGCAGAAAAGATCGCCACTGCCGTTCCTGAGCTGGAAACCGGTATGGTTTATCGCCAGCTCATTGAGCGAGAAAAACTCGGCTCGACAGCTATCGGTTCAGGGGTTGCCCTGCCACATACGCGTCTGTCGGAATGTGATCGCATCGTCGGCGCCCTTTTCGTGTTTAACGAACCCATCGACTTCTCTGCCTACGACGATATTCCCGTACAGATTGTTTTCGCGCTGCTGGTACCCGAAGCAGAGACCAACGAGCACCTCGCTGTTCTGGCGTTGCTGGCCGAGGGATTCCAGCAGGCACACTATCGTGAACTGCTCTTGAGTGCCCGATCCAGCGCTGATCTTTACGATAAAGCTGTTGCGCTCGACAAGGGTAACGACACCACTGCAGCGGCGCAGCAATAATGCTTTCTCTCGTTGTTATCAGCGGGCGCTCCGGATCAGGTAAAAGCACGGCACTGAACCTGCTCGAGGATCTCGGCTATTACTGCATCGACAACCTGCCGGTGACACTGCTGACGCCACTCGTCGACAGATTATCGCAGGACAGCCAGGTTGAGCGGGCCGCGGTGGGTATCGATGCCCGCAACATTGCAGATGATCTGGCGAAACTGCCCGAAGTACTCGCTGCCTTCTTACCTGACGAGTTAGATACGACGGTCATCTTTCTTGACGCTTCAAGCCCGGCACTGGTGAAACGCTTCTCTGAGACCCGCCGCAAGCACCCCCTCAGCAACAGTGAGACTGGACTGCGCGAGGCCCTCGAGCTGGAGAGCCGCCTGCTTGACCCCATCTCATCACTGGCGTCACTGAGCATTGATACCACCTCACTGACGATCCATGAACTGCGGGATGTGATTCGCATGCGTGTCGGCAAAGACTCACAGGGTTTTGCCCTGCTGTTCCAGTCGTTTGCCTACAAACGCGGGGTACCCGTAGACGCAGACCTAGTATTTGACGTGCGCTGTCTGCCCAATCCGCACTGGCAGCCGGAACTAAAACCACTAACCGGACTTGATGATCCAGTACAGATTTACCTTGATGCGCAGGGGGATTTTGCGGAAATGTACCAGGACCTCTCTGCCTTTCTCGACCAATGGTTGCCAAAATTTGAGGCCAATAACCGCAGCTACCTGACGATAGCGGTAGGCTGCACCGGCGGCCAGCACCGCTCGGTATACATGGCAGAGAAGCTGTTCAGGCACTACCAGTCGCGCTATGCCAACGTTCAGGTTCGACATCGCGAGATGCTCGATACTACAGCGAAAAACTGAACCACATGCTGCAACAGGATCTGGAAATTGTTAATCAACTCGGTCTGCATGCCAGGGCCGCATCCGTTTTCGTTAAAACCGCCGCTGGGTTTTCTGCCGACGTCAATGTTCGCTGCGGCGAGCGTCAGGGCAACGGAAAAAGCATCATGTCGATGATGATGCTGCAGGCGACACTCGGCTCAACCATCAGTCTCACGGTCGAGGGCGAGGATGAGACCGAAGCCTTGGCCGCACTCGCGGCACTGGTGACCAATCGTTTCGGCGAAGCAGAATGACGACCGGGATAGAAGAGGAAGCCACACAATCCCCGGTACTGGAACTCAGCGAACTCATCCAAAGTGGCACCTATCAGGAAATAAAATCACTGGCGGATGCTCTGAAGGCAGAGGACCTGGCTGACGTCCTGGAATCTTCCCCTCCGGTTCACCGCAGTGTTCTCTGGAACATCTGTGAGACTGAACTGCAAAGCGAGATTCTGCAGCATATTGATGAAGAGCTGACGCCGGAACTGCTCAGCGACAAGCCGGTTGGCGAAATCAAGCAGGTGCTGGAGAACGTCGACGCCGACGATTTAGCCGACATCCTGCAACAGCTGCCCAACACTCTGACGCAACAGGTGCTGCAGGCTATGGATGCGCAGGACCGGCGCAGGGTGGAAAACCTGTTGTCATACTCCGAGGACACCGCGGGTGGCTTGATGGATACGGACACTATCTCAGTCCGTGGTCGTGTCACGATCGATGTGGTGCTGCGCTACCTGCGTCGCCACAGCGAGCTGCCAGCCATGACCGATAACATCTTCGTCGTTAATCGCAGCGACGTACTGGTCGGTCTTCTGCCTGTCACTTCCATGCTGGTCGCTGATCCTGGCACACTGGTCCGCGACATCATGGTCAAAGAGTTTGATTCGGTGCTGCCGGAAACGCCGAAGCACGACGTTGCCAGCATGTTTGAACGCTACAATCTCGTGTCGTCACCGGTTGTGGATGAAGAACACCGCCTGCTCGGTCGGATCACTATCGATGACGTCGTCAATGTCATCATCGATGAGGCGGATCATTCGATCCTCGGCATGGCAGGCCTGAACGAGACAGACGATCAGTTTGCCCCGATTCTGAAAACAGCCAGAAACCGGGCGATCTGGCTCGGCGCAAACCTTATCACTGCCTTTATCGCCGCAGGTGTGATCGATCTCTTCAAAGATACGATAGAGAAAGTGGTGGCACTGGCGGTGCTGATGCCTATTGTTGCGAGCATGGGGGGAGTTGCCGGCAGTCAGACATTGACTCTTGTCATCAGGAACATGGCGCAAAATGAACTGTTCGATTCCAATCTCGCCTGGCTGACCCGCAGGGAGGTCGCAGTCGGCATGATCAACGGTTTCCTCTGGGCCATGATCGTCGCCGTCGCAGCTTCACTGTTTTTTGATGACTTTAATCTGGCGCTGATCCTTGCGATTGCGCTGATCGTGAACCTGATCGTCGCCGCGCTCGCCGGCGCGCTGCTACCCAGCGCCCTGCGTGCACTGGGGATTGACCCCGCCATTGCCGGTACCGTCGTGCTGACGACCGTGACCGATGTGGTAGGCTTCGTGTCATTTCTTGGCCTCGCCACGTTGTTTTACGCATGACAGAAGAATTTGACGATCGCCCAAGCAAGTCGCAGCGCAAGCGAGACATGGAAGCGCTGCGCGTGCTCGCAGAAAAGCTGAGTCAGATTTCAGCCGATCACCTGGCACGAGTGGAAGACGAACAGATTCGGGAATCGGTCACCGCGGCAACCAGAATTACTAAAGGCAACGCACGCAAACGCCAGATTCAGTATGTAGCCAAGCTCTTATCACGCATCGACACGACGCCCATACAGCAGATCGTCGACGAGTTGGATGCAAGCAGTGCCGCTCACGTGCAGAAGTTTCACCTGCTGGAATCATGGCGTGAAAGGCTGATCAACGGCGATGATGCAGCATTTGCTGAAATCGTCGAGCAGTATCCCCAATGTGATCGCCAGCACCTGCGAACCCTGACGCGCCAGGCGATGCAGGAACACGAGCAAGGTGAACAGCACGTCCAGTTCAGGAAACTTTTCCAGTTCCTGAAAAAGCTGGAAGATGCTTAAGACAGAAGCCGGCGCTGCTTGTGAAACGGCATGTCACGGCGCAGCGTCTGCCGCAGCTGAAGGTCAACATCTACAGTCAGAATTCCTTCACCAACACCCAGCTCACCAACGACGTCTCCCCAGGGATCTACCACCATTGAATGGCCGTGGGTGCGGCGCCCTGAGTCATGTGCACCACCCTGACACGCTGCAACCATGAAACAGGAGTTTTCCACGGCCCTGGCACGCATCAGCAGCTCGAAATGTGCCGCACCCGTCACTTCAGTGAAGGCTGAGGGCGCCGCAATAAGATCTACCTCCCGGTTAAACAGCTGGCGATAGAGCTCAGGAAACCTGAGGTCATAACAGACCGTCAGTCCCGTGTTACCCAGCGGCGTATCCACACTAATCACCTCTTCGCCCGGCTCAAATGTCGCGGACTCCCGGTAACTGCCATGGTTATCGTCCACCGAGACATCGAACATATGAATTTTGTCATAACGGGCGACAAGTTCACCCGCCGGGTTGTAGACCATCGACGCCGCCCTCACTCGTCCGTCAGATACTTCACTGCCATCAGGCCTTGTACTGATAGGCAGGGTCCCGCCAAAGATCCAGATATTCAGCCGCTGCGCAGTGTCCGCGAGAAAAGTGCAGATTGGACCTGTGCCCCCTGCCTCACCCAGGCCGCTGATGAGCGGATCATCGCCCGCCAGTGCAGCGAAGTTCTCTGGCAGAAAAACAAAATCACTGCTTTTCGCTGCCTCACTGATCAGGTTGCCTGCGCGCGTAAGGTTAGGTTCAAGGTGACGGCTGCTCACCATCTGAATCAGCGAGATATTCAAGGCTGTTCCGACTCTTCTGTTGCAACACCGGCGACCTTGTCATCGAAGATCGCCACAAACTCAATCACCGGCTCATCGATCGTACCACCGATGCGATACTTGGCACTGCTCATCTGGTCGATCTGGTTCTCAAATACCTTCTGTGCCAGCATCACCCCTGCCCCTGCAAGCGGTCCGGTAGCAATCGCACTGTAAGCCGCATACCAGGGCAGCGTACGCCGCAGCGGCAAGGTGACGATCATCTCGTTTTCAAGCTCGCCGCTGTCGAGATCCACCCTGCCGCCGACAGTGAAGCGGCCACTGCTGCCTTCAATACGGAATGGTTCAGTGACAGAAAGTTTACCGGTATCAAAACGGGCCGCACCCGTCACGTTGTTGAACTCGAAACCTTCTTCAAGCACATCGGAAAAATCCAGCCGGAAGCGCCGCGCCAGGGAGGCAAAGTCAAAAACACCCAGGAGCTTCAGCGCGCCACCGGTCTCGGCCTGGACAAACCGTCCCTTGCCTTCTTCAACGGTCACGGGACCACTGACCGACATGACATCCACCATGGCAGGCGAACCTTCCCATACAATGTCAGCCTGCAGCTGAATATCGTCACCCTCCATACTGGCAGCAAAGCCGAACTGACGAAGCGTTGTCGCGAGGTCCGTAATCTCGACATCACCGGTAAAGTGCGAGCGGTGCCGACCAGCAGCAACTGTCCAGTCAAGGGTTGAGTTCGGCAATACTTTCATACCGGCACCGTCCGCTGTCAGCGCTTCGAATCTGGCGCCTGCCTCGCCTGGGCGATAGCGGAAGGACCAGCTGCCATAGTTTTCATCATCAATTTCCAGCAGCGAGGTGCTGAAATCTATCGCGCCAACCGCAATAGGGTCGACATCACCCAGGGGGTCGTCTGCGCTTTCGTCTTCTGCAAAACGCAGCCGCTCGAGGTCAATCTGCATGGGCACATCGTCACTGTCTGAGACCCTTGCGACACCCGCCAGCATGTCATTGGAAACCTCGGCCACCCAGGCAGACTCATCTCGGGTCACTCGAACCTGCGCCTGCTCCAGCGGCAGGCTGAACAGCATCAGTTCAGCTATCTCGAGCTCCGCTGATTCAACGTGTTCGGCAATCTCATCTTCAAGGGAAACATCGGTCAGCTCTGAAAGCGCCTCCGTCACCTCCATCCAGGCCTCGTAATCCAGGTAGTCCAATGATCCGGTCAGACGAATCTGGTCATAGGCCACCGCACCGAAGGTCGTCTCACCAAAGTGCATGCGACCACCGACAGCGATGCCATCGACAATTTTGAGCGAGGCATGCATGTTGTCGTCAAGGGACATGTCAACGCGATAACTGTCCGGTGCAAAAAACTGGCTGTAAACGAAGTCTCGCGCGTGCCCAGCTTCAGACTTTGCAAGAGGAGCTGGGACATCCAGCGTCACCCCGACGAGGTCACTTGTGGCGATGACATAAACCTGGTCATGTTCACTGCCAAAAGGCACATGAACAATGGCCTCATAATCAAGCGAACCCTCCGCTCGACTGAGCAGGACCTGATCAGACCATTGGTAGAGATTATCAGCACTGACCCTGCCGTCGACGTTGACGGTGATTTCACCACCCTCTCCCAGGGATTCTGTCTTAATAGCGACAGTCACCGCTTCGTCAAAAAGACGCCCTTGAAAAGCCTCAGCAGACAGTCCATCAGCGGAGGTGTAGCGGGCGGATCCAGCCATATCCTGCATCCTGAGATTGAAATCCGGCATCACCAGTGCGGCCTGATCGAAGCTGACGTCGACATCTACGCCGACCTCATCGGCTTTCCTGTCACCAACCGGGACATTGAGCGCGAGAGTGGCCTCCATCGCACCCATGGCCTGCCACTGCGCAGCCATACCGCCCGTCGTCTCGCTGAGCGGCGTCTGATTTAGCGCGCGAATCACATCGCCGAGGGGCCCCTCTGCTTGGGCTGTCACCAGTACGGTGTCTGCCTTGTTGTCGCGACTGATGGGCACATCAACATCTGCATCGACGATAGCGCTTTCATAAAGGGACCCGGTCACCCCGGCGGATCTGACGAAGTAATTATTGACGTGAACTGTACCTTTCATTTGTGAGACTACAGGCCAGGCGTCGTGGTACCTGAGCTGGGCATCATCAACCTTGAAGTACAAATCATGGCTCTTTCGAATCCCCGGCGCGCCTCGGAACAGCGCGCCGTGAAAAGTAAGGCCGGATTCCTGGCCCTGGCCTCTCTCGATCGCAGTCGTAAGCCAGCCATTCAGGTCATCAGGTATGGTATTCGGCAGGAAACGGTCGGCATCGGTCAGGTCAGCGCCAGTAATGCCGACGGTCAGCCCCCAGGTCTGCAGCTCCCTTTCCCGCGGGAGGTTCAAAGAGACCTTACCGTAACCAGCGAGATCACCGTGGATCAACTCGATCAGTCCGCTGGTCACTTTGAACTGACCGCTGTCGGCTCTGTAGGCCAGCCTGCCCCGGCCAGAATCAAAGGGCCAGGGCGCACTGAACATGTTGCTGAAGTACATCTCGAACGCATCGTTGTCGATATCGAGATAGCCCTGATCGAGCTGCAGATCGATGAAACCATTAAGGCTGCTGAACGCCGGCACCCCGAGATAAGCATCCATGGAAATATCTACAAGGTTACCAACAAGCTTTGGCCTGAGATCATCGAGCCCCAGCAGCAGGGCAACGTCCTGGAGCGCACCGCGGGGGCTGACGGCTTCCAATGCACGGCTTAAGCGCGCTGGCACCAACGCTTTTTCGCCCGCAAAGCGGATCAAACCAACAGTTTCAGCCACATCCAGCGCTGGCAGCAGCGCCGCCATTCTGATCCCGGTGTCGGAGTCAGTAACGGCCAAACTGAGATCTTTGAATTCAAAGGTATAGGACTCATCCTTGAGGCTGAGCGATGGGATGAACATGCTGCCCTCAAGGAAAGACTGACCTCGGAACCGAAAAGCCGTACTGAGCCGGGCCGCCAGGGACTGGGTCAGGCCCTGATGCTCAATCTCAATGTCCATCACATCAAGCTTGCCCCACGCATCCACTGACCCCGGGGATATTTCCAACCAGACCTCGGCATCAAGCAGAGCTCCTGTCAGGCGCTTTTCAGCAGATTCATTGACAGGTAAAAGGTTGCCGAGCGCGATCTGTGGTGCCCTCAGGTAAAGACTGGTCCGAAATTCACTGCTGCGCATGTCCCCCTGGTATGAACCGACAAGTTCCAGCTGGGTCTGAACCGCACCGCCGTCGACCAGCCTGCGTTCAAGATAGAGTGGAAAAGAAATCTGGTTTTCACCCTCTTCTGCCGAGATCACCCATGGCTCATCGGGTCGGGAGCTGAGATGCAGCGGTTCATGAATTCCGGCCAGCGTGATATCGACGTCGGCCAGGGTGATCTGCCTTACATGCGGCAAACTGTCCAAAACCGGGTTCAGATCGAACGTGCCGCCCCCACGTGGCAGGCCTCTGACCAAAAATCCCTCATCATCACGATCTACCGTTAAGCGTATGCCTGACAGCTGCAACTCGGAAACAATTGGCGTCCGGGCGGCAAAGCTGCGCCAGGAATCAAGGCGAACCCGCAAACTATCGATGGCAAAAACGACCTCATCTTCGGCTTTCAGTCTGACATCGGTCACTTCAAAGACAGGATCGAAAATAAACCAGTCGCCTTCCACCGCACCCAGCTCTAACTGTTGCAGCCCAGCGTTTTGAACAACCTGTTCCAGGCGGTCCTTGTTAGAGGCTACGACATAGACGAAGACACGCCCCAGCAGCAGATAAGCGACGACAATCGCCAGGAGAATTATTGTCAGCCACCAGCTGCTTTTCAGCGCACCACCGGTGAGTCGGAGAAACATCAGGGTTCCTTCTTCGCCTGCCTGGCTTCGGCAAGTGAAACGATAATGTCGTATTGCTCCTGGGTGTAACCAGGTTCCACCTGGCAGCTGACGGCGGTCTCAAGACTTTGCGCCAGCGCTTGAATGTGTTCCGCCTGTTCATCAATCAACTGATCAACCACTGACTGCGAGGCCATGATAAGACACTCCTTGCCGGCAATAGACGCCGCTTTGCGCTGCAAGTGCCTGAATATATCGAGGCACACGGATTCAGCAGATTTGATAAACCCTCTTCCTTCGCAGACTGAACAAGGTTCACAGAGTGTTTTGAGCAGGCTGCCATGGGTTCGCTTGCGTGTCATCTCGACCAGGCCCAGCTCAGAAATCTGGGTGATATTGCACTTGACCCGATCCGCCTGCTGGCCCTTCTCGAGCATTCGCAGCACCTGTCGCTTGTGCTCGTCATTGATCATATCGATAAAATCAATAATCACGATACCGCCAATGTTACGCAGGCGCAGCTGTCGGGGAATTGCAGCGGCAGCTTCAAGATTCGTCCTGTAAATCGTCTCTTCCAGATCCTTACGACCGACAAAAGCACCGGTATTAACGTCAATCGTGGTCATCGCCTCGGTTTGATCAATGATCAGATAGCCGCCAGATTTGAGCGGCACATTGCGGTTAAGAGCGGCCTCTACCTGATCATCAAGCTGGTACTGGTCAAACAACATTGCATCACCAGGTGCTGACTGCAGGCAGCTCGACTTTTCCGGAATGTAATCCTGTAAAAATGACGCCATGACACGATAAGTGTCTTCATCATCAACAATAATCCTCGTCGTCTCCCGATTGATAATGTCGCGCATGACACGCAGTGGCAGCGGCAGGTCCTCATAGATTACGGTGGCACTGTCGGCACCCTCTCCTTCCCGCTCAATCATCTGCCATTTGGCTCTCAGGTGGCCTGCATCCTGCTCGATCTCTTCGCGGGTGGCATTCTCCGCGGCTGTACGAACGATAAAGCCTTCCTCCGTTCGCGTCAGGTCATGCAGCGCTTCCTTCAGGCGTTCTCGTTCCTCTTCGTCCTCGATTCGCTGTGAAATGCCAATGTGCGAACTGCCGGGCAGGTATACTAGGAAACGGGAGGCCATCGACAGGTTGGTCGTGATTCTCGCCCCCTTGGTACCGATAGGCTCCTTGGTCACCTGCACCAGCATTTCCTGCCCGTCATAGACCAGGTCAGTGATCTGGGGTGTTTCCGCAGCCGGATCCCGGTCAAATACCTGGTGACCATCGATCAGATCGGTGACGTGCATGAAAGCTGCCTTGGCATGACCAATGTCAACGAACGCACTCTGCATCCCCGGCAGGATCCGGACGATCTTGCCTCGATAGATATTGCCTACCGTGCTGCGAGTACCGGTTCGCTCAATGAAGACCTCCTGCAACAGACCTTTTTCAACGACACCAACCCTGGTCTCATTTGACGAGACATTGATGAGTATTTCCTCAGCCATGGTTACTGCTCCGGATAATTTGAATCCCACTCATTGCCCAGACACACCCAGACATTCAATGCCGGATTTCCGCAGCGCGGCGACAGTTTCCACCAGCGGTAAACCAATTACGTTGGAATAACTGCCCTCAATCGACGCCACGAAGGCACTGCCAATGCCCTGCAATCCGTAACTACCAGCTTTGTCTGCGGGTTCGCCGGTCTCCCAGTACCAGGCCATCTCGGCTTCGCTGAGCTCGCGAAACCTGACCCGACTGGATACAAAGAACTGTTCAGCCCGGATACCCGCCACGGCGACGCCGCTCACCACGTCATGGGTTGAATTTGAAAGCGCCCGCAGCATCGCCAGCCCTTCTGCTTTTGATCCCGGTTTGCCGAGGAGTTTTCCTCCATGGACCACAATCGTATCGGCACTCAGAACGACAGCATCAGGGTTTCGAGCCGCAACCTCATTGGCTTTTTCCTCGGCCAGGCGCAGCACATAGTCCTGCGGCACTTCACCTGCCAGAGGTGTCTCGTCAACCGCCGGCGCATCAATTGTGAAAGTAATCCCCAGCTGCTCGAGCAGCATCTGCCGTCGGGGTGAACTGCTGCCAAGGATCAGTTTCATGCGACGACGAACCTTCGCCGCAAATAACGCAGCAACAAGAATACCCAGGGCCATAGCAATGCACCCGAGACCGCCGGCAGCAGATACCAGAGCGTCCATTCGTTCAGGCCTGCCAGACTTTCGATCCAGAAGTTGATCAAGTGATTGAGGCCTAGTATCGCCAGCAGTACACCTGCCTGCTGCCAGACCGAAAACATCCGCAACCGCTGGTAGAGACTGGCCGCAACATAGGCAATAACAATATACGAAAGCGCATGCTGTCCCAGCAGCGTCCCCAGCAGCACGTCCATGCCAAGGCCGGCGATCCATGCCGTGATCAGGCCGACCCGGTGAGGTAATGCCAGAATCCAGTAAATCAGGACCATGGCGACCCAGTCGGGCCTGACGAAGCCGAGTTCGGGTGGTACAAAGTCGGGCAGCGGCAGCACAGACAAGACCATACCCAGCAGGATGGTGAGCGATATAGTTGTTGTCCCGAGCATTCGATCAGTCCTCAGCCGCTGCGGCGTCTGATCTGGCGCTGTTGCGTGACTCGGAAAATACAAGCAGTACATGACGAGTTCTGTCCAGCTGAGCCGTCGGTGTCGCGCGGACTTCAGCGAACGGACGACCGGGTTCAAATTCGACTTTCTCAACGGTTCCGACGGGGTAACCTATCGGGAACCGATTACCCAGGCCGGACGACAGCAGCTGATCGCCAACCCGGATATCGGCTGTTGAATTCACATGCAGCAGTTCTAGCTGCTGCTCGAGCCCCATACCCTGTGCAATCAGCCTGAGATTACTCCTCAGTACCTGTACCGGCACTGAATGTCTCACATCACTGATCAGCAGGACCCGGCTCGAATAGCGACTGACTTCAACCACCTGTCCCATGAGACCGTTCGCATCGAGCACCGGTTGACCGACGAAGACATTGTCGACCGATCCTTTATCAATCATGACTTCCTGCTCTTCGGGGTCCGGATTAACCCCGATCAGTTCTGCCACCAGCACATTGTCCTGCAGTTTGGCCGCTGACCCGAGCAGATCCCTTAGCCGGTTGTTTTCGGCAGTGAGCGCAGCCATTTTTTCAGTTCTGACTTTCAACAGCAGCTGCTCCCGCTCAAGCTCCGCAATACGTCGGCGCATGTCGTCGCGAGAACTAAAGGTTTCATCCAGGCCGCGAACACTGCGGCCAGGGAGATCTGCAACCACGATGATCGGGGTCGCAGCCACCGTCAGCAGCGATCTTGGTTCATCGAGCCAGTCGGTAATGTGGTCGATGAACATCAGCCCAGCAGAAAGCAGGCCCAGCGCAAGCAGCTGGTAGCCGAGGGTGGTCTCTTCGAGAAAAAGCGATTTGATCTGAATCCCTCACATGCCACTGCGGTTCAAGCGCGTACTCGAGCCTCGGGGTTGAATGCCAAATCGATAGGGCGCCAGGTCAGGTCACTGAATAGACAGAACATCGCTGTCGATGCGGTCGTCCATCAACTCCAGGGCCCGGCCGCCGCCACGCGCAACACAGGTGAGCGGGTCTTCCGCCACAATCACCGGCAAACCGGTCTCACTCGACAAGAGCCGATCGAGCTCTCGCAGCAGCGAGCCACCCCCCGTCAGAACCAGGCCACTCTCGGCGATATCGGAAGCAAGTTCCGGGGGCGTCTGTTCCAGCGCGCCTTTGACAGCCTGAACGATGACAGAAAGCGGTTCCTGCAAAGCTTCAAGAATCTCATTGCTGTTCAACGTAAAACTGCGCGGTACACCTTCTGCCAGGTTTCGACCTCTAACATCTATTTCCCGCACTTCATTGCACGGGAACGCCATACCAATTTCCTGTTTAATTCTTTCTGCTGTAGCGTCGCCAATCAGGCTGCCCTGAGTCCGCCTGACATACGTGGTAATCGCCTCATCAAACCGGTCACCGCCGACCCGAACCGACTGGGCATAGACAACGCCATTCAAGGAGATCACGGCGATTTCCGTGGTGCCGCCACCAATGTCCACCACCATGGTTCCCACTGCTTCATGCACCGGTAGTCCGGCACCAATGGCGGCAGCCATCGGTTCCTCAATCAGGCGGACGTCACGCGCACCAGCGCTGACCACTGACTCACGAATCGCACGTCGCTCAACCTCGGTTGATTGGCAGGGTACACAGACCAGCACTCGCGGACTCGGACGGATAAAGCTGTTTTCATGCACTTTCTTAATGAAGTGCTGCAGCATGCGTTCGGTGACCTGAAAATCCGCGATGACGCCGTCTTTCAGAGGCCGAATGGCCGTGATATTGCCAGGCGTACGACCCAGCATGCGCTTGGCGTCAATGCCAACGGCGGCAACATTTTTCTGGTTGTTGTTGTTCCGGATGGCAACAACGGATGGTTCGTTGAGGACGATGCCCTGTTCACGGACATAAATGAGTGTATTTGCGGTTCCCAGATCTATCGACAGATCATTCGAGAACATACCGCGCAGGCGTTTAAACATCTAAATCGGGCCTCAGGTCATCTGAGCGGACAACCACAGTAAATAATGCCGCGGATTTTTCCTCAGCATCTGCATTCAAAACTGACCCTAACTCTATCATTTGGCGCATGTTTTATATACACACCACACCGGCTTTTTCACCGGTAAAACAGGGAAGATTCTCCACTTTTCTGCCTGAATTGTGCCAGGGTTTCTAGCCTGCGCCGCGCCACCGGACGCAGGTTCCGACTGCGCCGATGGGGTTTGCGTATTGCCGCAAACCTCATTAGCATTCCTCGCCTTGTCAGTCGGGTCAGAGATCAGCATGGAAGTTACCGAAAAAGTCGTCAGAGACGTCGCAGCGCTGGCTCAGTTGCGCGTCAAAGCCGGGGAGACGGCCGGGCTCGCTGCAGGTATGAAGAACATCCTGGATCTCGCCGAGCAAATGCAGTCGGTTGAGACCGACGGCGTGGAGCCGGTATCGAATCCGCTCGATGCGACACAGGTCATGCGGGCTGATGAAGTGACCGAGTCGGACCAGCGTGAACGATTCCAGGCCATTGCGCCAGAGACAGAGGGAGCCCACTACCTCGTACCAAGAGTGATCGAATAACATGCTGGAACGCACACTGGCCGAACAGCGGCAGGATCTCCGCGCAGGCGAATACTCTTCTGTCGAGCTGACCGAAAACTACCTGACGCAGATTGAAGCCTGTCAGCAGCTGAACGCCTTTATCACGGTGTCAGATGTCGCACTCGAGCAGGCCCGTGCAGCAGACAAGCAAATTGCTGCAGGCGCGGACAAAAACCTGCTGGGCATCCCCATCGCCCACAAGGACATTTTCTGTCAGCAGTCAGTTAGAACCACTGCGGGGTCACGCATGCTCGACAACTTTATCTCGCCTTACGATGCAACCGTCGTTGCCAGGCTGGATGCCGCAGGGGCAATCAGCCTGGGTAAAACCAATATGGACGAGTTCGCCATGGGTTCGAGCAATGAATCAAGCTACTACGGCCCCGTCAGAAACCCATGGAATACGGACCGCGTGCCCGGCGGATCATCCGGCGGTTCAGCCGCAGCCGTGGCCGCCAGGCTCTGTTCAGCGGCGACGGGGACCGATACGGGTGGCAGTATTCGCCAGCCTGCCGCCTTTTGCGGTATTACCGGCATCAAACCCACCTACGGCCGAGTGTCCCGCTGGGGCATGATCGCCTATGCATCGAGCCTGGACCAGGCAGGCCCAATGGCACGGACTGCGGAGGACTGCGCCATTCTGTTGTCAGAAATGGCCGCTCATGATCCCCGCGACAGCACATCTGCCACGCGCCCGGGTGATGACTACACCACTGGACTTGAAAAGCCCATTGCCGGATTGAAGATAGGCGTCTGCACTGAGCACATGCAGGGCCTGGACGACGCAGTCAGGAAGATCGTCGACGACAGCCTGGCTGAACTGACCGCCCAGGGGTGCGAGGTCAGGGAAATCTCCCTGCCGAATACTCATCTTGCGATACCCGCTTACTACATCATTGCGCCAGCCGAATGTTCAGCCAACCTGTCACGCTATGACGGTGTCCGTTTCGGCTATCGCTGTGAGGATCCGACTGATCTGGATGATCTTTACCAGCGTTCACGCAGTGAGGGCTTCGGCGAGGAGGTCAAGAGCCGCATCATGGTCGGAGCGTTTGCACTCTCCGCCGGTTACTATGACGCTTACTACCGCAAGGCGCAGCAGATCCGGCGCCTGATCAAGAACGACTATATCACCGCATTCGATGACGTCGACGTGATCCTCGGGCCAACCACCCCTGGCCCGGCTTTCAAGCTTGGCGAGGTATCCCGGGATAAGACCGCGATGTATCTGCAGGATATTTATACGATCTCGGCGAACCTCGCTGGCCTGCCCGCAATTTCTGTACCTGCGGGATTTGTCGACGATATGCCCATTGGTGTGCAGTTCACCGGCGAGTATTTTACGGAAACCAGACTGCTCAATGTCGCCCACCAGTTTCAACAGGCAACATCCTGGCACCAGCATCGACCCGGAGATGCAGCATGAGCAGTCAGTGGGAAGCGGTCATTGGCCTCGAGATTCACGCGCAACTCTCTACCCGCTCCAAGATATTCTCGGGAGCAAGCACCACTTTCGGGGCAGAGCCCAACTCGCAGGCCTGTGCTATTGATCTTGGATTACCGGGTGTACTGCCAGTGGTCAACGAAGCGGTTTACCCCAAGGCCATCGCGTTCGGTCTTGCCGTGGGCGCAGATATAAGCAGACGTTCTGCCTTCGACCGCAAGAACTATTTCTATCCGGACCTGCCCAAGGGCTACCAGATCACGCAAATGGACGAGCCAATCGTGCTCGGCGGCAGTGTCGACATCACCTGCAAAGATGGCAGTTCCAAGACCGTCCGAATTACTCGTGCTCATCTCGAAGAAGATGCCGGCAAGTCAGTGCATGAAGACTTCCACGGCAGCACCGGCATTGACCTGAACCGAGCTGGCACTCCCCTGCTTGAGATCGTCTCCGAGCCCGATATGGCCAGTGCCGAAGAAGCCGTCGCCTATGCCCGGACAATTCATCAGCTGATTAGCTATCTCTCCGTGTCAGACGGAAACCTGTCTCAGGGCAACATGCGTTGTGACGCCAACGTTTCTATCCGCAGGCCAGGGGACGACAAGCTGGGCACGCGCACTGAGATTAAGAACGTCAACTCTTTCCGCTTTCTCGAGCAAGCTATCAACTACGAAATCGAACGCCAGATCGAAGTTATTGAAAACGGCGGCAGCATCACTCAGGAAACCCGTCTCTACGACCCCGACAGGGATGAAACTCGATCCATGCGCAGCAAAGAGACCGCCATGGACTATCGCTACTTCCCAGAGCCGGACCTGCTGCCAGTCGTGATTGATGAGGCTTACATCAATGCCGTAAGAGATGCGATGCCCGAGCTGCCGGCAGAAAAGAAGGCGAGGTACATCGAGGAACTCAAGCTGCCAGAAGCCGACGCCGTTATTCTCGCCGGCGACCTTGACCTCGCGACTTACTTCGAAACCTGCCTCACCACCAGCGGCGACGCTGTGCAGTCGGCCAATTGGGTTAAGGGTGAACTCCTCGCGAACCTGAAACGGGCTGACCTTGCCGCAGCTGAGTCTCCTCTGTCGCCCGAGCAGCTCGGCACCATCATTGCACGCATCAAGGACGGCACGATTTCGGGCAAGATTGCCAAGGCAGTTTTCACTGCCCTGTGGGAGGGAGAGACTGACTCAGTTGACGCCTATATCAGCGATCAGGGTCTGGAGCAGGTTTCAGACACATCCGAGCTCGAGCCCATCATTGACCAGATCATCGCTGATAACCCCAAACAGGTGGAGCAGTTCAGGAGCGGTAAAACCAAATTGTTGGGTTTCTTTGTTGGCCAGGTGATGAAACAGACGGGTGGCAAGGCTAACCCGAAGCAGGTCAATGACCTCGTCGTCGCCAAACTCGGCTGATCGATTACTGGGTGTTAAACCGCTGAATGAAGTCCATGATACGGGCGGCGTTGGCACCAACGTCGCTTTGGCCGACTCGCGACATTGACCTGATATCAACAACGGACTCATCACCTGACTCAGAGATTCTGAGCACCATGTCGTCTTTGAATCCAAACCAGAACGTCGTCGCCGTCGCCTCTACACGGCCGTCAATCGGATCGGCCGCGATGACCTCAAGCCCCATGGCCTTCAGTACGGCCTCAGATTGACGCACCGCATCGCCTATTGAGAGCGAGGTTCTGATCGGCGCCAGTTCGGGGTAAGCCTCGCGTGTCGCCAAAGCCAGCGATTCAGGTGACCAGCCTTCGGCGCCACCATACTCTGCCCCGTTGGGCGCTGCTTCGCGCACCGACATCAGGTCAACGAACACAGGCGGGTTTTCAGCATCCGTTGTGATGTCGTGAATCGGCGGCACTTCGCGGGCTTTGCCCATCTGCGGTCCAATGATAAAAGCCGGAATGAAGCCCACCAACATCGCCGCCAGCAACAGATTGCGGTTTCTGCCCAAACCGTTCTTTAGCGCTATGACGAGGTAGACCAGTGCGGCGAGCACAACCAGCAGACCACCAATGACAGCGATGAGAAGACTGATCAACGAGGGCTGCAGCGGCACAATCCCAAACTTGTAACCCAGCGGGCCCGTCAGCAGGACCACCAGCAACACCATGCCGCTGACCAGCAGAACCCGTGTCGACATCTTCACTTCTTCCACAGACCTTCCTCCTGATTTGGTTTGCCGCGAATACAGCTCTACACTAACTGCCATGGCATCTTCCCTGATTAGGATAAATGAGGCAACAGAAACACAGCTTCAACAGCTGCGCGGCATCGGGCCAAAACGCGCAGCCTATATTCAGGCCTATGTCAGCGAAGTTGGACCGATTCGAACTGCCTTTGATCTCGCAACAGCCACCGGTCTCAGCGTCACGGCAGCCGAGCAACTCACAGCTCAAATCGACTGGGGCAATCTTGAGCAGCGCTATGCCATCCACTTCTGGCCACTGCTGCTGACAGCGATCGGCTCAGCCTGGCTGCTCAGCTTCGCTTTTGCCGCATTGATACTGGATTCATCGTCTCTGGCTGGCCTGACCTTTTCTGTCGCGATGCTTTGCGTCCTGCTTGGCGGCCTGCTACTCAGCGCAGACCTGGCTATCGCATCATTGCTGAAACTGCCAAGTGAGACCACTCGCCTGTTTCCTGCCGCAGTGCTCGTGTTTGGCGTTGGCCTGCTGCTGCTGTTTTCGCTCGGTATCAGCAGTTACTTCATCCAATTCCCGCATGACCTGGCTCCAACCCTGAAGGGGGTTGTCCTGTTTGTCCTGCTGGCACTGGCAATGACCTGGTTGATCTACGGACCTTCGCTGATGCTGCGCGCACTGATCACCTCCGCTTCCGGCCTGGCGAGGGCAAGCCTGATCTACGACTTGAGTGCTATTCCCATCGTGATTGGCAGCGGCCTGACCCTGACCCTCTTTAACCGCGAAACCTGGATCGAGGAGATCTTCGCTGCCTGGATCCTGGCAGTGGTCTTTTCTAACGTGCTTGAATTGTGGGCGGGGCGGACCGCTTTCATTTCAGTGCTGTCTGACCTGGATCGCAGCCGCTACTCATTCGTACTGAGGCATGCAGCCGCGTCTAGTGAGGCTGATTCAACACGTAAAACAATCAGCATGGCGCTGACAGCTGCGGCATTGTTCACTTCGGCGGCACTGGTCCTGAGCTTTATACGACCTTGATATGCCAGGGCTCGTAGCGCACCCCATAGAGATTATCTTTTGGATAACGAATGTCGACGTAACCCAGTTCCACCAGCTTCATGAACTCATCGGTGCGGGCAAACTCTTCGGAGAAGTTCTTCCGGCCAAAACCAACCTTGCCGACGTCAAAATCCCCAATACCGTGGTATGAGTGCCCAGGCGGCGCCAGGCTTCTGGAAGCCCGTGACATATTGCCCTTCGATTGAATGGTTTTCGCGAGAAACAGGTGTGTCTGCTTGACGACGCTCCTGATGCCCGACGTTAACACGATCGTGCCACCGACATCTTTTTTGAGCTTCTCGTACAGCCCTACCGATTCGCCCTTGTAAAGGTAGTGGCCGGTGCGGCCAATCTTCTGACGCTCTTTCGTCGGGACTTTCTCAGTCAAACGGGTAATCACCTTCTCACCGAGAAAACCGTAACGGGTCGCATTGGCAGAGAAAAGGTCTTCGAGAAAATCCTGTTCGGCCCGTGAAAACGCCCCTACGCTGGCATATTGACGTCCGTAAGCGAGCATTTCGTCAAAGCTGATCACGTTGAAGTTGCCGTGACCGACCAGGTTCTGCACCCGGTCAATTCGCTTGAAGGCCGAGATGAGAACAGGAAACTGTTCCCGATCCAGGTAAAGATCACGTCGGTGGCTGTTTTCATAGTCACGCATTTTCGCCAGGTAATCTGCCCGGTTCGGGCTGGCGCTCTGCGCGAGAATAGGTGCCTCAGCCTGCGCGGCCCGCACTGCTTCCAGATCGAGATTGAACGCTCTGAGGTATTCCTGCAAAGCTGGCGACGGGGTCGTCATCATATCGATAGACCCTGCCAGTTCGGTGCGCGTCGTGCCCAAATCTTCGATAATCGGACTGGCTTCCATCAACTCACTGGCCGGGGCAGCTGAGCCTTGCGGGCGCAATGCCAGCTGGCTGCTCATTGCTGCCACAGTCCCAACGGAAAACAGTTTGAGAAAATCTCTTCGATCCACGCTAAAAACACCACCCTCTTGGGCGTGCCATGGTAACTACAGACACCAAAAGTTTCTAGGACATTAAGAAAATTTTCAACAGCTTAGAGACGAATCTTCAGCGTTGGAATCATGCCCGCCCGCCGTCAACAACCACGGTCTGGCCCGTCATAAAACTGCCGGCTCTTGAGGCCAGGAACACGGCCACACCACCAATCTCGTCGGGCTCGCCGATACGTCTAAGCGCTGAATTTGCTGTCGCGTTTTTCAGTGTCTCCGGGTTCTCCCAGAGAGCCCGGGCAAAATCGGTTCTGACCAGGCCAGGAGCGATGGCATTTGCTCGTATGTTCTCCGGACCAAACTCCGTCGCTATATTCCGGACCAGCGCCATATCCGCCGCCTTGGAAACGCCATAGGTACCGAGTACCCCACTGCCATTGAGACCACCAATGGAGGAAACAATCAGGATGACGCCGTCCTTGCGTTCAATCATTTCGGGCAACACCATCTGGCTGAGCCAGTGATTTGACTGCACGTTAGAGTCCATGATTTTCTCAAAAGCAGAGTCAGGGATATCGAGCATGGAGCCGTAGTAAGGGTTCACCGCCGCGTTACAGACCAGAATATCGATCTTGCCCAGCTGTGACCGGGTCTCATCCACCAGCATCTGCAGCTGCTCTTTCTGACCGATGTGGCAGGCAATCGGTACCGCGCGGCCACCCTTGCCGTCCAATGATTCATTGATAGCCGCAGAAACTTCGGCGCAGGCATCAGCCTTGCGCGATGAGATCACAACATCAGCACCGTGCAGCGCCATCTGTTCTGCTATTGCGCGACCTATGCCCTTGGTTGAGCCAGTCACAACAGCAACTTTTCCACTTAAATCAAACAGGTTATCCATGCTTATTCTCGGTTATCAGACCAGCAGCAAGCTACAGAGCAGACAACCGGGTGTCAATGCGGACAAGTGGTTGCGGTGCAAACATAAATCGGACAAAGTTCCGGCTATCCCGATCTATAATCTGTGGGGAAAGAGAGGTGCAGACATGGCAGACATGAAGGTACGCATTTTCAGACAACGCGTGTCACAGGTCCATGAAGCTGAAACGGAAATCAATGAGTGGCTGGCAGAAAGCGGCGGGTCGATGGAAATCCAGCGGATAGTGCAGTCTGCCTACATGACAGACAACACTGACAACGGCCAGCCCGGGTTTATCATATCGGTCTGGTACACCGACTAGGCGAAGCTGTTCAGGCCGCAGCCAGAAACTCTCTGCCGCGGCAAACCACCAGCCGTGGCTTCTCGAGCGCGGCGAGATCTTCCAGCGGATTGCTATCGTAGACGACAAAGTCTGCGGAATATCCCGGCGCGATCGTACCGGTAATATCACCCAACCCAATACCGGCCGCGCAGACTGAAGTCGCCGACTTCAACACCTCCACCGGGGTGAGTTCAGCAAACCGGGCGAATTCCGGTAAAGCCCGGGGCAGGTCACGATGATACACACCCGGGATGCCTGCGTCTGTTGAGGCAATCAGCTTCACCCCCGCCTGCTTCATGCGTCGATAATTGTTCTGCACGAGGTTGACGAACTCCTCGCTTTTGAAGCGCTTCCAGCCTGCATTGATCGTGGGTGAGACGTAGACGTTTTGTTCGACCAGTGTTGTAACAACGCTTTCATCAAACGCCCGCCCCCAGCCTGCCTCGCCAACCCATGAGCAGTGTTCGACGGTTCGGACCCCTGCTGCCGCCGCCTGACGGATGCCATTGGTCCCATGGCAGTGAGCCGCAACTGTGCGTTCACGAGCCGTCGCTTCTGCCACAACCCCACTGACAAGCGCATCGTCAAACTGACTGTCAACGGGTTTTGACCCCGGCGTAATGTTTCCGCCGGTCACCATGATTTTGATGAGATCCGTGCCGTGCTCGCACTGCCGCCGCAACACCTTCAAAGCTGCCGGGAGATCAGCAGCCTCACCCTGCCAGAAGTGACAGTGGCCGCCGACCGAAGTGATCGGCTGACCGGCACAGATAAGTCTGGGACCGGGACATTCATCCCGGGCAATTTCGTCTCGTACCTGCAGTTCAAGCCAGGCGCCACCTCCGAGGTCCCGTGCGGTAGTAATTCCAGCCAAGAGCATACTCTCTGCACGCTGACGCATGGCTGCGAGCTGTTCCTCGCTTGCAACTCTGCCATGCGCGAGCGGATCTCGGACATCCGGGTCGAGGCAGAGATGAATGTGGGCATCAATCAGGCCTGGAATGACAACGCCGCCCTGAAGATCCTCGACGCCAGCCTCTTCCGCTGCACCGTCAGATAATTTGCCGTCGGCCACACACAGTTCTGCAGGGCGCAACTCATCGCTGACGCCGTCCCAAAGCTTCAGGTTAATGTAACGCTTCATGCACGTTTCTCACTGTAAACGTAAAGGCTGGAGAGCACGAAGTTAAACACACTCGCAGCGCCAATGCCCGCAATCAGCGCGAGGATGCGGTAGTCATCGAAAAATTCGACCCGGCTGGTCAGGGCGACATAAACCCCCCAGTTGAGCGTGAAACCCAGCAAACTGGTAAGAACAAATTCGAACCACTGTCGCGCACCGGGTCTTCGCTTGCGTTCTCCGAAGGTGGCTATTCGGTTAAGCCGCCAGTTCCAGGTAACGGCGGGCCAGAATGACAGTGCCCGAGCTAGCTGGTGTGGGGCACCCAGAAACTGGCACAAATAATAGAAAAACAGGTCGACGACAAAACCGCTGGCGCCCACCATACCGTAGTTGATGAACTCACCCAGCGTGCCGAAACGGGCGGTATATAGGCGGCGCAAATGACGCAGAAACCTCAGCTGCTGGGTCAGGTTCATCTTGCTCTCACCGATCTCCCGATCCTGGAAAGCTATCGCCACCTCATTGACGCAGCTGAATCGTCCCCGCACCATCAGTTCCAGGCCAATCTTGTATCCAATCGGGTTGAGGCGATCAAGGTCTTCTATGTTGCGACGGTCGAAAGCAAAGAAACCAGACATCGGGTCAGCGCAATCGACCAGAGGCCGGGTCAGGAGCGTCGCAATGTGACTGTTGAGAAAGCGCCACAGACTCCAGTCACGATCGAAACTGCCGTCGGCCACATAACGACTACCAACAACAAAGCAATCTCGGTCCGCATCGAGTTGCGCCAGCATTGAGGGGATACTCTCAGGCGGATGAGAGTGATCGGCATCCATCACCAGAATTCGATCAAACCGGGCCGCCCGAATTCCGTCAATGACCGAGAGGGACAGATCACGCGGCCGTCCTCCCGGCTGAATGATCTTTACCGGGAAGTCTTCTTCAAGCGATTGGATCACAGCGACGATGTCGTCAGGGGAGTTGTCGTCAACGATCAGAATCTCGTACTCCATGGGCGCAGGCGCCACAGCAGTGTGCACCCTGCGAATCAGTTCTTCGACATTTCCCGCCTCACAGTAGGTGGGTATAACAATCGACAACATCTCCACGGCCTTTGGTCAGTTATTTTTCGGACAGGCACCGAACGCTGTCTCTAGTACAGCGGCTTCGTCATTCAGGCCAAGCCTGTGCAGGATGGGTATCATCCGACATCGACTCGGGTTCACTGCGACACTATAGTAATCCATTGAGCGCCGGAAATGTGCCAGCGCTGTTTCCGGCGCTGCTGGTTCCAGCATCGCGACCCGGCCGCCGTACTCTTCCAACATCGCACTGATCTGGGCTGGTGCTTCAGGCGTCAACTGCGTCTTGGCTGCCGCCACTATCTCGCTCAAAAACGGTTTCACATCAGCGCTGGCTCGATACCGCAGCATCATTCCCAGTGTACCCAGCTTGCCGGGCAGGCTCTGCTGCAGATTCTGCAACATCGGCAGCGCACGCTCCGGGTTCTCACTGAACATAATCATGCCAAGATGCTGTTTCGTGGCATCAAGCAGCGTCACAAATAGCAGCTGCCGCTCATGACCATCGAGGTTCTCGGCGTCATTCAAATAAACATCGAGCAGGATCTCGAGTGATTCATGTCGCCCTTCGCAGCTGAATCCACTGGCATCGCTGCGTTCAAACACAAGACCACGATCGATATAGGGATAAGCTGGTCTGACCGTGCTGAAGACGGGTCGGTCGGTCTGCTCAATATACGCGCGACGGCGCTCGTCAACTTCGTCCCGCGGGGCACCAGCTGGTGCCAGCCTGTTGCTGAAAACCAGGCTGTGCCAGCTGAAAAGGTTAAGATCTTGCCGCTGCCCTTCAACGTGGTGCAGATAGCCCAGCAGACCGACGCCGATATCACCCATCACAAAAAAATCAGCATCGGGCGGGACGCTATCCCAGACGGTCTGTGCCCAGAGATAGGCAATGCCATCATCACGGCGGTTGTTTTCGGCAAGGTTGCCAAAAAACAACAGCGCCAGCACTGCGATCGCAAGACCTGGTCCTGCGAGAGGACTATCGACAACTCTGCTCAGCTGCGTGGCCGACCAACTGACACCCAGCGCCAACCAGACGGCGCCAGCCATGTAGGCGACAATAGGGTACGGTTCGAACACCGCCTGCCGATAATAGTTATATTCGAATCCCAGCAGCAGAATCAGCAGCGTGGTGCCACCAAAGTAGACGAATAAAAGGCTAAGGCACGCACCGGGCGACAGCTGCCGCAGCGACAGCCCAACGCCGATCAGGATGAAAGGCAGCAGAAGCAGATGGAATTCGCGCGCGGTCTGCGCCAGGACCCAGGTCTGGAACTGCCAGCGGTCCAGCCAGCCAGCTACTTCATACTGATCATTGTAAGCAGCCCTCGCGATATATCGGAAGAACTGCTCCCACGACTCTATCTCTCCATAAACGGCAAAGGCTGGCATCACCTGGAACAGCGATAAATAGGGGGTCAAACCAAGGAGGCCAAGGCCCAGGCAGACGAAAACATTCAGCGGTCGTCTCAGAAAATCCAGGAGTGGCCGCCAGTCGGCGAGCAAAATCGTCAGAATGCCGAGAGAAGACAATAGATGCAGGGGCCAGTGATTAGCGAGTGACAAACCCGATACCAGCGACAGCAGGAACAGATAACGGTGCTGGTAAGTGGCAACAAATCGAAGCGCCAGCCAGAAACTCAAGGTAAAGAGGCAGGCAGCAAGTGTGTATACCTCGATGATGATCGCCTGGGACCAGAGCGTGGCAGAGAATCCGTAGGCGAGCCCGGCAACCAGCGCAGGCAGCAACTGGCGAGTGAGCTCAAAGGTTACCAGCACCAAGAGTGAACAAGCCGCCGCCGCATAGATTCCGGACAGTAAATTTCCTGCGAACACGCCCGGCGGCCAGAACGGCAACGAGGTAAAGGCCTGACACGAAAGGACAAACAGCGGATAGCCAGGTGGGTGACCAATCCCACCCTTTTGGCAGATCATCTGGAACAGACCCGCATCTTCCAGCGTGATCACTCGTGGCAGCGTCATCAGGTAAACCACCAGCGTCGACACAAAGATCGCACATGTCCCGGACAGCAATGGGTGCTTGGCTAAGGTGTTCATGCTGCGCAATGATAACCTGCGCAGGCCAGCAGCAGGGCGTGCCTTTAGTCCGGCGATTTCAACCGTTCAGCCTGACGATTTCCTGCAATCCTGCAAGGATCAGGTCAGGGACAACGTGGTCAAACAGCTCCTCGCGGTTGAACAACTGCGCGAAACCGCCTGTGCCAATGACGACCGGCGCCTCATCACTGAATTCCTCGGCGGTAATTCGACCGATAAGCTCCCGCACCATGCCGACGTTAGACCAGTAAAGGCCTGACTGAATACTTTCCACAGTTGATCGACCCAGCGCGGTCCTTGGCGGCAGGATTTCTACCGCGGGCAGTTGCGCCGTACGCTCCTCCAGAGCCTCCATTGAAAGTCGAACGCCGGGAATGATGTTTCCGCCCAGGAACTCCTTGTCCCTGGTAATCGCACAAATCGTCGTGGCCGTACCAAAATCCGCGACGATCAGGTTTCTGTCGGGAAACATGGTAACCGCGCCGACCGCATCAGCAATACGGTCAGCGCCTACTTCCTTCGGGTCTCGATAGGCAATCTTCAATCCCGTTCTAATGCCAGGCCTTAGCACCAGCGGATCAAGACCGAAGTATTTCTGACAGCATGCTCTCAACGAATAAAGCAGGTCCGGGACGACACAGCAGATCGCCACCCGGCTGATTTCATCAGGGTTAACGTTGTTCTCACGCAAGACTGAGCGAAAAAACACGCCGAGTTCATCAGACGACGAGCGCAGCTGTGACGTTCGCCTGAACTGCACACGGAGCAGGTCATCTTCGAAAAGTCCGCCGTAAATCTGGCTGTTACCTACATCCAGGCATAAAAGCATGTCAGTGTTCCTTCTGTCAGGTCAGCGGGACGTTATCAATGAGCCTCACCGGCTTCTCTAACGTCCCCATCAGGACGGCACCAAAGCGGCGGCCATCAATGGTTTCAACATAGTCCACCTCGAAACCAGCATCCTGGAGCGACCGTCGAGCGGCAGCATCATCAGTCGCTGACACCAAAATCTGATGAAATCTTGGCGACAGAGAACGGTCAGCCGGTGTCAGGTTGAGGTTTCTTGAGCTCATGGCCAGCCCGTCTGGCTCGCGAATGATGGGACATCCAACAATTTCTGTCTCAAGGAAAAAGGTTTCGACCATGCCGCGCACCAGCTTCAGTTGCTGATAATCCTTTTCACCGAAGTAGGCACGATCAGGCTTCATAAGGTTCAGAAGCTTCATCACCACCGTCAGAACACCGGTGAAATGACCCGGACGATTCTCGCCACATAGCCGGTTGCTGAAGCCCGTCTCATCCAACCGGTAATCGAAGTCGTCCGGGTAAAGCAAACCATAGGTCGGCAGGAAGACGCCATCGGCTTTGCCCGCAAGAATCGCAAGATCTGCCTCCAAAGTGTCAGGGTAATTTTCCAGGTCGTTAGCATCATTGAACTGCGTCGGGTTGACGTAAATACTGACCAACGTGTGATCAGATTCTGCCAGGCTCCGTTCCACCAACGACAGATGCCCCTGGTGCAGGGCACCCATAGTTGGAACAAACCCGACAGTACCGTCCAGGGCAGACCTGAAGGATTTCAATTCCGCCAGCGAATTCAGACATTTCACCCGTAAGTTTCCTCAGGCGAAGGAAACGCACGTTCCGCAACGTCAGCGTGAAACTGCTGCACCGAGGAGCGCACAGTGTCGTGCAGGTTGGCATAGCGGCGCAGGAACCTGGGGCTGAAACCCGGGTCTGTGCCAAGCAGATCCTGCAGCACCAGTACCTGCCCGTCGGTGTGCGGTCCAGCACCAATACCGATGGCTGGAATATCGAGGCTCTTTGATACGCAGTCACCAAGCCGATTCGGGACACATTCAAGCACGATCGAGAAACAGCCGACGTTCTCCAGCTCTCTCGCCTGGCGCATCACTTTTTCGCCTGCCTCGGCACTCTTGCCCTGAACCCGATGGCCGCCCAGATTATGAATCGATTGAGGGGTCAGACCCAGATGCCCCATGACCGGAACGCCAGCCTCCACAACGTGCCGGATAATATCGAGCTGATGCTCAGCACCTTCGATTTTTACGGCGTTGGCACCCGCCTGCATCAGCCTCTGCACAGCATCCATGGCCGCTTCCAGTCCTCGTGAACAGGAGAGAAACGGCATATCAGCAACGATGAATTTGTCAGGTGCACCACGTCGGACCGCTGCCACGTGCAATTCCATCATCTCGACGGTAGCGTGCACCGTAGAGTCAAAGCCATGCATGACGACCGACAGCGAATCTCCGACCAGCAGGCAATCAATATCAGTTTCGTTCAGGATCTTGGCAGACCAGGCATCGTAGCAGGTCACCATCGACAGACGAGCAGCCTCAGCCTTCTTCTTTCGAAACGTGTGGACGTTATTCATACCGGGACCGCCTGCGGGTGCAGCAGATTCAACGCATCAGTCCGGGGCAGTCGCAGGTTGCGGCGACACAGTGACATAAGAATGTCATTACACATTGGTACCTGTCCTCTTGCGGGATCAAGTCCGGTGTCGAAGGCAAAGCTTCAATACGGGATGATCTGATTGTTGTTATCGCCCGGTCTCTGTCTTACTGATCAAAGCCGAGGCGCCCGAAATATAGAAGAATCATCGCGACCTGTCCACACGATTTGCGGCGCATTCACCGCTCATGAGATGATCGTACCGCCCTCCTGATAGC
>JAYQAI010000001.1:0-7639 GCA_038136715.1 Gammaproteobacteria bacterium | reverse complement strand
GCCGATGCCAAGTTCTGGGATGTCGACCCTTATTCTGGTGCGATTCGGGATGGCTATGTCTATGGTCGTGGCGCCGTTGACACCAAGGGGCTGGGTATCGCTCAGCTACATGCTTTTCTGGCCCTGCACCGCAGCGGCAGGAAGCTGAATCGAGATGTTATCTACATGGCAACAGCTGACGAGGAAGCCGGCGGCTTTTTCGGGGCAGGCTGGCTGTTGCAACAAAGGCCCGAATTATTCCAGAACGTCGGCTACATCATTAACGAGGGCGGCAGCGGGACTGTGCTGGGTGACACACCAGCTTTCAGTGTTGAAGTGACACAGAAAGTGCCGCTATGGATGCGACTGACCGCTACCGATATACCCGGCCATGGCTCAGCACCCCGGGTCACCAGCTCTGTCAAACGTATCCTGCGGGCAGGTTATCGGATCGCTGAATCCAGCTTTGAGCCACGCGTCGTCCCCGCGGTCGCCAGCTATTTCGCTGCAATCGCACCCTACCAGACTGGTGAACGGCAGCAGCTGATGGCAGATATCGGCAGCGCTATCGGTAACCAGGCGTTCATGCTGTCGCTGCAGATCGACCAGCCATGGCAGGCCGCACTGTTGCGCAATACCTGCTCACTGACAACACTGGAGGGCAGTAACAAGATCAACGTCGTACCCCCAACCGCGAGTCTGGAGCTGGACTGCCGGCTGCTACCGGACCAGGACCCTGAGATCTTCGTGGATCAGCTGAAGACCATCATCAACGACCCGCAGGTTGAGATCCACCGCATCATGGGCTTCACACCCGCAATCAGCCCGCAGAATACACCTCTCTACGAATCCATCCGAGAAGTCGTTGCTCTGTCCTACGAGAACGCAGTGGTCATACCGAGTGTTTCTACTGGCTTCACCGACAGCCACTTCTTCCGCGATGAGGGCATCGTCGCTTATGGTTTTGCACCCTTCTTCTTCCCACCGGATGAACGCAGCGGTGTCCACGGCAACAATGAACGGATATCAATCGAGAACCTGCACCGCGGCGCGAAGATTCTGCGGGATCTGCTGATCAGGTTTGCGACTGAACATTAGGTAGGCAGCCAGGTTGCGCAGCAGCAGAATAGGAAGGTTGGTGGGCCCACCAGGACTCGAACCTGGGACCAAGAGATTATGAGTCTCCTGCTCTAACCAACTGAGCTATAGGCCCATCCGGGGTCGCGAATGTTAGCAAAAGATGGGTAGATATTCACAAATAAGCCCGCGTCCGCGGGCTTATTTATCTCAGCTTCTGCTTTTGTTTCTGTTTAATCGAGGAAACTTCGGAGATGATCTGACCTGGAGGGATGACGCAGTTTGCGCAACGCTTTCGCTTCGATCTGTCGAATCCTCTCACGCGTAACATCGAACTGCTTGCCGACCTCTTCCAGCGTATGGTCGGTGTTCATGTCGATGCCGAACCGCATACGCAGGACTTTCGCCTCGCGCGCGGTGAGACCGGACAGCACACCCTTGGTGGCATCCTTCAGCCCTTCATCAGTGGCGGTATCGACGGGTGACCCCACAGAAGCGCCTTCTCCCAGATTGGAGTCTGAGTCAAGGAAATCGCCCAGGTGCGAATCTTCGTCATCACCGATGGGGGTTTCCATCGAGATCGGTTCTTTGGCGATTTTGAGAACACGGCGGACTTTGTCTTCCGGCATTTCCATACGCTCGCCAAGCTCTTCAGGTGTTGGCTCGCGGCCCATTTCCTGAAGCATCTGGCGACTGATGCGAGAAAGCTTGTTAATCGTCTCGATCATGTGCACTGGAATACGGATGGTGCGTGCCTGGTCAGCAATCGAGCGAGTAATTGCCTGCCGAATCCACCAGGTTGCATAGGTTGAGAACTTATAGCCGCGACGATATTCAAACTTGTCCACGGCTTTCATCAGGCCGATGTTGCCTTCTTGAATAAGGTCGAGGAATTGCAGGCCACGGTTGGTGTATTTCTTTGCGATGGAGATAACGAGTCGAAGGTTAGCCTCCACCATGTCCTTCTTCGCGCGGCGAGCCTTGGCTTCACCGATGGACATGCGACGATTGATATCCTTGATTTCACTGACTTCAAGGCCAGAGGATTCTGATGCCTGCTTGATGCGTTTCTGCGCACGCAGGATCTCGTCTTCGAATTTCTTGAGCTTGTCGTGGCCGGCTTTGATCTGCTTCGGCAACCACTTGAGGTCAGCCTCGTGCCCCGTGAACTTCTCGAGGAAAGTCTTGCGTGGCATCTTCGCGCGACGCACGCAGGTGTTCATAATGTGGCGTTCCTGGCGACGGATCTGATCGTGGGAATCCCGCGCCATGGCAACGATCGCGTCGTAATGCTTCGGCACAAACTTAAAGAACTGGAATGCCTCGCCCAGTGCTTCCAACTCCTTGATACCCTGCTTCGAGCTTCTGCCGTATTTCTTAATCGCCCGTTCGGATTTCTTGTACTGCTTCTCGAGCGTGGCAAAACGTTCAGCCGCCAGTTCCGGGTCAGCACCTTTGTCTTCTTCCGAGGCGTCGTCATCGTCATTCTTTTGCCCCGGTACAACCTGGGCCGCCGGTGCGACATATTCGGCAGGATCGAGGAAGCCAATCAGGAGATCCGCCAGCTTGCCTTCTTCTTCTTGGGTAGCCTTATAAGCATCCAGTGTGAACGGTACGACGCCGGGGAATCCTGAGGCTGCATTCAGGACATCGCGAATGCCTTCTTCGATACGCTTGGCGATGACAATCTCGCCTTCGCGAGTCAGCAGTTCAACGGTGCCCATCTCCCGCATGTACATACGGACGGGGTCTGTCGTGCGACCTGCTTCGTTTTCGACAGCAACCAGAACAGCGGCAGCTTCTTCGGCAGCGAGTTCGTCTGTGGAATCACCCTCAGCCAGGAGTTCATCATTGTCCGGCGCCTGTTCATGGACGGCAATGCCCATGTCGTTGATCATGCCGATAATGTCTTCTATCTGTTCAGGATCAGTGATCTCGTCCGGCAAGTGGTCGTTAACTTCACCATACGTGAGGTAACCCTGCTCTCTGCCCTTGCTGATCAGTTCTTTCAATCGCGACTGCTGCTGCGCTAGACCACTAGACATATAGATTCCTGAACACAAATTTCAACGGGCCGAGCATTATATCCAGCGACCCTGCCCTGTTCCAGATTTCTTATCTTATTTGCAACCAACATCACTGAAAATAATGGTGGAAAATGGAGGTTTCTCCAGAGTCTTACGGTGAACCCCTCCGATAGGAACGCAACAACTGACGCTCCTCCTCGGTCAGGTCGGAAGGTTTTTTCGCGACCAGGTCGTCGATAACCATTTGTTTTTTCTGCGTATCTTCCTCACTGACCATTTTTCTCAGTGTGCCGAGAAACTCCTCCGCGATCTGGTCCTGGGTCAGCATCGGGTCGTTTTCAGCGAGCTGTTTCAGGAACTGAAAATACGGTCCATCCTGGTAATGACTCAGCAGCAGGATCGTTGAAACCTCCTCCGACTGCTGTACCCGGCGAATCACCTCGACCAGGATTTGCCAGGCCGTCTCGCCTTCCAGCTTTGCCAGATCATCAGCATCGAGCAGGTTTGCGATGTCCGGCTGTCGCAGCAGAAGCGTCAGTGCGTGCTCACCCAGTCTCGATAGTTTCAGGCGGCGCTGCTGCTGCACTCTTTCAGTGCCGACATGCCTCGCAGGCGCCTGCTGATCGAGTCCGGCAGCATCCACCAGGCGTTCTGTCGCGAGCCCGGTTCGATGCGAGAGTTCATCAATAACGAGTTGTTTCAGCACACCTTCCGGCAACTCAGCAATAAAAGGTACAGCAGCCTTGCTCAATGCTGCCCGGCCTTCAGCCACCTGCATGTCGAGGTCGGCTTCGAGGCTCTGGAAGAAAAACTCACTGAAACCAAGCGATTCATCGATAGCAGCCTCGAAGGCTTCCTTGCCGTTCTGCCGTACAAACGTGTCTGGGTCTTCACCGTCCGGCAGGAACAGGAAGCGGGCGCTACAGCCATCAGTCATCGCGGGTATCGCTGCACGCAACGCTTTCCAGGCGGCGTTCCGACCCGCCTCATCACCGTCAAAGCAGAACACGACGGTGGGCACGATTCGAAACAGCCGCTCCAGATGGTCAGTCGAAGTCGCTGTACCCAGGGTTGCCACCGCGTAACCGATGCCGTACTGAGCCAGTGCGACGACATCCATATAGCCTTCGACGACCACCATTTTCTTCAGCGATCGCACTCTGCGCCTGGCCTCATAGAGACCGTAGAGTTCCTTGCTCTTGTGGAAGACCGGTGACTCGGGCGAATTCAGGTACTTGGGCTTGGCTTCATCATCCAGCACCCGTCCGCCAAAGGCGATAGTCCGACCGCGCAAGTCGCGAATCGGGAACATGACCCGGTCACGAAAGCGGTCATAGGTTTTTGATTCTTCCGGGTTGTCGGTCAGCATGCCGGCATCAATTAAAAGCTGCCTGTCAGCATTGCTCACGGCAAGCTTTTTCATCAGGTTGTCCCAGCCCGGTGGGGCATAACCTATCGCATAATCGCGCGCTATCTCGCCGGTTACCCCTCTTCCTTTCAGGTATTGCACAGCACGATCTTTCGATGAGTGGCTGCGCAGCTGTTCACGGAAAAACACGGAAGACTGTTCCAGTATGTCGTAAAGAGATTTTCGTTTTGCGCTTGCGCCGCCATCGTCGCCACGGCGGTCCCGCGGGACTTCCATACCAAGTCGGCCGGCCAAGTACTCTACCGCCGAAATAAAATCGAGGCGGTCGTATTCCATCAGGAACTTGAGTGCAGAGCCAGACGCCTGGCAGCCGAAACAATAGTAGAACTGCTTGTCCTGGCTGACCGAGAAAGAGGGGGATTTTTCCTGGTGAAAAGGACAGAGACCCGAATAATTCTGGCCAGATTTCTTCAGTTGAACTCTGGCTTCGATAACCTCAACAATATCGGTGCGTGCCAGCAGTTCCTCGATAAATTCGGGTGGGATCACCGGGTAAGAATCCAGAAAATGACTTCAATTGGAGCTGAAAGAATGTCACTGCGCTCGCGGCAGTGCAACCAGATTAAGGTGGGTCAGCCGAGTTGCGATTTCACCAGCTGGGAGACCTGGCCCATGTCAGCACGACCCTGGACCTGGGGCTTGAGAATTCCCATGACCTTACCCATGTCCTGCATGCTTGAAGCACCTGTATCTGCAATCGCGGCACTCACCAGAGCGGCGAGTTCGTCTGCATCCATCTGGGCCGGCAGGTAGACGGCAATCAACTCTAGTTCGAACGACTCTTTGTCAGCGAGATCATCCCTGCCCGCATCCTGGTATTGCTGCAGTGAATCTTTTCGCTGCTTAGTCATCTTGTCGAGAATGGCCAGGACACGGGTATCGTCAAGCTCGATACGCTCATCGACTTCAACCCGCTTGAATTCGGCAAGAATCAGGCGCAGGGCGGCCACGCGATCTTTATCACGCGCTTTCATCGCAGTCTTGACGTCGTTTGAGACCTGCTCGTAGATAAATGATGACATCGGATAAAGTCGCACCAGGACGGCGCGACGAGTAATAATGAGTACTTAGTAGAGCCTTTCCATGCGGCGCGCTTCACGCTGCACTTTCTTCGCATGACGCTTTACCGCTGCGGCGGCCTTGCGCTTCCTTACGGACGTCGGCTTCTCGTAGAATTCACGACGGCGGACTTCAGCCAGGATGCCGGCCTTCTCGCAGGATCGCTTGAAGCGACGCAGCGCGACATCAAACGGCTCGTTTTCTTTGACTTTAACGTAGGGCATTAAGTCGTTTTTCCATGGGGTGTTCGGAGGACGCGAATTCTAGCCGCATTCAACAGCAATTGCAAAGGCCCGGTCCATGCCCCGCATAGAAGATTTTTTTCAGCAAAATCAGTAATATACCGAGCTTCCCACGTAGCTCCGAACTGCATGAACGTTCTTGGCATTGAAACCTCCTGCGATGAGACCGGTATCGCCATCTATAACGATCAAAAAGGTATCGTGGTTAATGACGTCTACAGTCAGGTCGATCTGCATCGTGACTATGGAGGTGTCGTTCCGGAGCTTGCCAGTCGTGACCATATCCGGCGTACCCTGCCGATGATTCACACTGCGCTCACAAAAGCTGAATTGTCTCCCGATCAGATCAATAGTATCGCCTACACTGCCGGGCCGGGCCTAATTGGTGCCCTTCTGGTCGGCGCCTCAGTGGCAAAGTCACTGGCGTTTGCCTGGCAGATACCGGCACTGGGCATCCATCACATGGAAGGCCATATGCTGGCCGCCAGACTCGCGGACGAAGCACCTGAGTATCCGTTTGTCGCCCTGTTGGTTTCCGGCGGACATACGCAACTCATGGCCTGTGAGCGGGCACATGAGTATGAACTTCTGGGGGAGTCACAGGACGATGCGGCAGGCGAAGCATTCGACAAGGTCGCGAAAATGCTCGACCTTCCCTATCCTGGCGGACCTGCAATCGCCGAGCTCGCCGCGAGTGGCGACAAGAACCGCTTCGACTTTCCGCGACCCATGACCAACAAACCCGGATTGAACTTCAGTTTCAGCGGACTGAAAACCTTCACAATGAATACCGTTAACAGTTTTAAGAGACCTGAAGCACAGGACCGGGCTGATATCGCCGCGGCATTCCAGGAGGCGGTCGTCGACACTATCAGGATCAAGTGCGAACGCGCACTCTCCGCCACGGGCTTGAATACCCTGGTGATGGCCGGCGGCGTCTCGGCCAACCTTGAGCTCAGGGCGCGACTGGAACAGATGGCTGCGAAAAAGGGATATCGCATCTACTATCCGCCTCATCACCTCTGCACCGACAACGGTGCCATGATCGCCTATGCCGGCTATCTGAGACAAAAAGCAGGTGGCGCCGAAGGCCTGGCGATTGATGTTCGGCCGCGCTGGCCGATGACGGAGCTGAATGTATGAAGGACATCGTTTACATCGCCGGACTGACCGTCGAAACCGTCATTGGCGTTTACGAACATGAACGGGATATCCGGCAAAAACTTATTATCGATCTCGAACTACACTGTGATACCAGAGCTGCCGGTGCGAGCGATGATTTTCGGGATGCTCTCGATTACGACGCGATATCAAGCCGCGTCAGTGACTTCATCAAAGCCAGTAATTACCAGCTGATAGAGGCTGTTGCTGAAAACACGGCAGCCCTGCTGCTGCGTGAGTTTTCAGTTCAGTCATTAAAGATTAGGGTCAGCAAACCCGGTGCCGTTTCAATTGCCAACGATGTCGGCGTGATTATCGAGCGTCACGTTTAACCGGGAAATTCTGCTTGATTGGACGCTTTGAGTGATCTGGCGAGGCGCCTAGTCTTCACCGCTGGCAGTCCCCATCTGGATGAACTCAGGCAGATAGCCATACATCTGCGGCTCAACCACTTGCTTCGTGGGACTCGGGTAAAGCTGAGAACCCATGGCATCCAGTTCTACTTTAAACAGAGTGAACGTTTCCTCTGTTATTTCAGGCACAGATCCTCGCAGCGTAACGATCAGGTAGACGTTGCCATCATCATCGTAGGCAAAGGCCTGATCTTCTGGCAGCTTTAGACCCTGCAGGTTCTCATCATAGTTCCGCAGGTTCTCGAACACGAG